>NZ_JBHSKJ010000010.1:0-299010 GCF_042657885.1 Streptomyces aureoversilis
ACTCCCACGCCGCCACCATCGAGGAGGTCATCACCGAGATCACCGCCTCCCGCCTCACCGAACGCGGCGCCACCAGAGCCGACGACAGACTCTCCGAAGCCGCCATGGAGGACCGCAAACGCGAGGGCTGCTTCTAGAACAAGCCGGTGGACATGCTGGTCTCCACGGCGCTCCTGAGGGATCTTGTACTGACAGATCGTTCACCGACAGGACGGTCCGGCGGCCACCGCGCCGCGGACACGTCGCGGCAAGAGAGGACCTCAGAACTGTGAGCTCGCGAACCACGGGGGACCCGGGCGCCGGCACCGAGGGGTACAAACGCACCCTGGGCTCCCGGCAGATGCAGATGATCGCCATCGGCGGCACCATCGGCACCGGCCTCTTCCTCGGCGCCGGCACCGCGATATCGCAGGCCGGCCCGAGCCTCATCATCTGGTACGCCGCCGCCGGCGTCGTGCTCTTCTTCGTCATGCGGGCCCTGGGCGAGCTGCTCACCCACAACCCGGTCTCCGGCAGCTTCGCCGACTACGCCCACCGCTTCCTCGGCCCGTTCTGGGGGTACGCCACCGCCTGGACGTACTGGATCATGTGGGTGACCACCGGCATGGCCGAGATCACCGCGGCCGGGCAGTACGTCAACTACTGGGCGCCCGGCTTCGCCCAGTGGAAGACGGCGCTGATCTCCCTCGTGGTGCTCGCCTGCGCCAACCTGATCTCGGTGAAGATCTTCGGCGAACTGGAGTTCTGGTTCGCGATCATCAAGGTCACGGCCATCATCGGCATGATCCTCATCGGCCTGGGCGTGCTCATCATCGGCTTCGGAGACGCCGGTGACACCGCGTCGGTCAGCCACCTGTGGGCCGACGGCGGAGTGGCCCCGCACGGCGTGTGGAACTCCCTGATGACCCTGCAGATCGTCCTCTTCGCCTACCTCGGCGTCGAGCTGGTCGGCGTGACCGCGGGCGAGACCAAGGACCCGGAGAAGAACATCCCGCGCGCCATCAACAGCCTTCCGCTGCGCTTCGGCCTGTTCTACCTCGGCGCGCTCTTCGTCATCCTGTCGGTCGTGAGCTGGCAGGAGTTCCAGCCCGGGACGAGCCCGTTCGTCGCCGCCTTCACCAAGATCGGCATCCCGGCGGCGGCCGGCATCGTCAACTTCGTCGTCCTCACCTCGGCGCTGTCCTCGTGCAACGCCGGCGGGCTGTACGCCACGGCGCGCATGCTGCGCACCGCGGGCCTCAACGGTCACGGACCCGCGGCCCTCGGCCGGCTCAGCAAGCGCGGCGTGCCCGCCACCGCGGTCGTCATCTCGGCGCTGGTCATGGCCCTGGGCGTGCTCGTCAACGCCATCGACCCCGAGCACGCGTTCGCCTACATCACGGCGGTCTCCACCGGCGGCGCCATCACGGTGTGGAGCATCATCCTCGTGACGCACCTGCGCTACCGCCGGGCCGTGGCGGAGGGCCGGGCCGTCGCCTCCTCCTACCGCATGCCCGGCGCCCCGTACACGAACTGGATCGCGCTCGCGGCCTTCGCCTTCGTGACGGTCCTGGTCGCCTGGGACTCCGACACCCGCGTGGCCCTCTACGTCATCGCCGTCTGGTTCGTCCTGCTGGGCCTGGGCTACCCGCTCGCCCGCCGGCGCCGGGCCGCCGCCGAGGCCCCCGCGGCCGCGGTCGAGGACACGGTGAAGACCAGCGCACGGAGCTGACGGTCCGGCGCCCCCGCCCGGGGGCGCCGGCCGCCGGTCCCCTCCGCCGGCCGCCGCTCTATCAGTTGCGGCCGAACGCTCCCGCGAACCGCACCCGCGTGGCAGCATTTTCAGCACGGTCGGCGGTGACACGCGCCGGCTCGAGGGGGGCTGATGACGTGCCGGAGCCTGTGAGACGGCCCTTGGGGATCGAGGGCATCGAGGCGCTCTACCAGGAATGCCGCACCATGGTCCAGGACGGCCGTGCGGGGCGGGGCGGGCGCGGGCTGCCCGTGCTGGTGCTCGTCGGCACCCGCGGCAGCGGGCGCACCGCGGCGCTGGCCTGGCTCGGCTACCTCGGCTCCCACCGGCCCCACGCCTTCTACGACTTCGCCTCCGCCGGGCCGCGCCGGCCGCACGAGGTCGCGGGCCGCCTCGCCTACGGGCTCTCGCACCGCTTCGCCCGCCAGCCCGCCCTGCTCTTCCCCCGCCTCACCCTCGGCCTGCTCGTCGTCGACCCCGGGCTCTCGCTGGACGCCAACGACTCCCGCCGGGCCGGACACCAGCTGCGCCGCGCCCTGCACGAAGCCCGCGAGAGCACCGGCGCGGCCGACCGGGCCGCCGACGTCGCAGGCCTCCTGCAGGACCTCAACCTCCTGCAGATCCCCGGCATCGGACTGCTGGCCGGGCTGATCCGCCGCCCGCCGCGGCTCCCGCTCAGCATCGCCCGGCGCACCGGCTTCTCCTGGTACGCGGGCCCGCACACCCCGGTGGACGAGCTCGTCGCCCTCAACCAGCTGAGCAAGAGCGGGACCGACGTCGACCGGGCCGCCGTGGACCGGCGGCTGTGCGAGGCGTTCCTCGCCGACCTGCGCGGCGAGTACGCACGCCGCCGCCGCGACCGCAACTGCGCGGTCCTGCTGGACAACGTCGACGCCGAAGGCGGCCGGGACTTCCTCGACCTGCTCGTGCGGCTGCGCGACGAGAGCGGCGCGCCCGACCCCCTGCTGGCCGTCGCCACCGCCTCCGACACCGGACGCATCCCCGGCCCCTTCGCCCGCGGACCGGCCGGGGTGTGGATCCGCTCGCCCGAGCAGGCCTCCTACGCCGACTGGGAGCGCTCCGTCCCCGACCCGCCGCCCGACGCCTCCTGGCACTGGTACTGCGTCCAGCTGCGTGACCTGACCGCGGCCGAGGTCTCCCAGCTCGGGGCCGGGATCGCCGACCGCCTGCCCGAGGCCCCGCCGCTGGCCCACCGGCTGACGCGCGGTCACGCATGGAGCGCCGGACGGCTGCTGGAGGCGGCGGCGCGCATACCCGGCCGCGGGGACGGCGAGGCCCTGCTGCGCGGGATCCTCGCCACCCCCGTCCCCGCCGCCGACGACCGGTCCGAGGCCGAGCCGCTCGACCGCGTCATCCTGCGCGACCTCCTGGACGGCATGAACGAGGAGCAGCGCGCCGCGCTCGTGGTGTGCTCCGCCGCCCGCGAGTTCGACGCCGCCTGGGACGCCGACCTGCTCGAGTCCTTCACCCTGCGCACGCGCAACAGCCTCGCCCGCGAGACGGGCACCCGGCTGTGGCTCGTCGACCCCGTCCCCCAGGACGCCGGCGCACGCGGCGGCCGGGGCTCCGGCTACCTGGAGAACTCCCACCCGCGCCCGCTGTCCGGCAGGCCGGTCCTGCACCCGTGGCTGCGCCTGCTGCTCCTGCAGGAGCTGGCCCGCAGCCGCTCCCGCTGGGACGAGACCCACGAGCAGCTGCAGGTCTGGCACATGCTCTACGGCCACCCGCTGGACGTGCGCTACCACGCGCTCGCCCTCGGCCAGCTCGACGACGTCGTCGACCACCTCGCCCGCAGCCTGACGGAACTGCCCGACACCGACGCCTGGCTCTACGAGCTGTACGCGGTCACGGCCGCGCCGCTGCGCACGCCGGTCCTGCCCGAGCGGACGGCCACGCTGCGGGTGGACCGGGTCGCCGAGGAGCTGGCCCCGCGCTCCTTCGCCGAGCGCCGGGCCCTGACCATGCTGGTGGCCGCCCTGTGGCTGGCGGGCGACGCGCGCAACCGGCTGCCCGCCGCGCGCCCCGAACTCAACGACACCATCGGCTCGATGTTCCAGAGCCTGGCCATGCACTCCGACCCCCGCAGGGTGGGGCTCAGGCACGAGGCCGCGAAGTACATCTGAGCGCGCCCCGGCAGCGCGCGACCACCGCCGTCCGCAAGGAGCCCGCATCATGCCCGTGACCCCTGGACGACTCGACGCGCTGCCTCCCTGGTGGAAGGGGTGGCCGGGGATGGCCGCGCTGGTCCTCGTCCTCGCCCTCCTGGCCGGCGGCGCCTTCTGGCTGCTGGGCACGGACGAGGGGGAGGACCGCTGCGCCGGCGACCAGCCGGGCCTGGTGTGGGCCGGCTCCGGCAGGGACCGCGAGTGCGTCGGCGTCGTCGACGAGACGGCCTACGCCTTCGCCCCCGAGCTCAAGGAGGTCACCGAGAAGATAGCCGCGGAGAACCGGCGCGTGCGCGACCAGTGGGAGAAGCCCGGCGCCGGCAGGACCCCCGTCCCCTACGTCAAGGTCGGCCTGCTGACCCCGATGACCGCGAGCGACAGCAGCGTGCTGCCCATCGAGGAGATCAAGAGCAGTCTCGAAGGCGCCTACACCGCGCAGTGCCGGGCCAACGCCTGCCCGTCCCTGTCCGCGGTGAACGCCACCGGCGTCCACGGGCGGACCCCGCAGATCCAGCTGGTCCTCGCCAGCGAGGGCAGGAACCAGCTCCACTGGCGGCTCGCCGTCGAACGGCTGGCGGACATGACCGGCGGGGCCCACCCGCTGGTGGCCGTCGCCGGCATGGGCGTCAGCGTGCCCGAGACGCAGAGCGCGGCCGACGAGCTCGCCAAGCGGAAGATCCCGGCGATCGGCGCCGTGCTGACCGCGACGAACGTCAACTCGGAGCGCCTGTTCAAGGTCTCCCCGTCCAACACCGACTACGCCAAGGCGCTGCGCCAGCGCCTGGACCGGCTGCCCGCCGAACAGCGCCGCGGCTACCTGGTCTTCGACAGCCGGGACGACAACTACGTACGGACCATGCGCAAGGCGTACGACGAGGTCTTCGCCGACTACATCGACAAGCGCCGCGTCTCCTTCGTGGGCACCACGGGCCCCCGCACCGACGGCGTGCCCAGCCTCTTCTTCAACGCCTTCAACAACATCTGCCTGACCAAGTCCGAGCTGGTCTTCTACGCGGGGCGCGGCCGCGACCTCTCCGACCTCGTGCGGTCGCTGTCCTCGCGCAGCCAGTGCGGGCACGACAAGCCCATCACGATCCTCGCGGGCTCGCAGGGGGCCGTGCAGCAGGCGAACGACGTGATGGGGCTGCTGAAGGACAGCAAGATCACCATCATGCAGGCGTCGGCGACCAGCACGGAGCAGTGGATCAAGGGGATCGAGGCGCCGAGCGGCTTCAAGTCCTTCCACCAGAGCTTCCGCGACCTGAAGTTCCCCGACAAGGAGCTCACCGACGGCTACGCCGTCATGCACCACGACTCCGTGCTGACGGCCGTGTGGGCGCTGCGCATGGTCACCGGCCAGACCGGCCGGGAGGCACCGAGCGTGCAGGACGTCTACAACCAGCTCACCAACCTCCACGACGCCGCCGTGGTCCCCGCCGCGAGCGGGGACCTCAGCTTCGACGACGCCTCCGACGGCTGGCCGCACAACAAGCCGGTGCCCATCATCCAGGCGCCCGGCGGCTCCCCGGGGCCCGGGCCGCTGTACAAGACCCCGTAGGGCGGCGCCCTACGGGGATCAGCGCCCCAGCTTCCGCTTGAGCTCGGCCTTGTTCATGTTCGACCGGCCGTGGATGTTGCGGCGCTGGGCCTCGGCGTACAGCTGGTCGTAGGTGGGTCCCTCGGCGCCGCTGTGGGAGCGCTGCCCGCCCCGCTTCGAGGAGGACATGTCCTGGATCGAGGACTTGCTCGCCGTCTTCGACTCCCCGGACCGGGCCCGCTCCTTGTTGACGGTGCGCGCGGCGATCTCCTTGGCGCGCTTGGTGCCCTCCCCGCGCTGCTCGGCGCTCTCCTTGATGTGCTCGTACTGCCGCTCACGCTTGGGGCTCGAACCTCGGGGCATGATGTCCATCCTTGTTGTGGTGTGTATAGATTTCCCACCCTGCCCGTGGCCCCGGACACCTGCAACCGGTCGGCCTGGGCGGGACGCCGGGGTCACCACAGGGCCAGCAGCGAGACCAGCCCGATGCCGGCCACCGTCCAGGCCACGTAGTCGCCGACGTGCCCGGAGTGCAGCCGCCGCAGCGGCGCGCTCCAGGGCACGGCCCGCGAGGACAGGCCCACGGACCGGGCGGCGAGGGCGACGGCGAGCGCGGCCGACAGCAGGCCCAGACCCGCACCGGTCCACGTCCACCAGTCGTACGGGCCCTCCGGCCGCCCGGCGGGGCCGCCGTCGAGCACCGCCGCCGCGTAGCCGGCGTGGTCCGTGAAGGCCTCCGCCGCGGCGGTGACGGCGCCGGTGAGCGTGGGCACCGTGCCGACGGCGAGCGACCCGGCCAGCAGCAGCGCCGCCACCGTCACCATGGGCACGGGAGGGCGGCGCACGCGGCGGCCGGTCTCGGGCTCCTCCTCCCCGCCGGCGGTCTCCGGCCCCTCGTCGTCCTCACGTCCCGCCTGCCCCGCCCCGAGGAAGACACGCGCGGCCACCCGCAGCACCGCCCCGCCGGTCACCGCCGAGACGAGCACGAACAGGGCGGGCAGCCAGGGGGACTGCTCCTCCACGAGCGCCTTGCCCAGGCTCGTGCCGAACGGCGGCAGCCCGGCCAGCGCGAGCCCGCCGGCGGCGAAGAGCAGGCCGGTGAAGGGGGTGTCGCGGGCCTTGCCGTGCAGCTCGCACTCGTCGACGCTGCCGTGGCGGTCGAGCAGGATGCCGGTGCACGCGAACAGCGCGGCCTTCGCCCCGGCGTGCCCGAGGACGTAGAGCGCGGTGCCGGCGACCCCGTGCGGGGTCAGCAGGGCGATGCCGACGAGGAACAGCCCGGTGTGCGCCACCGTGGAGAAGGCCAGCAGCCGCTTGACGTGCCGCTGCTGCCAGCACATCAGCGCACCGACGAGCGCGCTCGCCACCCCCAGGACCAGGAGGGTGCGCCGGGCTCCGGCCGCCGGGACGCCGCCGGGCCCGGCGAAGACGGTCGTCCAGACGCGCGCGGCGCCGTAGCCGCCCATCTCCACCATGACGCCGGACAGCAGCATGCACACCGGCGTCGGCGCCACGGCGTGCGCGTCCGGCAGCCAGAAGTGGAACGGCACGGCCGCGGCCTTGACCAGAAGTCCCGTCAGCACCAGCACGAACGCGGCGACGACCAGGGCGTCCGCGCCGTGCCCGGCCGCGCCGGCCGCCTCGTCCAGCTCCCGGCCGACCTGCGCCATGCCCAGCTCGCCCGTGCGCGCGTACAGCAGGCCGATGCCGAGCAGGGTCGCGTACCCGCCGAGGGAGTTGACGAAGCCGAAGACCAGCGCCCCCTGCACGGGCCGGGCCTCCTCCACGCGGTAGCCGGTCAGGGCGTACCCGACGACGCCCATCAGCTCGAAGAAGACGAACGCGTCGAAGAGGTCCCCGGTCAGCGCGAAGCCGCACATGCCGCCCTGGAAGAGCAGCACCAGGGCGGGGAAGGCGCCGCCGTGGCCGTGCGGCGGCTCGTCGAAGTAGCGCCAGGAGTAGGCGAGCACGGAGACGACGAGCAGCGAGGTGAGTGCGGCCAGGCCCAGCCCGATGCGGTCGCCGACGAGCACGATCCCGACGCTGTGGCCGTCCTGCGGCCGCCAGGCGCCGACCCAGGAGACCCCCGGGGGGCCGGCGAGCGCGGCGACGGCGAGCCCGGCGGAGGCCGCGGCGGCCAGGCCCGCCACCGCCTCCGCCACCATCCGGGGCACGTGACGCCCCGCCGCCACCAGCACGGCCGCTCCCAGCAGCGGCACCACGACGATCAGCGGGAGCAGCCGGTCCACCGCGGCTCAGCCCTTCAGCTCGGACAGCTCGTCCGGGTCGACGGTGCCGTGCCGCTTGGCGGTCTGGACGACGAGGGCGAGCAGCAGGGCGGTCACGGTCGCCCCCACGACGACGTCGGTGAGGGCGAGGGCCTGGACGACCGGGTCGACGACGGGCGCGTCGGCCGGCAGGTCGGAGAAGACGGGCGCGGTGGCGCCCTTGCGGTAGCCGACGGCCAGCAGCAGTACGTAGGTGGAGGACTGGGTGACGGCCAGGCACCCGACGGCGTGGACCAGATTGCGGCTGGTGGCGATGCCGTGGACGCCGACGAGGAAGATCCAGCCGGCGGTCAGGTAGGGCAGCAGGCTCATGCTGTGCGTCCTCCGTCCTTCGCGTCGCCGTCCTCGCCCTCGCTCTCGCCCTCGATCTCCAGCGCCTGGCTGAGGAAGTGCGCCAGCAGCACCACGACGGCCGAGGTGACCTCCACCCCGACCGCGGCGTTCAGCAGCGGCACCGTGCCGCCCGAGGAGAGGGTGTTGAAGGTGCCCAGCGGCAGGGTGTTGGCGAGGTAGGCCGAGCCGGCGATCAGCCCGGCCGCGCCGAGCAGGACGTAGGCGGCCTCCCCGGTGCCGTCGGCCAGCTCGAACAGCCCCAGCGGCCGGACGCGCTCCAGCGCCTTGTAGTCGACGGCGATGTACAGCAGGTGCAGGGACGTGGCGACGACCACGCCGCCCTGGAAGCCGCCCCCGGGGCTGAGCTGCCCGTGCGCGATGACGTAGAGGCCGATGAGCAGGGTGACGGGCAGCACGAGGAGGCCGTAGCGGCGCAGCGCGGCCGGCACGCCGGCGGGCTCGGGCGGGACGCGCTTCTCGCCGCGGGTCTGCCGCAGCAGGACGACGGTGCCGAGGACACAGGCGAACAGGACGGTCTCCTCGCCGAGCGTGTCGAGGGCGCGCTGGTCGAAGTTGACGGAGGAGACGGTGTTCGCGGTGTGCTGCTGCAGTGCGGTGCGCACCGCCCGCTCGCCGTAGGGGTGCCGGGAGCCGCCGAAGCCGGGCAGGCCCGTGCAGGCGGCTGCGTACAGCGCGGCCGTGGCGAGCAGGCCGGCGGTCAGCACCCACAGCCGCAGGCGGCGCGTCACTCGCGCCGCCCGTCGCGCCGGATCTTGCGGACCGTCAGCAGGATCATCAGGGGGGTGACGGCCGAGCCCACGGCGAGCTGTGCGAGACCGACGTCGGGGGCCTGCAGGACGGTGAACAGCGCGGCGAGCGCGAGACCGAGCAGGGAGAGCACGACGGCCTGCCGGGCCGGGTCGCGCTGCAGCACCGCGACGGTGGCCGCGGCCGCGACCAGCAGCAGCACGACGGCGACGAGCGCGTCAGCCATGGCGCACCGCCACCGAGGTGACGACCCCTCCGGCGATCAGCAGCAGGCCGATGAGCACCAGCTTGCCCAGGGCGCGGCCGGGGCCGGTCGCGACGCACAGGGGGACGACGGTCGCCGGGGTGGCGACCAGGACGGCGGGGGTGAGCAGGCGCAGGCCGGGCGGCCGCTCGCCGATCTCGTCGCCGAGCAGCCGGGTGAAGACCAGGGTTCCGGCGGGCCCCAGCACGGCCACGACCAGGGCGAGGTCCACGTAGGAGGGCCGCCCGTACCCCTGGGCCAGCAGGAGAAAGACGAGGCACAGCAGGAGCGTCGCCAGGTTCTGGGCGACCACGCGCTGCCCGGCCGTGCCGCGCGCCGACCCCCACAGGCAGGGGCCCAGGCCGCCGGCGACGAGTGCGCAGGCGGCCGCCAGCCACCAGTTCACCGGTCCGCGGCCCGGCGGGCGCCGCGGGCGGCCAATGCCGACACCAGGGCCGCGGCCGCCCCGACGGCGATCTCCAGCGTGTCGGCCCGGCTGATGAGGAGGGTCCACACCGCCGTGAGGCCGGCCCACCACGCAAGGATCTCCGCCGCGGCCCGGACGATGCCGTTCAGCATCCGCTCACCTCCGCTTTCCGCGGGAATGCCCCAGTATCGGCCCGTGGGCCCCGCGATCCGCGGGACGTCGCCGGGGGCGTGTCGCACCGCGTGTACCCGCACCCCCGCGAGGTATGGCGACGGGCGCATGCCCGGCGCGCGCAGGGGTACACCGGGCCGGGGGCGACGCGGAGGACGGCATGGCAGCAGCGAGCGGACCGCAGGATCAAGGCCCCGGCCGGTCCGGGCCCTCCGGGGCCTCGCCCGGTCCCGGAGGGCGCCACGAGACGCCCGAGGAGCGCGCGGACCGGCGCTGGGCCGAACTCCTGCAGGAGGTGCGGGTCACCCAGACGGGCGTGCAGATCCTCTTCGGTTTCCTGCTCACGGTGGTCTTCACCCCGCGGTTCGCCGACCTCGGCGGCACCGACCGGACGATCTACGTGATCACGGTGCTGCTCGGCGCCGCCACCACCGGCGCCCTGGTCGGCCCGGTCTCCCTCCACCGCATCGTCAGCGGCCGCCGCATCAAGCCGCAGACGGTCATCTGGGCCGCCCGGCTGACGATGACGGGAATCGTGCTGCTGTTGTGCACGGTCACCTCGGCGATGACGCTGATCCTGCGGATCGCCCTGCACAACAGCGCGGTCCCCTGGCTGGTGGCGGCGGTCGTGGTGTGGCTGGTGCTGTGCTGGTTCGGGCTGCCCGGCTGGGTGCTGCGCCGCTACAGACCGAAGGAATGACCCCACACATCCGTACGAGGGATTCGCTCCTCCCCGTGTTTCCCCCGCCCGTGACCGGTCACCCGTAGCACTGTGGCGGGACCCGTACCCGTCCCGCGACGACCGCGCACCCCGGGCGAAGGGAGTCCCATGTCCACGAAGGTGTCCGACCACCTCCTGCAGCGTCTGCGGGAATGGGACGTCGACCGGGTGTTCGCCTACGCGGGGGACGGCATCAACGGCCTGCTGGCCGCATGGGGCCGGGCGGGCGACGACCCGCGGTTCATCCAGTCGCGGCACGAGGAGATGTCCGCCTTCGAGGCCGTGGGCTACGCCAAGTTCTCCGGCAAGGTGGGGGTGTGCGCCGCGACCTCCGGGCCGGGCGCCATCCACCTGCTCAACGGCCTCTACGACGCCAAGCTCGACCACGTGCCGGTCGTGGCGATCGTGGGCCAGACCAACCGCAGCGCGATGGGCGGCTCCTACCAGCAGGAGGTGGACCTGCTCAGCCTGTTCAAGGACGTCGCCTCCGACTTCTGCGAGATGGTGACCGTCCCCGAGCAGCTGCCCAACGTCCTCGACCGGGCGATGCGCACCGCGTACACCCGGCGGACGGTCACGGCGCTCATCATCCCCGCCGACGTGCAGGAGCTCGACTACTCGCCGCCGCAGCACGCGTTCAAGATGGTGCCCTCCAGCCTGGGCGTGGCGCCGTACGCGCCGGTCCCCGCGGACACGGAGATCACCCGCGCGGCGGAGCTGATCAACGACGGCCGGAAGGTGGCCGTCCTCGTCGGCCAGGGAGCCCGCGCCGCGCGGGCGGAGGTCGAGCAGCTCGCCGACGTGCTCGGCGCCGGGGTCGCCAAGGCCCTGCTCGGCAAGGACGTGCTCCCAGACGACCTGCCCTACGTGACCGGCGCCATCGGGCTGCTGGGCACCCGCCCCTCGTACGAGCTGATGCGCGACTGCGACACGCTGGTCGTCATCGGGTCGAGCTTCCCCTACACCCAGTTCCTGCCGGAGTTCGGGCAGGCGCGGGCGGTCCAGATCGACGTCGACCCCTTCATGGTGGGGCTGCGCTACCCCTTCGAGATCAACCTCGTGGGCGACGCGCGGGAGACCCTGACACGGCTGCTGCCCCGGCTCAAGCCCAAGGAGCACGGCGCCTGGCGGAACGGCATCGAGAAGAACACCGCCCGCTGGTGGGAGGTCATGGAGCGGCGCGCCGCCGTCTCCGCCGACCCCGTCAACCCGGAGTACGTCTTCCACGCCCTCGACCCGCTGCTGCCCGACAACGCGGTGCTGACCGCCGACTCGGGCTCCGCGGCGAACTGGTACGCGCGCCACCTGCGCATCCGCGGCACGATGCGCGGCTCGCTGTCCGGCACGCTCGCCACCATGGGACCCGGCGTCCCCTACGCCATCGGCGCCAAGTTCGCCCACCCCGGCCGGCCGGCCATCGCCCTGGTGGGCGACGGGGCCATGCAGATGAACGGGATGGCCGAGCTGATCACCGCCGCCAAGTACTACAAGGAGTGGCAGGACCCGCGCCTCGTCGTGGCCGTCCTCAACAACCAGGACCTCAACCAGGTCACGTGGGAGATGCGCGCCATGGAGGGCGCCCCGCAGTTCCTGCCCTCGCAGGCCATCCCCGACGTGCCCTACGCGGACTTCGCCCGCTCGATCGGGCTCGACGGCGTCCGCGTGGAGGAACCGGACGGGGTCGTCCCCGCCTGGGAGCGCGCCCTCGCCGCCGACCGGCCCTTCGTCATCGACTTCCGCACCGACCCGGCCGTACCGCCGATCCCGCCCCACGCGACCCTCGACCAGATCGAGGCCGCCGCCGCGGCCGTCCTCAAGGGCGACAGCGACCGCGCCGCCGTGGTCCGCCAGGGGTTCAAGGCGAAGATCCAGGAGATGCTGCCCGGCGGCCACAAGCGCCGCGGGCACGGGGAGGGTGACGGCGGATGAGCCCGCTGCCGCGGAAGGCGCGGGCCCGGCCGGCGCGCCCGGCGCCGTACGTCCTGGACCGCATGGTGCGCAACGTCCGCCACGGCAGGTTCGAACGCACCCTGTCCCTGCTGACGGCGGCGGGCTCCCTCGTCACGGCGGCCGAGATCTACCTGGAGCACGACCGCGCGAGCTTCGGCAACCGCGTCATGTGGTGGCCGGTCCTGCTCGGGCCCGTCGGCGCGGCCGCGGGCGTCGCCGGGTTCGCCAGCGAGCGGATGGCCAAGACCGCCCTGCCGCTGGCCTCGGCGGCCATCGCCGCCAACGGCCTGCAGGGCACCTACCTGCACGTGCGCGGCATCGCCCAGAAGCCCGGCGGCTGGTCGATGGCCCGGTACAACGTCGAGCTGGGCCCGCCCCTGTTCGCGCCGCTGCTGGTCACGATGGTCGGCGGCATGGGCCTGCTCGCCGCCCTGCTGCGCAGGGAGCGGTGACGGTGACGACGCCCGGGCGGCACGACACCGGGTTCGCGGGGCACGACGTCCTCGCCCAGGCCGGCACGTGGGACGCCGCGACCTCCGGCGTCGTCCTCTCCCGCACGGCCGTCCAGCCGGACCTGCGGTTCTTCACCCTCGCCGAGGAGGCCGTCGCCGGGCCGCTCTTCGACCACCTCCTGGCACAGTGGGACGACCCCAGGGTGCCCGTGCTGCAGATGATCGACGCACGGCTCGCCGAACTGGAGACCGACGGCTGGCGGTTCGCCGACATGCCCGAGGACGACGAGGCCTGGCGGTGCTCGCTCGCGGCCCTCGACGACGACGCCCGCGCCCGGTACGGCGCCCCCTTCGCCGGCCTGACCCGCGAACGGCAGGCCGCGCTCGTCCAGGCCGTGCGCGACACCGGCTCCGCACGCTGGCACGGGATGCCCGCCGGCCACGTGTGGGGCCTGTGGACGCGCTACACCGCCACCGCCTTCTACTCCCACCCCTGGGCCTGGAACGAGATCGGCTTCGGGGGGCCGGCGTACCCGCGGGGGTACGCACGGCTCGGGCTGGGCTTGCGCGAGCGGTGGGAAGCCCCGGACCGGCACCCGGTGGACCCGGTGACGAATTCCGCTCAGGTCGTGGGCCATCGTTCCGCTGGGGCTGGGGGTCCCCCCAGCGGTAGCTGGGGGAGGGTGGGCGCACCCGAATCCGCAACGGGACCCCGTCGCGGCCCCGCCGCCGTGGCCCGGGCCGCACTCGACACGCTGCGCCTGACCACGGCCCCCACGGGCCGCCTCCGTGCCCGCAACGCCTCCGCCTGGCTCCTCCCCCGCGGGGACACCCGCTTCGACCCCGCCCTGATCGACGGCATGCGCCGCTTCGGCGACGACGACGAGGTGGACCTCGTCGTCATCGGCTGCGGCGCCGGCGGCGCCACCCTCACCCAGCGCATGGCCCGTCACGGCTGGTCGGTGGTCTGCCTGGAGGCCGGTCCGTTCTGGAACCCCGACACCGACTGGGTCAGCGACGAGGCCGGGTCGCACCACCTGTACTGGACGGAGCCGCGCGTCGTCTCCGGGGACGACCCGGTGCCGCTGGGCGCCAACAACTCCGGCCGCGGCGTGGGGGGCTCGACCACGCACTTCGCCGGCTACGCCCCGCGCTTCCACCCCTCGGACTTCTCGGCGTTCACCGACGACGGCGTCGGCGCGGACTGGCCGCTGGGCTACGAGGAGCTGCGCGGCCCGTACGAGCGGATCGAGCAGGAGCTGCCCGTCGCCGGCCAGTACTGGCCGTGGGGCGACCCGCACGCCTACCCGCACGCGCCGCACCCGGTCGGCGGCAACGGCGAGGTCTTCCTGCGCGGGGCCGCCGCCCTGGGCATCGAGGCGCGGGTGGGCCCGGTCGCCATCGCCAACGGCCGTTTCGGCAACCGCCCGCACTGCGTCTACCGCGGCTTCTGCCTGCAGGGCTGCAAGGTCAACGCCAAGGCCTCCACGCTGATCACGCACGTGCCGGACGCGCTGGCCCACGGCGCGGAGATCCGCGCCCAGTCCATGGTGACCGGCATCGAGCTGGACGCGCAGGGCCGCCTGGCCACGGGCGTGCGGTACGTGCACAAGGGCAGGGAACGGCTGCAGCGCGCCCGGGCGGTCGCCGTCGCCGGCTACTCCATCGAGACGCCCCGGCTGCTGCTGAACTCCGCGTGCCGCCGCTTTCCCGACGGGCTGTGCAACGACTTCGACCTGGTCGGCCGGTACGTGATGGTGCAGGGCGCGCCGCAGACCTCCGGCCGCTTCGCCGAGGAGGTGCGCGCCTACAAGGCGCCGCCCCCCGAGGTGTCCTCCGAGGACTTCTACGAGACCGACCCCGCCAAGCCCTACAAGCGCGGCTTCTCCCTGCAGACCGTCTCCCCGCTGCCCATCGTCTGGGCGGAGCACGTGGCCGCCCAGGGGCACTGGGGCGAGGACCTGCGCACGTACATGCGCGACTACGTCCACTGGGCGACCCTGGGCGCGCTGTGCGAACTGCTGCCCCTGCCGGACAACCGCGTGACGCTCTCGCAGGAGAAGGACCGCTACGGGCTGCCCGTCGCCCACTTCTCCTACAGCCAGTGCGACAACGACCGCATGCTCATCCGGGCGGCGCGGACGGTCATGGAGGACGTCCTGCGCGCGGCCGGCGCCACCGAGGTGATCACGATCAACCGGTACGCGCACCTCGTCGGCGGCTGCCGGATGGCCGCGGGCCCCGAGAGCGGTGTCGTCGACGCCGACCTGCGCACGTTCGCCGTGCCCAACCTGCTCGTCACCGACGGCAGCGTGCTCCCCACCCAGGGCGGCGCCAACCCCGCCCTGACCATCATGGCGCTCGTCGACCGCGCCGCCGGGCGGCTGGCCGCCGGGGCGCGCGGCGGCCTCCGTTCGCCCGCGGGAGCCCGCCGGTGACCCGCCCGGGCACGGGCGACCCGGTCGTCGAGGACATCGCGACCGCCGTCTACACCGTCCCCACGGACGCCCCCGAGGCCGACGGCACGCTCGCCTGGGACGCGACCACCCTGGTCCTGGCGACCGTCCGGTCCGGCGACACCACCGGCCTCGGCTGGACCTACGGGGCCCCCGCCGCTGCGGACGTGATCACCGGTCAGCTCGCGGACGCCGTCACCGGCCGCTGCGCCTTCGACGTGCCGGCGGCCAACGAGGCGATGAGCCGCGCGGTGCGCAACACCGGCCGGCCCGGCCTGGTCGCCGGTGCCCTCTCGGCCGTCGACATCGCGCTGTGGGACCTCAAGGCCCGGCTGCTCGGCCTGTCCCTGGTGCGGCTGCTCGGGGCGAGCCGCGCCGAGGTGCCCGTCTACGGCAGCGGCGGCTTCACCACGTACGACGACGACCGTCAGGACCGTCAGCTGCGCGGCTGGACCGAGGAGCTCGGCATCCCCCGCGTCAAGATCAAGATCGGTGAGGACCGGGGCGGGGCGGAGGACCGCGACCGCCACCGCGTCGCCCGGGCCCGCCGCAGCATCGGCGACGGCGCCGAGCTCTACGTGGACGCCAACGGCGCCTACACCCGCAAGCAGGCGGTGCGCGCGGCCCGGCACCTCGACGCCCACGGCGTCCTGTGGTTCGAGGAGCCCGTCTCCTCCGACGACCTGGCCGGCCTCGCCGGGATCCGCGACGCGGTCGCCCCCGACGTGGCCGCCGGCGAGTACGGCTACACCCTCCCCTACTTCGGCGCGATGCTCGCCGCCGGTGCCGTGGACTGCCTGCAGGCCGACGCCACCCGCTGCGGAGGCATCACCGTCTGGCTGCGGGCCGCCGCGCTCGCCGAGGCCGCCGGCCTGCAGATCTCCGGGCACTGCGCGCCGCACGTCCACGCGCACGCCGCGGCCGCCGTGCCCAACCTGCGCCACCTGGAGTGGTTCCACGACCACACCAGGATCGAGTCGCTGTTCTTCGCCGGAGCCCTCGACCCGGGCGGGGGAAGCGTCCGCCCCGGGGCGGAGGGCACGCCCGGGCACGGCCTGGTGCTGCTCGCCGGCCGCGCCGAACCGTACCGGGTCGGGTGACTCCGGTGACCGCCCGCCCCAGGGAAGGGAGCCCCATGAGCCAGACCGTCGTCATCACCGGTGCCAGCGCCGGGATCGGCCGCGCGACGGCCCGCATGTTCGCCCGCCGGGGCGCACGGGTGGCGCTGCTGGCCCGGGGCGACGGCGGGCTGGCGGCCGCCGCGGCCGAGGTCGCCGAGCTGGGCGGGAAGCCCCTGGTGCTGCCCACGGACGTGGCCGACCACGCCCAGGTGGAGGCCGCGGCGGCCGCGGCGGAGGAAGCGTTCGGCCCGATCGACGTGTGGGTCAACGCGGCCTTCGTCTCCGTCTTCGCCCCGTTCACCCGCATCGAGCCGGACGAGTACGAGCGCGTCACGGCCGTCACCTACCTGGGCTGCGTCCACGGCACCCGGGCCGCGCTGCGCCGGATGCTGCCGCGCGACGCGGGCACCATCGTCCAAGTCGGCTCGGCGCTCGGCCACCGCTCCGTGCCCCTGCAGTCCGCCTACTGCGGCGCCAAGCACGCCGTCAACGGCTTCACCTCGGCCGTACGGACCGAGCTGCTCGCCCGGCACAGCCACGTGCACGTGACCGTCGTGCAGATGCCGGCGGTCAACACGCCCCAGTTCTCCTGGGTCCTGTCCCGGCTGCCGAACCACCCCCGGCCCGTGGCGCCCGTCTACCAGCCCGAGGTTGCCGCCCGCGCCGTCCTCCACGCGGCCGGGCACCCGCGGCGCAAGCAGTACTACGTCGGCGCCTCGACCGTCGCGACGATCCTCGCCGACAAGATGGCCCCCGGCCTGCTGGACCGCTACCTGGCCCGTACCGGCATCGACGCGCAGCAGACCGACGAGCAGGTGCGGGCGGACCGGCCGCACAACCTGTGGGAGCCGGTGGACGACACCGGCGGGGGCGACTACGGCGCGCACGGCGTCTTCGACGCCGAGTCCCACGCGCGCTCCCCGCAGGCCGCCCTCGCCCGCCACCCCCTCCTGCTCCCGGCCGCGGCGCTGCTCGGCACGGCCGCCGCCGTCCGGACGGTCCTGCGGCGGCGCCGGGACTGAGACCCGGGTGTTTCCCCGCCGCCCGTTGTGGTTACCCAGGGGTCCGAAGCCCCGCCCTCCAGGAGGACACCACCGATGACGGAATACGGCTACTTCCTGTCCACCGAGGAACACGGCCCCGCCGACCTGGTCGAACAGGCGCGGATGGCCGAGCAGGCCGGCTTCACCTCCCTGTGGATCTCCGACCACTTCCACCCGTGGAACGCGGAGCAGGGCCAGAGCCCCTTCGTCTGGTCGGTCATCGGCGCGCTCTCGCAGGCCACCTCCCTGCCCGTCCGGACGGCCGTCACCTGCCCGATCATGCGCCTGCACCCGGCCGTCACGGCCCAGGCGGCGGCCACGGCCGCCGTCCAGCTCGGCGGGGGCTTCCGGCTCGGCGTGGGCAGCGGGGAGGCGCTCAACGAGCACATCCTCGGCGGCGCCTGGCCGCAGGCGGCGATCCGGCTGGAGATGCTGCAGGAGGCCGTCCAGGTGATGCGGCTCCTCTTCGAGGGCGGCGAGGTCAGCCACCACGGCAAGCACTACACCGTGGAGAACGCCCGGCTGTACACCGTGCCCGACGAACCCGTGCCCATCGACGTCTCGGCGTTCGGGCCGACCGCGACCGAGCTGGCCGGGCGCATCGGCGACGGCTTCATCACGATGGCCCCCGACGCGGAGGCTGTCGACCGCTTCCGGCGCAGCGGGGGCGGCGCCAAGCCCGTGTCCGGCGGGCTGAAAGTGTGCTGGGGCACCGACCGCGAGGAGGCCGTGCGCACCGCGCACCGCCTGTGGGCCAACGAGCAGCTCCCCGGGGAGCTGTCCCAGATCCTGCCGACCCCCCGGCACTTCGAACAGGCAAACGAGCTGGTTCCGGTGGAGCGCGTCGCCGACGCAGTCACCTGCGGGGACGACGTGGACGCGCACCTGGCCGCGATCACGGCCTATGCCGACGCCGGGTTCGACACCGTCTTCGTCAACCAGATCGGGCCCGACCAGCGGGGCTTCTTCGATTTCTACCGCAGCAAGGTGCTGCCGCAGCTGCCGGACTGACGGACCGGACCGGCGAAACGACGGAAGGGACGCTCCATGACCATGCGGATCGCATTCCTGGCGGCACCGGAGGGTGTCGAGCAGGTCGAGCTGACGGAGCCCTGGCGGGCCGTGCTGGAAGCCGCCGGCGCGCCGCGGCTGGTGTCGACGAAGACCGGCCGCATCCAGGCCTACCACCACCTCGACAAGGCCGACACCTTCGCCGTCGACGAGGACGTGGCCACGGCGCGGGCCGGGGACTTCGACGGGCTCGTCCTGCCGGGCGGCGTCGCCAACCCCGACTTCCTGCGCACGGACGAGCGGGCCGTCTCCTTCGTCAAGGACTTCTTCGACGCGGGCAAGCCGGTGGCGGCGATCTGCCACGCCCCCTGGACCCTGGTCGAGGCCGGCGTCCTGCGCGGCCGCACCCTCACGTCCTGGCCGAGCCTGCGCACCGACATCCGCAACGCGGGCGGCACCTGGGTGGACGAGGAGGTCAAGGTCTGCACCTGCGCCCCCGCCACCCTGATCACGAGCCGCAAGCCGGCCGACCTCAAGGCGTTCTGCGCGGCCTTCATGACCGAGTTCCGCAAGGCGTCCGGCGACTGATGCCCGCTCCGGAGGACTACGACGCAGGGCCCTTCGTACCCGGCGGAGCCGACCTGGAGGGCCTGCGGGACGCCGCGGCCGGCTGCCGGGGCTGCCCGCTGTTCCGCGAGGCCACCCAGACGGTCTTCGGTTCCGGCGGGGCCTCCGCCCGGGTGGTGCTCGTCGGCGAGCAGCCGGGCGACCAGGAGGACCGCAAGGGGGAGCCCTTCGTCGGCCCGGCCGGAGGCGTGCTGACCCGGGCGCTCGCGGAGGCCGGCATCGACCCGGCGGAGGCGTACGTCACCAACGCCGTCAAGCACTTCAAGTTCGAGCGGCAGGCCCGGGGCAAGCGCCGCATCCACAAGGCGCCCAACCTCCACGAGATCAGCGCCTGCCGCCCCTGGCTCGCCTCCGAACTGCGGCTGATCGGCCCGGAGGTGGTCGTCGCCCTCGGCGCGACCGCCGGCAAGTCCCTGCTCGGCTCTTCCTTCCGCGTGACGCAGCAGCGCGGCGTCCCCCTGCCGCTGCCGTCACTCGACGGCGAGGGCGACGGGGCGGGCGAGGGCACGCTCGTGGCGACCATCCACCCCTCGGCCGTGCTGCGCGCGGACGACCGGGCCCGCGCCGACGCGTACGCGGGCCTGGTCTCGGACCTCGGCGTGGCGGCCCGGCTGCTGCGCGGCGGAAACGGGTGAGCGGCACGCCCCGCCGGCCCGCTGCGGGCAGGGCACGTGGCCCCGTACCCCGACGGCCCATACCGGGAAAGCATCCGGCGGGAAAGGCATTTTCCTGCGCGGGAGCGGCCTTGCGCGACATGCTGAGTACATGTCCGATCACAGCGAGCGAGTGCCGGGGTACCGGCAGATCAGGATGGCTGCGCCCGACGCCCCGGTCGCCGCCCTGGCGGACGAGGAGGCGTGGCGGGCACGCGAGGCGTACCCCGAGATCCTCGGGGGCGGCGGCCCGGTCTTCGGCGTCGTGCGCGAGCGGGAGGAGGGCGGCTGGCAGGTGCTGACCCACATCGGCGACCGCGCGCCCCAGGACTCCCGGGACACCATGGCCGCCCTCTTCCGCCGGGCCGCCCGCGACGCGGAGGAGTCCGGCGACGGCGCCGCGGCGCAGGAGTACTGCGCGGCCGCCGACCGGCTGGACTGGGAACCCCTCGACGAGATGACGGTGCTCGGCAGCCGCCACCGGGTCGTGCGCGCGGAGCAGTTCGTCCGGACCGGCCCCGACGGGCCCGAGCCCCCGCGCCCCTCCGACCCCGGCCCGGCCGCGCCCGGCAGGTCCCACGAGGTGCCCGACCCCGTCGAGGGCATGGTCCTCGACACCCTCACGGCCACGGGCATGTCCGAGGGCATCCTCAAGGCCGAACTGCTGTCGCTGGTCCAGGGCCCCGGCACCGTGCCCCCCGACGTGCGGGCCGACTCCCTGCGGGCCGCCGCCACGCACCCGGGCGGCGTGCTGCTGCCCGCCGCGTACATGATCGCGGAGTGGTCCGGCGGGCAGTGGGAGCCCGTGACCACCGGCTGCCCCACGCCCCAGGCGGCGCGCGACGCCCTGGCGATGGACCTGCGGGTCATGGCCCCGGTGCTGCTGCGGCTGGACGAGAAGGAGCGCGAGGAGTACGCGCGGGCGGCGGACCGGCTCGACGCCGAGTGCGGCCCGGAGGCGGAGGCGGCCGGCCGGCGCTTCCGCGTGGTGCGCATCGAGCGCCTGGTGCGCGTCGGGCCGGACGGCCCCGAGGGGCCGCGCCCCTCCGACCACGACCCCCAGCCGCCCGTCAAGGTGCACGACCGGCAGCTGCGCGAGCAGGGGATGGTCCACGACGACGAGGACGACGAGGACTTCGAGCCTTCCGAAGCGGCGCAGGAGATGATGGCGCTCGCGCGCAAGGAACAGGAGCGCAGACGACGGCTCGGCGAAGCGGCCCGGGGCGGGGCGCGGCAGGGCCCGGAGGCGCAGGACCAGGCCCGTCGTGCCTAAACTGATGCCGTGCAGAGGGGGGTTGGCAGACGATGAGTGAAGAGAGGGACGGTCCGGGCCGGCGCCGGCTGACGGTGGCGCAGAAGCTCGACCACCTGCTCAAGATGCGTGCCGGGCCCAGCGAGAACGGGAAGCCGTCCTACAAGAAGCTGGCGGCGGAGATAGCCGCCCAGTCCGGCGAGACCTTCTCCAGCGTATATCTGTGGCAGCTGCACCGCGGGGAGCGCACGAACCCGACGCTGCGGCACCTGCGCGCGCTGGCCACGTACTTCGACGTCCCCGTCTCCTACTTCACCGAGGACGACGTGGCCCGCCGGATGATCGACGAGGAGGTGCTGGCCGGCCGCGAGCTGGACCAGGCCATGGCCGAGGCCGGGGTGAGCGCGGTCTACCTGCGCGGCGACCTCGCGGCACTCTCCCCGGAGGGGAAGCGGATGGCCGCCGACATGATCCGCCAGCTCCGCGAGCTGGAACAGGGCACCAGGCGCGCCTAGCGCCTGCCGGGGCCCCACCCCCGACCCCCCACGAGAGCCGTGCTCTGCCGAGCCACGGGCGCTGCGTACCGCGCGGCGCCCGTGGCTTCGGCATGCGGTTGAAATGCCCCAACTCTCAAGTTAGGGTCACTTCTTGTGTCGCCATAAGCTACGGTGAACCAACTATTGGTCAACTTGTTCATACGAGTTAACGTCTTCATTCTCTTCACGGTCCGGCCTCCTGAGACACATCACTACCCACGGCATCACGGCAGCAAAGACCGGGCCGTCACACGGGGGACCCGGGGGAGTGGCATGCAGCTCCGGGACGGCCCCGCCGCCTTACGGGGAGGGCACGCGCGTGCACGACATCCTGAAAGCCGCCGGTGACGGCCGGGGCCAGAGCATCCTCATCGAAGGCACGGCCGGCATGGGGCGCACCAGACTCCTGCGCCAGGCCATGGACCAGGCCGGCGAGCACGGCCTCCACCTGCTCTCGGCACGGGCCCGCGCCTCCGAGCAGGACGTCGAGTACAGCATCGCGCAGCAGCTCATGGCCGGGGCCCGGAGCATCCTGGACAGCGCGGGCGCGGGGCAGGAGGGCCCCGGGGGCCAGGCCCCCGCGCCCTGGGAGGCCCACCTGAACTGCCCCGCGCCGTACGCCCCGCACGCAGCGCCCGGCTCCGGCGCGGTCCACCCGCTCGCCCGGCTGCTGTCCACGGGCACCCCGCTGATGCTGGCCATCGACGACCTCCAGTGGGCCGACACCGCGTCCCTGCGCTGCCTCGGCTACCTGATGGCCCGGCTGGAGAACACCCCGGTCGCCCTCGTCGCCACCGTCGCCCTCGGCGAGACCCCCGGCGACCCGGTGCTGGCGGAGGTGCTCTCCTCCTTCCGCCACCGGGTCCTCTTACGGGACCTCACCACCGAGGACACCGCCCGCATCGCCGCCGACACCTTCACCGTCCCGGACGCCGCCGACGCCGCGCCCGACCCCCGCTTCGTCGCCGCGTGCCGCACCGCCACCGGCGGCAGCCCCTACCTCCTCGAAGCCCTCTTCCGCGTCATGCGCCTGCACGGCCTGCGGCCCGACGCCGACGCCGCGCGCCGCATCGGGGAGCTCGCCCCGGTCGAGGTCGCCGACACCCTGCTGCCGCGCTACGACCGCGCCTACCCCGGCGCCGCCGCCGTGCTCCAGGCCACCGCGGTCCTCGACGGCTCCGCCACCACCGCCATGATCGCCCGGCTGCTCGGGCTGGACGCCCTGGGCGCGGCCGACATCGTCGACGCCCTCGTCCGCGCCGGCGCCCTCACCGGGCAGGACACGGTCGTCGGCTTCGCCCGCCCGGTCCTGCGCGCCGCGGTCCTGGCCCGCATCCCGCCCAGCCGCCGCGACGCCCTGCACGCCCGCGCGGCCCAGCTCCTCCACGATGCGGGCGCCCCCGCCGAGCGCGTCGCCACCCAGCTGCTGCGCGTCCGCAGCACCCTCGGCCTGCACTGGACCTGCTCCGTGCTGTGCACGGCCGCCGGAGAGGTGATCCAGCGCGGCGAACCGGACCGGGCCCGGGCCTATCTCCACCGCGGCCTGGAGGAGTGCGAGGGCCTGTGCCGGGCCAAGCTGCTGCGCGCCCTCGGCCAGATCGAGCTCGCCGCCGACCCGGCCGCCGCGGTCGGACACCTGCGGCGCGCGCTCTCCCTCCAGCCCGACGCCGCCGGGCGCGCCGACATCCGGCTGTGCATCGCCCACGCCCTGCAGCTCCTGGGCCGGCCCGAGGAGGCCGAGCGCGTCCTCCTGGAAGGCGTGGCGGAGGCCCGCAGCGCGGAAGAGCCCTCCGCGGCCGTCCTGCGGGCCGAGCGCTGCCTGCTGCGCGAGCTGAACCACGCCGTCGACGCGACCGTCGAGGCGGACTGCGCCGGGGTGGGCGACCTGCTCCCGCTGGAGGCCGGCGCCACCCCGGGCGAGCGCCACACCCGGCTGAGCCTGGCCGCCCTGCGCTCCTCGCGCCGCGGCGAGGAGCGCGACCGGGCCGTCCACCAGGCCCGGCAGGCCCTGCAGGAGGAGCACACCAGCCTCGACTGGCGCATCGCGACCCGCACCGTGCCCCTGCAGGTGCTCGCCCGCGCCGACGAGCTCGACCTGGCCCTGTCCGAGTGCCAGGCGCTGCTGGACCGCGCGCGGGCCGAGGGTTCGCGCACCCTGCTGACCATCGCCCACAGCATGCGCGCCGAAGTGCGCTACCGCACCGGTGACATACCCGGCTGCCTGGAGGACGCCCGCAGCGCCCTGGAGCCCGCCGGGACCTCGCCCTCCGGGCACTGGAGCCGCACCGGCCAAGCCGTGGCGGCGGTCGTCGCCGCGCTGCTGGAGACCGGCGAACTGCGCGAGGCCAACCGGGCCCTGAGCGACTTCGCCCTGGACGGCGAGGTGCCCGAGGGCGCCGGGTTCGCGGCCCTGCTCTTCCACCGCGGCCGCCTGCGCGTCGCCTGCGGCCACGCGCAGGCGGGGCTGGCCGACCTGCTGGAGTGCGGCCGCAGGCTGGCCGACGCCGGCCAGCTCAACCCCGCGGTGCTGTCCTGGCGTTCCGAGGCGGCGCTCGTGCACGCGGCGCTCGGCGAGCGCGACACCGCGCTCGTCCTCGTCGAGGAGGAGCTCGCCCGCGCCCGCCAGTGGGGCGGCCGCCGGGCGACCGGCCGGGCCCTGCGGGCGTCGGGGCTGCTGGCCAAGGGCCTGGGCGGCGAGGAGGCGCTGCGGGAGGCCGTCGAGGTGCTGGAGGAGTCCTCGGCCCGGCTGGATCTGGCGCGGGTGCTCACCGACCTCGGCATCCTGATGCGCAAGTCCAGCCGGCTCGGCGAGGCGCGCGAGCACCTGCGGCGCGCGCAGTCGCTGGCCGAGCAGTGCGGGGCCGCCGTGCTGGCCCAGACGGCCCGTCAGGAGCTGCTGGTGGCCGGGGCCCGGCCGCGGCGGCCGACCGAGGTGGGCATCGACGCCCTCACCCCGACCGAGCGCCGCGTCGCGCTCATGGCGGTCGCCAAGTTCACCAACCGCGAGATCGCGGGGAAGCTCTTCGTCACCCAGCGCACCGTCGAGCTGCACCTGAGCCGCGTCTACCGCAAGCTGGCGGTGACGGGCCGTTCCGGCCTGGCGGAGTATTTCGCGGAGCTCCCGGAGAGCGGCTCGGCAGGCTCCGAGCACTCCGTGGAGCGGGCCTGGCCGGACGTCCGCAGCGGTGCGCGCGACAGGGCGGCCGTCTGAGGCGGCCGGTGCGGCCGCGCGACGCCGGCCGGGTGCGGCGGCTCACGCGCCGCGCTGGCCGGCGAAGTCCAGCCGCTCCTCGACGGCGATGCCGTACCAGCTCAGCTGCCGCACCTTGTCGGGGTTGCTGGTCAGCAGCCTGACCCGGGAGACGCCCAGGGCCCGGAGCATCTGGGCGGCCGCGTGGTAGTCGCGGGCGTCGTCCGCCAGGCGCAGGCCGTGGCCCGTTACGGCGCGGCCGGTGCCGCGGTCCTGGACGCTGTACGCGTCGAGCTTGTCGTAGAGGCTGAGGTCCGTGCCGCCCCGGCTCTCCTGGCGCAGGTAGATCAGGATGCCGCCGTCCGCCGCCACCCGCTGCAGCGACTCGTCCAGCTGCGGACCGCAGTCGCAGCGGCCCGAGCCGAGGACGTCGCCGGTCAGGCACTCGGAGTGGACGCGGACCAGCGGGACGCCGGGGTCGGGGCTGTAGGACACCGCGATGTGCTCCAGGCCGTCGGAGAGCCCGTCGAAGGTGATGACGTGCGCGGTCTGCCAGGAGCCGTCGGACAGGTGGAGCGGGATCTCGACCCGGGAACGGACGCGGGCCCCGCCCCGGTGTCCCGCCGGGGACGGGTCCCATGCCCCGCCGTTCAGCACATCACGGTTCAGCACTTCGGGCACGGCTGCCTCCCATGGAGATGCACGACCGGCGCGTCGTTCGCCCCGGTCACTCCAGCATCACGGCCGGGGCGGCCCCGCACAGCACGGACCGGCCCGGTACAGCGACCGAAGCTTTTCCGGGCCGCGTACCGAACCGGGTCCCCGCCGGGGCGGAATCAGGCCGTTCGCTCCGATTCCTGCAGCGGTGCGGCGGCCGCGGGCGCGTCCTCCCCGGCACCGCCGTCGCCGGCGAACTTGCGGACGGCGGTGCGCAGTCCCGCGGCGATGCCGAGGAACGCGCACACCGCGGCGATGACGTAGATGATGCCGAGTCCGCGGCTGTCGTTCCAGTCGTGCGAGGAGCCGTACGCGGTGATGGCCGTGCCGAGGCCGGTCATCACGGCCACGGACAGGGTCTCGCACAGCTGCAGGCTGGAACTCGCCGAGCCCTCCTTGCCCTTGGGGGCCAGCGACAGGACGATCGTGGTGACGGCCGGGTAGACGAAGCCCATGCCGAGGCCGGCGACGGCCCAGCCGATGATCGCGAGCGGGACGCTCTTGAGGTCGGTGCCGACCGCCAGGGCGATCAGCGCGTCACCGGCCACGAGGAGGACGAAGCCGAGGACGACGCGGGCGTGCCGGCCCTTGCCGCCGCTGCGGGTGTCCAGCTTGGCCTGGAGCCAGGCGCCGCTGACCCAGGTGAGGGCGCCCGCGGACAGCGCGAGGCCGGAGCCGAGCGTGCTGAGGCCGAGGACGCGGGTCATGCTGAGCGGGAAGAAGGACTCGCCGCCGTAGTAGGCGGCGCTGACCAGACCGCGCACGATCATGCCGGCGGGCATGCCGCGGCGGACGGTGAGCGTGCCCGCCGGGAGCAGCTTGTGCAGCACGGGCAGGGTGATCGCGACGCCGACCACGACCAGCGGCACCAGCACGGCGATGTTGCGGTTCTCCAGACCGGCCAGCAGCGCGCCGACGCCGAGCACCAGCAGCACCGTCAGCGGCAGCCGGTTCTCGCCCGGCGTGCCGTCGCCGGTGGGCTTGAGCTTGCGCATCGCCGGCAGGGTGAGCAGCGCGGCGACGGGCACCAGCGGCACGAGGATGAGGAAGACCACCCGCCAGTTGGAGGCACTGGCGATCGCACCCGCGATGGCCGGGCCGAGCAGGGCGGGCAGGGTCCACGCCGAGGCCACCAGCGCGAGCATCCGGGCGCGCAGCGCGTCGGGGTAGGCGAGGCCGACGATCAGGTAGGCCAGGGCCAGCACGCCGCCGACGCCCAGGCCCTGCAGGATGCGGCCCGCCAGCAGGATCCACCAGTTGGTGGCGACCGCGGCGACCACGCAGCCGATGACGAAGACGATGAAGGCCTGCACGTACGGGCGGGTGGGCCCGGCCTTGTCGGCGCCCTGTCCGGCGGCGATGGTGCCGAAGAGGTTGGCGAGCATGAAGGCGGTGAAGGCCCAGCCGAAGAGGTGGACCCCGTCCAGGTCCTCGGCGGCCTCGGGCAGGACGGTCGCGACACCCAGCCAGAGGAAGGCCACCAGGGTGACGGACGTGATGAGCCCTAAGGACAGCGCGCGGTATTGCGGCGAGAGGACGCCGCCCCCGGCGGGGTCGGCGGCGGGCGCCTCGGTCTTGTCGGTCATCGGACCTCCGAACCAGCGGTACATAGGCAATTTGCTATTTAGGAGATCCACTATATAGGCGCTGTTTGATAGCCTGTCAAACGTGAGAGACACTGCGGAGGACAAGACGGACGTCGCCATGCTCCGGGCGCTCGGACACCCCGTGCGGCTCGGCATCATGCGCGCGCTGGCGGCCGAACCCGAGACGTGCGCCTGTGACTTCACCGAGCTCTTCGAGGTCACCCAGCCGACCATCAGCCAGCACCTGAAGGTGCTGCGCGAGGCCGGCCTCGTGGTCACCCGCCGCCGCGGCACCCAGATCTGCTACTCGGTCCGCCCCGACGGGCTCGACCGGCTCCACGAACTCCTGACGGCCATTCAGCCGCCCCGGCTGGCAGCCGCCGGCTGACCGCCCGCCCCGCCCCGGTGCCCGCGCGGGCACCGGGGCCGGCGGCGCGCCCTCAGCGGACCGCCTCGAACATGACGATGGGCGGATTGGCCAGGAACCCCTCCCAGTACGGGGCCCCGAAGCGCTCGAGCGCCGCCTGCGGCACGTGCAGCGGCACCCACGACACCTTCGCGAACCCCGCCGCCGCGAACGCCGCCTCGTACACCTCCGGCCGGATCAGGCACGTCTCGAAGGTGATCGGCGGCTCCAGCGCCGCGGTCACCCGGATCCGGGTGCCGAAGGCCGAGGTCTCCAGGGGGTCGAAGGCGAAGCCGTACGCATCGGGCAGCGGCCCCTCGAAGGAGAAGCGCGGGTTCTGCGTCACCCCGATGAACCGCCCTCCCCGCGGCAGCCGTTCGAACGCGCCGCGGCACATGGCCGTGAGCGCCGCCTCCTCCCGCGCGTAGTTGAGGAGGTAGGCCGCGGTCACCACGTCGAAGCGGCCGAGGTCCGGCAGGTCCGCGGCGTCCGCGGCCACGTACCGGGTGCCCAGCGGCGCCCGCTCCTCGACCGCCCGCGCGGCCGCGACCATCTCCTCCGAGACGTCCGCGCCCACCACCCGCTGCGCGCCCAGCATCTTCGCCTGGCGGGTGTAGAAGCCGTCCCCGCACGCCAGGTCGAGGACGTCCAGCCCGGTCACGTCGCCGAGCAGGGCCAGGAAGCTCGCGCGCTCCGGGTGGACCGTGGGCAGCGACCGCGCGTCCTCCCAGCGGGCTCCGATCACGTCGTACTGCGCAGCGGTGCGCTCTCGGGTCATGAGGGGTCTCCTCCGGTGGGCGGGGCCCCGGCCGTGACCGGCTCGGGGAGGGCGGTGGGGGCGGCCGGGGCCGCGGGCGGGCCGGAGGGCCGGTGGATCGGGCCGCGCGCGTCCCGCAGCGGCAGGCCCGTCCCGCCGTGCCGGACCGCGATCAGCTCGGCGGCGATGGACACGGCGGCCTCCTCGGGCGTGGACCCGCCGAGGTCCAGCCCGATCGGGGAGCGCAGCCGGGCCAGCTCCTCCTCCCCGGCGCCCGCCTCCCGCAGCCGCCGCAGCCGGTCCTCGTGCGTGCGCCGCGAGCCCATCGCGCCGACGTAGGCGACCGGCAGCCGCAGCGCGGCCCGCAGCAGCGGGACGTCGAAGCGCTCCTCGTGGGTCAGGACGCAGATGACCGTGCGCCCGTCCCAGGCGGCCCCGGCGAGATAGCGGTGCGGCCACTCCCGGACCACCTCGTCGGCGTCGGGGAACCGCTCGGGGGTGGTGAAGGCAGGCCGGGCGTCGCACACGGTCACGTGGTAGCCGAGGAACCTGCCCATCCGGGCGAGGGCGCGGGCGAACTCCACCGCACCGAAGACCAGCATCCGGGGCCGGGAGAGGAAGGAGTGCACGAACACGCGGGCGGCGGCGGAGCCCGCCCGCACCTCGGCCTGCCCGGTGCGGCCGCGGTCCAGCATCCGCGAGGCCTCCGCGGCCGCCGCCCGGTCGAGCGCCGCGTCGCCCAGCGAGCCGGAGACCCCCGCGGGCCCCACGGCCAGCCAGGCGCCCGGCTGCGGCGTGCCGCCCACGCACGTGACGTGGGCGAGCGGTCCGCCCGGCCCGCCGGGCGCCTCCAGGGCCGCCAGGACCGTGTCCCACTGCGGCTCCCGCTCCGGCACCACGCGGCGCACCAGCACCTGCAGCGTGCCGCCGCACGTCAGCCCGGCGGCGAAGGCGTCCTCGTCCTCGACGCCGTACTCCGCCAGGCACGGACCGTCCCCCAGGGCGGCCCGGCGGGCCAGTTCGTAGACCTCCGCCTCGACGCAGCCCCCCGACACACTGCCCACCACCCGGCCGCCGGGGCCGACGGCGAGCGCGGCGCCCGGCTGCCGGGGCGCGCTGCCGCGCACCCCGACCACCGTGGCCAGCCCGAACGGGGTGCCCGCCGCGTACCAGCGGTGCAGCACCGGAGCGATGCCCAGCACCGTGCTCACCGCCCCCCGGCGTCGTCCGCGGCCGTCAGCCCCGCCACGTCCTCCGGGCGCAGCGGGATGCGCGGCAGGGCCAGGCCGGTGGCGTCCCGCACGGCCGCCGCCACGGCGGCGGGGCTGGAGATGTTCGGCGGCTCGCCCACGCCGCGCACGCCGTAGGGGGCGTGCGGGTCGGCCAGTTCGAGCACGTCCACGTGCATCGGCGGCACGTCGTGGACGGTCGGGATGAGGTAGTCGGTGAACGAGGGGTTCTGCATCAGGCCGCCCTCGACCCGGATCTCCTCCATCAGCGCGAGCCCCAGGCCCTGCACCGTGCCGCCGTGGATCTGGCCCAGCAGGGCCTGCGGGTTGACGGCCTTGCCGACGTCCTGCGCGGTGGCGATCTCGACCGTCCGCACGAGGCCGAGCTCGACGTCCACGTCCACCACCGCCCGGTGGGCGGCGAAGGCGAACTGGAAGACCGAGTCGCCCTGTCCCGTGCGCGGGTCCAGCGGGAACGTCGGCCGGTGGTGCCACTCCACGGTCTCCTCGACGACCTCGTCGCCCAGCACGTCGGCCAGCTTGCACAGCACCTCCCCGCCGGCGCCGGTCACCGCTTCGCCGGACAGGCCCGTGGCGGTGCCGGGCCGGCCCAGCAGCCGGTCCGCGCGCTCCAGGACGCGGGCCCGCACCGCCTCGGCCGCCGCCTTGACCGCGCCGCCGGTGACGTACGTCTGGCGGGAGGACGACGAGGGGCCGGCCGAGCCGAAGGCGCTGTCCCCGAACTCCACCGCCACCTGCTCGACGCCGAGTTCGGTGCGGGCGATCTGGGCCTGCACCGTCACCACGCCCTGGCCGACCTCGGCCGCCGCGCTGGTGACCACCGCCCGCACCTGCCCGCCGCCGGCCTCCAGCCGGACCCGGGCCGTGGAGTAGTCGTCGAAGCCCTCCACGAAGCCGACGTTCTTGAAGCCGACGGCGTAGCCCACGCCGCGCACGACCGACTCGCCGCGCGAGGTGGTGCCGGCCAGGTGGCCGCCCTCCGGCAGCGACGGACCGGGCATCGGCCGCTCGCGCACCCGGCGCAGGAGCTCGGCGACCGGCGCCGGGTGGTCCAGGACCTGTCCGTTGGCCACCGCCGATCCCTCGGCGACCGCGTTGCGGATCCGCAGCTCCACCGGGTCCATGCCCAGTTCGCGGGCGAGCCGGTCCATCTGCGACTCGTAGCCGAAGCAGGTCTGCACGGCGCCGAAGCCGCGCATCGCCCCGCACGGCGGGTTGTTGGTGTAGACGACGCGCACGTCCACCTCGGCGTCCGGCACCTCGTACGGGCCGAGGGAGCAGGTGGCGACGGTGCCGGCCACGGCGGGGGAGCTGGAGGAGTACGCGCCGCCGTCGAGGACGATCGACGCCTTGACGTAGACGAGCCTGCCGTCGCGCGTGGCGCCGTGCTCGTAGGCCATCTTCGCCGGGTGGCGGTGCACGTGGCCGACGAAGGACTCGCCGCGCGTGTAGCACATCTTCACCGGGCGGCCGGTGCGCAGCGCCAGCAGGCAGGCGTGCGCGTGCATCGACAGGTCCTCGCGCGCGCCGAACGCCCCGCCCACGCCCGCCAGGTACAGCCGCACCTTCTCGCGCGGCAGGCCCAGGGCCTCGACGACCTGGTCGTGGTCGACGTGCAGCCACTGCGTGGCGACGTGCAGGGACACCCCGCCGTCCGGGTCGGGCACGGCCAGGCCGGACTCGGGCCCCAGGAACGCCTGGTCCTGCATGCCGACCTCGTAGACGCCGCGCACCACCACGTCGGCGGTGAGCGGCTCGCCGCGCGCGGCGCGGCCGCGGCGCAGGGGGACGTGCCGCAGGAGGTTGCCGCCCGGGTGCACGGCGGGGGAGTCGGGGGAGACGGCCGCCTCGGCGTCGGTGACCGGCGGCAGCACCTCGTAGGCGACGTGCACCAGCTCCGCGGCGCGGCGGGCCGTCGCCGGGTCCTCGGCGGCCACGACGGCGACCGGCTCGCCCTCGTAGCGCACGGTGTCCACGGCGAGCACCGGCTGGTCGACGACCATCGAGCCGTGCAGGTTGCGGCCGGGCACGTCGCGGTGGGTCAGCACCGCGCGGACGCCGGGCAGCGCCAGCGCGGCGGAGGTGTCGACGGACAGGATCCGGGCGTGCGGGTGGGGGCTGCGCAGCGTCGTGCCCCACAGCATGCCCTCCGCCTCCAGGTCGGAGGAGTACGCGAAGGCGCCCCGGACCTTCAGCGGCCCGTCGGGGCGCGGCGCGCTGTCGCCGACCGTCCCGGGAGCGCGGCGGGTGTGCGTGGCGTACGGGGTCACGGGCGGGGCTCCAGGGCTCGCGTGCGGTCGGCGGCCAGGCGGACGGCCTCGAGGATGTGCCGGTAGCCGGTGCAGCGGCACAGGTTCCCCGCGAGGGCGTCCTTGATCTCGGCCTCGCCGGGGTCGGGGCAGCGGCGCAGCAGGTCCTCGGTGGCCTTGAGCATGCCGGGCGTGCAGAAGCCGCACTGCACGGCGCCGCAGGCGAGGAAGGCCTCCTGCACCGGGTGCGGCCCGTCCTCGCCGTCCATGCCCTCGACCGTTCCCACGCTCCGGCCGTGGGCCTGGGGCGCAGGCACCAGGCACGCGCACACCAGCACCCCGTCCAGGTGGACCGAGCACGAGCCGCACTGGCCCTGTTCGCAGGCGTTCTTCGCGCCGTGCAGGCCGAGGCGCTGCCGCAGGACGTACAGCAGGCTCTCCGTTCCGGCCACGTCCTCGACCTCGTGCCGCTCGCCGTTCACCGTCAAGGTCAGGCGCATGACTCCCTCTCCGTCCGCCGGTCCGCGCGGTGGTCGTCCCACACCCAGCCGAGGGCGCGGCGTGCCAGCACGGCCACCGCGTGCCGGCGGTAGGCGGACGAGCCGCGCACGTCGTCGGCCGGTGCGGTCGCCGCCGCGGCCAGCTCGCCGAAGCGCTTGAGCACGGCCTCCGGGAGCGGCCCTCGCGTCTGCCACAACCGCCGCTCTGCGAGCTCGCCGGCGACGAACCGCTCGGCCTCCAGGGCCGGCAGGGGCACCGGACCCGCCGAGCCGATGCCGGTGCCCACCCGTGCGCGGGAGGGCCACAGCGCCACGGCGAACGAGCAGGTCGCCATCACCACGGCGCCGCGCCGCCCGGCCTTGGCGTAGGTCTGCGGGCCCTCCGCCTCCGGTATCCGCACCGCGCGGATCAGCTCGTCCGGCGCGCGGACCGTGCGGCCGGGGCCGGTGTAGAAGTCCCGTACCGGCACCCGGCGGGCGCCGCGCACGGACACCAGCTCCACCTCCGCGCCGCACGCCAGCAGCATGGGGTGGACGTCGCCGGTGGGGGAGGCGGTGCCGAGGGCGCCGCCCACGGTGCCGCGGTTGCGGATCTGGCGGGAGCCCACGGTGCGGGCCGCCGCCGCGAGTCCGGGCAGCGGTGCGGCCAGTTCGTCGACGATCCGGGTGTAGGGCACCGCGGCGCCCAGCCGGACCTCGCCGGCCGACCGCTCCCAGCGGGCCAGCGCGGCGATGCGGGTGAGGTCGACGGCGGCCGCGGGGCGCTCGCGGCCCGTGCTCAGGCGCACCATCACGTCGGTGCCTCCCGCCACGGGGACCGTGCCCGCGCGGGCGGCCATGGCCTCCAGCGCGTCGTCCAGGCGCTCGGGCAGCAGGAAGTCCATGGGAGGCCGTGCCCTGGTCTCCGTGCTCACCCGCGGCTGTCCCCGGCGCCCTTGACGCAGCGGAAGAGCACCCACGGCGGGTTGGCCGTGAAGTCGTCCCAGTACTCCGGCCCGAACTCCAGGACGCCTTCGGTGGCCAGCCGCACCGGGCTCCACGCGCAGTCACGGAACCCGGCGGCCGTGAAGGCCTCCTCGTACACCCGCCCGGACGGCAGGTAGGCGGTGAAGCTGACCGGCGGCCGCGTGTGCGCCGTGACCCGGATCCGGCCGTCGTGCGCCGGGTCCTCCGCCTGCTCGAAGGAGAAGCCGTACCTCTGCGGCAGGGGCCGGGCGAAGTCGTAGTCCGGGTGTGCGACGAGGGCCCGCAATTCGCCGCCCTCGCGCAGGTTGCGCGCGCACGACCGGGCCATGAGCCCCATCGTCTCCGGGGAGTCGGCGTAGTTGAACAGGTACGCCGCCAGCAGCACGTCGAAGTCGCCCAGCCGCGGCAGCTCGGTTCCGTCGCCGACCGCGTACTCGACGCCCAGCGCCTCGCGCTCCTCCGCGGCCCGGCCGACCTCGACCATCTTCGGGGAGATGTCCACGCCCAGCACGCGCCGCGCGCCCAGCCGGCGGGCGTGCCGGCTGTAGACGCCCGTGCCGCAGGCGAGGTCGAGGACGCTCCTGCCCCGCACGTCGGCCAGCAGGTCCAGCACGCTGGGCCGTTCCACGAACCGCGTCAGCGGGAGCAGCTTGGAGAGCTCGTAGTCCCCGCCGATCCGGTCGTACTGCAGATCGTCGTGGGCGGGGTGCGCTGCGCGGCCGTCGGCGGCGTCGGTCATGGGGCGCGTCTCCTTCATCCGGACGTTCAGGACTCCACGATTCCGTTCGGCACGCGGCAGATGGATCACGGAGCACCCCGTAACACGCCCCGGAGCATTTGGGTGCCGGTACCGAGACAACAGCCCGGGCCGCGCCAGACTGGCGCCGTACCCGCGAAGCCGGGGGGAGAGAGGCGGTGCCCATGGAGACCCGGGTCACGGAGATCGCGCCGGATATCTACCGGCTGTCGACGTACGTCGAAGACGCGGACTTCATGTTCAACCAGTTCCTCGTCGACGCCGAGGAGCCGCTGCTGTTCCACTGCGGGCTGCGGTCGCTCTTCCCGCTCGTGTCGCAGGCCGTGGCCCGGGTGCTGCCGGTGGAGAACCTCCGCTGGATCACCTTCGGGCACGTCGAGGCCGACGAGTGCGGCTCGCTCAACTCCTGGCTCGCCGCCGCGCCGCGGGCCCGCGCGGCGCACGGGGCCATGGGCTGCCTGGTGTCCGTGAACGACCTGGCCGACCGCCCGCCGGTGCCGCTGAGCGACGGCGAGGTGATCGACCTCGGCGGGAAGCGGGTCCGGCGGCTGGAGACCCCGCACGTGCCGCACGGCTGGGACGCCGGGCTGCTCTTCGAGGAGACCACGCGGACCCTGTTCTGCGGCGACCTCTTCACCCGCATCGGCGACGCGCCCGCCCTCACGGAAGAGGAGATCGTCGGACCGGCCGTCGCCGCCGAGGACGTCTTCGGGGCGACCTGCCTGACGGCCGCCACCGCCCCGGCCATGCGCCGCCTCGCCGGGCTGGAGCCGCAGACGCTGGGCCTGATGCACGGCCCCTCCTACAACGGCGACTGCCCGCAGGCGCTGCGGGACCTGGCCGGGGCCTACGACGAGCGGTTCGCCGCCTCGGTGGAGCGCGGGGGCGGCCCGGGCTGAGGCCCGGCGGTCACGTCAGCGGGCCGTGCCCCGCGCGGGGCAGGACAGGTCGGTGCGCGGCAGCGTGCCCCGGGTCAGCCAGGCCGTCGCCGCGTCGGCGGTGCACGGGTCGGCCGTGAACCCGTAGACGCCGTGCCCGCCCTGGGCGGCGTCCACCATGACCGCGCGCCTGCCCAGGGCCTTCCGCACGGCCCGCGCCCCCGCGTACGGCGTGGCGGGGTCACGGCGGTTCTGCAGCATGAGGATGTTGCGCGGGCCGCGGCCGCCGATGCGCACGGGAGGCTCCTGGGGGCGGTACGGCCAGAAGGCGCACGGCCAGATGTTCCCGGTCATCGCCCCGGCGACGGGATAGCGCCAGGCGTCGTGCTGCTGCGCCCGCCGGTAGGTGTCCACCGAGCGCGGCCACGGGGTGTCCTGGCACAGGACGGCCAGCGTGGTCGGCAGGACCAGCTGCTGGGTCCGCGGCTCCAGGGGGACGGCCGCCTGCAGCGGGACCAGGGCCTTCTCCGCCCCGGCCTCGTCGGGCGCACCGGGCGCGCGGGCGAGGAACCGCCACACGTCCGCCAGTTGCGGGAAGGAGGCGTCCGAGAACAGGGCCTGCAGGGTGATCTGGCGCAGCACGTTGTCGTCCACGGCGTAGTGGCCGACGTCCTTCGGACGGGCGGCGGTCTCCGCGAGCAGCCGGGCGTACGTCTCGGACACCTCGTCGGCCGTCGCGCCCAGGCGGTAGGCGGCGTCCCGCTCGGCCATGTACGCGGTGAGGTCGGGGAAGCGCTGCTGGCTTCCCGGCCCGAACGCGCGCAGGGCCTTCCACCAGCCCGCCCGGGCGTCGGGCGCGCTGTCCAGGACCACCCGGTCGGTGCGGCCGGGGAAGGCGGTGGCGTACGCGGCGCCGAGGTGGGCGCCGTAGGACACGCCGTAGTACGAGATGCGCTCCTCGCCGAGCGCGCGCCGGATGCGGTCCATGTCCCGGGCGGTGTTGGCCGTGTACATCGTCGGCAGCAGGTCACCGGCGTGCCGGGCGCACGACTGCGCGATGCCGCGGTGCAGCTCGGCGGTGGCGGCGAACGGCCGGTGGGGGAGGGGCATGGACACGGGCGCGTGCCGCAGCTGCGCGGCGCTCAGCCTGCAGGAGACCGGGGTGCTGGTGAACAGGCCGCGCGTGTCGAAGCCGATGAGGTCGTATCCGGCCCGTACGGACGCGGGCACGTGCGCCGCGAACCACAGCGGCATGGGCGTCCCCGGGCCGCCGGGGCCGCCCGGGTTGAGCAGCAGCACGCCGCGCCGGGGGCCGGGCCCGGTGGCCGCGAGCCGGGAGACGCCGATGGTGATGCTGCGGCCGTCCGGAGCCGCGTAGTCCAGCGGCACCCGGACCGTGGCGCACTGCAGTCCGCTGCGGGCGGGCGCCGCGACCTGCGCCGGGCACGGCCCCCACCGGAGGCGTTGCGGGGCGGGCGCGGCCGGACTCCCGCCGGTCAGCAGCACCAGAGCGACCGCCACTCCCGCGGCCCGGCGGCACGCCCGGCGACATCTCACGAAGGACCCTCTCCACTGGTTCTGACGGAGAGTTATGTTCCGGTTGGAGCCCGCTTCAAACGGGCCGGGGGCGGGGTGCATCCGGTCGGCGTACGGGGAACAGACGTGCCGATCCCGCGGGGTCTCCCCGGCGCGGTCGATTCCCTCTAGCGTCGGGCGGATGAGGAATGTGATGCGTGCCCTTCTCGCGCCGGTGGTGGCTGCGGCCGCCGCCGTGCTGCCCGTCTCCACGGCTCATGCGGCCGACGGGTACGACCGGTGCCCCGACGGCTACTACTGCATGTTCTCGGGCCTCGACGGCACCGGCGACATGATCAGAATCAGGGCGAACGCGCCGGATCTCGCGGCGCTCGGCATGGACGACCGGGCCAAGTCGGACTGGAACCGGACCGCCTCGACCATCCACCTCTGGTCCGACAGGAACTACAGCGGCTGTACGGCCGTCACCTCCGCCGGCCCGACCGGCAAGGGCAATTTCTTCCCCGCCTACCAGGACTTCTTCAGCTCGGTGCAAATCGGCGGGCAGGGCGGCCCGAGCTGCGGCACGCCGCCCGGCGAAGGCCGCTGAGCCGGGGAGGAGCCGCCGTCCACCGCAGCCGGCGGCTCCTCCCGCTCCTAATCCTGGACACTGGATATCCTGGTTATGTAGTGTCCAGGTCATGAAGATGAGCGGTGGCGTCGAGTGGGCCTTGCACTGTTGCCTCAACCTGGCCTGGACCGGCGGGGAGCAGGCGGTGCCGGCCGCCCGCCTGGCGGCCTTCTACGACCTGCCCACGGCGTACCTCAACAAGCAGATGCAGGCGCTGGCCCGCGAGGGCATCGTCTCCTCCCTGCCCGGCCCCCGCGGCGGCTTCCGGCTGGCCCGGGCGCCCGAGGACATCACCCTGATGGACGTGGTGACGGCGATCGAGGGGCCCGAACCGGCCTTCCGCTGCACCGAGATCCGCGAACAGGGCCCGCTGGGCGAGCCGGCCGCCGACGGCAGCCGGTGCCTGATCGACCAGGCCATGCGCCGGGCCGAGCTCGCCTGGCGCAGGGAGCTCGCCGCGCAGACCCTCGCCGACGTCATGAAGAACGTGGAACGGGACGTCCCCGAGGTGCCCGGACGCACCCGCCGCTGGTTCGCGGAAGCACGCGCCTGACCACCGGCTCCACCACCGACCCGTACGCAGACGCGTACGCAGATCCGTACACGGACCCGCACGAGTGCACCGAGGAAGAGCGACCATGTCCCACACCATCGTCAACCCCGCCGCCCTGCACGACCCCACGGGCTTCGGCTACAGCCACGTCGCCGACGCGCCGTCGCCGGACCTCGTGTTCGTCGCCGGGCAGTACGCCTCCGACGCCGACGGCCACGTGGCCTCCGGCGACTTCGCCGAGCAGGTCGAGCTCTCCTTCGCCCACCTGGGCACCGCCCTGGCCGCCGCGGGCCTCGACTACAGCCACGTCGCCCGCCTCGGCACCTACATCGTCGGCAACGACCAGGCCAGGCTGGAAGCCCTGGTCGCGGTCATAGGCCGGATCTGGGGCGACAAGCCCCCGGCCCAGACCCTGCTCGGCGTCGCCGGGCTCGCCCTGCCGGGGATGCTCTTCGAGGTCGACGCGGTGGCCGTACGCCCGTGAGCCGCCGTCACGCGCAGGACTCCGCCGCCTCGTGCTGCGGGTGCGGGCCGGAGGGCGACGGCGGCCGCTGATCGCCCGTCACCAGCCGCAGGGCACGGCGGTCGGAGATCGACAGCTTCCGGTAGACCCGGCTCAGGTGCATCTCCACCGTGCGCCGGGTCACGTACAGCCGCCCGGCTATCTCCTTGTTGGTGAGCCCCTCCGCCGCGAGCAGCGCGGTCCGGCGCTCGGCGGGGGTGAGCGAGGCCGGGCCGATCTCGGTGTCGCGGCGCGGGCGCGCCCCCGCCTCGACCATGTCCTGGCGCAGCTCCTGCACCAGGACGCGCGCCGCGCACTTCTCGGCCAGCGCGGCCGCGGCCCGCAGGTGCTCGCGGGCCTGGCGCGCCTTGCGGGTGCGCATCAGCTCGCGGCCCAGGTCGCGCAGCGCCCGCGCCTCGTCCAGCGCGGCACCCGCCTCCCGCAGCAGCTGGACGGACTCGGTGAGCAGCGCCGCCCGCTCCTCGCCGGGAGCCAGCAGCCCCGCCGCGCGCAGGGCGACACCCACCGCGTGGGGCGCGCCGAAGGCCCGCGCGAGGGCCAGCTCCTCGCCGGCGAGCTGCCGGGCCGCCTCCTCGTTGCCCAGCCGGGCGTGCGCCAGGGCCGCCTCGGAACGCCAGGGCCACAGGGACGGGTTGGTCCAGCCCCGGTGCAGCAGCAGCCGCCCGCACTCCTCCAGGTCCGCCAGCCCGGGACCGACCCGTCCCAGCGCGACCTGCAGCCGCCCGCGGTGGAAGAGCAGGCCCGGCAGCGTGACCGCGGGCACCGCGCCCTCCAGGCCGGGCTCCAGCAGGACCCGCTGCGCCTGGTCCAGGTCCCCGGACTCGTACAGGGCGCTGCCCAGCCAGCCGCGGGCCATGGCGGAGCCCAGCCACTCGTGCTCGGCGGGCTCCGGGCCTCGCTCCAGCACCTCGTGCGCCGCGTCCAGGCACTCCGTCAGCCGGCCCGCGCGGTAGGTGCATTCGGCGAGCACGGTCCGGGCGAGCGCCGCCACGGTGCGCGAACCCTCCGCGGTCGCCGCGCTCAGCAGGGCCGCGCAGTTCTCCAGGGCCTCCTCCTCGGCACCCGAACGGGCCATGACGAGGACGAGGCCCAGCCGCATCAGGGCGTGGTCGTTGACGGTGGCGGCCGGCTCGCCGAGCGCCAGGCGGGCCTGCTGGAGCGCCTCGGCCCGCTGCGTGCCGCTCCACAGGGCGCTCACGGCGGCCAGCGCGGCCTCGGCCCGGCGCACCCACGGGCTCCGGGCGACTTCGCTGAGCTGCGCGGGGGAGGACGTCGAGGGCGGCGGCTGGTGCATCCCGCGGCCTTCGAGGAGTTCGAGCAGGCCGCGTACGGCGCGGAAGCCCGCCCGCAGCTCCTTGGGGGCGCCCGAGCGGTCGAGTTCGCCCGCCTCCTGTTCCACGATCCGCAGCGCTTCGGGCACGTCGCCGGTCATGGCGGCGGCCTGGGCCAGGTCGAGCAGGGCCATGGCGCGGTGCCCGGTGTCGCCCTGGATCAGGTCGACGGTGCGGCGCAGCCGGGCGACCGCGGGCTCGGGGCCGTCGGCCAGCTCGATGTGGCCGAGCCGGCGCAACAGCCCCGGCTCCTCCTCCGGCCCGCACTCGGCGAGGCCGCGCTCCAGGCAGACCCGGGCCTCGGCGAGGGCGCCGCCCGCGAGGGCGGCGTCGGCCGCGTCCACGAGCAGCCGCAGCGCCCAGCGCTCGCCCACGGGGGCGCCGGGCAGCAGGTGCGCGGTGATGCGCTCGCGGGGGGCGCTGCCCGCGTAGAGGGCCTTGGCCGCCTCGGCGTGCAGGCGCGCCCGCTCGCTGGGCGGCATCCGGGCCCGGAAGGAGGCCATGACCACGGGCTGGGCGAAGCCGATGCCGTCGTGGCCCTCCGTCAGGATGCCCCGGCGCACCAGCCGGTAGAGGGCGTCGGCCGCCTCGCCGGCGCCGATGCCGACGAGCCGGGAGACGAGCGGGCCGCTCGCGCCGGGCGCGACGATCGAGACGGCGTCGAGGACGGCGCCGACCTCGGGGGAGCAGCCGCCGAGCCGGGTCAGCAGGGTCTCGGCGACCTCCACCGGCGCCAGCCGGGCCACGTCGCCGGCGGAGAGGTCCCCGGGCCCGAGGCCGGTGCGGCGCAGCTCGCGCAGCAGGGCCTGGAGCAGCAGCGGGTTGCCTCCGGTGGCCGTGCGGCAGGCGCGCGTGAGGCCGTCGTCCGCGGGCTCGCCGAGGAAGGAGGTCAGCAGATAGCCGACGCTGTCGGCGTTGAGGCCCTGCAGCACCACGCGGCGGTGGAAGAAGGAGGCGACGCCGGCCGCGGACTCGGCGCCCTGCCGGCCCGCGGCCTCGCCGGTCAGGTCGGGGCGGTCCGTGCCGAGGGTGGCCAGCAGGGCGACGGGCAGGCCCTCCAGGCGGGCCGTCAGATAGCCGAGCCAGTGCAGCGACGGGGCGTCCGTCCACTGCAGGTCGTCGATGGCGACCAGCAGGGGGGCGGCGGCCGTGGCGGCCGTGATCATCCGGTGCACCGCGGCGGCCTCCTCGGCCCCGTCCGCGCCGTCAGCCGCCCGCGGGCCCCCGGGTTCTCCGGCGGCGCCGGGCAGGCCGGTCAGCTGGTCGCGGATCTGGTGCAGGACGCCGTGGGCGCGGTCGCGCTCGCCGGGCCTGGCGCGCGCGGAGACCGTTCCGAAGCCCTTGCTGCGGGCGGTCCTCAGCGCGGCGCGCACCAGGTGCGACTTGCCGGCGCCGATGCCGCCCTCCAGCAGCAGGCTGGCCCCCATGCCCGCCTCCGCGGCGGACAAGGCCCCGTCCAGGGCCGTCATTTCGCTGTCGCGGCTGAGCAACAGTCTCTCCCTCCCCTCGTACCTGCCGGGCCGTCACGGCGCCCGGCCTCCGCTGCCCCCCGCGCGCGTCAGAAGCCGTCGAAGACCCCGTGGCTGTGGCGTCCGCGCCAGGCTTCGGTGGCGACGCCCTTGAGCACGACCTCGACCACGTCCTCCGCGAGCGTCGCGGTCACCGGCAGGTGCCCGAAGAGCACCCGGTAGTACGTGGTGGAGGCCAGCATGTCGAGCAGCAGGTCGATGTCGGCGTCGGGGCGGAGGTCCCCGCGCCGGATGCCGCGGCGCAGCGCCTCGGCCGTCGAGGCCCGGCGCGTGTGGAAGAAGCGCTCCAGGAACAGGCTCTCCAGCTCGGGGTGGTCGGCGAGGTCGGCCACGAGGGCGGGCAGCACGCGCCGCCCCAGCGTGGTGCCGAAGGCCTGGCTGAGCGTGCCGATGCCGGCGATCAGGTCGCAGTGGGTGCAGCCGGTGTCGGGGGTGGGGGTGGCGCCCACCGTGGTGACCAGCGCGTCCACGACCAGGTGCTGGCGGGACTGCCAGCGCCGGCGCAGGGCCGGCTTGCTCGTCCCCGCACGGGCGGCCACCGCTTCGAGCGTCAGGTTCCCGTAGCCCGACTCGTTGAGGATCTCCATCACCGCGGCGGGCACGGCCGCGTCGATGCGGCCGTCCCGTGGCCTTCCTGTGCGCTGCTGACCGCCGTCGCGCGTCTCCCGCGCTTCGGCCACCGCGCCGTTCGGGGTGTTCACCATGCGGCCAGTATAGGTAAGCTGCAATTGATTCCGTCCCGGAACGTAACGAAACGTTGTGCTGGAGGTCGTCGTGTCGCAGGAGGTGAACCAGGTGGCGGAGGGAGCAGGCGGCCCGCTCGCGCCGCCCGGTGCGGACGGCTCCCCGCCACAGGCGACGGCGGGGGAGGTTCCGGCGGAGAGCGTTTTCTCCGGGGCCCGCCGCGCACTGACCCTCGGCGTCGTCCTGTCCGTGAGCATGGTCGCCTTCGAATCCCTGGGCGTGGCCACGGTCCTGCCCGTCATCGCGGGCGACCTGCACGGACTCGGCGCCTACGGCTGGGGCCTGTCGGCCCTGATGCTCGCCAACATCGTCGGCACGGTGACCGCCGGACGCGCGGCCGACCGGAGCGGGCCCGCGCGCTCCATGGCCGCCGGGATGCTGGTCTTCGCCGTCGGCTGCGCGGTGGCGGGCGCGGCGGTCTCCTGGCCGCTGTTCCTGCTCGGCCGCGCGCTCCAGGGCCTCGGCGTCGGGGCTGTCATGAGCATGGCCTACACCGTGATCGGGCTTGCCTACCCCGGACACCTCAGGGCGCGCATGTTCGCCCTCCTCTCCTCGGCCTGGACCGTCCCCTCGCTCATCGGCCCCGTCATCGCCGGCACCCTCTCCGACCTCACCAACTGGCGCGGCGTGTTCCTGCTCATGCTGCCGCTGACCGCCGTCGCCGCCGCCCTCACCCTCCCGGGCCTGCGCCGCCTCGACCGCCCCTCCGCCACCTCCGCCGGCGCCCCCGCCGGACCCTGGTGGCAAAGCCCCCTCGCCGCGAGCGTCCTCCTCACCGCGGGCACCGCACTCTTCCTCCAGGCGCTGCTCCTGGAGAACCTCGCCCTGCTGATCCCGCTCGCCCTCGCCGGCGCGGCCGTCGCCGTGCCCGCCCTGCGCCGGGTCACCCCCGCCGGAACCCTCCGTCTGCGGGCGGGAGCCGGCGCCGGCATCGGCATCCGCTTCCTGCTGTGCGGCGTCTACTTCGGCAGCGAGGCCTTCCTCCCGCTCGGCCTGCAGGAACTGCGCGGCGTGAACGCCTCCCTGGCCGGCCTCGGCCTGTCCGCCGGCGCCATCACCTGGGTCGCCGGCTCCGCCTGGCAGGCCCGCCGCGACGGCCGGGCGCAGGGCCGCACCGGCAGCGTCACCCTCGGCTTCTCCGTCCTCCTCGCCGGCCTCGCCGTCATGGCCGCCGCCGTCCTCGCCGAGGCCGTGCCCCCGCTCCTCGCCGTCGCCGGATGGGCCGTGGGCGGCTTCGGCATGGGCGTCGCCTTCAACGCCGCCACGACCGACACCCTCGAACAGGCCCCGGCCGCCCAGCAGGGCGTCGTCAGCGGCTCCCTGCAGCTCGCCCAGACCCTCGCCACGGGCCTGGTCTCCGGCATCGGCGGCGCTGCGGTCGCCACGGCCCACCAGCACGGCGCGACCACCCGGGCCGGGCTCGTGTTCACCTTCGCGCTCACCGCGGCGCTCGCCCTGGCGGGCGTGCCGCTCTCCAGACGCCTGCGCCCCGCCCCGGCCGGCTGACCGGCCGGGCCCCGAAACCTCACCCCGCACCTCCGGGGCCCTTCCCCCGGGGCCCCCGTCCCCAAGGCCTGCGCACCCCAAGGCCCCCTACGTCATACGTCAAGGAAGGAGTCCGACCGTGGAGAACGTACTGCTGCTGGGGCTGAGCGCCCCGGCCGACGACGACCCCTACGGCGACCCGCTGCTGCGCGCGCTCTCGGCCCCCGGTGCCTCCGGCACCCGGCTCGTCGTCAGCACGGCGCCGTCCGTGCTGGCCCGGGCGGGCAGCGAGATCATCGCCCCCTCGCACCCCGTCGCCGACGCCCTGCGCCAGATGGCCTCGCTCGCCGACGGCATCGTCATCACGACCCCCGAGACGGCCGCCGCGCCGCCCACCTCCCTGCGCACGCTCCTCAACTGGCTGACGTGGCCCACCGAAGGCTCTCCGCTCATCGGCAAGCCCGTCGCGGTCATCACCACCTCCACCGCCCCCGCGGCCGAACCCGAGCCGTACTGCGAGGTCGAGCGGATGCTCTTCTCCGCCGGCGCCACCATCATCGGCCCGCGCACCGTCGTCCCCCGCGTCGACCGTGCCCTGCGCGAGGAGCCCGACGGGCAGGTCGCCTTCGGCGACCCCGGCGCGGCCGTCCGGCTGCTGTTCCACGTCCACCGCACCGCCGCGGCCGCCCGGGAGACCTCCGGCCTGCCGCCCGCGGACGACTTCCGGCCCTGGCTGCTCTGACCGCGCACGAAGGACGGCCCCGGCGGCGGACGATCGCCGCCGGGGCCGTCAGGGGCCGTCGGAGCAGTGGGCAGCCGGTGACGGCGCGCCGCAGGCCCGGCCGTCAGCCGGCCGTGCAGCGCAGCATCGCCAGCGGCGGGTTGGCGAGGAAGTCCTCCCAGAACTCGGCACCGTACGCGCTGATGCCGTCCTCGGGCACCTCCAGCGGCACCCACGTGACGTCCCGGAAGCCCGCCGCCCACAGCGCGCCCTCGCACACCTCGCGCCGCGGGTAGTTGGTCACGAACTCGACGGGGGAGTCCAGCAGCGCCGTGATCCGCACCCGCGGTCCGACCTCGCCCTCGCCCACCGGCTCGTAGCGGAAGCCGTACTTCTCCGTGGGCGGCCCGTCGAAGCGGAACTCCGGCGCCTGGGTGAGGACGAAGAACTCCCCGCCCGGCCGCAGGCTGCGGTGCACGCCCCGGCACATCCACTCCATCGTGGCCGCGTCGTCGGCGTAGTTGAGGAGGTAGACGGCGGTCGCCACGTCGAAGCGCCGGTCGAACAGGGGCAGGTCGGCGCCGTCGCCCACCAGGTAGCGCACCCCCAGGGGGTTGCGCTTCTCGATGGACCAGGCGGCGGCCACCATCGTGTCGGAGACGTCGACGCCGAGGACCTCCGCGGCCCCGAGCCGCATCGCCTGCCGGCTGTAGAAGCCCGTCCCGCACGCCAGGTCCAGGACCGACTTGCCGCTCAGGTCCCCGAGCATCCGCAGGAAGCTGTCCGACTCCGGGTAGCGGGCCATGGGCAGCGACTTGAAGCCCTCGTAGGCCTCGCCGATGTCGTCGTACTGCTGCACCGTCATGTGAGTTCCTTCTCCAGGGGGGTATCGAGGAGACCGGCCTCAGGGGCGGGCCGGCCGCGCAGCCGGTCGCCGGCCAGGGCCGCGCGCCTGCCCTGGTGCCGGGCGGCCGCCAGCGCCTGGACGGTCGGCAGGACCCCCGCCGACCGGGCGTGCGACGTGCCGTACGGATTGCCGCCGGCCTCGAACACCACGGGATCGGTGTAGCCCGGCGGCACCACGACCGCACCGCAGTGGTGCAGCACGTGGTGGAGGGAGAGGAGAGCCGACTCGCTGCCCGCGTGCGGCCGGGCGGTGGAGACGAACCCGCTGGCGGGCTTGCCCGCGAGCGGCCCCGGCCCGGCCGGGGGCTCCAGCGACTGCAGGAAGCCCAGCAGCGGCGCGGCGACGGCGCCCGCCCGCACCGGGGTGCCGAAGACCACCGAGTCCGCCCACGCCACGTCGGCCGTGTCGACGGCGGCCGCCGCCGGGGCGCCGCCCGCGCGGCCGGGCAGCCCCGACTCCCGCCGCACGCCCGGCCCCGCCAGCCGGCGCAGCCGCACCTCGGCACCGAGCTCCCGGGCGCCGGCCGCGCACTCCTGCGCCAGCAGCCGGACCGTCTCGTCCTCGGCGCAGTGGACGACCGTCACCCGGCTGGGGGCCGCGGCGTCCGGGGCGGGACGGCCGCCGGACCGCGCCCGGGCGGCCACGCCGGCCAGACGGCGGCCCAGCTCCCAGGCCGCGGCCCGGTCGTGCTCCGCGACGCCGCCGTCGCGCAGGGCGGTGACCGCCAGCCCGTACGGATTGCCGCCCACGCCGTAACAGGCAGGGTCGGCCGGGTCGGCGGGATCGCCGGGGCGGGCCGGCCCGGCGCCGACGGTCCAGGCCCCCCAGTGGTGCGCCGACTGATACAGCGTCAGCAAGGTGGCCTCGCGGCCGCCGTGCAGGCAGGTCGAGGCCGTCATCCCCGTCACCACCCGGTCGTTCAGCAGCCCGTCCCACCACAGCTTCGTCGTGCCGTCCAGGAACCGCTTGAACGGCGCGGAGACGTTGCCGAAGTACGTGGGGGAGGCCAGCACCAGGCCGTCGGCCCACAGCACGTCCTCCGGCCCGGCCTCCTCCTCCGGCCACGCGGGGCCGGCCCCGTCGTCGGCGATGCGCAGCAGCCGCACCTGGGCGCCGTACGCCTGCGCCCCGGCGGCCGCGGCCTCGGCCAGGGACCGCATGGTGCCGCGCCGGCTGTGATAGACGACCGCGACCCGCGGGGTCACGACACCTCCTCCGGCTCCGGGCCGCCGGACAGGGGGCGGGCGCGCAGCACCATCCGGACGTCGTCGCCCAGCCGGGTCACCTCGTCCAGCCGCAGGCGCAGCGCCTCGCTCAGGGTGCCCGCGCCGAACCCGTCGAGCACCGTGCGCCCCTCACCGCCGATCAGCACCGGGGCGACGTACGCCACGACGCGGTCGAGCAGGCCCTGCGCCGCGAACTCCGCGGCCAGCCGGGCGCCGCCCTCCAGCAGCACGGAGCGCAGCCCCCGCTCGTACAGCGCCTTCACCAGCGCCGTGAGGTCCAGACGCCCGCCGGGCTCGGGGAGGGTCAGCACCGCGTGGCCGTGGGGGAGTACGGGCGGGGCCGCCGACTCGCCGACGACCACGAGGGTGGGCGCGGCGTCGTCCAGGACGCGGGCGTCCGGGCGGATGCCGCCGGTGCGGTCCAGCACCACGCGCAGCGGCGGCTTGCCCTCCACGCCGTGCCGCAGCCCGAGGTGCGGGTCGTCCGCCCGCAGCGTCCCCGAGCCGACGAGCACCGCGTCGTGCGTCGCCCGCAGCGTGTGCGCGTCGGCGCGGGCCTCGTGGCCGGTGATCCAGCGCGAGGTGCCGTCGGGCGCCGCCGAACGGCCGTCGAGGCTCCCGCCGAACTTCCAGGTCACGCACGGCCGGCCGAGCCGGGTGGCGGTCAGCCACAGCTCGTTGGCCCGCTCCGCCTCCTCGCGCAGGACGCCGCCGACGACCTCGGCCCCGGCGGCGCGCAGCCGCTCGGCGCCGCCCGCGTGGCCGGGGACGGGATCCGGCACCGCGTACACCACGCGGGTGACCCCGGCCGCGAGCAGCGCGTCCGCGCAGGGCCCCGTACGGCCCTGGTGCGCGCAGGGCTCCAGGGTGACCACGGCCGTCGCGTCCCGCGCCCGGTGCCCGGCCGCGGCCAGCGCCTCGACCTCGGCATGCATGTGGCCGGCGCCGCGGTGGTAGCCCTCCGCCACGGTGGCGCCGTCCGCGTCCAGCAGGACGCAGCCGACGACCGGGTTGGGGCTGGTGCGGCCCAGCGCGGTCACCGCGAGCGCGAGCGCCCGCCGCATCGCCGCCAGTTCGGCGGGCGTGGCGCCGTCCGGGGCCGTCACGGCGTCTCCGCGAGGCGGAAGCCCATGGCGTAGATCTCGCGCTTGTACCAGCCGTGCCGTCGCCGGACGCGGGCGAGGTCGCCGAAGCGGGTGAAGCTGCCGCCGCGGGCGATCCGGTAGGCGCCCTGGGTCACGGCGAGGTCGTCGGCGATCTCCTGCCCGCCGGGGTAGGCGGCGTAGTCGTCGGCCACGTACTCCTCGACGTTGCCCGCGAGGTCGTGCACGCCGAACGGCGAGCGGCCCGCGGGGAAGATGCCGATCGGCGTGGTCGCCAGGGGGCCCTCCTCGACGGTGTTGGCGGCCCCGGGCCGGAAGTCGTCGCCCCAGGGGAAGTCGCGGCCGTCCCCGCCGGAGGCGGCGTACTCCCACTCGGCCTCGGTCGGCAGCCGGAAGGCGCGCCCGGTGCGGGCCGCGAGCCAGGCCGCGTAGGCGTCGGCGGCCTCGGGGGTCACCGTCCACACGGGGTGGTTGGCGAGCTGCTCCGGGTAGACGCCGAAGCGCCAGGTCGTCGGCAGCTCGGTGCGGCCGGTGTCCTCCAGGAACAGGCGGTACTCGGCGTTGGTGACGGGGTACAGGGCGATGCGGAAGGCCGCGAGGTCCGCCTCGTGGACGGGGGACTCCTTGGCGATCCACTCCTCCTCGACCCCGGCGTGGCGCCAGCGGGCGGTGACCGTGCCGACCTCGCCGGGCTCCAGGCCGAGGCGGACCCGGGCGGCCGGCACGGCGGCCATCGGCGGGTCCTCGGGGCGGATCCGCGGATCGCCGACGAGGCCGAGGACGGTGCCGGCGGCTCGGCGGCGGGCGAACGGCTCGGCGGGGTCCTGCGCGATCGCGACGAGGACCTCCGGCTCCGCGGCGAGCAGGTCGCGGTGGCCGGCCAGGAGGTACTGCGGGCCGCGTGACACGAAGGCGTCGGGCAGGCCCATCGCGGCCCGGTCGGTCAGGGTGTTGGGGTTGGCGAGGACGACCGGCGGCGTGCTGCTGGTCATGACTGGTCTCCCGTGGACGGTCGGAGGGGGCTTCCGTTCGGGCGCGTGCGGTCCCCGGCGCGGCGGAACGTGCTCACCAGATAGGTGAGGCCCCGGACGGCGCGGGGCACCTGGCGCGTCGCCACGAGGACGAACCCGTGGCAGGCGGCCAGCGCGGTCAGCTCGGCCTCGGTGAACTCGCGGTAGAGGCGGCTGCCCTCGTTGGCGTAGAGGCCGCCCCTGCCGTCCGCCGCGTGGAAGACGGAGAGCGTGAGGAGGCCGCCGGGGCGCAGCAGTTCGTGGACGCGGCGCAGGTAGGTGCCGTACGTGCCGGGGTGCTGGTGGTGGAAGCATCCGTTGTCCAGCACCGCGTCGTACTGCGCGGTGCCGGGCAGGTCGAGGGCGGCGGTGGCAAGGAAGCGGGCGCGGCCGGGGTGGCGGCGGATGAGGGCCTCCCACTCGGGGGAGGCGACGAGGTCGATGCCGGTGACCCGGTGTCCGGCGGTGAGCAGGAGCCCGGCGTCGCGGCCGCGGCCGGCGCCGATGTCGAGCACGTGGGCGCAGGCGCCGGTGCCGGCCCGGGTGCGGAGGGCGTGCATGAGCAGGCGCGGCGCCTGACGCATGGCCTCCTCACCGGTCCAGACGTCGCGGCCGCCGGCGTAGTGGTCGCGGAAGTCGCTGTGCAGGACGGCGGCGTAGAGGGCCTCGTCGAGCGGTGCGGCTTCGGTGCGTTCGACCGTATACCGGTCGGCTATGGAGTGGCTTGCGCCCATCGGTGCACGGTCCTGTCGTGTTCTGGTGCTGGGTGGTGCTTGTGCTGAGGAGGGTCCGGACATGGGGCGGTCGCGGGGGAGGCGGGCGAGCAGTCCTCGCCTCCCCCGCGACCGGTGCGGGTTGCCCGTGCTAGACGCCGGGCGTGTAGTACACCTGGCCGTCGTAGGAGGACGCGGCGAAGGCCTTGCGCTCGGCGTCCCAGGTGAGGGACGAGATGCCCGCGGTGGTCGGGCGGACGACGGTGGTCCACTCGCCGGCGGTGCGGTCGTAGAGCGCGATGCGGCCGTTGTAGGCGCCGGCGGCGACCACGCGGCCGTCGCCGGATGCGGCGACGCACTTGATCGAGTGGGTGTGCGGGGTGTCGAGGACCTCGGCGCGCTGCTGCGGGTCCCAGATGCGCAGCTTCAGGTCGCGGCTGACGCTGGCGAACCAGCCGTCGCCCAGGCCCGCGCAGCCATTGGCGATCCGGTCGTGCGCGTCCTCGATCGTGGCGACCTTGGTGAGGTCGGAGATGCGGTACCAGGTCGCGGAGGCGTCGGCGGCCACGGAGAAGATGAAGTCGCCGGAGACCGCGACGCCCTTGACGGCGTTGGTGTGCAGCGGCAGGTCCTCGACGTGCTCGGCCTCGCCGGCGCCCGTCAGGCGCAGCAGCAGGCCCTCGCCGGTGTAGGCGCCGACGACCGCGTAGGAGGCGCCGTCGCGCTCGAAGGCCGCGCCGCAGTTGAGCGGCGAGCGGTGCTGGTGGAGCTCACGGCCGGTCAGGGCGTCGAAGACCTTGCCGAGCTGGCCGCCGGAGAGCACCAGGCCGCCGAGCGGGGTGAGGAAGTTGCACAGGCTGCCGGTGCGGGCCACGACCTCGCCCTCGTGGTGCACGACGCCGGTGTCGCCGCGGTGCACGATGCCCGCGTCGCCGATGGTCAGCGTGCCGGAGGCGGTGGGCAGCACGGCGTTGACGCCCTGGGTGGGCGGCACCTCGGCGGCGTCCCAGGCCTTGCCCTCGTAGTCGTAGCCGCGGTAGCCGGCGCCGAAGGTCGCGAAGACCAGCCGGGAGCCGCCGGCGAAGGCGCAGGAGCGGGGCCAGACGTCGTCGGGCAGGGCGGTGGTGTCGCGCCGCTCGGGGACGCCCGAGGCGACGTCCCACAGCTGCATGGTGCGGTCGTAGCTGAGGCTGACCAGCAGGTTGCGGGCGTCGTCCAGGACCAGGCGCTTGATGCCCGCCTCGTGGGCCGGCAGGACGGTGCGCTCGGTGGGGCCGACGACGATGATCTGGCCCTCGTCGTTGCCCGCGAAGATGGTGCCGCCGGAGGAGATGGCGATGGTGTCGGTCTCGATGCCGTCCATGTCGAGGTCGGCGATCAGCCCGCCGGTCTCCAGGGACCAGCGCTTGATGGTGCCGTCGTCGCTGGAGGAGATGAGCTCGTCGCTGTCGCGGGCCCACTCCACCGAGATGACGTCGGCGGTGTGGCCGGTGAAGCGGGCGACGAGCTTGCCCGTGAAGTCGTAGACGCGCACCCGGTGGTCGCGGGAGGCGGTGGCTATGAGCTCCTTGGACGGGTGGAAGACGGACATCTCCACGTCGTCCTCCTGGTCGGCCAGGACCGCGACCAGGCGCAGGTCCGGCACCGTCCACAGGCGGGCGGTGTAGTCGCTGGAGGAGGTCACCAGGTGGCGTCCGTCCGGCGAGAACGAGCACTGGTTGGCCAGGTGGTCGTGGAAGGAGCGGGCGATGGCCGTTCCGGTCCGCTGGTCCCAGCAGATGACCTGGTTGTCGTAGCCGGCGGTGGCGACGTAGGCGTCCTGCCAGGCCGCGATGCCGCTGATGGGTCCCCGGTGCTGGATCACGCTGTTCCTTCCACGAGTTCGATCGAGTGGCCGCCGTACTCGGCCTTGGCGCGCAGGTAGTGGTCGTTGTTCTCGTTACGGAAGATTCCGGTACGGACCTGTTCGACGACCTCGATCCCGTACGAGGCGAGCTGCGCGGCCTTGTCGGGGTTGTTGGTGTGCAGCCTGATCCGCGTCACCCCGAGGGCCTGCAGCATCTGGGCGGCCGAGCGGTAGTCCCGCAGGTCGTCCGAGAAGTTCAGCTCGCGGTTGGCGGCGAACGTGTCCAGGCCCTGGTCCTGCAGGCGGTAGGCGTCGAGCTTGTTGTACAGCCCGATGCCCCGGCCCTCCTGGCGAAGGTAGAGCAGGACGCCGCCGGAGGCGGCGAGCAGCTGCATCGACTCGGTCAGCTGAGGGCCGCAGTCGCACCGCGCGGAGCCGAAGACGTCGCCGGTCAGGCACTCGGAGTGCAGCCGGACCAGCGGGACGTCCGCGATCGGCCCGAACTGCACCGCGACGTGCTCGAGCCCGTCGCCGAGCCCGGTGAACGTCACCATCTGGCCGGGCGTCCAGGCCCCGTCGGCCCGCTGCACGGGGATCTCGACGCGGGCTCTGATGCCCACGGACCCCTCCGGCGGTTCCACCGACGCCCCGTGCAACGGGGTGTCCTCCCCATTGAGTGTTTTGGGCACTGCTTCCTCCCGTAGAACGAGCACGCCCCGAACCCCAGGGCGCAGTCACAGCATGGGTGCGGAGGGCAGCGCGGACAGCACGGTCCGTACCGGTACGGGTACCGAGATCATTTGACGGCGGTACCGAACCATCCGGTCTGTTCGTTTGGAAGCCCGAAGCTTTTGGCACGTCAGTTCTGCCGTGCGATCCGGACGCTTCGGGATCTTCAGCCGGACTCCTTCCACCCGGAAACAGCTCGTCCGGTTCTGTCTTTTGTCCCGATGGGGGCGCCTCCCGGAGCCTAGGGGAGGGTGCCGCCCGCCCGTCACGGTGGGTCACCGGCCGACCGGGCCACCCCCCGGCGTCACCCCTTCGGGCGAATCTGCCGGTCACCGGGAACCGCTGCCGGGCACCGCGGGGGTACTCCGCGCACCGGTACCGCGACCTGCGCAACCACCCCCCGCGGCGCCCCCCGCGCTGCTACCGTCGCGCGGCATGGAGCAGCTCTTCAGCGACGACGAACTCGCCCTCATCACGGCGGCCGCGCAGGAGTCGGGGATGGACCCGCGCGACTGGGTCCGCGCCGTGGTCCTGCAACTCCTCACCGACGACGAGTACTTGGAGGAGGACCCACCCGCCTCCGGCGGACACCGCGCGGGGGACGGCCGGCCGCCGTACCGGGCCGACATGGAGCACGCCGTGTGGCCGGTCACCACCCACCGAGGGTCCGGCAGGAACATGCACGAGCTGCATCACGCCGGATGCTGGGTACCGAAGGGGGGCGAGAGGACCATGTCCACCCCGCAGGCCCGCGAAGAGCTCCTCGCGCGCAACGCCCACCCCTGCGAGGCCTGTCAGCCGGAACGGTTCCTTACCCCGCTGGTCTAGCCGTCCGCCGCCAGGGCTGCCGATCCGCACGGCGGCTCGTGCCCGGCCCGGCCGGGCCGGGCACGAGCCGCCTGTGCGGTCCGTCCTGCGCCGGGCCGCTACGCGACGGGGGCGCCCGCCGGCTCGACCCGCGGGGCGAGGACGGAGGTGACGTAGCCCGCCAGTCCCTTCGCCGTCGGGTAGTTCCACAGCACCGTCACCGGCAGCCGCACGCCGAGCAGCTTCTCCAGCTGGGCGCAGACCCGCATCGACATCACCGAGTCGAGCCCGAGGTCGGTCAGCGGCCGCTCCGGGTCCAGCTCGCCGGCCGGCATCTTCATCTCCCGCGCGAGCCGGCCGATGATCTCCTCGCCGACGCGGGCGGCGAGCACGTCCGCCGGCAGCTCCCGCCAGCGTGCCGGGTCGTCCTCGGCGGACGCCGCCGCGCCGTCCGCGGCCTGCGCCTCCCGGCCCGGCGTCGTCGCGTCGTCGTCCGCCGCCGCCCCGTTCTCGTGCAGCGCCCCGAAGCGGGTGCCCGGCAGCCACGCGCGCAACTGCCCCTGCTCGTCGCTGATGACGATGTCGACGGTGTCCGTCGCCGGGTCCACGAGCCGGATGTCGACCCAGCCGGTCTCGGGGGCCTCGCCCACCACGCGGACCTCGCGGATGTGGGCGGGCATCCGCACGGTGGGCGGGCCGCCGTAGATGACCGGGACGATGCCGAGGGCCGCGTCCAGCAGCGGCGCCCACGTGACCTGGTCGCCGGGCACGGCGGGCGCGTGCACCCGGGCGCGGATGACGCCGTCGCCGGTCAGCAGCTCCTCGACCGTCCACGGCCAGGCGATGCCCTCCACGCCGATCGCGTCCAGGCGCCCGATCACGACCGACGGGTCCGCCGCCGTCAGGTCCCGGGGTGGCGTCACGGAGAGCATGCCGGCCGGGAACGGCGGGGCGTCCGCGGCCATGGTGGACGAGGTGGTGTGGGTCAGCCAGTTGCCGGGGCCGGAGGTGCCGGACGGGCCCGCCGGCCGCGTGCTCAGCCGCAGCGTCAGCCCCTCCTGCACGACCTGTACCTCGCGCGGGATCGCCAGCGCGACCGGGAACTTCAGCGAGACGTCGAACAGCGCCTTGCTGCCGCCCTGCCCGGGCGCGGCCTCCAGGAAGGTGTGGATGATCGAGGAGGCCGGCACGATCGAGGTGCCGTGCAGCGCGTGCCCGCCGGGGAACGGCCTGACGGCGTCGTCCAGATAGGTGTTCCAGATGCGCAGCGGCGTCGAGGCCGCGACGTCGACCGGCGGGCCCAGCAGCGTGTGCCCGGTGACGTCGTGCCCGTGGGCGACGACGGCGCCCGCGGGCAGCACGGCGTCGGTCCAGTAGCGGCGGTGCTGCCAGGCGATCGGGGGCAGCTCCGCGATCCGGCCCGACGGGTACTGCGCGCTCCAGTCGACCTCGGCGCCGTGGCTGTGCAGCGAGGCCAGGTTCAGCAGCAGCGTGCGCAGCTCGGGCTGGTTGCGGCGCAGGGTGTGGGCGACGTGGCCGCCCGTCACGTCCAGGTGGGCCAGGGTCTCGCCGATCGAGTGGGAGACGACCGGGTGGGGCGAGACCTCCAGGAAGCGGCGGTGGCCGTCCTCGACGGCGGCGGCGACGGCCTGGGCGAGGCGGACGGGGTTGCGCAGGTTGGCCACCCAGTAGCGGGCGTCGTGGCGCACCTGCGCCCGCGGGTCGTCGAGCGCCGTGCTGTAGAGGGGCACCTGCGGGGTGCGCGGCCGCAGCTCCGCGAGGGCCTCGCGCAGGCCCTCCGTCAGCGGGTCCATGTGGGCGCTGTGGAAGGCGACGTCGGAGTTGACGCTGCGGACGGGCACGCCGTCCGCCCCCCAGTCCCGCACGAGCGCGGCGACGGCCTCCGCGTCGCCCGAGACCACGGCCGAGGCCGGGGAGGAGGCGATCGCGGCGCAGACCGCGGCGTTCCCTTCGAGGCGGGCGGCCACCTCCTCGAACGGCAGGCCCGCCATGGCCATGGCGCCCTTGCCGGCGACGCGGCGCAGCAGCGAGGACCTGCGCCCGCTGAGCCGGGCGCCGTCCTCCAGGGACAGCGCCCCGGCGACGACGGCCGCGGCGATCTCGCCCACGGAGTGGCCGATGACGGCGGCCGGCCGGTGGCCGTAGGAGCGCCACACCTCGGCGAGCGCGACCTGCACCGCGAAGATCATCGACTGGGCCCGGTCGACGGCCTCGAAGTCCCCGGAGACGACGGCCTGCCGCGGCGAGAAGCCCAGCTCGGTGCGGAACACCGGCTCCAGGCGGTCGATGACCTCCGCGAACACCGCGTTGTTGGCGAGGAGTTCGCGGGCCATTCCGGACCAGTGCGAGCCGTGGCCGGAGAAGACCCACACCGTCCCGTCGCCCGAGCCGGGGCGGACGGTGCCCTCGGCGACGTTGTCCAGTTCCTGTTCCTCCGCCTCCTCGGCGGCGACGGCCCGCAGGGCGGCCACCAGCTCCGCCCGGCCGTCCGCCACGACCGTGACCCGGTGGTCGAGGTGGGAGCGGCGGGTGGCCAGCGTGTGGCCGACCGAGGACAGGGGGGTGTCGGGGTGCCGCTCCAGCCAGTCGGCGAGCCGGCACGCGTACTCGGCGACGCCCGCCCGCGAGCGGTAGGACAGCGGGAAGAGCCGCGGCGCGCTGGGCAGGGGCTCCTCCCCGGTCTCCTCGGCCGGCTCGGGCGCCTCCTCCAGGACGACGTGGCCGATCGTGCCGCCGTAGCCGTACCCCGAGACGCCCGCGCGCCGCGGGGTGTCGCCCTTGGGCCAGACCTGGTGCTCGGTCACCAGCCGCAGCCCCCACTCGTCCCAGGGGATGTCCGGGCTGGGTTCGCTGGTGAGGACCGTGGCCGCCATCTCGGCGCGCTGCAGCATCAGCGTCGCCTTGATGATGCCCGCGACGCCCGAGGCGGGCTCGGCGTGCCCGATGTTGGACTTCACCGAACCTATCCAGCACGGTTTGTCGGCGGCGCGGCCCGCGCCGAAGACCGCGTGCAGCCCCGAGGCCTCGACCGGGTCGCCGAGCCGGGTGCCGGTGCCGTGCGCCTCGATGTAGCCGGCCGTCGCCGGGTCCAGGCCCGCGGCCCGCTCCCAGGCCAGCCGGAGCAGATCGCGCTGCGCCTCGGGGTTCGGGGCCATGATGCCGCTGGTACGGCCGTCCTGCGCGACGGCCGAGCCCTTGATCACGGCCAGCACGCGGTCGCCGTCGCGCTGCGCGTCCGACAGCCGCTTGAGGACCAGCACCCCGCAGCCCTCGGCCCGGCCGTAGCCGTCGCCCTCCGCGTCGAACGGCTTGCTGCGCCCGTCGGGGGAGAGCGCGCCGGCCGCTTCGAGGGTGAGGGTGTAGGCGGGGGAGAGGATGATGTTCACGCCGCCCGCCAGCGCGAGCGAGGTCTCGCCCGCCAGCAGGGACTGGCAGGCCAGGTGCACGGCCACCAGGGAGGCGGAGCAGGCCGAGTCCAGGACGAAGCTCGGCCCGTGCAGGTCCAGCACGTGCGAGACGCGGTTGGCGATGCCGGTCAGCTGGGCGCCGATGCCGGTCCAGGGCTCGATCCGCGGCAGGTCCTCCAGCAGCCGGCGCCCGTAGTCGTCCGAGCAGGTGCCGATGTAGACACCGGCGTCGGAGCCGGCCACCGAGCGGGGCGCCATGCCGGCGTGCTCCAGCGCCTCCCAGGCGACCTCCAGCACCAGCCGCTGCTGGGGGTCCATCAGCTCGACCTCGCGCGGCGCGATGCCGAAGAACTCGGCGTCGAATCCGTCGACGTCCCCGATGAAGTTGCCCGGGCGTTCGGCCCTGCGCAACGCTTCGGTGAACTCCGGGCCAATCTTTGTGTAGGCGCGCCACCGGTCCTCCGGCGTGGATTCCACGGATACCTTGCCGCCGGCCAGGAAGTCCCAGAAGGATTCGGGGGAGTCGATACCGCCGGGGAAGCGGCAGCCGATGCCGACGAGGGCTACTGATTCGTTAATACGCATGCGTCTCAATTCCGTTCGTCCGGGCGAGTGCGGATGCATGACGGAGCGGTGGAAGTCGGCGGGTGGATGCTTTCGCAGAAGGCCGGGCACGGTGCGTGCAGGCGTTCGCGGAGCTGCCGACACTCCGCAGGGAAATGCTCGTTGACGAGTTCCCGGTGACTTCCTGATGAGATCCGCTGTCCTTGTGCAACGTTCACACACCATGCGTGGTTGGTCCACACAACGCCGTGGAAGTTGTCAACTTGGTAAGGGGCGCACGCGCTTCGCGGACGCCGGACGGGGCTGCGAGCTGGCCAGTAGGCAGCTGTTACCCGTGGTCACCATGCGGGGTGCTCCGGCCAATCTCCGTCCGGCCCGTTTCCCGGCCCTGCGTCCGGGGCGGTGCTGTTCGCGGTGGCGAACGGTGTCCGGGTGTGAGCTGCAACACCGCTGAATCGCCGCTGTTTCCGGCCATCCGAACCCGTCTGCGGGCGACCGATTTTGCAGTACGTTCGGCCGTGTTCCATCATTGTGACCGCGCGTCAGGCGGACTGCCGGCGCTTCACGAGTGCGTGGTGCATGCGTTCTCGTTGAACAGTCAACCGGAGGGCGGCGAGCGCACTGGCCCCGCCCGGCCGGAACCCCCATCCCCATTCCCTGAGCTAGGCAAAGGCAGCATGCCCGTCCATCAGCTATCGGACCTCATACGTTATGTCCGTCACAACTCCCCGTTCTATGCGGACCTCTACGCGGACCTTCCGCCGGATGTGGACTGCCTCACCGATCTGCCGGTGGTGGACCAGAGCGCTTTCTGGGCCGCCAATACCCTCCACGGCAATCGCGTCCTGACCGCCCCGCTCGACGAGGCCTCGGTCTTCAAGACCGGCGGCACGACCGGCGCACCCAAATTCTCCTGCTACACCCGCGAGGAATGGCGGGAGTTCGTGACCGCCTTCGGCCACGGCCTCGTCGACGCCGGGCTGCGCCCCGGCCACCGGGTCGCGGACCTCTTCTACGCGGGCGAGCTCTACGCCAGCTTCCTCTTCATCCTCGACTCCCTCTCCCACGCCCCCGTGAGCAGCGTGCGCCTGCCCATCGGCGGCGCGGCCCCGCTGGAGACGACCGTCCCCACGCTGCGCGACTTCGCCGCCCAGATCGTGGCCGGCACCCCGACCACCCTGTGCCGCCTGGCCGAGCACCTGATCGCCGCCGGCGAGCAGCTCCCCTCCGTCGAGCTGCTGTTCTTCGGCGGCGAGGCCCTCTTCGACGACCAGCGCCGCCTGCTGGCCCGCGCCTTCCCCAACGCCGAGCCCCGCACACTCGGCTACGCCAGCGTCGACGCCGGCCTCCTCGGCCGCCCCGTGCCCGGTGCGGCGGACGCCCGCACACACCGCGCCTTCACCCCGCACACCGTCGTCGAGATCCTCGACGACGCCACGGACGAGCCCATCCGCGAGGCCGGCCGCCCCGGACGCGTGGTCGTCACCCAGCTCTTCCGCCGCCTCATGCCCGTCATCCGCTACCCCGCGGGCGACCGCGCCGAGTGGACCGACCCCGAGGCGGGCGTCTTCCGCATCCTCGGCCGCGCCGAGGAAGGCGTGCGCGTCGGCCCCGTCTCCCTGTACTCACAGGACGCCCAGGGCGCCGTCGCCGCCGCGGACACCGAGGGCCGCGTCGTGGGCATGCAGCTCGTCGTCCGCCGCTGGGACGGCCGCGACGGCCTCGTCCTGCGCCTGGCCGTATCTCCTGACGACCCCGGCTCCGAGGACCCGGCCGGGCTCGACGTCCTCGCCAAGTCCGTGGTGACCGAGCTCGAAGAGGCCCGCCCCTTCTACCCCGACGCCGTCGCCACCGGCTTCGTCCACCCGCTGTCCGTCGAGTGGGTGCGCCACCGCGACCTCACCGTCAACAAGCGCTCCGGCAAGCTCGTCCGCGTCATCGACGAAAGGCCCACGGCATGACCGCCGCCCCGACGGCCGGCGCCGGCCGCCGGCTGCCGCTGGTCCTGCGCAACCGCGCCTTCGGCGCCGTGTGGCTCGGCCAGGTGCTCACCCAGGCGGCCGTCCGCATGTTCCAGGTCGGCGTCTCCTGGTGGCTCGTCGCCTACGCCGTCTCCGGCGGCAACGGGCTCGCCTCGGGCCTGTTCATGGCGGTCAGCACCGTGCCCGCCGTGGCCCTCGCCCCCTTCGTCGCCCGCGCGATCGGGCGCTTCGCCCACCGCTCCGTGCTGCGCACCGCGGCCGGCGGCGCCGCCGTCGCGGCCACGGCCCTCGCCGTCTGGGCGTACGCGAGCGACCTGCCCATCGCGGCCGCCTACGCCGCGACCCTCGCGCTCGCCACGTGCCAGGCCTTCTTCGACCCCTGCCTGACCACCTCCGTCCCCGAACTCGTCGACGACGAGGACATCGAGGCCGCCACCGGCTTCGAACTGTCCACCCAGTCCCTCGCGAGCCTCGGCGGAGCCCTCCTCGGCGCCCTCATCGTCGACCGCGCCGGGATCCCCGGCCTCGCCGCCGGGTGCGCCGGGGCCTACGCGGCCGCCGCCGTGCTCATCGCGACCGTCCGCTTCCGCACCCCGGCCGCGGGCGAGGGCGAAGGCGAGGCCGACGTGGAGGCCGGGCCGCGCACGCTGCGCCAGGTCCTGGCCGGCCTGCCGTTCGTCCGCGCCATCCTGGTCTGCTTCACCGCGGCCAACCTCTTCACCACGGCCGTGTTCATCGTGATGCCGCTCTACACCAAGTCGGTGCTGCACGGCGACGGAGCGACCGTCGCCCTGCTCGAAGCGGCCCTCGGCACCGGCACCCTCATCGGCTCCTTCACCGGCGCGCGCATCCCGGGACGGCCCACCGTCGTCGGCTCCGCCTGCCTCGGCGCGATGGCTCTCGCCCTCGCCGTCCCCGGCATCGTCGGCGAACGGCCCGTCATCGCCGGCAGCCTCGCCGTGACCGGCTGGTGCGTCGGCGTCATCGGCGTGCGCTTCGTGGCCCTCTTCCAGCGCCTCGTGCCCACCGCCGACAAGCCCGCCTTCTTCGCGGTCATGCAGGCCGTGCTCGGTGCGACCTTCCCCCTGGCCTCGCTGCTGTTCGGCCTGCTGGGCGACCAGCTCTCGCCCCAGACCCTGTGCCTGATCCAGGCCGTGGGCCTGGTCCCGGCGGCCTGCGCCCTGGCCCTGCTCAAGGAGCCCGCCCCGGCCGCGGAGACCCCCGGCCCCGCGGCGGAGACACCCGTACCGGCCGGCGCCGCCGCGGGAGGCGCGAGGTGACCGTCCCCGCCCCAGCCGCCGAGCAGGCCACCCCCGGCGACATCGCCGAACTGCGCCAGCTCTACTACGCCGTCTACGGCCCGCACTACCCCACGGCGCTCGGCACCGACCCCGCCGTGATGGCCCGCCTCATCGAGGACCCGCACACCCTCTGGCTCGTCACCCGCTGCCCGCGCACCGGCGCCCTCACCGGCTCCGCCGCGGTGCACAGCGAGCCCGGCAGCCGCCTCGGCCGCCTCGAAGGGCTCGCCGTCCACCCCGACCAGCGCGGCTCGGGGCTCGCCGGCCTGCTCACCGAGGCCCTGTGCCGGCGCACGCTGGACGAGGGCCGCCTCGACTCCGTCTACGCCACGGTCCGCACCGTCAGCGCCGGGCCCCAGCGCGTCGTCGCCCGCAACGGCTTCCGCCCCATGGGCGTCCTGCCCAACGCCGTCGACGTCGACAGCCGCGAGAGCCTCGCGCTCTACGCGCGTTACTCGCCCGGCGTACTGGAGCGCCGCGCCCCCGTCGCCGAAGTGCCCGCCCCGCTCGTCCCCCTCCTGCGCACCGCGGAGCAGAGCCTGGGCGTCAGCTACGCGCACACCCGGGCCACCGCACCGGCGCCGGCACCCGCCGGGCCCGCGGCCGCGGACCTGGAGATGGTCGAGGCAGCGGCGTTCGTCCGCCGCCGCTTCCGCGAGCGCTTCCCCGACGCGGGCCACTGGTTCTACCCCCTGCACACCCCCAACGTGCTGCTCGTCCCCGACGACGGGAGCTTCGAGGTCTACGCCTGCCTCAACCGGGCCGGCGGCTACTGCGCCCTCGTCGCCGGCCACCCCGGCCCGGCCGTCGCGGCCGCCCACCTCGAACCGATCACCCGCTCCCTGACCCGCGCCGGAGCCGGCTACGTCGAGGCGCTGCTCCCGCTGGACCGGCACGACCTGCTCTCCGCCGGCCTCGCCCAGGGCTTCATCCCCAGCGCCCTGTACCCGGCCATGCGCCGGGAGGGCGACGGCTTCCACGACTACGTCGTGATGTCCCGGACCACCGAGCAGATCGACTTCCGCGGCCTGGTCGCCGACGCGGCCCTGCAGCCCTTCCTGGATTCCTACGTATCGGCCTGGGCGTCGACGTATCTGCCCTCACGCGAGGTTGCCTCATGACACTCACCGCACCCCTCAACCCCCATCTCGCCCCGGTCACCGTCCCCGACCCGGACGCGCTCGCACACGTCCAGCGCCTGTGCGACCTGACCGACCCCTACACCTCCGGCCCCGCAGAGGAAGAGCTCTTCGCCGCCGCCATGGCCGAGAGCCACGCCTGGCACAGCGAGCGCTCCCCCTTCTTCCACGACCTCCACGCGGCCACCGCCGCGGACGCGCCCTACGGCGCGCCCCTGGTCCACGCCAACTTCTTCAAGCGCCACGAAGTGCTGTCCATCCCCCGCGAGGACGTCCACCTGCACCTGACCTCGTCCGGCACCACCGGGCAGAAGTCGCAGATGTTCTTCGACGAGTGGACCATCCGCTCCGCCCAGCGCATGGTCGCCCGCATCTTCGAGCGCAACGGCTGGATCACCCCCGACCAGCCCGTCAACTACCTGCTCTACAGCTACGAGCCGGCCCGCGACCTCAAGCTGGGCACGTCCTTCACCGACAACTACCTGTGCGACTTCGCCCCGGCCCGCCGGGTGGAGTACGCCCTGCGCAACACCGGCGGCGGCCACGAGTTCGACCCCTTCGGCTGCATCGCCGCGCTCCGCCGCTTCGCCGAGGACGACGCCCCGGTCCGGATCCTGGGCTTCCCCGCCTTCCTCTGGTTCACCCTGGAGCGCATGCGCGCCATGGGCCTGCCGCCCCTGCAGCTGCCCGAGGGCTCGCTGATCATCCTGGGCGGCGGCTGGAAGGGCCACACCGATCAGCAGATCGGCAAGCACGAGCTCTACGCCCGCGTCACCGAACAGCTCGGCGTCCCCTCCGAGCGGATCCGCGACACCTTCGGCTCCGTCGAGCACTGCATCCCCTACATCGAGTGCTCCCACCACAACCTGCACGCGCCGGTGTGGTCCCGGGTGTTCATCCGCTCCACCCGCACCCTCGAACCGCTGCCGTACGGGGAGAAGGGCTACCTGCACCTCGTCTCCCCGTACATCACCTCCGTGCCCGCCCAGAGCGTCGTCATGGGCGACCTCGCCTCCCTCCTCCCCGGCGAGGAGTGCGGCTGCGAGCTGGACACCCCGTGGTTCACCATCCACGGCCGCGCCGGAGTGAGCCGCAACAAGAGCTGCGCGGTGGCCGCCGCCGAGCTGATGAAGGGAATGTCGTGACCGACGCAAACTTTTCGACGAACCACCACCACTACTGGCAGGGCGCCTTCATCGGCGACGACGAGGCCGCACGCCGCCTCGAGACCCTGCCCGCGGCCGTCGAGCAGGCCCTCTCGTCCCCGCTCGACACCGAGACCGTCCTGGCCGCCTGCGACGGCCTCGCCGGCGCCCTGCGCGACCCGGCCCACCCCGTCCGCGCCCGCCTCGCCCCCCACCTGCCGGAGGGCGAGGACGCCGACGGCCTCCTCGGCGAACTCGCCGCCTTCCTCGGCCGCGACGCGCTCAGCCGCAAGCTCCGCCGCGAACTGGGCGGCACCGCGCCGCAGCGCCTGAACCGGCCCGACGCCAAGGAGACCGTCTACGAGGCGTGGGCCCCCGTCGGCCTCGTCGCGCACATCGCCCCCGGCAACGCCGCGACCGTCGCCCCCCTGAGCCTGATCGAGGGCCTCCTCGCCGGCAACGTCAACGTCCTCAAGACGAGCAGCGCCGACACCCTCCTCGCCCAGCACCTCCTCGCCGAGCTCGCCGCGCTCGACCCCACGGGGGCCATCGCCGAGCGCGTCATCGTGCTGCGCTTCTCCTCCGGCCGCCAGGAGTGGCTGAAGCTCATGTGCGCCCCGGCCGACGCCGTCGCCGTCTGGGGCGGAGAGGCCGCCGTCGAGGGCGTCGCCGCCCACGTCCCGGCCGGCTGCCGGCTCGTCGAGTGGGGCCACAAGATCTCCTTCGCCTACCTCACGAGCGACGCGTGGGCCGACGAGGAGACCCTCGCCGCCCTCGCCGCCGACGTGTGCCTCTTCGAGCAGCAGGCCTGCTCCAGCCCCCAGGTCGTCTACCTCGACACCGAGGACGCCGACGAGGTCTTCGCCTTCGCGGAGCGCTTCGCCGCCGTCCTCGCCGGGATGCCGGCGGCCGCCGCGGAGGACCTCGACCCGGCGGAGGAGGCCGAGCTCACCACCACCGAGCTCATCGCCCGCCTCGAGGAACACCTCGGCCTGACCCGGGTCATCGCCGCCCCCGACGGCTCCTGGCGCGTCATGGCCGACACCCGGCCCGCGCTGACCGCCTCCCCGCTGCACCGCAGCGTGTGGGTCAAGCCCCTGCCGCGCAAGGGCCTGATCGGCGCCCTGCGCCCCATGCGCCGCTACCTGCAGACCGCCGGCATCGCCGGCAGCCGCACCGACGTCGCGGAGCTGTCCGCCACGGTCCTGGCCGCCGGCGCCACCCGCGTCACCCCCGTCGGTGCCATGACCGCCGGCTACTCCGGCGAACCCCACGACGGCGTCTACGCCCTCCAGCGCTACAGCCGCCGCGTCGCCGTCCAGGCCGACGAGCGCTTCGCCACCACCGCCTGCCTCGACGACCTGGCCCGCGCCGCCGACTTCCCGGCGCCCACCGGCCCGCTGCTGGACAAGGCGGCCGTCCAGGAGCGCAACCGCGACGTCGCCCGCGGCGACGCCGAGCTGTACTTCCGCAGCGGCGGCAGCACCGGCGCCCCCGCCCTGTCCCTCTTCAGCTACGACGACTACGACACCCAGATGCACGCCGCCGCCCGCGGCCTGCTCGCCGCCGGCTACGACCCGGCACGCGACCGCACCGCCAACCTCTTCTACTGCGGCGGCATGTACGGCAGCTTCATCAGCTTCTTCTCCATCCTGGAGCGGCTGGGCGGCGTGCAGATACCGATGGCCGCGGGCCCCGACCACCGGGCCACGGCCGAGGCCATCGTCGCCTACGAGGTCGACACCCTCTTCGGCATGCCCTCCTACCTGTGGCAGCTCCTGCACGAGCAGGAGGAGCTGCTGCGCTCCTACGGCGGCATCCGCAAGATCTTCTACGGCGGCGAGCACTTCACCGACGAGCAGCGGCGCACGCTCGCCGAGACCTTCGGCATCGAGGTCGTCCACTCCATCACCTACGGCAGCACCGACCTCGGCCCGCTGGGCTACCAGTGCACGGAGAGCACCGGCAGCGTCCACCACCTCCACGCCGACCTGCACACCCTGGAGATCCTCGACGTCGCCTCCGACGAGCCGGTGGAGCCGGGGGAGACCGGGCGGCTGGTCTTCACCACCCGTGCCCGGCGCGGCCAGCACCTCGACCGCTACGTCATCGGCGACCTCGGCCGCGCCCTGCCCGGCCGCTGCCCCTGCGGCAGCCACTCCCCGCGCTTCGAACTGCTCGGGCGGCTGGGCGACGTGATGCGCGTCGCGACGTACTTCCTCAACTACCGCCGCTTCGTGGCGATAGCCGAGGAGAGCCTGCGCTTCAGCGGCGAACTGCAGGTCCTGCTCGCCAACGAGGGCTCTCGCGAGGGGCTCACCGTCCGCATGGAGCGCACGGCGGCGACGGACGTGACCGCGGCGCGGGAGGCCTTCCTGGCCGGCTACCCCGAACTGCGCACGGCCGTGGAGGAGAAGCTCCTCGACCTCACCGTCGAAGCGGTCGACGGCGCCGGCCTCGACCGCACCCCGACCAGCGGCAAGCTGCGCACGGTGGTGGACAACCGGAGGTGACCCGGAGGCGCCCCGCGGCGGCTGCCGCCGTCCGCCGCGGGGCGCCGTCCGGGCCGGCGCCGAGGCCGGCCCGTTCCCGGATCAGGTGTCGTTGCGCCGCCACTCGGCCGCGAAGGCGCGGGCCGGGTTCGTGACGAACACCTGATGGGCGAAGTCCTCGCCGAGCTCCTCGGCCAGTGAGGGCCGCAGCGTGCGCAGCAGGTACGGCATGCCCGGGCCGTCCGCCGCCGAGCGCGCGGCGGCCGTCGTGGTGTCCCCGCCGATCAGGATCCGGTCCGCGTGACCCGCCTCGGCGAGGGCCGTCAGCGCGTCGAACAGCCGCCAGTCCGTGGCGTGGTGGGCGCGCGACGGGCCGTCGAAGGCGAGGAAGGCGCCCTCCCCGGCCGCCCGGAGGTGCACGCGCAGGTCGGGAGAGCGGTTGAGGTGGCCGAGGACGACCCGGCCCGCCGGCACGCCCAGCTCCCCGCAGAGCAGATCCAGCACGTCCGGGGCGCCCGTGCCGAGTTCGAGGTGGACGGCGATCGCCGCCCCCGTCGCACGATGGGCCCGCGCGGCGGCGGCCATCACGTGCCGCGCGTGCCCGTCGAGGCCGTGGAAGCCCCCGGCGACCTTGATCAGCCCGGCGCGGACCGGCCCTTGCGTCAGGTCCCGGACGAACAGCTCCGCCAGCCGGTCCCGGTCGCGGTCCAGGCGCTCCCGCGCGTAGTGCACCGCCTGGTGCAGCCCCGTCGCGGCGACCACGTGCACCCCCGTGGCGGACGCCAGCGCCGCGAGATCGGCCCGCCGGCGCCCCATGCCGCGGGGCGTCCACTGCACCACGGCCCGCCCGCCCGCCTCCCGGAAGGCGCGCAGCTCCGCGCCCGCCGCCTCCACGTCGCCGAGCTCCTGGCCCGGCAGCCGCGGGCTGCGCAGGAAGAGGTGGTCGTGCGCGTCGCAGACCCCCAGCTCCTCCGCGGGAACGTCCCCCAGAACGGTCCGTACGACGGGCCCCATGGCGTCTCCTCCGCTCTCCATGCGTAACGGCTCACCCGTTACATGATCAGCGTGATCACTGTAACGGGTGAGCCGTTACGATGCCCGTATGACCGACGAGGACGACCGCCTGGCCTTCCGCTTCGACTGCGGAGCCGGCTGGCTCAACCTGCTCGCCACCAGGGGCCGGCACTTCGGCGCGCACCCGGTCGAGCGCATGGCCACGCCCGAGCGGCTGGCGGAGTGGCTCGACCGCAGCGAACTGACACCCGCCCGGCCGCCCGGCGCCGCGGACCTCCGGCAGGCCCACGCCCTGCGGGAGACCCTGCGCCCCCTCGCCCTGGCCGTCGCGGAAGGACAGCCGCCGCCGGCCGGAGCCGTCGGGGAACTCACCCGCTTCCTCGGCGAGGAGCGCGACCCCGTACGGCTCCTGGCGGCGGACCGGCTGCTGCGGGAGCCGCCCGCCACGACCGGGGCGGCCCTCGCCCGCATCGCCCGCCAGGCCGCCGATCACCTCACCGGCCCCGAGCGCCACACCCTGGCGGTCTGCCCCGAGCACGACTGCCGCGGCGTCTTCGCCAACCCCACCGGCCGCCGCCGCTGGTGCCCGTCACCGGCCTGCGCGAGCCGCGGCCGCGTCCGCGCCCTCCGCGAGCGCCGCCGTGCGGGGGAGTGACCGAAGGCTCCCCCGCACGGCCTGACGCCAGGTCACCCCACCGGCTGGGTGCCGGCGGGGGAGCGGAGCAGGGCCGACAGCCGCGCGGCCGACGTGCCCAGGCCGGTCGGGGTGCCCAAGGGCGGGGTGACGGGTGCCGGAGTGCCCTTGTGGCGCAGCAGGTCCTCCTCGCCGTAGCGGCGGCATTCCCGGTGCCAGTGGAGGATCCCCGCCATCCAGTCCTGCAGCTCCTGGGCGTACTGTCCGAGCGCCGCCCGCGCCTCGTCGTCGAGGCCGAAGTCCTTGGCGAGGACCGGCAGCTGGTGGTCGACCACGTGCTGGAACTCCCGCATCCGCGAGGCCTGGAGGTCGGTGACGATGCCCAGCGCCTCCGTGCGCCCGCAGTCGAAGAAGTTCTCGACGACCAGGACGGCGTTGTGGATCTCGCCCTCGAACTGGATCTCCTTCTGGTACGAGAACATGTCGTTCATCAGGATGGCGTAGTCCATGGCCGCGTTCTCCATGGCCTGGACCGGCTGGGTGCGGTAGATCTCCGGCGGCAGCGCGGCGCCGAGGCCGTTGCGGCACAGGGTCAGGGTCATGTCCGACCCGAAGGTCTGGCGCCGCATTTCGATGTAGTCCACCGGGTCGGGGATGCGGTGCTGCTTCTGGTTCCACAGCTCCCACAGCCAGGCGTCGAGCATCGCCTTGACGGCGGCGTGGAGGCCGGCACGCTCCTCCTCGGTCATGGCCGCGGTGGTACGGGACCACAGGTCCGCCAGCCCGATCTCCATGACGTGCTCCGGGGGCGGGGTGACGGGGGAGCCCACCGGCATGAACAGCAGCAGCCGGTCGGTGAGCGCCTGCGCAGCGGCCATGCCGGCCGCCCCCGTGTGCCCGCCGAAGGCCACGGGGTAGTAGTCGTCGCCGTACGTGCCCCAGGCCAGCCAGTCCGTCGCCAGGTCGAGCTCCGCGGCGGTTCCGCCGGGGTGGAGGCCTGCCGCGCACAGGGCGAAGTCGTAGTCCGCGAGCTTCTCGGCGGTCCACAGCCCCGAGCCCGGGAGGGCCGGGTCGGGAGCGAGCATCCCCATGCGGTGCCCCCACGCGATGTTGTTCCGGCGGGAGGTGTCGAGGTGAGTGTTGAGCCGCAGCGGATACGGCATGGGGAAGTCCGGCAGCGGCAGGTGGCCCACGGCCTGGAACGGCACGTGGGTGTGGCGGCGCAGCCGCGCCGGCGCCGTCGCCGCGATCGAGGTGAACATCCGCGCCGCGGACGTGCCCAGCCCGAGCGGCCCGGCGAGCAGCGCCCCGGGGGCGTTGACCGACCCGCCCGGGGCGTCGTTCATGTAGCGGCTGGAGCGCATGTGCCACTCGTGGCCGCCGGACTGCCAGTCCTGGAGCCCTTTGACGTAGGCGAAGGCGTCGAGGCGGGACTGCGGGTCCAGGCCGTGCAGCTCGAAGAGGGGCGCCAGCTCGGTCAGCGCGGTGTGCTCGAACTGCTGGAGCCGGGAGGTGAGCCAGTCGTTGACGGTGTCGGCCGCCTGCTGGGTGTCGCAGCCCAGGAACCGCTCCAGGACGAGGACCGCATTGGCCAGCTCGCCCTCGGCCTCGGTCTCCCGCTCGTACGAGAAGAGGTCGTTGCGCAGGTGCACCCCGTCGGCGAAGGTGTCCTTCAGGACCCGCATCGGCCGGCTCGCGGCGACGGCCCCGGGGACCTCGGCGCCCACCGCGAACTCGACGAGATTGGCCGACCAGGGGGCACCGCCCACCTTGCGGCGCATCTCGATGTACTCGATCGGGTTGGCGACCCGGCCCTCGTTGATGTTGGACAGTTCCCAGACGGACTCGTTGAGCAGGTGCCGCGTGCTCTCGATGAAGCGCCGGCGCCAGTCCTCCGACATCGACGGGACCGTGCGCGCCCACAGGTCCGCGAGGCCCGCCTCCACCGGGTTGGTGGGCTCGGGGGTCTCGCCGGCGTCCAGGGGCATGAAGGCCGGCAGCCGGTCGAGGTAGGTCTTCGCGCCCGCCATGTCACCGGTGCGCTTGAAGACGTCGAGGAAGTGGTCGTCGAAGAAGAACACCCAGACGTACCAGTCGGTGACGAGATCGAGCACCGGGCCGGACGCCTCCGGATGGGTGTACGCGCACAGCAGGGCGTAGTCGTGGGCGTCCAGGTCCGCCTCGTCCCAGATGCCGGAGCCCTCCAGCATGTTCATCTCGCGGGCCCAGGCCTTGGAATGCTCCCGGGCGCCTTCCACGTGGGGATTGAGACGTGCGGGGTACGGCATGTAGAAGGAGGGGAGAGCGAAAGGGTGCGACATGGCCGCCCACGCTAGTTCGCGTGCCCCTGGCAGGTAGATCGGAAGGTCATATTTCCCCTCAATGAGGTGAAAGCCGGGGCCGCCCCGCTTAAGGATCTTGAGATCGGTCACGCCGCTTCCGCGGGCCCCGGCGCGGGGGCGCGCGTCGTTCCGCACGGTGATCGCCGCACTACCTTGCGTACCGAGATCTGTTCGGCCCGCGTAATGTCGGGCCCATGGGCGATGAAGCGCTGCAGCAGGACGTACTGGACGAGCTGGGTGAGGACAGGATCCAGGAGCTCGCAGGAGAGCTCGGCACGGACGCGGACGGGGCGACGCGGATGGTGCGGGAGACCGTCGCCGCCCTCCCCGAGGAGCTCACCCGCCAGGAGAGCGCGACCCCGGCCGGAGCAGCCGGCGCGGGCGGGTTCGGCGGCCTCGGGGCCGGGCTGGGCGGCGGGCTGATGTCCGGCGTCCTCGGGAAGATCACCGGCCCGGTGGCCGAAACCGTCGCCAAACGCACCGGCCTGCCGGTCGCCCAGGTCACCCGGGCGCTCGAACTGCTCCTGCCGGTCGTCATGACCACCATCGCCAAGCGCCGGGGAAGGAAGAGGTAGACCGTACGGCCGGGCGGGGGCCGTCCGCGGCGGCCGCCGCGGACCCCTCCCGCGGCAGGGCTCCCGGCCGTGGCCTGCGGCGGGCCCGGAGGGCACGGCGTGCGCCTCGCATAACATCGTGGCGTATCCCGTGCCCCGGACAGGGGCCGCCGCCAGCCGACGATGGAACCTCCGAGTGCCCCGATCCACCTGCCCCGACGCCGGGAGCGCCGAGCCGCGTGCCGCCTCCCGCCGGCGCGCCCTGCGGGCGCTCGGTGCGCTGGCCGTGCTCGCGGCGGCGGCGACCGGGTGCGCGAGCGCGGGCGAACCCGTCGGCGCCGGCCGGACGGCCCCCGCCTCGGCCCCGTCCAGACTGTGGCCGCAGGCGACGCCGGCCCCGTCGCCGAGCGGCCCGCAGCACGACGGCGAGACGGCCACGAAGGTCCCCGGCGTCGCGCCCGTCCCCTCCGGGGACATCCACAGGGTGGACGCCTACGCCGTGGTCAAGGCCGAGGTCACGGCCAACCGCAACAGCGTCACGGGGGCGGACGCCCTCGACGACGCGACCGCCGCGAAGGTCACCTCGTCGTGCTCCTCCGCGCAGCGACAGCAGCGGGACTGCCCCATCCGCAAGCCCGTCTACAGCGACCTCACCGGAGACGGCCGCGAGGACCTGATCGTCGGCATCGAGATGGAGGACCACTTCCTCTCGCTGCGCGCCTACACCCTCGTCAAGGGGGTGCTCACCCGCGTCCTGTCGACCGTCGCCCAGCCCTCCTCCGTCGAGGTCGCCGGCCGCGACCTGATCGTCTGGGAGCCGTGGACGACGCCGCACTACGCCCTGCGCTCGGTCTACACCTGGAACACCCAGAACCACTACATGGACTTCCGGCGCTACGAGATCCGCCGCGCCGAGTCCGGCGCCGCCCCGGCCACGCCGCGCGACCGGGAGCGCCGCCGGTGACCGCAAAGCCACGGGGCCTGCGGGCCCGCCTCCGCAGACTCTCCCGCCTCGGCTCGCTCTACGGGAAGTTCACGCTCTTCCTCGCCGTCGTGTGCTGCGTCGTCGCGACCGTGCTCGGCGTCCTCGTGCACGTCATCGTCACCCGGCAGACCGTCCACCAGGCCCGCTCCGAGGCCCTGTCCCGGCTCGACGCCGCCACCAAGGCCTACGCGTCGGGCGACCCCATGCACCGCCCCGCGGCCCTGAACCCGCCCGACCTCCCGCGGCGGCTCCAGGAGATGGCGCTGCGCGGCGAGCGCGGCACCGCCCTCGGCGACCACGACGGCACCCCGACCATGTGGGCCGCCGGGCCCGCCGACGCCGGGATCATCAGCGCCCGGTTCGACTACCGGCACAGCAAGGACACCATCGACGGCCTCGACCGGGCCATCGCCGGCTCCGCCACGCTCGCCATCGGCGGCACCCTGCTCATCGGCGTCTTCGCCGTCTCGCGGGTCACCCGCAGGCTGCACCGCACCGCCGACGTGGCCCGCCGCATCAGCGCCGGCGACCTCGACGCCCGCGTCGCCGACCCGCACACCACCCGCCCCGCCCGGGAGCGGGACGAGGTCGCCGCCGTCGCCGCGGCCCTCGACGCCATGGCGGGCACCCTGCAGGCCCGGCTGCAGAGCGAGCAGCGCTTCACCGCCGACGTGGCCCACGAACTGCGCACCCCCCTCGCCGGCCTGCAGGCGGCCGCGGACCTGCTGCCGCCGGGCCGGCCCACCGAGCTCGTGCGCGACCGGGTGCAGACGCTGCGCCGCCTCACCGAGGACCTGCTGGAGATCTCCCGGCTCGACTCCCTGACGGAGAAGGCCGACCTCGACGCGCACCTGCTGGGGCAGCTGGCCGAGCGGGCCGTGCGCGCCTCCGGGATGGAGGCCGAGGTGCGGGTCCTGAAGGACGCGTGCGTGGAGACCGACCGGCGCCGCCTGGAGCGGGTGCTGAGCAACCTGCTCGTCAACGCCCACCGGCACGGCCGCCCGCCCGTCGTCGTCACCGTCGACGGGCCGGTGGTCTCCATCCGCGACCACGGCGAGGGCTACCCGGACTACCTCCTCGAACACGGCCCCCAGCGCTTCCGCACCGAGCCCACGAGCACCAGCACCAAGGGCCACGGCCTGGGCCTGACCATCGCCGTCGGCCAGGCCCGGACCATCCACGCGGAGCTCACGTTCGCCAACGCCCCCGACGGCGGGGCGCTCACGACCCTGTGCCTGCCCGAGTACGAGGACAGGCCGGAGCAGCCGGAGTAGCCGGAGTGGAGCGCCGCCCGCTCCGGCCGCCCGGCTACGGCGTGCCGGCGGCGGCCGCCGCCTCGTCGTACGCGGCACGCGCCGCCGCGATCTCCCCCTGGTGCGCCTCCGTCCACGTCACCAGCGCCTGGATCGTGTCGTGCAGCGTCGTACCGAGCGGCGTGAGCTCGTAGTCCACGCGCGGAGGCACCACCGGGTGCACCGTGCGCCGCACCAGCCCGTCGCGCTCCAGCTGGCGCAGCGTCACGGTGAGCATCCGCTGGCTGATGCCGTCGACCTCGCGGCGCAGCTCCGTGAAGCGCAGGGTGCGGCGTTCGAGCAGGGCGATGACCAGGAGCGACCACTTGTCGGCGACGCGGTCGAGGATCTGCCGGACCTCGCACCCCTCGCGGGTGTCCCACTGGCGGGCGTCGTAGGGGTCCTCGGTATCCACGCAGTGCGTCGGTGACTTCAAAGTGCCTTCTTCCATGGTCATCGAGGATGTCCCAGGATGCAGATGGTTACAAGAGGGAACCGGCATGCGTTTCCGTAACCGCCCTTCCCTCCCTTTCCTTTCCTTCCTTCATCTCCTCCTCCCCGTTGCAAGGAGCCTTCTGTGTCCACACTCGCCCCGCCGGCCGGCGACGCCACCGGCACCACGAGCGGGAGCGCCCGGGCCCTGCTCTTCGTCCTGAGCGGCGCGATCTTCCTCGAAGGCATCGACGTGGCCATGCTCAACGTGGCCCTGCCGTCCATCCGGGCCGATCTCGGCCTGCCCACCGGCCAGTTGCAGTGGGTGATGAGCGCCTACGTGCTCGGCTACGGCGGCTTCATGCTGCTGGGCGGACGCGCCGCCGATCTCTTCGGCCGGCGGCGGATGTTCCTGCTGCCGCTGACGGTCTTCCTGCTCTTCTCCGGGCTCGGCGGCTTCGCGACCGAAGGGTGGATGCTCGTCCTGGCCCGCTTCGTGACCGGGGCCTCGGCCGCCTTCATGACCCCCGCCGGCCTGTCCATCATCACGACCGGCTTCCCGGAGGGGCCGCGGCGCGACAAGGCGCTGCTCGTCTACTCGGGGACGGCCGCCGGAGGCTTCTCCATCGGCCTGGTCGCGGGCGGCCTGCTGACGGCCGTCCACTGGCGGTGGGTGTTCTTCGCCCCCGTCGCCCTCTCGGCGCTGATCCTGATCGCGGCCGTGGCCGTCGTCCCCAAGTCCCCGCGCCCGGAGCGCACCCGTGGCGGACTCGACCTGGCCGGGGCGCTGAGCGTCACCGGAGCGATCCTGCTGCTCGTGCTGACGGTCGAGCGCGCCGCCCACGAGGAGCTGCCCCGTACCCTCGCCACACTCGCCGCCGGGCTCTGCCTGCTGGCCGCCTTCGTGCTGATCGAGCGCCGGGCGAAGGCGCCGCTCGTGCGCCTCGCCGTCCTGCGCAGGCCCTCGCTCCTGCGGGCCAACATCGCCGGACTGCTGTTCTCCGCGGGCTTCTTCGGCTTCCAGTTCATCGCCGTCCTCTACCTGCAGGAACTGCGCGGCTGGTCGACCCTGCAGACGAGCTTCGCCCTGCTGGCGATCGGCGCCGACGCCGTGCTCTCGCCGACCGTCACGCCGCGGCTGGTCGCGCGCTTCGGCAACGCCCGGGTGATCCTCGGCGGGCTGGTGCTGGCCGCACTGGCCTACGCCCTGTTCCTGCCGGTCGGCGCGGACTGGTCGTACCCGGCCATGTTCCCGACCATGATCCTGCTCGGGCTCGCCTTCGCCCTGGCCTACGGACCGCTGACCATCGTCGCCACCGAGGGGATCGACGAGGGCGAACAGGGGCTGGCGGGCGGCCTGCTGTACACCTCGTTCCAGTTCGGAGCCGCGCTCGGCCTGTCGGCCGTCACCGCCGTCTCCACCGCGGCGGGCGGCGACGGCCGGTCCCCCGGGGCACTGCTGGACGGCTACCACGCCGCGTTGCTCGTTCCGCTGGGCGCGGCCCTCGTCGCCGCGGTCGTCAGCGCCTTCGGCCTCCGTGGCGGCCCGCGGGAGACCGGCGCCGCGGGCTGAGGAGGCGGCGATTCCGCCGGCCCCCACCGCCGTTGCGGCGCGCCCTTGCGGCGGGTGGGCCGGTGCGGCATCGCGGTGACGGGCCCGCTCCGGCCGGACCGGGCCCGTCACCGCGCCTACGCCGCCAGCGGCCCGGTGGTCCGGAGCGCGGCCCGCGCTCCGAACCACCGGGCCAGCGCGCTGCCGAGGGCCTCCGTCGCCGCCGGCAGCGCAGCGGTGTCCGCGGCCCACGCCGTGAAGCCGTCCGGGCGGACCAGCAGCCCCGCCAGCTCCGGGCGTGCCGGCGCCGCGGCGGTCAGCACCGACACCCGGTCGCCGTACCCCTCGGCGGCGGCCCGCACCCCGGGCGCGTCCGCGAGGTCGAGGAGCAGGGCGCGGCCGTCGTGGAGGTGGTCGGCGAGCCTGCTGCCGTCGGCGAGTTCGAGGTCCGGGGCGCTGGCGCCGACGAGCGGGTGGTCGCCGGGCCGGGCCATGGCCTCGTAGCGCTGCCACACGCCGGAGATCTTCTTGGCGAAGAAGGTGGTGCCGGCGACGGTGTCCGAGAATTCGGCCACCACCTCGCGCAGCGCCTGCGCGTGGGACTCGGGCCGCATCAGGGCCACTTGGGCCCGGGTCCACTCCAGCACCCACGCCCCGATGGGGTGCCGCTCGGCGGTGTAGGTGTCCAGCAGCCCCTCGGGCGCCCAGCCGCGCACGGTGGCGGCGAGCTTCCAGCCGAGGTTCATCGCGTCGCCGATGCCGAGGTTGAGGCCCTGGCCGCCGAACGGCGAGTGCACGTGGGCGGCGTCGCCGGCCAGCAGCACCCGGCCGGAGCGGTAGTCGGCCGCCTGGCGGGCGTTGTCGGTGTAGCGCGTGGCCGTGCGCACGGCGGTGACGGTGACGTCGGTGCCGGAGACGTTGCGCAGGGAGGTCTGCAGCTCCTCGGCGGTGACGGGGGCGCAGCGGTCGGCGGGCGGCCCGTCGAACTCGACGGTGAGGATGCGCCCGGGGAACGGCCCGTGCGCGTACGTACCCGTCGGCGTCCGGGTCCAGCCCTTGCCCAGGGCTTCGGCACCCTCCATCTCGACCACCGCCTGATGCCCCGTGATGGAGGGGGCGGTGCCGGGGAAGGCGAACCCGCCGAGCTTGCGGACGGTGCTGCGGCCGCCGTCGCAGCCCACCAGCCAGCCCGCGCGGATCGCGGAGCCGCCCGCGTGCACGGTGACGCCCTCGTCGTCCGCTTCGAAGCCCGTCAGCTCCACGCCGCGGCGCACCTCCGCGCCCAGCTCCGCGGCGCGCTCGCCGAGCAGCCGCTCCAGGGGCTCCTGGGGGATGAAACCTATGTCTCCGGCCGGGCCGGCGCCGGCGAAGTCGGGGTCCGCGGTGTCCAGCAGGTGGCCCTTGAGGGGGATGCCCGCGAAGTGCCCGGCGAACTTCGGCGGCATCGTCACCGGTCCGCCCCGGCCGCCCTGCCGCTGCGCCATGAATCCGCTGATGCGCTCGAGGTTCTCGTTCTGGATCGCGGCCAGGGCGGGCAGCAGGCCGCGCCGGTAGAAGGCCTCCGCCGAGGGGGTGTTGATGGCCCCCGCCTTGATGGTCGTGTCGACGCCGGTCAGCCGCTCGACGACGAGGACGCTCACCCCGCCCAGCCGCAACTCGCACGCCAGCGCCAGCCCGACCGGGCCCGCTCCCGCCACCACAACGTCGTAGTCCAAGTCCATGAGCAGTGACTATAGCGACTAAAAATTTGTGTCGGATATAATTTTTTCCATGGATCCTCACCACACCAAGGCGGCGGCCGGAGCCGGCGCGCTCTCGCTGCGCGAGCGCAAGAAGCGGCAGACCCGGCAGCGGATCTCCGACGTGGCCACCCGGCTGTTCGCCGGCCGCGGCTTCGACAAGGTGACCGTCGCGGAGGTCGCCGAGGCCGCCGAGGTCTCCACGATGACGGTCTTCAACCACTTCTCACGCAAGGAGGACCTCTACCTCGACCGGATCCCCGAGGCCCTCGAGCTCTTCACCGGCGCCGTGCGGCAACGCCGCCCCGGCGAGAGCCCCGCCGCCCCGGTCCGCCGCCTCGTCCGCGAACTCGCCGACGCACGCCACCCGCTCGGCGCCGTGGGCGACACCTTCCCGGCGTTCTGGCGCGTCGTGCTGGACTCGCCCGCACTCCGCGCCCGCGTCCGCGAGGCCGTCGAGGAACTGGAGAACGCGCTCACCGCCGCCGTCGCGGAGAGCACCGGTGCGGCCCCCGGCGACCCGCGGCCCCGGCTGACCGCGGCCCTCACCGTCACCGCCTACCGCACCGTCTACGTCACCACCGCCGCCCGCCTGCTCGCGGGCGAGCGCGCCGACGACGTGGCACCCGGTCACCACGAGCTCGTCGACACCGCGTTCGCCGCTCTGGAAGAGGCGTTGCGGGTACTCGGCGCAGCGGACCGCCCGGACCGTCCGGCCCCCACGGCGCGCCCGGGAAACCCCGAGGCGCCGGTGTAGCCTCGCCGCATGCCACCGCACCCCCGCCGTCACCGGGCGTGGCCCGCGGCCCTCGTCGAGGAACGGGCCCGCCCCGAGCGCATAAGAACCCGCCCCGGGGGCTGGCGGCTGGCGGTGGCCACCGTCTGCTTCGGCGCCTTCATGGGCCAGCTCGACGCCAGCATCGTCACCCTCGCCTACGGCGGGCTGCGCAGCGAGTTCCACGCCTCGCTCGCCGCCGTCGAGTGGGTCTCGCTGGCCTATCTCCTCACCCTCGTCGCACTGCTGGTGCCGGTCGGCCGGCTCGCGGACGCCCACGGCCGCAAGCTGTTCTACCTCTACGGGTTCCTCGTCTTCACCGCCGCCTCGGCCGCCTGCGCCCTCGCCCCCTCCCTGGCCGTCCTCGTGGCCTTCCGCGTGCTGCAGGCCGCGGGGGCAGCGATGATGCAGGCCAACAGCGTGGCCCTGGTGACCACCAGCGCGCCGCGCGAGAAGATGCGCGCCGCCCTCGGCGTCCAGGCCGCGGCGCAGGCCCTCGGACTCGCCCTCGGCCCGACCGTCGGCGGCGCCCTGGTGGCCGGGCTCGGCTGGCGCTGGGTCTTCGCGGTCAACGTCCCCGTCGGCCTGGCCGCCCTCGTGGCCGGCCAGTACCTGCTGCCCCGCACCCGCACCCGCCGCCCCGCGGCCGGCTCCGACCGCCTGGGGCCGGTGCTCCTGGCGGTCGCGACGACCGCGCTGCTGCTGGCCCTGTCCATGGTGTCCGGACTGACCGTGCCCGCCTGGGCCGTCGCCGCCCTGTTCGCCCTGGCCGCGGCCGCCACCTGGGGCTTCGCCCTGCGGGAACGCCGGGCGGCGCACCCCCTCGTCGACCCGGCCCTGCTGCGGCGCCGGGCCGTCTCCACCGGCCTCGCCGCGGCGCTCGGCGCCTACCTCGTCCTCTTCGGCCCGCTCGTGCTCGTGCCCGTCGTGCTCACCGGCGCCGGATCCTCCGAGCTCTACGCCGGGCTGGTCCTGACGGCCCTTCCGGCCGGCTTCGCCCTGGCCGCGACCTGCGCGGAGCGCGTCCTGCCGCGGGCTCTCGGCGACCGGAGCCGCTGCCTGCTGGGCGCGGCCGTCGCGGTCGCCGCCCTGGCCGCCATGCTCGCCCTCCCGCTCACCACCGGCCCCCTGGTCCCGCTGCTCGCCCTCCTCGGCCTGGGGCTCGGCGCCTTCACGCCCGCCAACAACGCCCTGGTCATGGGCGCGATCCCGGCGGCCTCCTCCGGCACCGGGGGCGGTCTGGTCAACATGGCCCGCGGCCTCGGAACGGCCCTCGGCATCGCCCTGGTCACCCTCGCGCTCCACCACTCCGGCGCCGCCGGCCCCCACCGCGCCGTGGCCGTCCTGCTGGCCGCCGCGCTGCTCGTCGCCGCCGCCGCGTGGCTCGGGCCGACACGCCGGGGGCCGTCACCCGGACGAGCCACCGGGGACGCCGCCGGTTAGCAGGCCAAGTACCGTCCGCGGCATGAGGCCCGTACTCGCACCCTCCCTCTCCCTGCCCCTCGCCGCCGCTCTGCTGGCCTGCAACCTGACCGCCTGTGCGAGCCGTGACGAGGCGGCGGGCCGGCCGGACCTGACCCCCTATTACGACCAGGAGATCTCCTGGGAGCCCTGCTCCCGGGACCAGGACAAGACGATCAGGAACGAGACGCGGCACGCCCCCGGCGCCCCCGAGTGCGCCCGGCTCACCGTGCCCTACACCTATGCGGACCCCGCCAAGGGCGAGCTGCGGCTCGCCCTCATGCGCTACCGCACCAAGGACCAGGACCACCGCCTCGGCTCGCTCGTCCTGTCCTTCGGCGGGCCGGGCGAGTCCGGGCTCGTACGGCTCGGCGCCCGCGGCCCGGACGGCTTCAGCAAGGCCGGCGGCCGCTACGACCTCGTCACCTTCGACCCGCGCGGCACCGGTGCCAGCTCCCCGGTCCGCTGCGGCCCCCACGGCGCCGCCGTGCAGGCGGCCCGCGGCACGGACGAGGACTCCGGCACCCGGGGCGGCCTCGCCGACCGCATCGACGACCGGGCCAAGGGCCTGGAGGAGTGCAGCAGGCGCTCCGGCCCCGTCCTGCCCCACGTCGGGACCGTCAACACCGCCCGCGACCTGGACGTGCTCCGCGCCGCCCTCGGCGAGGACAAGCTCCACTACCTCGGCTACTCCCACGGCACCCGGCTCGGCGCCGCCTACGCCCACCGCTTCCCGGAGAAGGTCGGCCGCATGGTCATGGACGGCGTCGACGACCCGTCGCCCGACGCCAGGCGGACCACCCTCGCCCGGGCCGCCGCCTACCACAAGGCCCTGCGCCACGCGGTGGAGATCTGCACCAGGCGGGGCGACGAGGACTGCATCCTCGGCTCCGACACCGACCGGGCCATGGAGAACGTCACCGCCGCCTTCGACCGCCTCGACGAGCAGCCCCTGCCCTGGGTGAACGGCCGCACCCTCGACCGGGAGACCGCCGTCACGCGGACGATGGGCCTGCTGCGCTCCCGCGGCGGCCTGCCCGAGGCCCCCAACCTCCTCGCGTCCCTCGTCTACCGCCTGCCGCCGGGGGAGTCCGCGCACATGGCCGAGGAGGAGGCCGCCCGGGCCGAGGGCAGGACCGGGGACGGCCGCGACGGGTCCGGGGCGGCGCGGGCCGCGGTCAACTGCGCCGACTCCGCGGGCCGTTACACCGCAGACCAGGTCGCGAACGCCTACGACGACTTCGCCGACGCCTCCCCGGTCTTCGGCCCGACGCTCGTCTCCGACATGGCCCTGTGCACCGGCTGGCCGCAGGCCGGCGACGACGGCTCCCACGCCGTCGCGGCCCCCCGCGCCCCCAAGATCCTCCTGCACACCTCCGAATTCGACCCCGCCACCCCCGTGCAGTGGCTGCGCCGCATGGCGCGGGCTCTCGGCCCCTCGGCCGTCACCATGACGGACACGGGCGGTGGCCACAGCGTCTACGGCTCACCGGACGCCGAGTGCGTCAACGACAGGATCGACTCCTTCCTCCTGGACGGGACGCTGCCGGCCGACCGCACCCGCTGCACCTGACGCACCGGCAGCCGCCCGTGCTCCATTGGAGGGGACTGCGGGGCGCGCTGATGCGGCGCGCCCCGGCCGGGGGCAGGCATCAGCTCCATGGGGGCGTCGCCACGTACGTCCCACCCGAATGCCGTCCCGTGCCGGGCGAACCGTCGCGGGCCGATGACGAACGGAGCGTGCAGGATGCGTATGGGACACCGGTTCACGGCCGCAGCGGCAGCCCTCGCCATGGTGACGGGACCGGCGGGCGTCGCGCTCGCCCAGACGGACACGGAGGCGGCGAAGGACGGCACCTTCCTGGCGAAGGCTCACCAGGGCGGCCTCGGTGAGATCGCCATGGGCAAGGACGTCAAGAAGAACGCCACCACCTCGTGCGTCAAGAAGACCGGGGAGATCCTCGTCAAGGACCACACCCGGCTCGACAAGAAGATCACGGACCTGGCGAAGCGCCTGAGGGTGACCCTGTCCGACCGGACCATGGCCGAGCAGCGCCAGGAGCTGAAGGACCTTCAGAAGAAGGCGCACACGCGCGAGTACGACCGGCTCTGGCTGAAGCTGGTGGCGGCCAAGCGCGTCCAGGCCCTCAAGATGCTCGACGACGAGATCGCCCACGGGCAGAACGCCGAGGTGCGCGAGGCCGCCCGCATGGCGAGACCCGTCATCGCCGACCACCTCAAGAGAGTGCAGGTGTGCCAGAAGAAACGCTGACACCCGGCCCGCCGCGGGCCGCCCCGGGGCTCACCCGGCGGCGGCCAGCGGCTGCTGGGCCCAGATCGTCTTCCCCTCCGCGGTGAAGCGCGTGCCCCACCGCTCCGTCAGCTGAGCCACCAGCAGCAGCCCCCGGCCGCCCTCGTCCGTCACCCGGGCCCGGCGCATCCGCGGCGAGGTGCTGCTCGCGTCCGAGACCTCGCAGATCAGCGAGGACCGCTCGCGGATCAGCCGGAGCCGGATGGGGGCGTAGGCGTGCCGGACGGCGTTGGTGACCAGCTCGCTGACGACCAGTTCGGTGGTGAACCCCAGCTCCTCCAGCCCCCAGGCCGTCAGCTGCTCGGACGCGAACTTGCGCGCCTCGGCGACCGTGGACCGCTCCGCCGGCAGGTCCCAGCTGCGCACCTGCGAGGCGTCCAGCGCGCGCGTGCGGGCGAGCAGCAGCGCGATGTCGTCCTTGGGCCGCTCGGGGCGCCGCGGCAGCAGCGCGTCCAGCACGGCGTCGCAGGTCTGCTCCAGGGGCGCGGCCGGACCCGACAGGGCCGTGCGCAGCCCGTCCAGGCCCGCGCCGATGTCGTGGTCGTGGCTCTCGACCAGCCCGTCGGTGTACAGCGCGAGGAGGCTTCCCTCGGGCAGCCGCAGTTCGGCGGACTCGAAGGGCAGCCCGCCCAGGCCCAGCGGCGGACCGCCGGGGATGTCCAGGAAGCGGGCCGTGCCGCCGGGCGTCACGAGCACGGGCGCCGGATGGCCCGCCCGGGCCAGGACGCAGGAGCGCGACACCGGGTCGTACACCACGTACAGGCAGGTCGCGCCCGTCTCCCGGACGGTGCCCGGCAGCCGCTCCGCCGCCTGGTCCTGCTGGTCCTGGGCCAGCTGGACCACCAGGTCGTCCAGGTGGGTGAGCAGTTCGTCGGGCGGCAGGTCCAGGTCCGCGAGGGTGCGCACGGCCGCGCGCAGCCGGCCCATGACGGCCGACGCCTGCAGCCCGTGGCCGACGACGTCGCCGACGACGAGCGCGACCCGGGCGCCGGACAGCGGGATGACGTCGAACCAGTCCCCGCCGACGCCGGCCTGCGCGCCGGCGGGCAGGTAGCGCGAGGTGACCTCGACGGCCGTCGGCTCGGGCAGCCGCCCCGGCAGCAGACTGCGCTGGAGCGTGAGCGCGACCGAGCGCTCCACCGCGTACCGGCGGGCGTTGTCGACGCACACGCCGGCCCGCGCCGCGATCTCCCCGGCCAGCAGCAGGTCGTCCGCGTCGAACGGCTCCGTGCCCGGGTGGCGGACGAACAGGGCCACGCCGAGCGTGGCGCCCCGCGCGCCGAGCGGCACGGCGAGCACCGAGTGGACACCCTTGCCGCCCAGGCACCGGGAGAGGCCGGGGCCGCCGCCGTCCGCCCACGCCGCGATCGCCGCCGCCTCGGCGCGGTGCAGCGAGGAGAGGCCGGAGGCGAGTGCCTCGGCGGGCGGGGAATGCGGCGCGTAGGAGAAGGCGCCGCCGGGCTCGCCGGGGAGGCCGCCGAGCACGGACCGCGCGGCTGCCCGACGCACCGGCTCCGCGTCCGGCCCTCCGGCGCCCGTGTCCTCCGGGCCGCCGCCCGGACCGGATCCACCGGCCGCGTCTGCGCCGTGCAGCACGGAGTCGAGCAGGTCGACGCTGACCAGGTCCGCGAACGCGCCCGTGGTGACCTCGGCCAGCTCCTCGGCGGTGCGCCCGACGTCCAGCGTGGTGCCGATGCGGGCGCCCGCGTCGTTGACCATCGCCAGCCGCTGCCGGGCGCGGTGCGGCTCCGTGCGGTCCAGTGCCGCTATCGACACGCCCTGCACGCGGCCGTCGCCGTCCTTGAGCGGGGTGAAGAACGTCGCCCACGCGCGCTTGCGGGACTGGCCGGGCGCGCGGAAGAAGGTGTCCGTGCGCAAGGTCTCGCCGGTGCGCAGCACCTCCGCCATCAGGCGGCCGAACTCGTCGAAGGGGGCGCCGGGGAAGATCTCGGTGAGCTGCAGCCCGAGCATCGCCTCCTCGGGGCGGCCCGACAGGCGCACCATCTCCCCGTTCGCACCGGTCAGCCGCAGGTCGCGGTCGTAGACGGCGGTGGCGATGGGGGACTGCACGTACGCCCACTCCTTGAGGGCGGCGTCCCTCCGCGCCGCCTCCGTGAGCACGGCGTCCGGCTCGCCGGGCGGGGCGCCCTCCGGAGCGGCGCCGAGGAGCACCCACTGCACGCGGCCGTCGCCCTCCGGACAGGGGTGTGCCCGCACGGTGACCCGCACCGCCCCGCCGTCACGGTGGCGGGCCGTGAGGGCGCCGCTCCAGGGTGCGGACCGTGTGAGCGCCCGCAGGGCCGGGGGCGGCAGGGGTGCGGCGAGCAGGGCGGCGGCCGATGACCTCCTCGGGCGCATGGCCGAGCGCGTGCCGCGCGGCGGGGCTCCACAGGGTGACGGTGCCTTCCGCGTCGACGGCGGCGACTGGGACGGTCGCCGTGGGGGAGAGGGGGTCGGAATTCGCGTCCATCGATGGTCATCTCGTCCGGCGGGCGGCGTACGGCGGGGCCGCCTGCCGCCCGCATAATTCAGGCTGTAGCTATCTTTCCCGCACTAATCGGCACTGAAGCATCCATCTCGCCCCGAACTGCCGGGGTGGTCCGGGTGGGATCCGGTCACGGCGAGGCCGTTGTATCGGCCAATCAAGGAGTGGTGCGCGTAGCCCTGCTGCAGCGCCGTCCGTCCGTCGTCCTGCGCAGGGTCGGCCCGTATCCGACGGGGAATCAGTCGGTCGGATACGGAGAAAAACGGACGGTGCATGATCGGTTTGCTACGGAATTGAGACAGCCCCTGACATGCCCGACCCGTCACGCATGACATCCTGAGCCGTCACAGTTCTGCCGGACGCACTCGGCGGATGTCCGGGGATTACGAGGATGCACCAATGAGACTCTGCTTCCTGGTGGAGGAGCAGTACCGGCACGACGGCATGCCGGTGGACGTCATCCGCCAACTCAGGTCCTGGGGCCACCGGGTGGACGTGCTCAGGCCCGGCGGGTCGCTCCTCAGGCTCTCCGAGACGGTGCGTGCGGGCCGGCACGACGCCTGGATCCTCAAGACCGTCTCCGGCGGACCCGGGCTCACCCTCCTCGAAGCCGCGGCCGGCGCCGGACTCACCACCGTCAACGACGCCCGCGCCATCCGCGGCGTGCGCGACAAGGCCCTCGCCGCCGTGACCGCGGAGACCCACGGCCTGCCCGTCCCCGTGACCTACGCGGCCATGCGCATCGAGGACTTCGCGGAGATACCCGCCGCCCAGTACCCCCTCGTCGTCAAGCCCGCCGACGGCAGCTCCGGCCGGGCCGTGCGCCTCGTGCCCTCCCCGGACCGGCTCGCGCGCCAGGCGCCCCGGGACGGACACGGCGCGGGCGGCGGCATGCTCATCGCCCAGCCCTACGTCCCCAACTCCGGCGTCGACCTCAAGGTCTACTGCGTCGACGGCGAGCTCTACGCCACCGAGCGCTGCTCCCCCCTCCACCCCGACCAGCCCGCGAGCGAGCGGCAAGTGCCGCTCAGCGCCGAGGTGGCCACCATCGCCGCGCGCGTCGGCGAGGTCTTCGGCCTCGACCTGTACGGCGTGGACGTCGTCCTCGGCCCCGACGGGCCCGTGGTCGTCGACGTCAACGACTTCCCCAGCTTCCGTCAGGTCCCGGACGCGGTCGCCCGCGTGGCCTGGGCGATCCTGCGGCTCGCCGACGCGGGAGGAGCCCGCCCGCGCGCCGCCGCGGCCGGCGCCGCCGCCCTGCTGTCGGCGCAGCCGTCCGCGCCCGCCGGCGGCCCCCTCGGCGGCTCCCTCGGCGGCGACGCATGAAGATAGGCCTGCTCACCCCGGCCCCCGACCACCCGCTGCTGGCAGCCGCCACCGGCCTGCTGACGCCCCGCCACCGCGTCGAGGCGCTCGACCCCGCGCACGCGGCCGACCCCGGGCCCGGCGACCTCGCCGACGTCTACCTCCTCAAGACCCGGACCCCCCGCGCCCTGGCCTTCGCCCGCCGCCTCGAAGAGCGCGGGGCTCCCGTGCTGAACTCGGCCGCCTCCACCGGGCAGTGCCAGGACCGCACCGCCATGGCGGACGTGGCCCTGCGCGCCGGGCTCCCCTTCGTGGCCACCGCCACCGAGCCCTCCCTCACCGGCCTGGCCGCCCGCGGCGACCTGTCCTACCCCGCCGTGATCAAGAGCCGCCACAGCCGCCGCCATGACCTGGTGGCCCGCGTCGACGACCCCGTACGGCTCGCCGTGCTCGCGGCCGAGTGGGGCGACGAACCCGTCGTCGTGCAGCGCTTCACCCCCAACGACGGCTGGGACCACAAGCTGTGGGTCGTCGGCGACCGCGTCTTCGCCGGCCTGCGCCGCTCGGAACTCGCGACCCCCGTCCGCACCGGCACCGAACCCCTGCGCACCGACGCCCTGCCCGCGGGCTGGCTCGACGTCGTGCGGCGCGTCGGCGAGGTCTTCGCCCTGGACGTGTACGGCGTCGACCTGCTCGACGTCGCCGGAAGCCCCCTCATCGTGGACGTGAACGCCTTCCCCGGCGTCCGCGGTCAGACCGGCGCCCCCGAGGCCCTGGCAGACCTGACCCTGCGCACAGCAAGAGGCACCCACCGCCCACGCACCCCGTCGAACGCCACCACAGCACCGGTCACCTGAACAACGGCCCACGCCCGGGCGCCGCGGCGGCGGTTTTGAAGGGCGTGCCCGTTCCCAGCAGGTTGCCGCGCCTTGCGGCCGGGACCGGCGATCTGTTCCGCCGCGACGGCGAGCAACGCCCGGCGAGGTTCCCGGCGGTGCCGAACAGGCCTGAGGCATGCCCGGCACCGCCGGTCACGGCCGTAAGGGCTGGGCGCCGCTGCGGCGGTTTGGGGGGCGTGTGCCCGTTCCAAGCAGATTGCCGCGCCCTGCGACCTGCCCGGCCACCTGTTCCGCCGCGACGGCGAGCAACGCCCGGCGAGGTGTTCGGCGGTGCCGAACAGGCCTGAGGTGTGCGGGGCGCCGCCGGTCACGACCGTAGGGGCTGGGCGCCGCTGCGGCGTTTGAAGGGTGTGTGCCCGTTCCCAGCAGGTTGCCACCCCTTTTCGGCTGGGGCCGGCGAGCTGATTCCGCCGCGACGGCGAGCAACCTCCGGCGAGGTTCCCGGCGGTGCCGAACAGGCCCGAGGCATGCGGGGCACCGCCGGTCACGGCCGTGGGGGCCGGGCTCCGCGGCGGCGGTTTCGCAGGTGTGCGTACCTGCTCCCGGCAGGCCGCCGCGCCCTGCGGCCGACCCGGCCATCTCTTCCGCGCGGGCCCGGCCCGCCTGTCGTTCGGCGACCGCACCGCCCGCCAGGGCAGGGCGCGAACCCCCGCCCGTACGGGACAAGCGAATTCGACTCATCCGTCCCAGCCGTCCGCAATGTCACCCCCACGGGACGGCCCGCCTCCCCACCCGTGACCGCGGGCCCGCGCCGCCGTTGACCCGGCCAGACCAGTCCTCATGCAAGCGGGGCTGCCGAAGGCCGTACGACGTTCCCACCCGGAGCGCCGGCGGGCCCGGACCGGGCTACCGACCGCCGCCCGCGCGGGCCGTCGCGGCCCTTCCGACCGGCGGCCGTCTCTCGGCGCGATTCCGCGCTGTGACGGCGGGAGACGGCCGCCACACCTTCGTGAGGGACACCGACGCCGAGGTGAGGGAAACCCGCATGGGCCTGCTGCGCAAGATCCGTGAAACCGGACGGGTGGCGGAGGACGCCCCGCCCCGCCCGGCGGGGAACCCGCCGCCCGGCGCCGCGGAGCTGGCCGGCTCGGCCCACGTGCGCTGCATCGACGCGGGTTCCTGCAACGGCTGCGAGATCGAGATCGCGCAGGCCTTCGGGCCGGTGTACGACGCCGAGCGCTACGGCGCCCGCCTGGTGGCCTCGCCCCGCCACGCCGACGTGGCCCTGGTGACCGGCCCCGTCACCCGCAACATGGCCGAGCCGCTGCGCCGCACCGTCGCCGCGATGCCCCGCCCCCGCCTGGTGGTCGCCGTCGGCAACTGCGCGATCGACTGCGGCGAGTTCGCCGGCGGCCACGGCGTGGAGGGCGCGGTGGCCGACGTCGTCCCCGTCGACCTGCGGGTGCCGGGGTGCCCGCCGGAGCCGGAGCGGATCGTGGCGGCGCTGCGCGTCGTGACGGGCCGGTGAGCGCGTACGGCTGCAGGAGACCCGAGGCCGGCAGCGGGCCGATAGGCACCCGCGTCCGCGCCTCCGCCCCCGCGGGGCACGCCGCATGAGCCCAGCCGAGTCCGCGACCGTCGTGGCCACGGGTCTCGCCGGTGCCGGGGTGCTGGCCGGGATGCTCCTGCCCACCCGCGCCCGGGTGGTGGCCGTGGGGCTGTGCACGGCGGGGCTGGGCGGCGCCGGACTGGCGGGCGGGATCGCGGCGCTGGGCGGCGCCGCCTGGTCGGCGTACCTGCCCGGCCTGCTGCCGCTGGCCGGGCTGCGGCTGGCCGTCGACGCCCTCTCGGGCCTGTTCATGGCCGTCGCGGGCGCCGTGGTCCTCGCGGTCTCCGTCTACGGGATCGGCTACGCCTCCGGGCGCGGCCCGCGCGGCACGGCGTCGCGCGGGGTGCAGTCGTCCCTGCCGGTCTTCGCCCTGACCCTGGTCCTCGTCCCGGCCGCCGCCTCGGTCTCGTCCTTCCTGCTGCTGTGGGAGGGGATGGCGGTCACGTCGCTGGTGCTGGTCCTGGCGGAGCAGCGCGACCGCCCGAGCGTCCGCGAGGCCGGCGTGTGGTACGCGGTGATGACGCACGTCGGTCTCGTCCTGCTGCTGGCGGGGCTCGCGCTGTTCGCCGCGGGGGCGGGCGGCGAGACGTTCGCGCAGCTGCGCGCGGGGGCGGCCGGCATGTCGCCGGGCGCGCGCGGCGCGGTCTTCGTCCTGGTCGCCGCCGCGTTCGCGTCGAAGGCGGGCATGGTGCCCCTGCACCCGTGGCTGCCGCGGGCCCACCCCGAGGCGCCGAGCAACGTCTCGGCGCTGATGAGCACGGCGATGGTGAACCTGGGCGCGTACGGCATCATCCGCGTGGACTTCGAACTGCTGGGCGGCGGCCCCGACTGGGGGTGGCTGCTGGTCCTCGCGACGGGCGCCCTGTCGGCCGTCCACGGCATCCTGCAGGCGGCCATGGCCTCCGACCTCAAGCGCCTGCTCGCCCACTCGACGTCGGAGAACCTGGGCCTGGTGCTCATCGGCGTGGGCGCGGCGGGCCTGTTCTCCTCGTCCGGCTACCCGGTCCCCGCCGCCCTCGCCCTGGCCGCGGCCCTGCTGCACGTCACCAACCACGCCGTCTTCAAGGCCCTGCTGTTCTGCGCGGCCGGTTCCGTCGTACGGGCCACGGGGCTGCGCGACCTCGACCGGCTGGGCGGCCTGCGCGCCAGGATGCCGGCCACCGCGGGCTTCTTCGCGGTGGCCTCGCTGGCCGCGGTCGCGCTGCCGCCGGGCAACGGCTTCCTCAGCGAGTGGCTGCTGCTGCAGTCCCTGATCCACGGCATGGCGGTGCCCGGGGTGTCCACGGCCATCGTGCTGCCGCTCGCCGTTGCGGTCATCGCCCTGTCGGCGGGGCTGGCGGCCGCCGTGTTCGTCAAGGCCCTGGGCGTCGGCTTCTTCGCCCGGCCGCGCAGCGGAGGGGCCGCGGCGGCGGAGGAGAGCCCGCCCCTGATGCACGTGGGCATGGGCCTGCTCGCCATCGGCTGCACGGCCCTCGCCCTCGTCCCCGGCACGCTGGGCAGCAGCCTGTCACGGGCCGTCGCCGCGGCGGGGCTCCGCGACGGCCGCCCCCTGGCGGGCGGCGGCCTGGAGCTGCGGCTGGACCGGGCCGCCGCCTCCCTGTCCCCCCTGTGGGTGACGGCGGCCCTGCTCGCGGGCGTCGTGGCGGCGGCCGCCCTCATCCGTCTGACGGCCCGTCGCGGGCGCCGTACGAACGCGCGGGTGTGGGATTGCGGGGGCGGCGCCCCCACGCCCCGCATGTCGTACACCGCGACCTCCTTCGCCGAGCCCCTGCAACGGGTCTTCGGCGACGTCCTCGACCCCGAGCAGAACGTGAACGTCACCCCGGTGCGCGATTCCGCCTACCTCGTGGAACGCGTGCGCTTCCGGCGCAGCGTCCGCGACCGGATCGAGCACCGCCTCTACCGCCCGGTCCTGGCCGCCGCCCTGGCCGTGGGCCGGGCCGCGCGCCGGCTGGCCCCCGGCAGCGTGCACCGCTACCTCGGCTACGGGTTCTTCGGTCTCGTCGCTCTCCTGCTGGCCCTGGCGGTCGGCTGGTGAGCGCCACCTCGCACGGGGAGACGCCGTGAACGGCACCATGACCGCCACCGGAACGGCCGCGGTGACCGCCCAGGTCGCCATGGTCGTCGCCGGGGCACCCCTGCTCACAGGGCTGATGCGGCAGGTACGGGCGCTGATGGAGGGGCGGGCCGGGCCCGGCGTCACCCAGCCCTGGCGCGACCTGCGCAAGCTGCTGCGCAAGGAGGCCATCACCCCTGCGGGCACCGGCCCGGCCTTCCGCACGGCACCGCTGCTGCTGGTCGCCACCACGGCCGTCGTCGCCGCGCTCGTCCCACTGGCCTCGACCGCCACTCCCGTCAGCGGCAGTGCCGACCTCATCCTCGTCGTGGCGCTGCTGGGGCTCGGCACCGTCACCCTGGCCCTCGCCGGGCTGGACACGGGCACCGCCTTCGGCGGGATGGGCGCCTCCCGCGGGATGACCGTGGCCGCGCTCGTCGAACCGACGATCCTCCTCGCGGTGTTCGCCCTGTCGATACCGACGGGGTCGACGAACCTGTCCGCCATCATCGCGGGCGGCATCCACGACCCGGTCCGCCTGGTCTCCCCGGCGGGCCTGCTCGCCACCGCCGCCCTGGCCGTCGCCGTCCTCGCCGAGACCGGCCGGCTCCCGGTGGACAACCCCGCCACCCACCTGGAACTGACGATGGTCCACGAGGCGATGGTGCTGGAGTACGCCGGACCCGACCTCGCCCTGGTCGAACTCGGCTCCCAGATGCGGCTGACCGTCCTGCTGGGCCTGCTCGCCTCGCTGTCCGCCCCCTGGGGCATCGCCACGACCGCCTCCCCGGCGGCCCTCGTCCTCGCCCTCGTCCTGCTCGCGCTGAAGGTCGCCCTGCTGGGCGCGGCCCTCGCCGCGGCCGAGGTGTTCTGGGCCAAGCTGCGGCTCTTCCGCGTGCCCGAGCTGCTGGCCGGATCCTTCCTGCTGGCGCTCCTCGTGGTGACCGCCTCGTACTTCCTCACGGGAGAGTGAGTGAGGGACACATGACCGACAGCGTCTACACCCAGCTGCTCGACCTGGCGTGCGGCGCGTTCCTGCTCGCGGCCGTCGTCGTCCTGTGGCTGCGGCAACTGACCTCGATCGTCCGCGTCTTCGCCTTCCAGGGCGTGGCCCTGGCCGCCGTCGCCGCCCTGCTCGGCCTGCACGAGGACCGCCCCGGCCTGCTCGCCGTCGCCGCCGGCATCGGCCTGCTGCGGGCCGGCGCCCTGCCCCGCCTGCTGCTCCGCGCCCTGACCGCCGGCACGCCCCGGCGCCCCTACCCCCACTACGAGGAGGACGTCAGCGAGACGCGCGAGACGCGGCCCCTGGTCAACGTCGCCGCGTCCCTGCTGAGCGCCGCCCTCCTCACCCTCCTCGCCTACGCCGTGTCCCGGCCGCTGGTCGCACTGCACCCCACACCGGCGACGCGCGCCCTGCCCGTGGGGCTCGCCGTCGTCCTCATCGGGTTCTTCACCCTGGTCACGCGCCGCCGCGCGCCGGCCCAGGTGGTCGGCTTCCTGCTGCTGGACAACGGCATCACCGTCACCGCCTTCCTCGCCGCCTCCGGAGTCCCCCTGATCGTCGAACTCGGCGTGTCCTTCGACCTGCTCCTCGCCGTTCTCGTCCTGCAGATCCTCACCACCCGGATGCGGGTCGCCTTCGGCGGCACCGGCATCGACGACCTGCGGGAGCTACGCGACTGATGACGCACGCCACCACCGCACTGCTGCTGACCGCCCCCATCGCGGTACCGCTCGCCACCTCCGCCGCGTACGCCGCCTCCGGCCTGCGCGGCGCGAAGGCGCGCGCCGGGGTCGCCGCCCTCGCGCACCGGACGCCGCGTCAGCGCGGCGCCGCGGCGCCCGTGGCCACCCTCGTCCTCCGGCCGGGCGGCCGGCCGGACGAGCCCGTGCGCCACGGGGGCGCGACGGGCGCGGACGGTGCCGCGTACCCCGGCACGGGTTCCGCCACGTCCACCGTGCCCGGAGCCCGCCCGGCCGCGCCTCCGGGGCCCGGCACCGGGCCGGGCGGGTCCGCCCGGCCCGGCAGGGAAGCCGCCGCCTCTCCGGCGCCCGGCAGGGAAGCCGGAGCGTCCTCTCTCCCCGGCTCGGTAACGGCTTGGTCCGGTACGGGCCCTGACGGGTCCACTCCCTCCGGGCCGGGGACCGCTCCGTCCGCCCGGCCCGGTACGGAATCCGCGGTGCCTCCGGGGCCCGGCACCGGACCCGGCGGGTCCACCCGGCCCGGGCCGGGGTCCTCCGCGTCCCCTTGGGCCGGGACGGAATCCTCCCCTTGGTCCGGGACGGACCCCTCCGCCTGGCCCGGCACGGAATCCGCCGTGCCACCGGCTCCCGGCAGGCGGTCCGGAGGGCCCGCCCGCCCCGGCGCCGGGCCCTCCGCGGCCCCGCGGCCCTGGAGCGCGCACCGCTCGCGCCCCGCCGCCGGAGCCGTGCCGCGGCCGCTCACCGGGCGGCTGGGGCTCGTCTCGCCGTTCGCGATCCTCACGTGCGGGGCCGTGCTCGCCTGTACGGTCCCCGACGACGGGCCCGTCACCGCCTACGGGCGGCTGCTGCGTGCCGACGCGCTGACCGTGTGGATGCTGCTCACCGTCGGCGCGGTCGCCTGCCTCGCGTGCGCCGCCAACCCCGCCCACCTCGCCCACGAGCGCACCGACCTTCCCGCGACCCGCCGCTACCACCTGCTGATCCACGCCTTCCTCGCCGCGATGAGCGCCGCGGTCCTCGCCGCCAACCTCGGCGTCCTGTGGGTCGCCATCGAGGCCACCACCGTCGTCACCGCCTTCCTCGTCGGCCACCGGCGCACCCGCGGCTCGGTCGAAGCCGCCTGGAAGTACGTGGTGATCTGCTCGGCGGGCATCGCCCTGGCCTTCCTCGGCACCGTGCTCGTCTACTACGCGGCCCGCCAGGCCGGCATCCCCGAGGCGTACGCCCTGGACTGGCAGACCCTCGCCGCCCGCGCGGACCGGCTCGACCCCTCGGTCACCCGCCTGGCCACCGGCCTGGTCATCCTCGGCTTCGGGGCCAAGGCCGGCCTCGCGCCCCTGCACGCCTGGCTGCCCGACGCCCACAGCCAGGCCCCCGCGCCGGTCTCCGCCCTGATGTCCGGGGTGCTGCTCGCGGTGGCCTTCGCGGGCCTCCTGCGCTACAAGGTCATCGCGGACGGGGCCCTCGGCGCCGGCTTCACCCGTACCCTGCTCGCCGGCGTCGCCCTGGTCACCCTCGCGCTCGCGGCGGCCCTCCTGCTGGCCCAGCGCGACTGCAAGCGCATGCTGGCCTACTCCAGCATGGAGCACATGAGCCTGATCGCCCTCGGCACCGCCGTGGGCAGCCCGCTCGCCCTCTCCGCCGTCCTGCTGCACATGACCGGCCACGGCCTCGCCAAGACCGTCGCGTTCTGCGCCTCCGGCCACATCGCACGACTGTGCGGAACCACCCGGATCGGCAGGATCCGCGGGCTCCTCGCCCACTCGCCCTGCCTCGGCACCGCGTTCGCCGCGGCCGTGGTCGCCCTGCTCGGGTTCCCGCCGTTCGGCCTGTTCGCCTCCGAACTGGGCATCGTCCGGGCCGGCTTCCTCTCCGGCCCCCGCTGGGCCCTGGCCGCCGCCCTCGTCCTGACGCTCGTCGCCTTCGGCGCCCTGGCCGCGCGCACCTCCCGCATGCTCCTGGGCCCGCCGCCGGGCGAGGACGACGAGGAGGAACCCGTACCGCTCGGCGCCGACGCCGCGGCCCCCCTCGTCGCCGGACTGGCCGCCTGCGCGGCCCTCGGCGTCACCACCGGCCCCCTCACCGCCCTGCTGACCGAGGCCGGCGAGATCATCGGAGGCCACTGACCATGCAACCGGGCACCGCACACCGCACCGTCACCGACATCGGCCCCGCCGACCTGCCCGGCCGAGCCGCCGACCTGCTCGGCGGCGGCCACCGGCTCGCCCTCGTCGCCGCCCACCACGACAGCGCCGACGAACCCGGAGGCCGGGCCGTCCGCGTCGTCTACCTCTTCGTGGCCGGCCCGCCCGACACCCGCACCGAGCTCCACGTCCGCCTCGACCCCAAGGCCCCCGAACTCCCCACCCTCGCCCACCTCTCCTTCCCCGCCGGCCGCTTCGAGCGCGAGATGCGCGACCTGCACGGCATCGTGCCCCTGGACCACCCGCTCCCGCACCGCCTCGTACGCCACTTCCACTGGCCGCGCGGCTGGTACCCGATGCACCCCGACGCCGGTCCGCCCCCGCCCTTCGCCGAACCCGAGGGCCCCTACCCCTTCCTGGAGGTCGAGGGCGAAGGCGTCTACGAGATCCCCGTCGGCCCCGTCCACGCGGGCATCATCGAACCCGGCCACTTCCGCTTCTCCGTCGTCGGCGAGACGATCATCAAGCTCAAGGCCCGCCTGTGGTTCGTCCACAAAGGCATCGAGAAGCTCTTCGAGGGCCGCACCCCCGAGCAGGGCCTGCCGCTCGCCGAGCGCATCAGCGGCGACACCGCCGTCGGCCACGCCCTCGCCTACTGCCTCGCCGTGGAGGAGGCCACCGGCGCGCACGTCCCCGTGGACGCGCGCCGCGCCCGCGCGCTCCTCCTCGAACTCGAACGCCTCCACAACCACGTCGCCGACCTCGGCGCGCTCTGCAACGACGTCGGCCACGGCGTCCTGAGCGCCCGTGCCCAGCACGTCCGCGAGCGCCTGCTGCGCCTCAACCACGAGGTCACCGGCCACCGGCTGCTGCGCGGCGGCGTCGTGCCCGGCGGCTCCGACCTGCACGCCGTGCCCGGCCCCGCCCGGCTCGCGGAACTGGGCCGGGAGATCCGCGACATCGTCACGCTCGCCCTCGGCCACAGCACCGTGCGCGACCGTTTCACCGGCACCGCCCGCCTCGACGTCACCGCGGCCCGCGACCTCGGCTGCCTCGGCTACGTCGCCCGGGCCAGCGGCCTGTCCGCCGACGCGCGGGCGAGCCACCCCTTCCACGACCACGCCGGCGCCTTCACCATTCCCGTCCACACCACCGGCGACGTCCTGGCCCGTTTCCTCGTGCGGGCCGAGGAGATCGAGACCTCCCTGGCCATGGCCGAGCGGCTCGCGGCCGGCCTCACGCCGGGCCGGACGACCGGGACCTCGCTCGCCTGGCCGCCGCTGTTCGCCCGCAGCACCCGCCGCGCCGGCGTCGGCATCGTGGAGGGCTGGCGCGGCACCATCACCACACGGGTCGAACTCGGGACCGGCGACGCGCTCACCCGCGTCAAGACCGTCGACCCGTCCTTCTTCAACTGGCCCGCCCTGCCCGTGGCGCTGGCGGACACGATCGTCCCCGACTTCCCCCTGGCCAACAAGAGCTTCAACCTCTCGTACGCGGGGAACGACCTATAGCCGGTGCCGGCCGGCACCGGCTAGCCGACGTCGACGGCGTGGGCGCGGGCCAGGCGCAGGGCATCCTCCAGCTCGTCCTCCGCCACGGCGATCTCGTAGGCGTCCCCGGCCGACTCGGCCTCCGCGAGGGCCTTCCGGGCCTGCCGTACGCGCTGCTGCATGGCCTCGGCGAATTGGCTCACGGCGGCCCCCGGCGCAATGGGCATGAACAGGAGATTCCTTGAAGTCTAGAGCCGATCGGCCCCGGTGACGCCCGCGGGGCGACCCCGACTTCCCCGGTCGCGCGCCGTCGGCCCCGCCCGTCCCCGCATCCCCACGCCGACCTGCTCCGATATCCGTTTTGCCACTGCCGAAACGATGGGTAAGGTGCGGGCCAATGCTCGTGCGTAGCGCAGAGGCAGGCGCGCCGGCCTGGCAGGTCGGAGGACGCCGGTTCGAATCCGGCCGCGCGAGCAGGCTCAGGACGTGAACGAGGCGGGGCCGGGGGCCCCGTGACGGGGGCGGGGACGACGCGGACGTGGGCGGCACCACCGGCAGCACCACCGGTACGACGGACATCACCGGCACCACCGGCACCATCAGTGCCGGTGATCTCACCGAGGACGAGCTCGCGGCCTTCGACCGCACCGTCGGCCTGCTGAGGCAGCTGCCCCTCGACGACCCGGTGCGGCAGCGCGCCGAGCAGGTCGCCTCGTCCTTCGTGCGCGACGGACGGCACCGCCGCCGCAAGGCCCGCCGTGAGGAACAGGCCGCGGCGGACGCCCTGGTGGTCGCCGCCACGGCGACGGGCGCCCTCGCCCGCCGCGAGGACGCACCGCTGGAGAGCCCCGGCTCGGCAGGCACCTACAGCCGCTCGCGCCGCTGCTACGTCTGCAAGGCCCCCTACCGGCAGGCCGACGCCTTCTACCACCTGCTCTGCCCGGACTGCGCCGCCGGCAACGCCGAGCGGCGGGGCCTGCGCACCGACCTGACGGGCCGCCGGGTCCTGCTCACCGGCGGCCGGGTCAAGATCGGCTTCCAGCTCGCCCTGATGATGCTGCGCGACGGCGCGGAGCTGCTGGTCACCAGCCGCTTCCCGCATGACACCGTCCGCCGCTTCCACGCGGCCGAGGGCAGCGAGGCGTGGCGGGACCGGCTCACCGTGATCGGCATCGACCTGCGCGACCCGCGTCAGGTGCTCGGCCTGTGCGAGCGGCTGCGGGAGGAGGGCCGGCCGCTGGACATCCTGGTCAACAACGCCGCGCAGACGATCCGCCGCCCGCCCGGGGCGTACGCGCCGCTGGCGGCGGGGGAGTCGCGGCCGCTGCCCGCCGGCGGCCCCGCGGGGACGGCCCTGTGGCAGGCGCCCGGCTTCCGGACGCCGTACGCGCTGGAGGGGGCCGGGGACGGTGCGGGCGCCTCGGCGGCGCTCGGTCTCGTCCTGCCGGCCGCCGCGGAGGTGGACGAGGCCGGGCTGGTGCCGGACCGCTCCGCCGCCAACTCCTGGTCCGCGCGCCTCGGCGAGCTGGACCCGGCCGAACTGCTGGAGACCCAGCTGGTCAACGCCCTCGCGCCCACGCTCCTGTGCGACCGGCTGCTGCCGCTCCTGCTGGCCTCGCCCCACCCGCGGCGCTACGTGGTCAACGTGACGGCGGTCGAGGGCCGTTTCGCCGTGCGCAACAAGTCGGCCGGCCACCCGCACACCAACATGGCCAAGGCCGCGCTGAACATGCTCACCCGCACCAGCAGCCGGGAACTCGCCGCCCGCGGCGTCCACATGTGCAGCGTCGACACCGGCTGGATCACGGACGAGAACCCGGCGCCGAAGAAGGAGTGGATGGCCGCGCACGGCTTCCGCACCCCGCTGGACGTCGTGGACGGCGCGGCCCGGGTCTACGACCCGATCGTGCGCGGCGAGGCGGGGGACCCGGTCTCGGGCGTCCACCTCAAGGACTACCGGGTCGCCGACTGGTGACGGGGCCGCGCTGCGGGAGCGGGCGGCCCGAGGCGGGACCGCCGGTCAGGCCGCGCCCTCGACGCCCCAGCCCGGCACCTGGAAGCGCGCGGTGATGGCCGAGCTGTCGACCTCCTCGCCGCAGCACCGGCAGACGACGGCCGGGTCGAGATCGGCGCCGCAGGAGTGCTCGAAGACGGTCGGCGGCACGTCCGCCAGGTGACGGTCGCCCCAGCTCATCAGCATGATGAGGACCGGCCGCAGATCGTGCCCGGCTTCCGTGGGGCAGTACTCGAAGCGCGCGGGCCGTTCGCTGTAGGGAACCTTCTCCAGCACTCCCGCCTCCACCAGCCGGCGCAGCCGCGAGGCCAGGATGTCGCGCGGGGCCCCGGTGTTGCGGGCGATCGCGTCGAAGCGCCGGACTCCGAAGAAGACCTCACGCAGCACCAGCAGGGAGTACTTCTCGCCGACCACGCCGAGCGCGTCGGCGATCGAACAGGGGCGCGGCTTCGTCATGCGCTCCATCGTAGAGCAGCAGGATTTGCTTCCCCAACCCTTTGCGGTAACGTGCATCCATTTTCCCAACCGACCCGGCAGTCTCAGGGGTGTGCCGCCTCGATCAGCTGCCGCAGGGCGCCGTAGTAGACCTCATGGTCCGTCATGGCGGGCAGGACGGCGTTCACGTTCCCGGTCAGGACCGGGAACTCCCCGGGGTCCAGCGCGGCCAGCGCGGTCCGGGTGCTCGTGGCCGTCCGGCCGGGGTCGCGGTGGTCGACGAACGTGGCGCTGCCGAGGGTCAGCAGGTACATCCGCCGGTACGCGTGGAACGCCTGCTCCGGCGTCATTCCCGCGGCAATGCTGTCGGCGAGCGCCGGCTCGACCAGGCGGGCCAGCAGCTGCGGGCCGAGCCAGGGGCGCGAGCCGCGCAGGGCGACCAGGCCGGGGTGCGCGGTGAGGAGCTCGTACAGCCCCCGGAACCGCCGCTCCGTGGCCTCGGCCCAGGCGGTGCCCGGCGGGATCTCGGGCAGCCCGGCGGCGAGGTGGTCGGTGCACAGGTCGATCAGCCCGCCCAGGTCCGTGCAGCGGCGGTGGATCGTCGCGTGGGAGACGCCCAGCCGCTCGGCCAGGGAGCGGAAGCTGAGGGCCGAGGGGCCTTCCTCGTCGATGATCGCGAGGGCCGTGCGGGCGATGAGCTCCGGGGTCGCCCGGGCGAGGGAGGGAGATTGCCGTGGCATGTGTTACACCGTATCGTACGCTGTAACACCCATGCTTCCGCCATGCTGCGGCCGCCCTGCGCTTCCTGCCCGGTCCCCGCCCGCGCCCCGAGGAGATCCCGTGCACGACCTCACCCACGGCGACGTCGAACAGGCCGCCGCCCGCATCGCCGGCCGCACCCGCCCCGTCGCCGTCGCGCCGGCCGGCCCCGGCGTCCCCGGCCGGGTGTGGTTCGCGCTGGAGTTCATGCAGCACACCGGCTCCTTCAAGGCGCGCGGCGCCTGGAACTTCCTCGCCGCCCACCGCGAGGCCGGCACCCTGCCCCGGGCCGGGGTCACCATCGCCTCCGGGGGCAACGCCGGACTGGCCTGCGCCTGGGCCGCGCAGCAGCAGGGGGTGCCCGCCACCGTCTTCCTGCCCGAGAACGCCCCGCAGGTGAAGACCGACCGGCTGCGCGGCTACGGAGCCGACGTCCGTCTCGTCGGCTCCGAGTACGCCGAAGCGCTCGCGGCCTGCGAGGAGTTCGCGCGCACCACCGGCGCCCTCGCCAGCCACGCCTACGACCACCCGCTGATCGCCGCGGGCGCCGGCACCCTCCTGGAGGAGATCCGGGCGCACGTCCCCGGCCTGGACACGGTCGTCGTCGCGGTGGGCGGGGGAGGCCTCTTCGCCGGCGTCGCCACGGCCGCACGGCACCACGGGATCCGCACCGTCGCGGTCGAGCCCGAGGGCAGCCGGGCCCTGCACGCCGCCCTGCAGGCCGGGCGCGTCGTCGACGTCACCGTCGACTCCGTCGCGGCGGACGCCCTCGGCGCCCGCCGCGTCTCGGAGACCGCCCTGGCCGCGGCCCGCCACGAGGACGTCACCTCCGTCCTCGTGGCCGATGAGGCCATCGCCGGCGCACGGCGGTCCCTGTGGGAGGGGCACCGCCTCGCGGTCGAGCCCGCCGGGGCCACCGCGCTCGCGGCCCTGACGGCCCCCGGCGGCCCGTACGTGCCCGCGGAGGACGAGACCGTCGCCGTCGTCCTCTGCGGTGCCAACACCGACCCCGGCGACCTGGTGCGCCGCCGCTGACGCGCGGTCAGCGGCGGCCGGGCGGCAGTTCGCACAGGGCGATGCCCGGCTCCACGAGGCTGCCGAGCACGAGCGTGCCCCCGTGCTCGTACACGCTGGTGACCATCCGGTAGCCGGCGCCGCGCCGCCTCAGGTCGTGGGCGACCCGGCCGTCCGGGCCGATGCCCATGACGCGGGCGAACCGGCGCGGTGGCGGGCGCAGCCGGACCGCCGCGGCGGCCGCCCCGCGCCGTAGTGCCGCGGGCGCACGGTGGAGCCGGTCGAGAAGCGGCTCCCGGGGCGCGGCCAGAGCGGTCCAGAAGGTGCCGTCGGCGCTGCGGGAAAGGTTGTCGGGAAAGCCCGGCAGGTCCTCGATCAGGGTGTCGCGCAGCCCGGCCCGGGGGCCGGTGAGCCACAGCCGGATGAGGCGGTACGCGCCGGTCTCGGCCACGACGACGGAGGACTCGTCGGCCGCCAGGGCGACCCCGTTCGCGAACTGCAGGTCGTCGAGGAGCACTTCGGGGACACCGCCCGGCCGGAGCCGCAGCAGCCGCCCGGTGCCGGAGTGCTCCACGATGTCCGCCCGCCAGTCGCGCAGCCCGTAGCGGCGGCTGGAGGCCGTGAAGTAGACGGTGCCGTCCGCGGCGGCGGCCGCGTTGCTGCAGAAGCGCAGCGGCTGACCGGCCACCGAGTCCGCCAGGACCTCGACCCCGCCCCCGGCCCCGGGGGCGACGCGCAGCAGCCCCCGTTCCGCGTCGCAGACGAGCAGCCGGCCGTCGGGGAGCGGCTCCAGGCCGAGCGGCCTGCCGCCCGTGTCCGCCACCTCCTCCACCCGGGCGCCACCGCGCGGGCCGGGAAGGGTGATCCGCCGGATCCGGCCGTCGCCGGTGCCGGTCAGGACCCGCCCGGCGCCGTCGACGACGACGTCCTCCGGCCCCGGACCGCCGATGCGGAGCATGCGCAGGGGCGGCAGCGGCCGGGGCGGCGCGGGACGCACGGAAGCGGGCGCGAGGCTCATGAGGCGGCCACCGGGCGGCGGGCGCGCAGGCAGCGGGACATCTCCTCGGCGTACGGGAGGATCACCCCGGCGCCGATCGCCACGCCGAGACCCGCGAGGTACTTCGCGGACAGCGGCCGGTCCTTGGGGAGCAGGGCCCAGTCGTGCTTGCCGCGCCCGCCGCGCAGCGCCGCACGGACCTCGTCGGCGTGCAGGCACGCGGTGAACGCCATGGCCGACAGCGGCAGCACCTCCAGGAAGCTGTGGATGTGCTGCTCCACGGGGTGCACTTCGCGCTTCTTCGTGGCCAGGCTCACGTCGTAGAGGGCCGTGGCGCCGTGCGCGAGGGCGGCTCCTCCCATCACGGAGAGGACGAGCGGGTTGATCCTCGCCAGCAGCCCCATCGCGACGGGGACGCCGGCCTCGGTCATCATCAGCGCATGGACGGCGGACTCCTTCACGCCGCTGGTGTGTTCGATGCGCGTCCGCTTGTGCATCCACCAGTCGGCGACCGCGGGCACCACCCACATGGGGAGCACCCCGTAGAGCAGGAAGCGCCGGTTGGTGTCCTCGACGGCGGTGGAGTCGAAGGGGACGGACAGGTCGCGCCCGCGGCGCCAGTGCTGCCAGGAGCGGACGAAGGGCTTGCCGGAGAAAGCCATGGAGCCTCCGGGGGAGAGAGGGGCGGTACCGGACTGCATCTTCCGTACACGTGTACCCCGTCCTTCCCTCCCATGCGGCCCGAACGGGAATCGGCGCGGCCGGGACGAGACCGGTGCGGCCGGTGGGACGGAGACCGGTGCGGCCGGGGCGGAGAGCGGTGCCGTGTGGCACGACCGGGCCCGGTCGCCGATCCTGGGAGGGTGCCCGATGTGGTCGAAATTCGCGTGCACGGTGTCGGTGGGGCACCGCCCACGGGTCTCCTCCAGATCGCCGAACTGCGGCATGTCGGCGGTGACGACACGGCACGGTTCCTGCGGCGCTCGGTGCCGCCGGCGGAGCCGCCCGCGAGGGAGGCCTTCCACTGGGCCAGTATGACCTCCGGTTCGGTGTCCAAAGCGCTGTGGCTGCTGCTGGCCCCCTTCGGCATACTGAACCTCGCCCGCTACACCCTGCCGATGGCCGTCCGTGTCCCCGGGGAGCGGGACACCGAAGTGCGGCGCGGGGTACGGCGGACAGCCGACGCGGTGCTGCGGCTGCTCGGGCTCGTACTGACCCTGCTCCTCACGGCGGCGGTCGCCTTCGTCGCGGTCGACCTCGTCGCCTGGCAGTGCGGCGGCAACACGCTCTGCACGTCCGGCAACAGCTGGGTGCCCTTCTCCAGCAAGCAGCCGACCAGCTGGTCGTGGCGGCTGCCCCTGGGCGTCGCCGCACCGGCCGCACTGATCTGGCTGCTGGTCCGGTTCGGCCGGCAGGTCCACGTCTATCCGCCGCCCACGGCCACGAAGCCGGAGGAGTGGCCGGACGGCGTGGGCGCGCTCGCGCAGAAGCCGTTCTGGTCCTCCTCGCCGCGCGCCCCGATGCTGAGGCTGTTCCACACGACCGCGGCGGTGGCCGTGGTCGCGATGCTCGTCGCGTACGCCTCGGTCAAGCCGGTCGCCGGCCTGCGGACCGCCGACGGCTGGGAGGACGACGCCCTCTGGGCCCTGTTCGGCTTCGCCGCGGCGGCCGGCCTGCTCTGCGTCGCCCTCACGGCAATCGGCTACCACCCCCGGGGCGAGAAGCTCGTCTACGACCCCACCGGCCGCGACGCCATCCGGATCCCGGTGCCGTGCCTGATCCTGCGCCGGGGCACGTGGGCGGCCCTGCTCGCGGTCGTGGTGCTCGCGGTCTTCTTCGGACCGCACGCCACCTCCCGGGGCACCGGAAGCCTGCCCGTGAACCTGGCCGGCTTCGCATGGGCCTTCAACGCCCTGTACGAGGCCTGCGCGGTGCTGTTGCTCGCCTTGCTGGTGGTCACCCTGCTGCTGCGCGGCGTCATTCCGACCGCCGATCCGGCCGAGGGGCAGCGGCCCATGTGGGGCGGTCTGGCCTGCCCCGTGCTCGCGAGCCTCGCGGTCCTCCTGGCCACGGGGTTCACGGCAGGCTTCGCGATCCAGACCGCCCGGCTGCTGGGCAGGCTCGTCCAGCCGAAGGAGGCTCCCTCCGGGGGCGGGGCGCCGCTCGTGCTCCCCACGGTCTTCCACGTCACCGCGCTGCTGTGGGCGCTGGTGCTGGTGGCCGCCGTGGTGCTCGTGCTCTCCCTGCTGGTCTTCCGCCCCGGGCCGGGCCCCGACCTCAAGAGCCGCATCCGGAGCGACTACCCGCAGGCAACCGAGGACGACCTCCCCGACCGCACCGTGGCACGCCTGGCCAAGGCCTGGCGCCAGGCCGCCCTGAAGTACCGGCTGCCCACCGTGCTGGTGGTGGTCGCCCTCACCGGGTTCGTCTGCGCACTCCTGCAGGGCTGCTTCGCCGGCGAATCCCTGGTGCTGGGAAGGAACAAAGGCTTCGAGTGGATCCAAGACGCTCTTTACGGCCGCGTCTGGCTCGGCGTGAGGTTCTTCGGGCTGGCCGACGACGCCGGGGCGTGGGCGCTGACGGGACTGGCGGCAGGCCTGGTGTTCCTGGGCGTGCGCGCCTTCCGCAGCCCGCAGTGGCGACGGGCGGTGGGGGTGCTGTGGGACCTGCTGGCGTTCTGGCCGCGCCTGGCGCACCCGATCGTGCCGCCTCCCTACGGCGGCCGGGCGGTGCTGTCGCTGACCCGGCGGGTGCAGGACAAGACGGCCGAGGGCGGGACGGTCGTGCTGTCCGGCCACAGCCAGGGGAGCCTGATCTGCGTGGCGGCCGTCCTCCAGGCCGCCCGGACGCAGCAGCCGGCCGACTCGCCACGACCAGCCGGCTCGCCGCAACGGGCTGACTCGCCGGAACCGGCCGACACCCGGCAGCCGGTCGACGGGGTTGCCCTGCTGACGCACGGTTCGCAACTGACGTGGGCGTACGCCCGGCTGTTCCCCGCGTACGTGGGCCATCCGCTGCTGCAGGACGTGTACACCCGGCTGAACGGGCGCTGGCGGAACCTCCACCGTTGGAGCGACTACCTCGGCGCCCCCGTCCTGGCACATCCAGCCGAGGGGCACGTCCGGCCGGTACTCGACGACTGGCGGACGATCGACCGGACCGTGGTCACACCGGACCCGGACGGCGACGGCGACTTCTGGTGCCGCCGCATCGGCCCCGAGATCCAGCTGCGCGACCCGTACAGGATCGTCGCCCGGGACGACAAGCCCGAGGCACCGCTGCTCAAACACAGTGCGTACTACGAGGATCCGGCCTACGACCACATCGTGCAGGAGCTGATCGACAGCGTCCCGGGCCGGCAGCCGTCCGCAGCCGCCGCCCCGGAACGTCCGTCGGCCGCCACGCGGCTCGGCACAGCCGTCGCCCGCCGCCTGCGTGCCGGCCGCCGGCCACCCGGCCGGCGTCCGGGCGGCGGCCTCCGGGGGTGAACCTCTCCGTCAGGCGCGCTGCGCCCGCTCGTAGGCCTTCCTGGCCTGCGCCCCCAGGACGGGGCCGAACATCGAGGTGCCGCCGTCCAGTGCGTCACTGTGGCTGCTGACCGGGACCAGCGTGCCCGGACCGGTCGACGCGTCGAAGCCGGCCGGCCACGGGCCGCCGCTCGCCCCGCCCGCCACGTCGCACGGCATCTGCCACTCGTCCGCGGGCGCGGCCTTCGCCGGCCCGGCGCAGTACAGCAGTTCCTCGCCGTGCTGCGGGCGCGACGCGGGACAGCCGAAGGAGGTCACCTGCCCGGGTGTCGCGCTCGGTCGCCGCCCGGCTTGCGGTGAGAAGAGCGCGGCCGGCGGTCTTCACCGGTGCGTCCTTCCACGGCGGGCGCCCGAGCGGTGGCGTCACGGTAGGGGGCCCGCGGGGGACAGCCCGTCGTGCACCTCGTCCGCGGCCAGTGCCACCACCCCCGTCGCCGTCTCCAGCAGCGCGGGCCGGTGCGTGACCATGACCACCGTCCGGTGCGCGGCCAGCCGCCCGAGGGCGGCCACCACCAGCCGCTCCGCCTCCGCGTCGAGCCCCGACGTCGGCTCGTCCAGCAGTACGATCGGCGCATCGGCCAGCAGAGCGCGGGCGATCCCCACGCGCTGGCGCTGCCCGCCCGAGAGCCCGCCGCCGCAGTCGCCGAGCCGTGTGTCGAGGCCGTCGGGGAAGTCGTCGGTGAACGCCGTGACCAGCGCCGCCTCGGCGGCCGCCCGCACCTCGTGCGCTCCCGCGTCCGGCCGCGAGTAGCGGATGTTGGCGGCGATGGTCCCGGCGAACAGGAACGTCTCCTGGAGCACGGCCGTGACCTGGCGGCGCAGCCACTCCTCCGGCAGGTCGTCCGTCGCCGTCCCGTCGATGCGCACCGTGCCGCACGTGGGCCGGTACAGGCCCGCGACCAGCGCGAGCGCGGTCGACTTGCCCGCGCCGTTGGGACCGGTCAGCGCGATCCGCTCGCCCGCGCCGATGCTGAGGTCGAGGCGATGCAGCGCGGGGCGGTCCCCGTAGCGCATCGACACCCCCTCGAAGTCGATGCGGCCGCTCGCGCGGGCGGACAGGCCCGGGGGAACGGCCCGCACCGGCCGCCGCAGCGGGCACGGCTCCCGGAGGATCTCGGCGATGCGCCCGGCCGACGCCCGCCCCTGCGCGAACGTTCCGGAGAGCTTGGACAGCGCCCGCAGCGGAGCCACCATGCCCGTCAGATAGCTGAGCGCGACCACGAGATGGCCGGTGCTCCACCACCCGCGCAGCACCCCCACGCCGCCCACCCACAGCAGGGCCGCCGTGCCGACCGCCGTCGCCGTCTCCAGCAGCGGCGCCCGGCGGGCCTGGACGTCGACGGCTTCCAGGCCCGCGCCGAGCAGCCCCCGGCTCCGCGCCGCGAACTCCTGGTCGTGCATCTGGTGGCGGCCGAAGGCGTGCACCGTCCGGATGCCCTGCAGCGCCTCGGCGACCAGCCCGGTCAGCTCGCCCTCCGCCTCCCTGCGCCGCAGGGCGGCGAGCTGCCCGCGCCGCCGGTTGCGGACGCCGAGGAGCAGGACCAGCGGGACGGCCGCCACCCCGATCAGGCCGAACCGCCAGTCGAGCAGGAGCAGCGCGGCCGCGTAGCCCGTGACCGAGAGGACACCGGGGAAGAGCACCGAACAGAACGCGACGAGGCTGTCCTTGATGTTCCCGCAGTCGGTGATCACCCGGCTCGTGGACTCGCCCACGGTCTGCCGGTCGTGGTAGCTGAGTGGCAGGCGCTGCAGGTGGGCGAACGTCTCGCAGCGGATCGCCACGCTCATCCGCTCGCCCACGCCGTTCATCGTCCGGTCGCCCGCGTAGTCGAACACCGCGGACACCAGGGCCACCAGCACCACGAGCGCGGCCGCCGTGGTGAGCATGGCCGTCCCGTCCCGCCCGAAGACGTAGAGCAGCGAGCCGAGGGGGTTGTGCGAGCCGTCCGTGCCCAGTACCCGGTCCACGACGGCGGCGACCGGCCACGGCGTCACCAGGTCGGCGGCCATCTCGCACAGCCGCATGCCGACCCCGAGGGCGAGCAGCCGCCGGTGCGGGGTGCCGAACCCGCGGAAGAACCACAGCACGTGGCGGTTCGCCGTGGACGGGTCCTTCATCAGCGCTCCCAGCGGACGGCGTCAGCCGCCCTCATGGTCGCCGCAGCCCGCCGCGGCGGGCAATCCGGCACGCTGCCCGGCGGTGAAGTGACCGCGGAATGCGTATGCGCAGGGCGGGCCCCGGCTTCCGTCGTTCCGGCCTCCGGCGCGCGGCGGCTCCACTAACGTCGGCCGGGTGCGCAGTCGCCTGTACGTCGCAGCGTTCGTGGCCGCCCTCGTCCTGACGGCCTGCAGCAGTTCCGAGGGGCCGAAGCCGCCGCAGCCGCCGGGGCCGTCCGACGGCCGGGCGGGCGCGCGGGCCGACGGCGCGGAGTTGCTCCACCGCGGCAAGGGGCACGCGAGCGCACAGAACCCCGCCTTCTCTCCGGACGGCGGTTCCGTGCTCTTCACGCTCTTCGCAGGCGGATACAACGAGGGCGCCGCGGCGCTGCGCGTGCTCTCCCTGCGCGGCGGCGCGCAGAGCCGCCCCGGCACGCTGCTCGACGAGGCCGACCGGGCGGCCGTGAACCTGCCCGGCTCCAGCTGGCACCCCTCGGCGGGGGTGACCTTCGCCTCGGACCGGGAAGGCGGGCGGGACGAGGTGTGGGTGATGCCGCCGGGCGGCCGGCCCGAGCGGGTCACCGAGCACGGCGGTGGCTCCGGCTTTCTGGAGCCCAGCTTCTCGCCGGACGGCACGTGGATCGTGTTCCAGGAGAGCCGGGAGAGCGAGGAGAGCGAGGAGAGCGGGACGGAGGAGGGATCGGCGGACGGCGGCAGTGTGCTCGGCTCCCTGTGGAAGGTCAGACGCGACGGCAGCGGACGGACCCGGCTCCTGGACGGCCCCGCCACCGGCACGGACAACCGCCAGCCCAACTGGTCGCCCAGGAGCGACCGGCTGGTCTTCCAGCGGCGCGAGCGCGGCAGCCACGACTGGGCGCTGTACGTGATGAACGCCGACGGCAGCGGGCTGCGGCGGCTCACCGGCGGTGCCGGCGAGCACACCGACCCGAGCTGGTCGCCCGACGGCCGGCAGGTGGTCTTCTCCTCCACCGCCGGCGGCCTGGAGGTGCCGCAGATCTTCGTGATCCCGGTGGACGGCGGCCGCCCCGTCCGGGTGACCAGGAACGACGGCTCGTACGACGGCGCGCCGAGCTGGTCGCCGGACGGGCGGTGGATCGCCTTCGAGTCCCACCCGGGGGACGAGGACCGGCCGACTGCACTGTGGCGGATCCCCGCCCCCGGAACGGACGGGCCGTAGCGGAGGGGCCGCAGCCTCCCCCGGGCTCAGCCGGTGGTGACCGTCAGCAGGGAGTACTGGCCCACGGTCAGGGACACCGTGGCGGTGGTGCCCGCCACCTGCCAGGTGACCGGCTGCGGGGCCGGCGAGGCGCCGTCCGGGGAGCTCACCGTGGCCGACAGCACCCGCTTGCCCGCGGGCAGCTCCAGGGCGACGGAGCAGGCGGCCGGCATGGTCCTGAAGGTGGCCGGGGTGTCACCGAAGCAGGTGAAGTTGACCAGCTGGACGACGGTGTCGTCGCCGAGCCGGCTCACCTCCATGTGGATGCGGCGGTCGCCGGTGAGCCGTACCGAGGGCGGCGCGGCCGCGAGGACGGGCGCCAGGATCCGGTCGGCGCTCGCCTGGTCGGTGCCGGTCAGGTAGCTGAGGCCGGCCAGGTCCTTGACGTACCAGCACGTACCGGAGCCGAATCGATTCTGCTTGCTCGCGGGCAGCGGATCGCCCTTGCGGAACCCCAGCACGTCGGCCAGCGCGTACTCGCCGCGGGCCGTGCCCAGGCCGTCGAGCGCGGTGGGCGCCGGACCGGTGATCACGACCGTCCCGCCGCCCGCCACGTACTCCCGCAGGACAGCGGCCTCGCCGTCCGAGACGGCCTGCAGGTTCGGCAGCATCAGCACGCGGTACGGAGCCAGGTCGGCGGCTTCCAGGTGCGGGCTCGTGACGGTGGAGAAGGGGACGTGGGCGTACACCAGCGCCTTGACCGTGCCGCGGAACTCGCCCAGCCACGCCTGCTGGGTGCAGCTCTCCTCGGGGCTGCCCCCGGCCCACCAGTCCGTGACCCCGGAGGGCATCTTGGTGTTGGCGTACATCCCGGTGCCGGCGGAGGGGCTGACGAAGTCCCGGGAGGCGGAGGAGTGGTAGACGCCGACCTCGGCCGCGGGCACGGCGTTGTAGAGCTTCTCCTGGTTGGCCGCGACGAAGGCGTACATGCGGGTGCGCATCGCCTTGTCGGTGCTCGCGTCCTTGAACGGGCTCTTGACCTCGTACGGATTGCAGCCGGCCGCCAGCAGCTCGGCCATCACCAGCGACGCGTCGTCGGCCTTCCAGCCGTAGGAGAACGCCCACGCGGGCTTCGCCCCGCTCGCGGCCCGCGCGTACTTGTACATCGAGATCAGGCAGGTCCAGTCGGTGGCCGTGGCGTGGCGCATCCCGTCGTAGTTGCCGAGGATGTCCACCTCCCAGACGTGGCTCACGCCCTCCGCCTTGCGCAGGTACGCCCCGTCGAGGCCGACCAGCGTGGCGTACTGGTAGTCCATGCTGACCGTCTCGACGAAGGTGACCAGGTCGGGGTTGACCGACCGGCCCGCGGCGGCGATGTCGAGCTGCCACTGGTTGAGGTTGCGGTGGCGCCACTCCACGTAGCGGCGGAAGGGCAGGCTCGTGAAGTCGGCCGTGGCCGGGAGGGCGAGGCCGGTGTCCGCCTTGAAGGCGTCCGCCGCCCAGGTGGAGCCGTCGCACCAGCTCAGCGCGCCGTCGAAGTAGATCGGCACGTCCGGCCAGATCGCGTCCACGCCCGTGGCGGCGAGGGCCTTGATACGGCCGAGGTAGTAGTCGCGCCAGGGGGAGTTGGGGCTGAGCCAGCAGCTCTCGTCCCCCGGGTCGACCCAGACGACCAGGCTGCCGTAGAAGACGTTGGGCTGGCCGTCGAGGGAGCGCTGCACCCAGGACTTGCCCTCGCCGTCCTTGTAGAACGACCGGCCCTTCTCTCCGCCGACGCTGATGAGCTCCAGCGACGGGTAGTACATGACGACGCGGATCCCGGCGGCGTGCGCCAGCTCCGTGAAGCTCTTGACCTTGCCCATGTGCTCGGTGAACTCCGCGGGCGTCAGCCAGTTCGACAGGATCGTGTCGACCTCGATCACGTTGACGTTCTGCGCCTTGAGCGCGGTGATCACCGGCTTCATGTCGCGCAGCGGATCGGCGTCCTCGTCGAACGTGCCGTCGGCCAGCCTGGCGAACCGGCTCCACTCGGGGAAGAGCCCCTGCCGCGCCGCGGCCGGAGCCCAGGCGGGCTCGGCACCCGGGACGGAGGGGCCGGAAGGGCCGGGGAGGCGCGGGAGGAGCTGGGAGGCCAGTGCGCCGCCGCTCACTCCCAGGCCCGTGCGTAACAGGGCTCTCCGGCTGAATCTTCGCATTCCGCTCATGGGTGTCCCCTCGTATCCACGACTTCACGACTTCACGACGGTGTGACGGGGTCTGCACGGTGCCCGCAAAGTCTGCCCGATCGCCTCCGCGTCGGCGGACGGATTCCGGTTAAGGCGGAGACCGCTCGCTGTCAGGGGGGCCGCATCTGCCGTCGGGGGCGCGCATCTGCCATCAGATGGAAAACAGCCCGATATCGCTCCCGTACGGAGTAGCCGGGGCGGCACCTCTCCGGCAGGCGGTTAACAGAGTCTCCAGACGACTGAACCGCGAGGAGTGCAGGCATGGCTGAAGTGAAGCTGACCGCCGAGACGCGCACCGAGTTCGGCAAGGGTGCCGCCCGGCGCATCCGCAGGGACGACAAGGTTCCCGGGGTCATCTACGGGCACGGCTCCGAGCCGCGGCACGTGGCGCTGGACGGGCATGCCCTGCTGCTCGCCTTGAGGACTCCGAACGTACTGATCCGCCTGGACATCGACGGCAAGAAGGAACTCGTCATTCCCAAGGCCGTCCAGCGGGAGGCCCTGCGCGGCTTCCTCACCCACGTGGACCTGCTGATCGTCAAGAAGGGCGAGAAGGTCACCGTGGACATCCCGATCCACACCGAGGGCGAGCTCGCGCCCGGTGGCAACCTGCTGGAGTACATCCTCAACGCCCTCCCGGTCGAGGCCGAGGCCACGCACATCCCGGAGGGCGTCACGATCTCCATCGAAGGCCTGGAGGCCGGCCACACCATCCACGCCAAGGACATTCCGCTGCCGCGGGGCACCAGCCTCGCCGTCGACGGCGAGGACGCCGTCCTGCAGATCGTCGCGGCGCAGACCGAGCCGGAGGAAGAGGAAGAGGAGGAGGAAGAAGGCGAGGAGGCGGCGGCCGCCGCCGAGGGGGCCGAGGAGGGGGAAGCGGCCCCCGAGGCCGAGAGCAGCAGCTGAGCTGCCGGCTCGTGGCTTGGCCCCGGCCCGGGAGCGGGAACGGGAGCGGAGCAGGAACGGGAGCGGGAACGGGTCCGCGGCGGACGGGAGCCGTCCGCCGCGGACCGTGCATCAGGCCTCGCGCGGCAGGGGCTTGATGACGCCGAAGACCGCGCCGAACTGGTCGGCGAGCCAGGCGATCCGGCCCACGTCCGGCACGTCCGTGGCCGGTGCGACCACCGAGCCGCCGCTCTCCTGCGCCTTGGTGACGGTCACGTCGGGGTCCGTCACCAGGAAGTACGGGATCCAGCGGGACTCCCTGCCTTCACCGTCCCCCTCGCCCGGCACGGGGGCGATACCGCCGAACGGCGCGTCGGGCCCGCTGCTGCCGGCCGTGGAGATCAGCGTGTACGTGCCGGTGCTGAACTCCTTCTCCTCCGCGCCCCACCCGAACAGGGAGCGGTAGAAGGCCGCGGCCGCCGCCGGGTCCGCGGTGTGGAGCTCGACCCAGAGCAGGGTGTCGGGCTCGCACATCCTCTCCAGGCCCTTGACGGCGCCCGGCTGCCAGAGGGAGAACTCCGCGCCGCCCGGGTCGGTGAGACAGGCCAGCCGGCCGGCGTCCATGACGTCGGCCGGCGGGACCCGCACCGTGCCGCCCGCCTGCTCGGCCGCCTTGGCGGTGGCGTCGGCGTCAGGGGTCTGGAAGTACACCGTCCACGCCGGGCTCGCGCCCTCCTCGGTCAGCGGGCCGAGCGCCGCGACGTCCTTGCCGTCCTGCTGGAAGAAGGCGTAGCCGCCCGTGTCGGGCCCGGCGGCCTGCACGTCCCAGCCGAAGACCCGGCCGTAGAACCCGGCGGACCCGGCCGTGTCCGGGCTGCCGAGGTCGAGCCAGTTGGGTGATCCGGTCACGAAATCTGTGCTGAGCATGGTGGGTGCCCCTTCGACGGATTACGCGCGAGGGGCCCGGTACCGCGGGTGCGGCTCACGGCGTCCCCCGACGCGTCTCAGTCTTCCACCGCGGCGGGGGCGCCGCGCGACGCCGTGGCCAACGCCCATCGGCGTACGGGGTCGCGGCCCGGCGCGATGCGGGGCGGTCGGAGCGCCGCGTCAGATCGTCGCGGCGTCGATGACGAAGCGGTAGCGGACGTCGCTCGCCAGCACCCGCTCGTACGCCTCGTTGATCTGCTCGGCCCGGATCAGCTCCACCTCGGCGCCGATGCCGTGCGCACCGCAGAAGTCGAGCATCTCCTGGGTCTCCGGGATGCCGCCGATCATCGAGCCCGCCAGGGACTTGCGACGGGCGACGAGGGCGAAGGACGACACCGGCTGCGGCCGCTCCGGGATGCCGACCTGCACGAGCGTGCCGCCGGTCTTCAGCAGACCGAGGTAGGCGTCCAGGTCGAGGTCGGCGGAGACGGTGTTGACGATCAGGTCGAAGCTGTCCGCCAGCGTCTCGAAGGTGGCCGGGTCGGAGGTCGCGTAGTAGTGGTCCGCGCCCAGCCGCAGCCCGTCCGCCTCCTTGCGCAGCGACTGGCTGAGCACGGTCACCTCCGCGCCCATGGCGTGCGCGATCTTCACGCCCATGTGCCCCAGGCCGCCGAGGCCGACGATCGCGACCTTCTTGCCGGGGCCCGCCTGCCAGTGGGTGAGCGGGGAGTACAGGGTGATGCCCGCGCACAGCAGCGGCGCCGCCTCGTCCAGCGGGATGGAGCCGGGGATGCGCAGGATGTAGTTCTCGTCCACGACGACGTGCGTGGAGTAGCCGCCCTGGGTGACCTCGCCGTCACGCCCGGTGGCCCCGTAGGTGCCGACGTTGCCGAGCTTGCCGGTGCAGTACTGCTGGAGCCCGGCCTTGCAGTTGTCGCACTCGCGGCAGGAGTCCACGAAGCAGCCGACGCCGACGCGGTCGCCCACCCGGTGGCGGGTCACGCCGGAGCCGACCGCGGCGACCACACCGGCTATCTCGTGGCCGGGAACGAGCGGGAAGTGCCCGTCGTCGCCCCACTCGCCGCGGGCGGTGTGGATGTCGGAGTGACAGATGCCCGAGTACTTGATCTCGATGAGGACGTCGTGCTCACCCGGCTCCCGGCGCCGGACGGTGGTGCGCTCCAGAGGGGCCTTCGCCGAAGGGGCGGCGTACGCGGGAACGGAGGTGTGAGTCGTCGCGGGAGCGGAGGTGTGTGTCGTCATGGCCGCAATCCTGCGCCCGCCCGTACATCCCAGCCAGAACCCGGCTGGGACTACGCTTGCGGTTCCTACCACTGGCAGTATCACCCTGCCTCGCACGGCCGCCCGCATACTGGTGGGTATGGACCAGCGCACCGAACTGAGCGAGTTCCTCCGCAGCCGGCGGGCACGGCTGCAGCCCGAAGAAGTGGGCCTCACGCCCTACGGCGGGCGGCGCCGGGTGCCCGGGCTGCGGCGCGAGGAGCTGGCACAGCTCGCAGGCGTCAGCGTCGCCTACTACACGCGCCTGGAGCAGGGACGCGGCCAGAACGTCTCCACGGGTGTGCTGGAGGCGATAGCCGACGCCCTGCGCCTGACCCGCGCCGAGCGGGACCACCTCACCCGCCTGGTGCACCCCTGCGTGACGAAGACGCGCCGCCCGGCCCGCCCGCAGCGCGTGCGCCCCTCGGTGCAGCACCTCATCGACACCATGGACAACACCCCGGCCTACGTGATCGGCCGCCGCCTGGACATCATCGCCTGGAACCGGCTGGCCTGCGCCCTCCTGGGCGACTTCGACGCGATGCCCGCGGGTCGGCGCAACATGGCCTGGCAGATCTTCCTGGAGCCGGCCACCCGCGAGCTGTACACCGAGTGGGACCGCAAGGCCGAGGACGTCGTGGCCTTCCTGCGCCTCGACGCGGGCCGCTGCCCCGACGACCCCAAGCTGGCGGCCCTGGTCGGCGAACTGTCCGTCAAGAGCCCGGAGTTCCGCTCGCTGTGGGCCACCCACAACGTGCAGGACAAGGGCTTCGGGGTGAAGGAGCTGCACCACCCCGTGGTGGGCCCGCTGACGCTGTCCTACGAGACCCTCGTCCTGCCCGCGGACCAGAACCAGCAGCTGATCACCTACCACGCCGAGCCCGGCTCGCCGTCCGCCGAGTCGCTGCGGATCCTGGCCAGTTGGGCCATGGAGAGCACCGGGGCCGGCATGCCGGCGACGCGACCCGGAGCGTAGCCGCGGGGGTGGAGGCAGGTTCCGCACCCCGGGCGAGCAGCTCCCGGCCCGGCGGGCCGGGGGAGTGGTGCCCGGTCCGGGCCGAAGCGTGACCGCCGCGAGATCACGCCGAGCCGCTCCGGCCGGTCGATCGGGTGTTCCCGCCTCGTGGGTGCGACGCAATGCCGCGCCCACCGACGGGTGATTCCGCCGGATGGATCAGCGTCCGTGGATATCTGGAGGCACCGTCCCGTCACCACGAAAGGACTCCCGTGCGTATCCGCCGCGCCCTGGGCACCGCTGTGTCCGTCCTGCTGCTCACCACCCTCGCCGCCTCACCCGAGGCGCACGCCGCGAACGGCACGCTGACAGTGGACTACTCCCGCTGCAAAGCCGGCACCGGCATCACCGGGGTGGCCTGCCTGCGCGAGGCCGTGAGCAGGCGCGAGAAGGACCCGCAGGACGGCAAGTGCTACAGCCTGCTCACCGAGAACCGGGCCAAGATCCGCCGCCTCACCAACGGAACCAGCCGCACCCTGGTCTACTTCACCGACCGCCACTGCACGCGGCGCGCGGGCACCCTCGGCGCGGGCCGCCACCTGACGAACCCGCCGGTGCGGAGCGTGCAGTACCCGATCTGACGCACTCGGGCGGGAGCGGGCCCGGCCGGGCCCGCTCCCGCCTTCCGGCGCCGTCCAGGAGGATGGCCCCATGGTCACGATCACCTTGGTCCAGGGAAACATCACCCAGCAGCACGTCGACGCCGTCGTCAACGCGGCGAACTCCTCGCTCCTCGGGGGAGGCGGCGTCGACGGCGCCATCCACCGCGCGGGCGGCCCCGCGATCCTGAACGCCTGCCGCGACCTGCGCGCCTCCCACTACGGCAAGGGCCTCCCCACCGGCAAGGCCGTCGCCACCACGGCGGGCGACCTCCCGGCCCGATGGGTGATCCACACGGTGGGCCCGGTGTACTCGCAGCAGGAGGACCGCTCCCACCTCCTGGCTTCCTGCCACCGCGAGTCCCTCCGCGTAGCGGACGAGCTGGGCGCGAAGACCGTCGCCTTCCCGGCGATCTCGACGGGGGTGTACAGCTGGCCGGTCGAGGACGCGGCCCGCATCGCGGTCGAGGCGGTCCGGGCGACGGAGACGTCGGTGGAGGAGGTCCGCTTCGTGCTGTTCGACGAGCGGGCGTACGAGGCCTTCGCGGCACAGATGCCTTGACAGCAGATGCACGGTCCACAAGATTGGCCATGCCCGAGCCCCTGACGAAAGACCGCCCTCGCTGTTGCAGGGCGTGGAGCGCACCTGGCCCGTGACCGCCACGGGTCAGCGGTCGCACCGCATGTGCTGTGGCGCCCCCCGAGACTCGTCTGCGTCGTCGGCGACTTCACGCGCTACGACGTGCACGCGATACGCGAACACCGGAGAAGCACCGACATGGTCCGTTAGTCCGTTACCGGTGGCCTTTCTGCTCTTCCCTGTGCGGAGGTTCTCGATGCGTACATCAGCACATGCACGATGGCAGCGGTCCGAGCCGCCGGACGACGACGAGCGCATACTCAAGGAGCTCGGCTATACCCAGCAATTACACCGGCGCATGGGCGCCTTCGGTAACTTCTCCGCTTCCCTGTCGGTCATCTCCATCATGTCCGGGGCGTTGCTGCTTTTCGGCTACGGCCTGAACAGCGGTGGGCCCGCAGCGGTGGTGTGGGGGTGGCTGGCCGTGGGGCCGCTGGTGCTGTGCCTGGCCGCGGCGCTGGCCGAGATCACCTCCCGCTACCCCACCAGCGGCGGCCTGTACTACATGGCCCGCCAGCTCGGCGGTGATCGGTGGAGCTGGTACACCGGCTGGCTCAACCTTCTGGGGCTGCTCGGCGGGATCGCGGCCCAGGACTACGGCATCGCGACCTTCACCGCCGCCTGGGCGAACCTGCAGTTCGGCTACGTGCCGACGCCAGAATCCCTGCTGGTCCTCTACGCGGTCATCCTCGCGCTGCACGCGGTCCTGAATCTCTTCGGCACCCGGCTGATGAACGTCCTGACCTCCCTGAGCGCGTGGTGGCACCTGGCCGGGGCCGTCGCCATCATCGGCGCCCTGACGCTCGTCCCCTCTCACCACCAGCCGGCCGGCTTCGTGTTCTCCGAGTTCACCAACAACACCGGCTGGTCGAGCCCCGTGTACGTGATCCTGCTGGGCATGCTGCTGCCCTGCTTCGCCCTGGCCGGCTACGACACCTCGGCCCACCTGAGCGAGGAGACCAGTGGCGCCTCCGTGGCCGCGGCGCGCGGGATCGTCCGCTCGGTGGCGGTGTCCTGGATCGCCGGCGGTGTCCTGCTGGCCGCCTTGCTGTTCGCCATCCAGGACTACGCCGCGACGCTGGGCAGCGAGACCGGGGTGCCGGTGGCGCAGATCTTCCTGGACGCTCTGGGCGTGGCGACGGCGAAAGCGTTGCTGCTGGTGATCATCGTTGCGCAGTTCCTGTGCGGCTACACCGTCACCGCCTCCGCCAGTCGCATGATCTACGCCTTCGCCCGGGACGGCGCCCTGCCCGGCTCGGCACGCTGGCAGAAGGTCAGCCGCCGTACGGCCGTCCCGGCCAACGCCGTCCGGCTCGCCGTCGGTGTCGCCTTCGTGCTCGCCCTGCCGTCCCTGTACTCGGCCACGGCGTTCTCGGCGGTGACCGCGATCTCCGTCGTGGGCTTCACCCCGGCCTACGCCATCCCGGTGCTGCTGCGACTGCGCCACCGGGACCGGTTCACCCCCGGGCCCTGGCACCTGGGCCGCTGGAGCCGGCCGATCGGCTGGGTGGCAGTGCTCTGGGCAGCCGGGGCAACAGTGCTGTTCCTGCTGCCGCAGTCCAGCCCCGTCACCGCCGCGAGCTTCAACTACACACCCGTCGCCCTGCTGGTGGCCCTCGCCATGGCCGCCGCGTGGTGGCGCTTCGGACGCCGCTCCTACGGAGTGCCCCGCTCCAGCGCGGCGAACGCCCGCGACCGGACCGAAGATGCCCGGTAGCATCCATCACCTGCTCAGGGACCTCTCCGAACACAACACGTCATGGAGGCACCGTGACCGTTTCCGCGGAGTCCATCGAATCGGTACAGCAGCTCACCACGGCGTGGCGGACCATGGTGCTCGACCGCGACCCGGACGCGGACGTGCGCGACCTTCCGGGCATCGCTGTCCGCTGGGCCGACAGCCGGTTCGGGTTCTTCAACTGCATCACCTTGACCGAGGCGGAAGCGGGATCAGAGCTCGTCAGGCACCGTCTGAGCCAGGCCGCGGACATCATGCGGACGAAGAAGCACCCGGGCTTCGTGTGGCTCTTCGAAGACCTCCTCGACGACGAGGCCCGCTCCGTTTTGGAGGCGACAGCCGAGCAGGCCGGCCTCCAGTACGCCTTCCCCGGTACGGGCATGGCCGGCGACCTGCTCCCCATCCCCGAGCCGGCCCACCCCGACCTGACGTTCGCCCGCGTGCGCACCGACGAGCAGTTGCAGGCATACGCCGACCTCCAATCACGCGCGTACGGGTTCCCCTTGGACGAGGGCCGCGACGGCCTGGTCGGATCCGCGCTCTGGAAGAACGAGGTGTACGCCTACCTGGCCATGCGAGGCGACGAACCGGTGGCGTGCGCCGCCACGGTCGAAGCACAAGGCCGCCTGTTCGTCGCGTTCGTCGCCACGGACCCGCAGTGGCAGCGCAAGGGCTACGGCGAGGCGGTCACGCGCAAGGCGCTGTACGAAGGTGCGCGGGCCACCGGGCTGACCCGCGCCACGCTGCACGCCACCGCCGCCGGAGCCCCCGTGTACCCGCGCATCGGGTTCAGGCCGAACACACCAATCCACTTCTACGGCCTCAAAGGCTGATCCGGTGAGGCAGTTCTCGTCGGACCGGGCATGCGGCTGCCGTCGTGCCCAGCGGCTCCGGAGGAAGTGGGGGACGCGGCGGGCAAGGGGCCCGGAGGGAGCGGGAAGGGCGCCTTCGCCGGCCGCGCCGTGAAGAACGCCGGTCGGCAGGCGCGGCGGAACCCGCCCCGGCCGCCGCCGTACCGGAGACGCCCGGGGAACGCTCCGGGGAGCCCGCCCCGGCTCCTGCCCCCGCGGCCCGGCCCCGTGCCCTGGCGGTGACGCCGCCGAAGCGGCCCGCCTGTGCGGTCGACCGCGGGGGACCGGCCCGGGGCCGTATCGCCTGACGGAGGGGCGGCGGCGTCGGTCCCTGCCCTTCCGTATGACCGGTTCCGTCTCCCGGGTATGGACGCCCGTCACCGCACTGGGGCACGCTCCCGGCGGCTGCCCGCGTGCCGGGCCCGGTGAAGCCCGAGAAGGAGGCACATGTTCGTCTTCGTCATGGACCCGCTCGGCGACGGCACGGAGCACGCCGCTTCCGTCGCCATGATGCGCGGGGCCGTCGAGCGCGGGCACGACGTGTGGCACTGCCTGGCCACGGACCTGTCCCTGGTGTACGCGCGGGTCCGCGCCGCCGCCCGTCCCGTCGCCTTCGACGGCGGCCTCCCCGTGCTCGGTGCCCGGGCGGTGCTGGACCTGCACGGCGCCACGGCGGTGCTGGTGCGCATCGACCCGCCGTACGACATCCTGACCTCCACGCTCGTGCTGGAGCACCTGCGCGGCGACACCGTACTGATGAACCACCCCAGGGGGCTGCGGGAGGCGAACGAGAAGCTCTACGCCTGCCGGTTCCCGGACGTGACACCTCCCACGCTGGTGTCGGCGGACCCGGAGCAGCTTCTCGCCTTCGCCCGGGAACAGCCGCACGGCGCGGTGCTCAAGCCCCTGTCCGACTTCAAGGGCCGCGGCACCCTCGCCGTGCTCCCGGGGGACCCCAACGCCCGCTCGATCGCGGAGGTCACGACCGCGCAGGGCAGCCGCCTCGCGATGGCCCAGGCGTTCCTGCCCGAGGTCGCGGAGGGGGACAAGCGGATCCTCCTCCTCGACGGCCGGCCGCTCGGCGGATTCCTGCGCCGCCCTTCCGGCGGGGACTTCCGCGCCAACATGGCCGCCGGCGGCACGGTGCACGCCACCGATCTCGACGAGGACGACCTGCGGATCGCGGAACGCATCGGTCCGAGCCTGCGCGCCGACGGGCTGCACCTCGTCGGCATCGACGTCATCGGGGGCCGGCTCACCGAGGTCAACGTCACCAGCATGGCAGGCCTGCCCCAGCTCAACGAATTGACCGGCGAGCGTCATGACCTGCGGATCGTCCAATGGCTGGAGGACAAGAGCGAGCAGGTGCAAAAGGACTGGACCGCGCGTTCGTGATCAGACCGGGGCACGGGTGCACCTTTCGCTGATGAGGGCCGGTGCGCCGAGCGGCCCCGGTGCCGCCGCGGGCTGTTCGATATGTGCCTTCAAGTCATCACAGCGATCATTTTCAGCCAGCGTGGTTCCACAAGAAGTCGCGCCGGCTTCTGGCGGATGTGGCTCTTCCGCACCTCGTGAAGCTCCCCAAGGATCGGGGGGCATCCGGAAGTGGCTAGTCCGCTTCTTTGACTCCACACCCCGATGAGGACCCATGCCGGCCCCGTTCGCCTTCCACACCGCCTTCTGCTGCCGACCGAGATCCGCCGAGGAGGCCCTGGACAGTTGAGATTCCGGATCGGTCGCCCGAGCAGCGCGCCCACACGCCCGGCCCCGGAATACCGGGAGCACCGGGAGTACCCGCAGTACCAGGGGTCCCCGCAGTACGAGGAGTACTCGCAGTACCAGGAGTCCCCGCAGTACCCGGACTACTCGGAATACCAGGAGTACCCCGAGCCGGTCCATGCCGGTCATGGTGCCCGGACCGGCCACGACGTCCAGGCCGCCCATGGCGTCCAGGCCGTGCATGCCGAAGAGCCGAAGACCGCCGAAGCGCCGTTGTCGGACCACGAGATAGCCCTCATCAGGACGTCCCTCTCGGTGGTCGAACCCCTCGCAGGGGAGATAACGGTCTACTTCTACGCAGTCCTGTTCGCCCGCTATCCCGAAGTCCGTTCGATGTTCCCGGAAGGGATGGACGCCCAGCGCGACCGCCTCCTGCGCGCGCTGCTGCGCATCGTGGATCTGGTCGACGACCCCGAGAACCTCGTCCGATTCTGCGGACATCTCGGCCGCGATCACCGCAAGTTCGGCACGCAAGCCGCGCATTTCCCGGCCGTGGGCGAATGCCTCCTCGCCACGCTGGCCCGCTACGCCGGTTCCGCGTGGACCCCGGAGATCGCCGCCGCCTGGACGAAGGCTTACGGCACGGTCGCGCAGGTCATGATCGGTGCGGCCGAGGAGGACGAGGCGGTACGGCCCGCCGTGTGGCCCGCCACGGTCGTGCACCGCGTCTCGCGCGGCCACGGCATCGCCGAAATCACCGTGCGTCCCCATATCCCCTATGAGTACGCCGCAGGCCAGTACGCGAGCGTCGAGACGCCGTGGTGGCCGAAGCGGTGGCGCTACTACTCCGTCGCCAACGCGCCCCGCGAGGACGGCACCCTCACCTTTCACGTGCGCGCCGTGCCCGGCGGCTCGGTCAGCGAGGCGCTGGTGCACCGGGCCGTGGTGGGGGACGTCATCCGGCTCGGGCCCCCGATGGGCGACATGACCCTGGACGTGGCCGACCAGGGCGAACTGGTCTTCGTGGCCGGCGGCACCGGTCTCGCCCCGGTCCGCGCGCTCATCGAAGAGGTCGCCCGCCGCGGGGGATACCGGCAAGTCCACCTCTTCCTCGGCGCCCGGACCGGGGCCGAGCTGTACGGGGTCGACGACATGCTGAGGATGGCCCAGCGGCACCACTGGCTGACCATCAAGGGCGCGGTCTCCGACGAGTACATTCCCGGAATCCGTGGCTCCCTGCCGGACGTACTGGCCGAGTACGGGCCCTGGTACGAGCACGACGTCTTTCTCAGCGGCCCGGCCCAGATGGTCGCCTCCGCCAAGGAGATGCTCACCCTCGGCGGCACCCGGGCCGACCGCATCCATCACGACCCGTTCGAGACCCCCGTCCTGTCGGCGACCTGACCGCCGTCCCGTTCACTCCCTGTTCCTTCCCGAGCCGCGCCTCCCCCTCCGCATCCGACCTGTCACCTGCCAGGAGACCCCTTCGTGACCATGCCTCCGCCGCCCTTCGGATCAGCGGGTGAACACCAGCTGCAGCAGCACATGGGCACCGCGGACCGTGCCGCCCGGTTCTACGACCGGCAGGTGCGTCGCCATCTCACGCCGGACATGCAGGAATTCATCGGACGCCAGGCCATGGTCTTCCTGGCCACCGCGGACTCCCGCGGGGAGTGCGACGCCAGCTTCCGGGCCGGGCCGCCGGGCTTCGTCCACGTGATCGACGCGCACACCCTCGCCTACCCCGAATTCCGCGGCAACGGCGTGCTGGCCAGCGCGGGCAACATGGTCGAGAACCCTCACCTCGGCATGCTCTTCGTGGACTTCACCCACCACCACGTGGGGCTCCACGTCAACGGCGTCGCCCACCTCTACCACGACAGCGACCTCCGCCGTCTCCGCCCCGGCCTGCCCACCGACGTCGCGCCCGGCCGCAGCCCGGAAATGTGGGTGCACCTCACCGTCGAGGAGGCCTACATCCACTGCTCCAAGTACATACCCCACCTGGTACCGGCCCCCCGCCCCGCAGGCCGCGACGCCTCCCGCCCCAAGGACTCGGACTACTTCACCGGGCCCCACACGGTCTACTGAGACACCCCGAGGTCTGCCGACCCGCCGTCGGCGAGCAGCAGGGCGGGGCGGCCGGGCGGCCGGGGGCCTGTCAGCGCGTCCGTCCCCCTCCGCCCGTCAGCACAAACGGGTGTGGCGGCAGATGATCCGGCCGCCGCCGTGGGAACCGCCGGACGAGCCGCCGGAGCCGCCGGAGTCGCCCAGGCGGGGAATCCCGTCCGGGAAGGCGGTGTTGCGGTTGCGGTCGCCGGGGAAGGGGTCGCGGTAGTCCGGGTCGCGGTCGCCGTCCCGGTCCGGCAGGTCCACGGACGTGCCGGTGCCCCGGTCGGGCTCCGGGCAGCCGTTGTCCTTGGACGACAGGTGGAGCGTCACCCGTGTGCCGCTCTGGACCTTCGCGCCCTCGGCAGGGTCGTGCGCACACACCCGCCAGTCGTCGTACTCGCCTTCGTCGGGCAACGTGTCGTTGCGGTACGCCTTGCGTGCCTCGATGCGGCCGGCGGGGACCCCCAGGGCGACGACCTCGGCGCGGGCCGTCCGCCACGTCTTCCACACCAGCTCCGGCATCGTGGGCCACGGTATGGGCCGGCCGTCCGCCTCCGGGCACGGGGCGTCCTTCGGCACGACGCCGAAGTCGAGCGTCGGCTTCGTGCCGAGCGGCCGGCCGGCCTCCTGGAAGCAGACGGTCCACGTCGTACGGCCCCGGATGAACTTGTTCTTCTCGGACGCGTCGTGGGAGTTCACGATGAATCCGGCCTTACGGGCCTTTCCGTACGCGACGTCCAGGTTCTGGCCGCGGTAGTCGGCGGCCGGCGGTGGCGTCGGCGCCGCGGTGCGCGCCCTGGCGGAGGCGGCCGCCGCGCCGGGCGTCGCGCCGCGGGACTGCTTCGCACCGGCCGCCTTCGCGTCCGCGGCGGTGCCCTGCGCGCCGTCCTTCTGCAGGTCGGGCATGACGGCGCCCAGCACGGCCACGGCGGCGACCGCCGTGGCGACCTTCCGGCGCTTCGACCAGGGCTTGCGCTGCCGGGGTGCGCCCTCCGGGCCGTGCGGCGGACCGGACGGTGCCGGGGTGGTCTGCGGGCCAGACATGGCGGCGCCCTTCGAATTCGTGCAATTGTGCGGGCGTATCGTACACAGCCCGCAGCGGGCCCCGGCCCCCACCCCGGCCCGGTCGCCGCGACCCGCCACGGCACCGCGCCCGCCACCACGGCGCCGCTCCCGCGGCTCAGGCGTCCTGGGCCGGCTCCACGACCACCTTGACGTTCTCGACCCCGGGATCCGCCGCGTCCGGGATCACCATGCCCGCCTCCACTCCGCTCCGCAGGTAGCGCAGGACCTCCGTGCCGAGCCGCTCGCCCGGCAACGCCGCGGGGATGCCGGGCGGGTAGGGGGTCAGCATCTCCGCCGCGACGCGGCCTGCCGCCTTCTCCCAGGGCACCAGTTCGGTGCGGCCGAAGAACGCGTCGCGCGGCAGCATCACCTGCTCCGGACGCAGCTCCGCGGGGTCGGGAACCTCCACCCGTGCGTCGGTGCGCAGTTCGCGGGCGTGCCCGGGCAGGTCCAGGAGGGCGGTGAGCAGCCGGCCGGTGGTCCGCGTGTCGTCCGCGTGGGAGAGCTGGGCGCTGATGCGGCGGTGGTCGCAGACGTGCAGGTTGATCCGGTGGTGTTCGCGGAGGAAGTCCGCGGCCCGGTAGCCGGTGGTGCCCAGGGCGGAGATGTCGATGATGATCTGCAGGGGGTCGAGGTCGGCGGCCCGGCCGGGGGCGCAGAAGTCGGCGCGGCCGTGCACGTGCAGGCCGTCGATGTCCTCGATCCGTTCGCGCAGCCGTCCGGCGAGGGCGAGGGCGTCGTCGTAGAGGAGCCGGCCGTGCTCGGCCATCTGCCGGCGCCAGCCGTCGAGCGCCGCGTAGACGAGGACGGAAGGGCTGGTGGTGCCGAGGAGGTCGGCGCAGGCCTTGAGGGCGTTGGGGTCGATGCGGTCACCCTGGAGGTGGAAGACGGAGCTCTGCTCCAGCCCGGAGCCCATCTTGTGCACCGAGGTGACGCAGACGTCCGCACCGGCATCCATGGCCCAGGCCGGCAGGCCGGGATGGAACGGCAGATGGGCACCCCAGGCCTCGTCGACGACGAGCGGTTTGCCGCGGCGGTGACAGACGGCCGCGATGTCGGCGAGCGCGGCGCAGGTGCCGTACGGGGTGGGGCTGGTGACGAGCGCTCCCCGCGCATCGGGGTGCCTGTCGAAGGCGTCGTCGAACGCTTCTGCGGACGGCGGATGGGCCAGGTGCAGGCCGGGGTCCCACTGGGGATCCACCCAGACGGGCCGGATGCCGGCGAGCACGAGGCCGGAGACCACCGACTTGTGGGCGTCGCGCCCGATGATCAGTTCCTGGTGGGGTCCGGCGACGGCGAGCATGGCCGCTTTGACGGAGAGGGAGCTGCCGCAGGTGGAGAAGAACGTGTGCTCGGCGCCCACGGCATGGGCCATGAGGGCCTGGGCCCGTTCGAGAACGTGGTGGGAGGAGCTCCGGTCGTCCAGCCCGCTGGTGGCCAGGACGTCGCCGGCGAACACCGCGTCCCCCAGCGCCTCCCGCACGCGGGGGTCGGCTCCGCGGCCCTGCTTGTGGCCCGGAGGGGTGAACGGCACCTGCCCGGTCTCGTGGTACGCGACGAGAGCGTCCAGCACCGGTGCGCAGGAGTGGTCCGGGGAAGCGTGGTCCATGGGACTCCGGTTCCCCGCGAACGGCCGCGGGGAAACAGGGGCCCGGCTCCGGCGTCCGCCCCGGCCCCGGCCGACGATGCCCTGGGAGGACGGTGTGCAACGGTGCGACGGTCACAGCGGAACGACAGCTGGTGGACCCGGGTGCGGCGGAGCTACGAGCAGGGCGCCGGGGAAGCCGGGGGAGAACGGCCCCTGCTGGGCCACACGGTGCTGCTCGGCGGGTACGCGGCCCTGTCCGCGTCCGCCGTGGGCATCGCCGGCCTGCTGCTGATGCCCGTGACGACGCGGTGGGTGGCCGGGGGCATGACCGTCATCTCCGCCGCCGACCTCCTGCAGATCGGCTACGACGCCCTCAAGTGACCGCTCAGGAGCCGAAGACGAAGTGCAGGACCGCGACGGCCGCCGCCAGCACTCCGGCCAGCACCGTGATCAGGACCGATGACGTCAGCAGGTAGGCGCTTCCGAGGCTCGCCGTCGTGCCGTTGACGAGCGCCACGACCTCCGTGGGGCTCGGGTGGCGCTTCGGGGCGGCGGGACCGCTGCCGTCGGTGTGCTGTGTGCCGGTACGGCGACTCATGGGGGCCTCTCCTCCATCGGGGCTGTTACCGAAGAAGGGGCGGAAAGCGCCCGTCCCGTGCAAGTTCCGTGGCCGGAGGCCGCCGAAGAGCGGGCTCCGGCGGCCATTGCACGCACTCGCCTTCTCAGGGACCTATAAGGGTGTCGACCGACCCGGAGGAGGTGGCTGCGTGAGCCCCCGAGAAGATCACGGGGCCATACCCGCCGAGTTGCCGGTGTTCGCCGCTTTCTTCACGGCGGAGTACCCACGAGTCGTGCACAGCCTGATGAGAGCCGGGGCGACCTATGAGGAAGCCGAGGACGCGGCGCAGGACGCCATGCAGGAGCTCCTGCGCACATGGCAGGGGTGCAAGAGCCCTGCGGGCTGGGTCCGGACGGTCGCCTGGCACGCGTATTGCAAGAAGGCCGAGCGCAATCGCAGGCGGCGGACTCTGGAATCGCAGAGCGCACGCCTGTCGGGACCGGCTCCACCGGACCGCGCCGAACCGGACGAGCACGAAAAGGTGCTGGAGATCCTGCGCGGTCTCCCGCCCCGGCAGGGGCAGGTCCTTGCCCTCCACCTGGACGGATACTCCGCGCAGGAAACCGCCGAACTTCTCGGCGTGAAGGCGAGCACCGTCCGCAGCAATCTGCGGCACGCGATCGCCACGTTGCGCAGCCTGCTGGACAACTACGAGGCACAAGAAGGAGGTCCGCGTGTCCGCAAGTGATGAGCGGGGTCTCGCAACACGCAGGACCCGGCCGAAGGCCGCCAGAGACGCCGCGCCGTGCGTGCACCCGGCCTTCGAGCGATTCCTCCGGACCGTCCGGGCCGACGTCGAAAGCCGGCTCACTCCGGACGCGGTGGAGGAGCGCCTGCAACGGCTCGTCGGGGCCGCGACGGCGGCAGCACCGGACGCGAGCCCCGCCCGGGCGGCCGGTGTCTCCGGCTTCGCGTCCCGGGCCGCCTGGGCCGCTTACGGCTATCACGTCGTCCACCTCTGGCTGCTGGCCGTCGCGACGGCGGGCCGCCCCGGCGTCCGTCTCCACCGGGACGACGTCGACGCGCTGGCAGTGGAGACGGCGGCGCGGGCGCTGAGCAGCTTCCGCGAGGGTGCGCGGCAGCCGGTTCCGGAACCGCAGGCCGCCGTGCCGGAGTTGAAGGCGGCGTTCCTCACCGAGTGCGTACGGCACCTGCCCTACGTCGACCGCAGCCGCCATCTCATGCCCGAGCAGGAGTCCTTCGACGAATTCGAGGACACGGACGCGTCAGGTCTCGTGGGCGTGCTGTGGGACTGCGCGACCACCGAGCAGGCCGGGGAACTGCGTCGCGTGGCCGGCGACGACGAGGACGCGGGCGACACCGACGAGATCGTCACGCTGACGCCCATCGCCATCCGCGCCGCGGCCCAGCGGTACCCGGAGGGAGTGCCTCCGGACCGATGGCCTGATCTCCTCTCCTGAGCGCACCACCGGACGCAGGTGACATCTCATGAACGTGAACGACGGGAAAGTGCGGCAGGTGCTGCGGCGTTCGTACGAGCTCGACCACGGGCACTACGCGGTCGGCGTCGAACTCCAGCCGTACAAACTCACGGGGGTCGTCGTCGGATCCGACGGTGTGGTGATCGCCCGCACCCGTCGGCACCTCACGGTCATGGAGTCGGCGGAGGTGGTGCAGCGCGTGGCCGAGATGGCGGGGCGCCTGATGGACGACAGACTGGGCTGCGCCTTTCCCCGGGAAAGGGTGTGCGTCGGGGTCCAGGTGGGCGGCCCCGTCGATCCGGACACGGGAACGGTCCTCCACCTCGTCAACGGCCCCGACGACCACCGGCACGAGAAGCCTCCCCCGTACGAGTGGGTGGACGTCCCCCTCGGCGCGGAGCTCGCCTTCAAGATGGGCTGCGCCACGTCGGTGGAGAACGACGCGCACGCCTTCGCGGCGTACGAGCAGAGCCTCGGCGTGGGCAGCGGCAGCGCGACGTTCGGGGTCGTCCTCGTCCGCGACGGCGTGGGTGCCGGAATGGTCGTGCGGGGCGAACGGATCTCCGTCCCGATGGAGTTCGGGCACCTGCAGGTCTGGCAGCGGGGCCGGATCTGCGATTGCGGAATGCGGGGGTGCATCGAGAGCCAGGTCGGGAACCGGGCCCTGACCGCCGTGGTCAAGGAACTGACCGGGCGGGAACTGGACGGGCTGGAGGCCGCGATCGCGCTCGCCGACAGCAACGACCCGCAGGCGCGCCAGGCAGCAGCGGCATTCCGCAAAGCCGGGACCTCGATCGCCCGTGGCATCGCCACCTTGCTCACCACGTTCGGCCCGTCCCATGTGGTGATCTACGCGGCGGAGGATCTCATCAGCGGCGGGCCGGGGCGCCGGGCGGCGAATTCCTTCCTCCACGCGATGAGGAGGTTTCCCGCGCACACGTTCCACATCAGCAGGGACTGTCACATCGTCACCAAGCCGCTGGATGCCGTCCGTGGTGCGCACGGCGCCGCGCTGATCGCGCTGCAGAGTTGTTTCGGCGTCCGGCTCCGACACCGGTAGGAGTGTCCCCCATGCGCCCACGGTTCCACGACGACGACCGGCTCGCCATCGGACTCGACATCGGAGGCACGAAGATCGCAGCAGGAGTGGTCGACGCGGGAGGCCGCGTCGTCGAACGGGTCCCGGCCGCGCCGTGCCCCTCCGACCAGGCGGCCATCGTGAAGGCCGTCTCCGTCCTGGTCGAAGAACTGCACTCCCGGAATCCCGCGACCGTCGCCGTCGGCGCCGGAGCGGCGGGCCTCGTCCACTGGCCCGAAGGCCGCATCCGGACCGCTCCCAACAACGCCTACCGCGATCTGCCGCTGCGCCGCCTGCTCCAGGAGGCCACCGGGCTGCCGGCCCTCGTCGACAACGACGCCAATGCCGCCTGCTGGGCGGAGTACCGCAAGGGGAACAGCGCCGCCTACATGGCATTCATCACCGTGGGCACCGGCGTCGGCGGCGGCCTCGTCCTGGCGGACCGCCTCTTCCGCGGCCGTACCGGAATCGCCATGGAGTTCGGGCACACGATCGTCGACCCGCACGGCACCGAACGCTGCGGCTGCGGCATCGTCGGCTGCCTCGAACCCCTGGCCTCCGGGCGGGCGCTCGGCCGCTACGGCAGCGCGGCGGCCGCGGCCGACCCCGGCGGGACGCTGGCCACGCTCGCCGGGGGCCCCGGCCGCGTGACCGGGGAGACGGTCTCCGCGGCCGCACGCACCGGGGACCCGGCCGCACGTGCCCAGCTGGAGCGCCTCGGCCACTGGCTCGGCATCGGAATGGCGACGCTCGTCAACCTCTTCGACGTCGAGCTGGTGGTCGTCGGCGGCGGCGTCGCGGAAGCCGGCGAACTGCTGCTGGCCCCCACCCGATCGAGCTTCGCCCGGTACGTCACCGCGGGCGCCCACCGTGAACTCCCGGACATCAAACCGGCCCGCCTCGGGCCGGAGGCGGGGTGGATCGGCGCGGCCCTCCTGGCCCTCGACCAGGACGAGCGGGCACCTGGCCGGGCAGACCGGGAGGGACCGGCGGGGGGAGCGTGAGGCCCACGGAAAACGGCCGGGCGGCCACCTCGCCGTTGAGGTGGCCGCCCGGCCCCGGCGTTCGGGGACGCCGGACGAGACGGTGCGCCGGGGTCAGACCTGCGGCACCGGGAAGGTCGGGTACTCCACCCCGGACACGTGCTGGACGACACGGATGACCTGGCAGGAGTAGCCGAACTCGTTGTCGTACCACAGGTAGAGGATCGCGTTGTCGCCGTCGACCTTGGTGGCGCCGGCGTCGACGATCGAGGCGTGGCGCGAGCCGATGAAGTCGCTCGAGACCGCGTCGGGGGCGGTGGTGAAGTCGATCTGGCGCTTGAGCGGCGAGGTCAGCGACACGTTGCGGAGGTAGTCGAGGACCTCCTCGCGGTCGGTCTCGCGGCCGAGCCGCAGGCTGAGGATCGCGATCGAGACGTCCGGCACCGGGACGCGGATCGAGCTGCCGGTGATCGGCGCCTTGAGGCCGGGCAGCGCCTTGGCGACGGCCGAGGCGGCACCGGTCTCGGTGATGACCATGTTCAGCGGCGCGGAACGGCCGCGGCGGTCGGCCTTGTGGTAGTTGTCCAGCAGGTTCTGGTCGTTCGTGAACGAGTGGACCGTCTCCACGTGGCCGCGCAGCACGCCGTACTCGTCGTCCATCGCCTTCAGCGGCGGGACGATCGCGTTGGTGGTGCAGGACGCGCAGGAGATGATCTGCTCGTCCGGCTTGATCATGTCGTGGTTGACGCCGTGCACGATGTTGGGCACGTCACCCTTGCCGGGCGCGGTCAGGACGACCTTGTCGACACCGGGGCGCAGGTGCTTGGACAGGCCCTCGCGGTCGCGCCACTTGCCGGTGTTGTCGATGAGGATGGCGTCCTTGATGCCGTACGCCGTGTAGTCGACCTCGGAGGGGTCGTTGGCGTAGATCACCTTGATCTCGTTGCCGTTGGCGACGATCGTGCTGTTCGCCTCGTCGACGGTGATCGTGCCCTGGAACTGGCCGTGGATCGAGTCGCGCCGCAGCAGCGAGGCGCGCTTCACGATGTCCTGCTCGCCGCCCTGGCGGACGACGATGGCGCGCAGCCGCAGGCCGTTGCCCGAACCGGCCTTCTCGATGAGGAGGCGGGCGACGAGGCGGCCGATGCGGCCGAAGCCGTAGAGGACGACGTCGCGGCCCTCGCAGCGCTCGATCTTGTTGTCACCCGTGGCGCCGGCGACGGCTTCGGCGGTGAAGTCCTCCACCGACAGGCCGCGGTCGTCGGCCTTGTACGTCGCGGCGAGCATGCCGATGTCGATCTGGGAAGGGCCGAGATCGAGCGTGGTCAGGGCCTGCAGGAACGGCAGCGTCTCGGTGACCGAGAGCTCCTCGCCCGCTATCTGCCGGGCGAAACGGTGGGTCTTCAGGATGCTGACCACCGACTTGTTCACCAGGGAGCGGCTGTGGAGGAGGACCGTGACGTCCTGCTCGCGGTGCAGCTTCCCGATGATCGGGATCATCGACTCCGCGATCTCCTCGCGGTTCTTCCAGCTTGTGAACGAGTCCTCGTTGACAGTCACAGGTGCAGGTCCATCTCTCGATCGAGCTAGGCGGCGCTCATATGCTAACCCCACACTCTTTTGACTGTTCAAGCGGTCCGCCTGAGGGGAATGCCACACTCCGGAGCGCGGTCGCCGCGTGCCCCGGAGTAGCCGCCCCCGGGGATGGCCCAGGATCTCCGCCACGAAGACGACGGGACATCTTTCCAAGACTCAGGGATATTCATCCGCTCATTCGATCTTCCTAATGTTGAGCACATCAACCGCCGGGGACACCGCCCCGGCCGCTCACAGGGAGAGACCACCATGCGCGCTGTCGTCCAGAAGTCCTTCGGAGGCCCCGAGGTCCTGGAGGTCGTCGAGACCGAGCGTCCCACCCCCCTCGGCGGCGAGGTCCTCGTCCGCGTCCACGCCAGCGGTGTGAACCCGGTCGACGTGGCCGTCCGCTCCGGCGCCTACCCGCTGCTCGGCGAGCCGCCCTTCGGCGTCGGCTGGGACATCTCCGGCGTCGTCGAGGAGGCCGGCCCGGGCGCCCGCTTCAAGCCGGGCGACGAGGTCTTCGGCATGCCCTTCTTCCCGCGCGCCGCCACCGGCTACGCCGAGTACGTCGCCGTGCCGTCCCGCCAGGTGGCCCGCAAGCCCGCCGGCCTGGACCACGTGCACGCCGCGGCCCTCCCGCTCGCCGCGCTCACCGCCTGGCAGGGACTGGTCGACGCGGCCCGGATCGCCGAGGGGCAGCGGGTGCTGATCCACCGCGCGGCCGGCGGCGTCGGCCACTTCGCCGTGCAGATCGCCAAGGCCCGCGGCGCCCACGTGATCGCCATGGCGAGCGCCCCCAAGCACGACTTCGTGCGCGGCCTGGGCGCCGACGAGATCATCGACTACCGCACCACCGACTTCACGGAGGCGGTCAAGGACGTCGACGTCGTCTTCGACTCCTCCTCCGAAGGCGTCCGCTCCCTGGCCGTCCTGCGCCCCGGCGGCACGCTCGTCAGCATCATGGAGCACTGGAACCAGGAGCTCGCCGCCCAGGTCGAGGCCGCGGGCCGGAACTTCGCCGGAATCTCCGTCGAACCCGACTACGCCTCGCTGGAGGCGATCGCCGCCCTCGTGGACGCCGGCCGCATCCGCCCCCACGTCGCCGGGACGTTCCCGCTGGCCGAGGCCGCCGCGGCCCACGAGGCGGTCGGCTCGGGCCGGACCCAGGGCAAGATCGTCCTGACCGTCGACTGACACGTGCCGGGACGTACGCTGACCGGAAGGCCGGAAGGCCGGAAGGCCGGTGAGGGGAACGACGGGGAAGAGGGGGCGGCGTTGGACATCCTGACCGAGGCGCTGGGCTCGATGCGGACCGGGCAGCCCAGATCCGTACGCACCCACGGCCGCGCCCCCTGGGGGCTGCGCCTCCCCCCGGTCGCCGGCGCCGGCTTCCACGTGGTGCTCTACGGCACCTGCTGGCTCGTCCCCCTCGGCGACGCGCCGCACCTGAAGCCCCTCGCCCTCGGCGCGGGCGACGTGGTCTTCCTGCGCGACGGCCGCGGGCACATCCTCGCCGACGACCCCTCCACGCCGGCCGAAGAGGAGAGGCCGGAGCAGTTCCGGCCCGGCTCGCCGCTCGGCACGGTCACCATCGGCGGCGACGGCCCCAGCACGAAGCTGCTGTGCGGCAACTACCACCTGGACCAGGGGCGCCCCCACCCCCTGGTGAGCCGGCTCCCCGAGATCATCCACCTCCCCGCCCGGCACGGCCGCCACCCCGAACTGAGCGCCGCCGTCCAGCTCCTCGGCACGGAACTGGAGAACCCCCGCATCGGATCGGCCGGCATCGTCCCCGCGCTCATCGACTCGCTGCTCCTCTACATCCTGCGCGCCTGGATCGAGGACCAGCCCCCGACGGCGGCCGAGGGCTGGGCGGCCGCCCTCGGCGACAGCGCCGTCGCCCCGGCGCTCTCCGCCGTCCACGCGGACCCGGCCGCCCCGTGGACCGTCGAGTCGCTGGCCGAGCGCGTGGGCCTGTCCCGCGCGGCCTTCGCCCGCCGCTTCACCACCCTCGTCGGAGAGCCGCCCATGGCCTATCTGACCCGCTGGCGCATGACGACCGCCGCCCGGCTGCTGCGCGAGACCGACGCCCCGCTCACGACCGTCGCGGCCCGGACCGGATACGGCTCCGAGTACGCCTTCGCCAAGGCCTTCAAACGCGAATTCGGACGGGCCCCGGGCGGCTACCGCCGGGAGACCCGGGCCGTGTGAGGCGCACCGCGGTCACCGGCCGAGATGCCGGGTGTCACCCAGGCCGACGACCTGGCGGTTGTGGAAGAAGTCGTCCTCGCGCAGGGTGGTGATGCTGCCCGGGGCCGCCCGGAAGCCGACGCGGCCCAGCGCCTCGAACGGCATCCCGATCCACGCCGCCACGACGAACGTCAGGGCGAAACCGTGCGTCACGACGACCTGGTGCGCGCACGGGCGCCGCAGGATGTCGTCCACGGCCGCGTAGACGCGCCGGGCGAAGACCGCCCGGGTCTCGGCACCCGGCACACCCTCGTGGTGTCCCATCCGGTCCCCGGCGGCCGGCGGCGGGACGAACCGCCGGTCCAGCCACTCCTGCGGCCGTCCCTCGGCCTCTCCGTAGGACTTCTCCCGCAGCCTGCGGTCCAGGACCGGTTCCACGTCGAGGAGACCGGCCACCTCTTCGGCCGTCTCCCGGGTCCGCCGCAGATCCGAGGAGAACAGCTCCACCCCGGCGCCGCCGGGGACCGCGGCCCGCAGCGCCCGGGCGATGGAGACCGCCGCGCGCCTGCCCGCCGGCGTGAGCCCCGAATCGTGCCAGCCGCCGACCACCCCTTCGACGTGGTGCGTCGCTTCCGGGTGCGTGACGACGTAGACGCTGCGCATCAGTGCGTGCCCTCCTCGTGGGTCCTCACCCCGTGCCACCGCGAGGCCCGTCTCCCCACGGCGGCGGGGGATGATGGAGCGGTGAACTGCGCCGCCCATGATCCGACACCCGTCAGCGGTTCGGCACCCCGTCCCGTCCCCGTCCCCGACGCCGTCGCCTACCTGACCGGGCAGTGGACGGTCGAACGCACCCTGCTCGACCTGGACACCGGGGCCGGCGGGTCGTTCCACGGCACGGCCGACTTCCGGCCGGCCGGTGACGGCGCGTCCGTACTGCACGTCGAGGACGGCGAGCTGAGCTGGGGCGGCGCGGTCAACCGGGCCGGGCGGACGCTGCGGCTGCTGGCCCGGCCGGACGGCACGGCCGAGGTGCGGTTCGCCGACGGCCGGCCCTTCCACGACCTCGACCTGCGCACGGGGCACTGGACCACCCGCCACCCCTGCGGGCGGGACGGCTACGACGCCACGTTCACCGTCGTCTCACCCGGCGAATGGCACGTGCAGTGGCGCACCACCGGCCCGGCCAAGGACCACCTCCAGCGCTCGGTGTACCGGCGGCGCCGCTCGCCCGGGGGTGCGGTCCTGCGCTGAAGCGCGGCCGCGAGTGAGCCGCGTCTCACCCGGGCGGGGGTGCTTGTCTATGAAACGAGTTGCATAGCAGGATCCGGGGTATGGCGCTCGAGCACGCGATCCTCGTCTCCCTGCTGGAGAAGCCGGGTTCCGGCTACGAGCTGGCCCGGCGCTTCGAGCGGTCCATCGGCTACTTCTGGACCGCCACCCACCAGCAGATCTACCGCGTCCTCAAGCGGATGGAGGGCGACGGCCGGCTCGACGTGCGCGAGGTGCCGCAGCAGGGCCGGCCGGACAAGAAGGAGTACTCCGTCGCCGCCCCCGGGCGCGCCGCCCTCTCCGACTGGCTCCACGAGCCGATCGAACCCGAGAGCGTCCGGCACGACCTCGCCGTGAAGATCCGCGGCGCGGCCTTCGACGACCCGGCCGCCCTGATCCGCGAAGTCGAGCGGCACCACCGGGCGCACTCCGACCGGCTCGCGCACTACCTCGCGGGGGAGCAGCGCGACTTCACCGGACCCGGGGCGCCCGCGGCGCCCGGCGACGCCGGGCGGGAGCTCCAGCACGTCGTCCTGCGCGGCGGCATCGCCTACGAGCGCATGACGATCGCCTGGCTCGACGACGTGCTCGCCACGCTCCACCGGCTCCGGGCCGGGCACTGACCTGCAGACCACACCCTCCGACCTCCACGCCGGAAAGGCGAACCTCCATGGCCGACCAGCTGCTCTTCAACCCGCGCACCTACGACCCCGCGCACTTCGACCCCGAGACCCGCAGGCTGCTGCGCGCCACCGTCGACTGGTTCGAGGAGCGCGGCAAGCGCAAGCTGATCGAGGACTACCGCTCCCGCGCCTGGCTGGCGGACTTCCTCGCCTTCTCGGCGAAGGAGGGCCTGTTCGCCACCTTCCTGACGCCGTCCTCCGCCGCAGGCGGGAACGAGGACAAGCGCTGGGACACCGCCCGCATAGCCGCCCTCAACGAGATCTTCGGTTTCTACGGGCTCGACTACTGGTACGCGTGGCAGGTCACCATCCTCGGCCTCGGCCCGGTCTGGCAGAGCGACAACGCCGCCGCCCGCGCCCGCGCCGCCGAACTCCTCGCGCAGGGCGAGGTGTTCGCCTTCGGCCTGTCCGAGAAGTCCCACGGCGCCGACATCTACTCCACCGACATGCTCCTGGAGCCGGACGGCGACGGCGGCTTCCGGGCGAGCGGCTCCAAGTACTACATCGGCAACGGCAACGCCGCCGGCCTCGTCTCCGTCTTCGGCCGCCGCACCGACGTCGAGGGCCCCGACGGCTACGTCTTCTTCGCCGCCGACAGCCGCCACGAGGCGTACCACCTCGTCAAGAACGTCGTCGACTCGTCGAAGTACGTCAGCGAGTTCCGCCTGGAGGACTACCCGGTCGCGGCCGAGGACGTCCTGCACACCGGCCGCGCCGCCTTCGACGCCGCGCTCAACACCGTCAACGTCGGCAAGTTCAACCTCTGCACCGGCGCGATCGGCATCTGCGAGCACGCGATGTACGAGGCCGTCACCCACGCGCACAACCGCATCCTGTACGGCCGCCCCGTCACCGCCTTCCCGCACGTGCGCCGCGAGCTGACCGACGCCTACGTGCGCCTCGTCGGGATGAAGCTCTTCAGCGACCGCGCCGTCGACTACTTCCGCTCCGCCGGTCCCGACGACCGCCGTTACCTCCTCTTCAACCCCATGACGAAGATGAAGGTGACCACGGAGGGCGAGAAGGTCATCGACCTGATGTGGGACGTCATCGCGGCCAAGGGCTTCGAGAAGGACACCTACTTCGCCCAGGCCGCCACCGAGATCCGGGGCCTGCCGAAGCTGGAGGGCACCGTCCACGTCAACCTCGCGCTGATCCTCAAGTTCATGGGCAACCACCTGCTGAGCCCGGCCGAGTACGCGCCCGTGCCGACCCGCCTCGACGCGGCCGACGACGACTTCCTCTTCCGCCAGGGGCCGGCCCGCGGCCTGGGCGCCATCCGCTTCCACGACTGGCGCACCGCCTACGACGCCTACGCCGACGTGCCCAACGTCGGCCGCTTCCGCGAGCAGGCGGACGCGCTGTGCGAGTTCGTCACCGCCGCCGCCCCCGACGAGGAGCAGAGCCGCGACCTCGACCTCCTCCTCGCCGTCGGCCAGCTCTTCGCACTCGTCGTGCACGGCCAGCTGATCCTGGAGCAGGCCCGCCTGACCGGCCTCGACCGGGACGTGCTCGACGAGCTGTTCGCCGTCCTCGTCCGCGACTTCTCCGCGCACGCCGTCGAACTGCACGGCAAGGACTCCGCCACCGAGGAGCAGCAGCGCTGGGCCCTCGGTGCGGTCCGCCGCCCCGTCGTCGACGAAGCCCGCTCGGCCCGCGTCTGGGAGCGCGTCGAGGCCCTGTCCGGCGCGTACGAGATGGCGCCGTAACTCCCGGCCGGCCGGGGCCCTTCCGGCACCGGTGACCGCTTCACGCCACCCCCGGTCCCGTCCCGGTCCCATCGGGGCGGGACCGGGGCCGTTCTGCCACGGAGCCGCTTCTTCCGGCCCGGGTGGGCGCATCCGTTTCTGCCCCGCCCCGGGACCGATACGGTGGTCCGACGAGACACACCTCGCCCGTTCGTGAGGAGACGCGTTGGAGACCGCCGGGGGTGGTTCGGTGCGGCTGCCGCACCTCAGGCTCGACGAGCTGCTGGGGGAGCTCCAGGCGCGGCTCGACACCGCACGCGGCACGTGGGACCGGGTGCACAGCCTGCTAGAGGCAGTGCTGTCGGTGGGGCGCGAACTGGACCTGGAGCACGTGCTGCGCCGGATCATCGAGGCGGCGGTGGTGCTGGTGGACGCCCAGTACGGGGCGCTCGGGGTCATCGGCCAGGACGGCCGCACGCTCTCGCAGTTCCTCACGGTCGGGCTGACGGACGAGCAGATCAAGGCCATCGGGCCGTTCCCCTCGGGCCACGGGCTGCTCGGGGAGCTGATCCGGCACCCCGCCCCGCTGCGGCTGCCGAAGATCTCCGAGCACGCCGCCTCCTACGGCTTCCCGCCCAACCACCCGCCGATGCACAGCTTCGTGGGCGTCCCCATCCGCGTCCGCGACCAGGTGTTCGGGAACCTGTACCTGACCGAGAAGCGCGGCGGGGCGGACTTCGACGCCGAGGACGAGGCGGTGCTCTCCACGCTCGCCGTCGCCGCGGGCGTCGCCATCGACAACGCCCGCCTGTACGAGGAGTCCACGCGGCGCGAACGGTGGCTGCGGGCCAGCGCCCGGGTGACGACCAGTCTGATGTCCGGCAGTCCGCGGCAGGACGTGATGGCCCAGATCGCCGAGCTGGCCAAGGAGATCACCGAGGCCGAGCTGGCGACGGTCTCGCTGCCGCTGGACGACGGGTCCGCGCTGACCGTCGAGGTCGCCACGGGCGAACTGGCCGACGCCATCCGCGGAGTCGTCCTCCCCGTCGAAGGGACCCTGGTCGGCGTCGTGCTGTGCGAGCGCGAGCCGGTCTGCAGCCTCAGCGTCGACGAGGACCCGAGGGTCTCCGCGGTGCCCGCGTCGGTGACCGGGCTGGGACCGGCGGTGGCGGTGCCGATCAAGTCCGGCAAGACGGTGATCGGCGTGCTGTTCCTGGCCCGGGGGAGGGGGCGGCCGGTGTTCTCGCAGGAGGAGATCGAGCCCCTGCTGAACTTCGCCGGGCAGGCGGCGATGGCCATGGAACTGGCGCAGCGCCGGGCGGACGCCGAACAGCTCACGCTGCTGGAGGACCGCGACCGGATCGCCCGCGACCTCCACGACCTGGCGATCCAGCGGCTGTTCGCCACGGGGATGACGCTGCAGAGCGCGGACCGCTTCATCGACCACGCGGAGGCGTCGGAGCGCGTGCAGCGGGCGGTGAACGACCTCGACGAGACCATCAAGATCATCAGGGCGACGATCTTCGGCCTGCGGTCCCGGGAGACCGCGCCCCAGCACGGGCTGCGCACCCGTGTCGTACAGACCGTCGGAGGCGCCGCCACCCTCCTGGGCTTCGCGCCGAGCCTGCGGATGGAGGGCCTGCTGGACACCCGGGTGCCGCGCGCCGTCATCGACGACGCGGTGGCGGTCCTGGCCGAGGCCTTGACGAACGTCGTCCGGCATGCCCGTGCCACGTCCATCGGCGTCTGCGTGGTCAACGACGGCCGGGACCTGGTCCTCACCGTCACCGACAACGGCGTCGGCATGCCCGGCGACGGGCGCCGCAGCGGGTTGCGCAACCTCGCCGAACGCGCGGAACGGCACGGCGGCCGACTGTCGCTCTCCGCCCCGTCCGGCGGCGGAACGGTGCTGACCTGGCGCGTTCCCCTCCCGGCGGAGTAGCCGCGGCACCGGTCGCCCCTCCGCCCTGCCGTGCCGTAAAGAAGTTCAAAATTCAAGATGCTGGACGTCCCTCGTCACGGCACCACCGGGGGCGTCTTGGTGCACCCCCCTGCGCACGGATCGACCCCCGATCCGCGGGGGGCCGATCGGCCCCATGGGGAGGGGCTGACCGTCCCCATGGCCCCGGAGGGCGTTCCCCCGAAAGTGGATATCCGGCCGATGAACGGCCGGAGACGGGGGAATGTCATGCAGGCGAACGACAACACGACGAAAACACCGGCCCGTCGGGCCCGTGGCCGTGCGGCCGCGCTGCGGTCGGCCTGGATCGCGCACCTTCTCTGCCTGGGCACGCTGGGCTGGCTGCGGGACGCCTCGCTCAGTGCCCTGGGTCCGTTCTCCGTGGCGGGCTTCGTGCTGTTCCTCGGCTGCGAGGCGGCGGTCGCCCTGCTCATCGCCCGCGCCCGGCGCAGGAACGCGGCACCGGCAGGCTTACGGCCGTCCGCCCGGTCCGCCGGCTGCACGGACGGGGACGACGGAGGCTGTACGGACTCCTGTGCCCGGACCTGCGCCGCCGGGGGAGCCGCCGGGGCCTGACCGGGCCGGGCGCGCGCCCTGCGCGCACGGCACCACGGAGCCTTGTGCGCACGGCGCCACGGAGCCCTGCGCGCACCGCACCGGCCTCGTTCACGACGGGAGCCGTCCGGCTCAGCCCCGGCGGCCGGACTGCTCCCGGCGGTCCCCGGGTTCGCCCGCCGGGCGGTCCGGGCCCGGCTCGGCGGCGGCCCGCCCGGCCTGGGTGGCGAGGACGGCCGCCTGGATGCGGCGCTCGACGCCGAGCTTGGCGAGCAGCCGCGAGATGTGGTTCTTGACCGTCTTCTCGGACAGGAACAGGCTCTTGCCGATCTGACGGTTGGTGAGCCCGTCACCGATCAGCGCGAGGATGTCGCGCTCGCGGGGCGAGAGGTCGGCGAGCCGCTCGTCGCCGGATCCGGTGTCCTCGCCGTCCCCGCGCAGACTGGTCATCAGGCGCGTGGTCGTGGCCGGGTCGAGCATGGACTGGCCGGAGGCGACGGTGCGGATGGCGGAGACGAGGTCGGACCCCTTGATCTGCTTGAGGACGTACCCGGCGGCTCCGGCCATGATCGCGTCCAGGAGGGCGTCGTCGTCGTCGAACGAGGTCAGCATCAGGCAGGCGAGCCCCGGCATCCGCGAGCGCAGCTCGCGGCACACGGTGATGCCGTCGCCGTCCGGTAACCGCACGTCCAGGACGGCGACGTCGGGGCGGAGGGCGGGCCCCCGGGCGAGGGCGTGGTCGACGGTGCCCGCTTCGCCGGCGACCACGATGTCGTCCTCGGCGTCCAGCAGGTCGTGGACACCCCGCCGGACCACCTCGTGGTCGTCCAGGAGGAAGACCCGGATCGGCCTGTCCTGGGAGAACACCTCTGTCTGGTCCACAACCGGCTCCCGTCGACGGTCGGCGCACCGCTGCGCTCCACCGATCATGATCTGCCGGGAGCGGCGTCCACCATGGGCCGAACGGCCCTGAGGGGGACCGGCCGCCCCGCGGCCGGGCGGCCCTCGCCCTCCGGCCACCGTCACCGCCCCTCGGTGCGGGCGGGCGCCGGCTCGATGCCCTGCGGGAAGCGGAAGGCTCCGTGGGGGTCGTACTCGGCCTTGACGGAGGAGAGGCGGGCGTAGTTCTCGGCATAGTAGGCGCGGCGCCAGTCGCGGAGGGACGGGTCGATGAAGTTCTGGTAGGTCTCGCCGTTGGAGTGGGGGTCGACGGCGTGGAAACCGGCGTCGGCCCACTGCTTCGCCGCGATCCTCGCGGCGGTGCCGGCGGGGCCGCGGCCGACCACGCTCAGGTAGTTGATGTCGAAGAGGGTGTCGCGGTGCACGTAGGCCGTGTCGGTGCGGCCCGGGTCGCCCGCGGCGCCGCCCAGGGCCAGGACCTCCAGTTTGTGGGTCTGGCCGGGGACCCGGGCCAGGTCGAAGACCTCCAGGGCCCGTTCCCAGGCGGCGCGGGGCAGCGGCCGGCTGAACATCCGGCCGCGGACCAGGCCGTAGGCGGCCCGGGGTAGCCGGCCCTCGGGGGTGCTGCCGGCGCGGTGGCACTGGGCGGCCGTGAGGGTGCCGCACTTGAAGGCCTCCATCATGAACGACCGGTAGGAAACCCTGTCGACGGAGCTGTCCGCCGGCGGGCCGCAGAGGGAGACCAGGCGGGCGACTTCGGCCGTGAGTTCGGCACCGGTGCCGGTGGACAGCAGGGTCACTCCCGCGAGGGGCGTCCCGCCCGGGGCCGCGTCGACGAGGACGGCCACGGCGGCGCCGCCGATGGTCCGCGGGGCGTCGACCAGCCAGTGGGCGAAGCCGTCCATCATGCCGACGGCATGGTCCCAGGCCCAGGACAGCCGCACCGTCCGTACCGGGCCGACGGCCGCGGGGGTCATGGAGTACGAGGTGACGACGCCGAAATTGCCGCCGCCACCACCCCGCAACGCCCAGTGCAGACCGGGGTGTTCCTCCGGGGAGGCGGTGACGACCCGGCCGTCCGCGAGGACCACCTGCGCCGCGGTGACCCGGTCGCAGGCCAGGCCGAGGGAGCGCGTGAGATAGCCGATGCCGCCGCCCTGGACGAACCCGGCCGCGGCGATCGTCGCCCACGTGCCGCCGGGCAGGGCCAGCCCGTACGGGGCGAGCGCGTCGACGACGTCGACCGCCTGCGCACCCGCGCCGACCCGCACGCTCCGGGGGCCCGCCGTCACCGCGTTGAGCCGCGACACGTCGATGACCAGGCCCGGACTGGTGGAGTACCCGCCGTAGCTGTGGCCGCCGCCGCGCGCCGCGAACGGCACGTCGTGGTCCTGGACGAACGCCAGGCACAGCGCCACGTCGTGCGGGCTCTCGCAAAAGGCGACGGCCCTCGGGGCGACCGCGTCGAACTGGGCGAGGTCGAGTTGCCTGGCCGTCCGGTAGACCGGATCGGAGGGCCGGACGAGGCGGCCGCGCAGGCGCCGGTCCAGCCGCGCCCAGGGCACCTTGCCGGCGTGCGCCGACGACATGCCCGGGGCCAGCAGCGACAGCGCCGCGGTACCGGTGCCGAGAAATCCCCTGCGGCTGAACGTGTCCATGTTGGTGCTCCGTCCTCATCCCGGGAACGAGGCAGCCATTGGACATGCGAACAATGCATTCCCCTACTACGGAATTCCGTAGTACAGTACCGGGGAAATCCGTATTGGGTGGTTATTGTTCCGGGCCTAGGATGGGCCCGTGCCTGATTCCGAGCTTCCCGGACTTTCCGAGCTCTCCGAGCCCTCCGAACCTTCTGAGCTTTCTGAGCTTTCCGCGATGATGGAGAAGGTGGCGGTCGCGGCCGCCGACGTCGATTTCCGGATGCACGGGCCGGAGAAATGCGAGATCGCCGTCGGTCCGCGGACCTACGCGCTGACCGCGGATCCGGCCGCCCTGCAGCCGCTGGCGCATGTGATCACGCAGGTGGTGCCCAGGATGCGCCGCAGCGCTCCGATCCGCCGGCAGCTCTCCGAGGCGGAGGCCCGAAGGCTGTCGCCGTTCGTGCCGCGATTACGGGACATGGGCGTCCTGCTCTTTCCCGGGGAAAACGCGGTCATCGACGACGAGCCCGGCCGGCGGCTCTATTCGTATATCTGCCGCCGCGCCGCCGAACCGGACCGGGTATTCTCCGGAATCCGGGCGAAACGCATTCACATGGCCGGCCCGGAACTCGTCGTCTCCGTATGGAACCGGCTGCTCCGGGAACAGGGCCTGAACCCCGCCGGGCCGGAGCCGGAGGCGGACGCCGCGCTCCGTATCGTCGCCGACTCCGACGAGGCGCGACTCGCGGCGGCGAACCGGACCCTGTGCGCCGACCGCAGGTCATGGCTGCCGGTGCGGTTCGGCGCGCAGCGCGTCCGGATCGGCCCCTGGGTGCGGGCCGGCGAGTCGGGGTGCCTGCGCTGTCACCTTCCCGCACGACCGGAGGAGGAACGCACCCGCGAGCCCGGACCGGCCGCCGGGTGGGCCACCCTGCAACCCGGATGCCTGTACTGGACCGGCGGGCTCGTCGCCCACCTCGCCCTGCGCGCCCTGCTGCCGATGGCCGCGGAGCACCCCTGGGGCCGGGTCACCACCATGGACGCCGCCACCGGGGAACAGACCTCGCTGACCGCCTGGCGCGACCCGTTCTGCCCCGACTGCGCCGGGCACGCGAGCGCATCGCGCGAGTGGGTGGCGCTGTGACGCCCGGGGCGGTGGGCCTGATCGAAGCCATGGGCTTCGCGGTGCGGGAACTCCCGCTGCCCGCCCGTCTCGTGGGGACGGCATTCGCGCTCGTCGGTGCCGGACACCGCGCGGAGCGGCTGGAACAGCCGGGCGCCCCGGTCCCGATGCTCGCCCTGACGGCGGGCCGGGACCTCGATACGGTGCGCTGGCGGCTCGCGGCCCGCGCCGCGGAGCTGCGGCTCGGCCGGGACGGGTACGGCGTGGGTGCCGCACCGGGGCACGCGGACGCCGTGCGCGCCGCGGTCTGCGACGCGGTGGAACGGCGCGACCCCCCTGACACGGCGCGGCGGCTGACGGGCTGGGCCGGTGCGGTGCCGTCGCCGCTGCACCGCGCGCTGGACGCCGAACTCACCTGCTACGCCTTCGACGCCGCGGGCGGGGTGCCGCTGGTTGGTGCGGTGCTCCGGCAGGACGGGCCGCCCCGGGAGATCCGCGCCCTCGGTTGCGGTCCGACGGCCCGCGGTGCGCTGGCCCGGGCCCTGGACGGCATCCTCACCCGGGCCGCCGCCGACGCGTGGTCCGAACCGGCCCCGGCCCCGGCCGTCGGCGGGGACATCGGCCTCGACCAGGTCGGGGAGGTCCCGGAGGCGGAGTTCGGGCGCCGGGCCGGCGCCGTCGTACGGACGGTGCTCGACGGAGACGGCGGAGCCGTCGTCCAGTGCCGCATCGCCGGAGACGCCGGGAAGAGCGAAGGGATGGGGAAAGCCGTAGACGCTGAGGAACCGACGGAGCCGGCGGGTTCGGCAGGTTCGGCGGGGTCGTGGGCCGAGCCCTGCTTCACCGGCCGCGCGGCACCCGCCGACCTGTCCCTCGCCTGCGACCGCGAACGGGTCAGGATCTCCCGCACCTTCCACGAGAACTCGAAGATCCGCTCCGCCTTCCGCACGCTCCCGCCGGTGGACGTCGACCGACTGCACCCCGGCACCAGGCGCGCCCTGGCACGGCCCTACCGGGACTACGGCCGGACCAGGACCGAGCATCCCCTGCCCACGGCCGCGGGCCGCGACCTGCTGCCCCTCGACGCGGCGGTCCGCCGCCGCCGCTCGGCGGCGCCCATGGGCCGGGGCCCGCTCCCGTCGGCGGACCTCGCACGGATCCTGGACCTCTCCGCGGGGATCACCGGGACCGCGCACACGCCCGACGGTGTCCGCCTGCCGCTGCGCGCCACCCCGACCGCGGGCGGCCTGTGCTCGGGCGACCTGTTCGTCCTGGCCCACCGCGTCGAGGCCGTGACCCCGGGCGTCCACTACTTCCACCCCGGCCGGCGCGTTCTCCAACTGGTCAACGCCGACTACGACTTCGACGAGGTCGCCGCGCACACCGGCTACCCCGGCCGGGTGGCCGGGGCGGCGGCGATCGTCCTGCACGTCGCGGCCTTCCGGCGCAACCAGTGGAAGTACTGGGAGCGCGGCTACCGCATGGCGCTGCTCGAATGCGGCCACCTCGCCCAGAGCGTGGTGACCGCGGCCGCGGCGCTCGGCCTCGTGGCCCACCCGCTCATCGGCTTCGTCGACGACCACTTCAACCGGTTGGCGGGCGTGAACGGCACCGACGACGCCGTCGTCTACCTGACCCTCCTGGGAGAGGCCGCCTCGTGATAGATCAGGACAGCGTCCTCCGGGCCGCCCCCGGCATGCGCCTGCACGTCCTGGACGACCGCAACGGCTTCGTGGAGTCGCCCCGCGGAGTCCACAGGCTGCAGGGGACCGGACTGCGCCTGCTCGCCGAGCAGGTCCTGCCCCGGCTCGGCAGCCCGGCCCGCGCCGACGACATCGTCGTGGCCCTCGAAGCCACGCTGCCGCGCCCCCGCGCACTGGAACTGCTCGAAAGCCTCCGCAGCCAGGGGATCATCGAGTGCGCCCCGCAGGAGCCGCACGGGGCACAGGAGCCGCAGCGCACCGCCCGGCAGCACATCGCAGTGCTGGGGCCCGCCGCCCTCACGCACGACCTCGTGGCGGTGCTGCGCCGGACACCGCGGACCGAGGTGCACGACCTCGGCGAGCCCGCGGAGCCGACGGCCGGCCTCCTCCTCGGCACGGCCGCCTCCCTGGTGGTCGCGGCGACCGCCTCGCTCTTCGACGCGCGGGCCGGCACGGTCAACGAACTCTGCGTCCAGCAGGGCCTGGACTGCCTGTTCTACGGCCTCATGCACGGCGGAACCGCCTTCGCCGGCCCGCTGTGGACCCCGGACCGGACGGTCGCCTGCTACGAGTGCCTGCGCACCCGCATCTTCGCCAACTCCGTCCACGGGCCGGTCTGGCGCTCCTACACCGCCTCCCTCGCCGAGTCCGGGGCGCCCGCGGTCCAGCAGCAGGTGCCGCCGTGGAGGGCCGCCCGGCTGGCCGCGGCGGTGGGCCGGCGCGCGGCGGACCGGCCGGGCCGCCCCGGCGGCGACCCGGGCGGAGACCTGTTCTGGCTGGACGAGGACGGCGGCGAGACCCGCCGTGTCCTGCTCCCGGTTCCCACCTGCCGGGTGTGCGGCGACCGGCAGCGCTCGGCCGCCCCCGGACCCGAGGAGGCGGCTCCACCGGCGGAGCTGACCGCGGCCGTCGACGACCGGGTGGGCGTCGTCCACGCGGTGAACCTGCGGCGGGCCGAGAGCGGCCCCCAGATCTACCTCGCCGGGAGCACCTCGCCGGACCACTCGCTGATCCGGCCGAACCTCGGGGTGGTCCGCAACGGCGGCGCCGGCTTCACCAAGAAGGAGGCGCTCCACGCCGCGATCGGCGAGTCCCTCGAACGCTACGCCGCCGGCCTGTTCCGGTCCGCCGAGCTCCGGACGGCGTCGTGGGCCGAGCTCACCCGGTCCGGCGAGACCGCCGTCGCGCCACAGGCCTTCGGGCTGTTCTCCGCCGAGCAGTACGCCTCGCCCGGCTTCCCGTTCGCTCCCTTCACCGAGGACACGACCGTCCGCTGGGTCCGCGCGACGCGCCGGCCGGACGGCGAGCCCTGCTGGGTGCCCGCCTCCCAGGTGTTCCTCTACTACCGCCGGTCGAAGGAGGAGACGCCGATCGCACCGTCGATCTCGACCGGCCTGGCGGCCGGGCCGACCGTCGCCGACGCGGTGCTCGGCGGGCTCTGCGAGATCATCGAGCGGGACGCGCTGGCGGTGTCCTGGCTGCACCGCCTCCCGCCCCGGCCGGTCCCCGAGGACGTGATCGCGGCGTCCCCGCGGGTGAGCTACCACCTGACCAAGGCCGAGTCCTGGCGTGTCCGCTTCTACGACCTGTCCCTGGACCTCGCTCCGCCCGTCGTCGTCGCGGTGATGGACGGCCGGGGCGGTGCCGAGCCCGTCCTGTCGTTCGGCGCCGCGTGCCGGACCTCCCTGGTGCCCGCCGTCGAGAAGGCCTTCCTGGAGGCCGCGCAGGGCCTCACCTACGTGCGGCGGCTCGTCAAGGAGTACGAGGGCTTCGAGGCCGCGCCCGACTTCGGCAACGTCGACGAGTTCAACAAGCACGCGATCCTCTACACCCGCCATCCCGCACTGCGCCGCCGGGCCGGATACCTGGTCCACCCCGACACCCCGCCGGCCTGCGACCGGCCCGCCCGGCTGCAGGCCGGAACCGGTGCCGCGTCCGCGGACGCCGTCGTCGCGGAGCTCGCCGCCGCCGGGCTCCGGACCTACGTCGTCGACCTGACAACCCCCGACACCCGGCGGGCGGGGGTCCGCGTCGTCCGCGTCCTGGTGCCGGGCATGCAACACCTGTCGGGCGCGCACCGCTTCCGGATGCTGGGCAACCCCCGCCTGCACGACGTCGTGCGGACGCTGGGCGCCGACTCCGCACCGGACAACCCCTACCCCCACCCGCTCCCTTAGGAAGATCCCATGGCAGCGTCCTTCGTCGCGTTCCCCTCGTTGTCGATGGTCCGCAAGGAGGACTTCGCGGACACCTCCCTGATCCCCGAGGCCTACCGGCGGCACATCGTGAGCCGCTGCCTGCCCCCGGAGCGGTCGCCGGTGCACTGCTCCTTCTCCGCCGAGCCGGTCGGAGACGGCATCAGGCTCCGGTTCTCCAGCAGGGTCGACAACCTCGGCGAACCGGCCATGCTCACCCACAAGTTCTTCTTCGTCGACCGCGACGAGACCCGCGAGCGCTTCCACGCGGTGACTCCGGACGAGCCCGAGGTCACCACGGACATGCTCATCCTCTTCGCGGGATTCGACCGCGACTACTGCCACGCCTCGGTGTACGACGCCGAGAACCGGCTGCTGGCGGTGCACGCCGTCGTCTTCGACCGGGCCGGCCGCACCGTCCCCTACCCGTTCACGCAGCGCTACGTCTCCCCGCTCGGCCTCGGCCGGGCCGACCTGGAGGAGACCGTGGACGACGCCGGACGCCGGACGCTCCGCTTCTCCGTCGGGCTGACCGGTCTCACCGAGCCCACCCCGGTCGTCCTCGCCTGGCAGGGCATCGGCCGGATCGTCCGCGAGGAACTGTCGTGCACGCCGGACCGGCCGGAAGCGCACTACGACGTCCCGCTCGACGACAACCCGCTGCTCGCCTGCGGCGACTGGGTCGTCATCGCGGTGGACGAGCAGGACCGCTTCCTGGCCCAGACCCTGGTGACCCTGCAGTCCGCGGAGTGACCGGTGGAACCGACGCACACCCGCGTGCTGCCCAACGGCATCCGGCTGGTCGCCGTCCGCCGCACCGGCACACCGCTCGCCGCCGTCCTGCTGCGGGTGGGGGTGGGCAGCGCCGACGAAGAACCCGACGAGGAGGGCCTGGCGCACGTGCTCGAACACATGGTCGTCCGGTGCGCCATGGGCGGCGGCCGGGTCGGCGACGGCGCGCTGGTGACGGCCCGCACCGGCAAGGAGGCCACCGTCTACAGCGCGGTGGTGCGCCGGGCGGACGCCGTCCCCGCGGTCGCCGCCCTCGGCCCGGTCCTCGGCGACCTGGACGTACCGCGCGAGGACCTCGCCGCGGAGCTGACCGCCATCCGGGAGGAACGCGCCCAGCGCTCGGCCGACCCCGCCCGGCGGCTGCAGGAGTCGCTGATGGGCGCGCTGTGGCCGGGCACCCGCTGCGCCCACCCGGTGCTGGGCGACCCGCGGGTGGTCGACGCCCTCACGCCGCAGCGGGTGCGTCACTTCCACCACAGGTGGTACCGCCCCGCCGGGGCGACCCTCGTGGTCGTGGCGGACGGGTTGGACGAGCTGCTGCCGCCGATCGCGGCGACGGCGTCGGCCTGGGGGCACGGCCACCCGTCCCCGGCGGATCCGGCCGTGACGCAGGGTCAGGTGTCGGGGGCGGCCTATGCCGGGCGGGAACGGGCCTCGCGCCTCGCCGAGCGTCCCGCCGCGGGCGCGGTCGCCGTGACGCGCGGGTCGGCGTCCGGGATCGCCTTCGCCCGGCCGGGAGGCGACTCCGCGGCTGCCGTCCTCGCCTGCGACGCGGTCAAGGCGGCGACCGGGCTCGTCCTGCACACCCTGCCGCTGCGGGACCGGCTGTGCACCTGGGCCATGGTCAGAGCGTCCGGTCCCGCGGCGGCGGGCGACGCGGTGCGGGCCGCGCTGAACGCCGCCCACGCGCGCATCGCCCGGCTGGACGGAGCGGCGTGGCTGCGGACGGAGGTGCTCATTCCGCGCCTGCGCACGGAAGACGACGTCGAGACACTCGCGACCCGGGCCGCCGACCCGCGGACCGCCGTCGGCACGGACGAGCTGGCGGCGTGCCCGGCCGGGGCGGTGGGCGACCTGCTGGCGGAGTGGCGGCGGTGGTTCGGTGCGGAGCGTGCGGCGTGACCGGTCAGGTGACGCCGGGCGTCCTGCTCGCCTTCCCCGCCACCGCACGGAGCCCGGTCGCCGCGGCGACCGTCGCGGTGCCGCTCGCCGGGGTCTCGCGGCCGGCCGTGCTCGTCGCGCCCCTGGCGGCGGCGGGATGGGCCCGGGCCGTGGCCGCCGCCGCGCGTGCGGACGGCGTGGACTGCCGGGTGGAGCCGGTGGTGAGCGCCGACCTGGCCGGGGTCACCGCCGAAGTCGTGGGCGCCGACCGTGCCGCGCTCCGCGCGCTTCCGGAGTGGTTCCGGCAGGCGCACCCGGCGCCGGAGCCCGGAGTCGTGGACCGGCTGCGCGCCGAGTGCCTGACCCGGCTGTCCTCGCCGCGTGAGCGCGGCTCCGACGACGTGCGGCGCGTACTGTTCGGCAGCCGTCACCGCTACGGGATCGTCCACGGGGAACGCGTCCGCGCCGTGCAGGCAGCCGGTGACCGGGAGCTTCGCGCGGCGGCCGACGAACTGCTCGCGGAGCGCCCGGCGGCACCCGCCGGGGACGGCGCGTCCGCCGCCACCGCCCGGTTCCCCCGCGGCGAGCGCAGGTCGGCCGGCATCGCGGGGGACGGCGCCTGTTGTCTCCTCGGTACGCCGGGCGTGCCGCTCGGCTCGGCGGAGAAGTTCCCGCTGCACGTCGCCTGGGCGCTGCTCGGCGGCAGGGAGGGACTGCTCGACCGGCGGCTGCGGCGGGAGAGGGGGCTGACCTATTCGCTGGCGGCCTTCAGCCGGGAACTCGCCGAGGGCGGTTACGGGATGTGCTTCGCCGCCTGCCGCCCCGAGGCGCTGGACGAGGTGGCCGGATGCGTGGCGGAGACCTTGGACGGGCTGGGCTGTGACGTCGTCGCCCCGGACCTGCTGCGGTCGGCGAAGGAACGGCTGGTCGTCCAGTGGCACAGGGCCGGGCAGGCCGAGCGCGGCCGGGCCGAACGGATCGCGGGCTACGCGGCCGCCGGGCTCGGCCCCGCCGACTTCGCCGCCTATCCCGCGGGCATCGCCGCCGTGACGGCCGAGGACGTGCGGGCCGCGGCCGCGGCCTTCCTGCGCCCGGTCGCGTCGCTGGAGCTCAGGATGGTGCCGGCAGCCGGGCGGTGACGGATCACGGCCCGGCCGCCGCGGCCGGTCAGGCGAGCCCGAGGGCGGAGGCCCGCTCGACGGCCTCCAGGCGGCTGCGGGCCCCGAACTTCGCGAGCAGGTGGCGCACGTGGTACTCGACGGTGTTCTCGGTGACGTGCAGGGCGTGGGCGATGTCCTGGTTGCGCAGACCGCGCCGGAGCAGGTCGAGCACCTCGTGTTCGCGCTGGGTCAGGTGCGGCGTCGGTCCAGCGGATCGTTCCTGCAGGACCTGGAAGATGCTGCGGTCGGTGACGTTGATCCCGAGGTCCCGGGCCGACCGGATCGCCTCGGCCATCCGGTCGAGCCCGACGGTGTCCTCCAGATAGACCCGGCAGCCGCGGCGCAGCCAGCGCTCGCACCGCCGCCAGTCACGGCGCGGGCCCAGGATCGCCAGGTTCAGGTCCTCGCGGACGGCCTTCGCACGACCGAACGCGCGGTGAATCTCACTGTCGTCGATTTTCTCCCCCACGAGCATCCAATCGGCCTGCACCGAATGAATGGTCGGGGCCAGCAGGTCGGAATCCGAGCAGGGGTGAATTTCGACGTTCTCATGCTGGATGGTGGTCGGAGGTAATCGTGCCGCGGCTTCCCACCAGCCTAAGAGGACGACGGTACAGTCCTGCTGGTCCAGAGTCGCAAGGCGTGAATGAGACACATCAATCGTCATAGTCCCGTCCGATGCGGAAAGTTGGGGACTTGAGCATTGGCCAGACTCGATCGGACATCGATGTAAACACACGATGTGTGGCAGCTGTCAAGGTTTTGTGCGATCGATGCCGGATTTTTTCCCTTGGTGTCCGGGATTCCGTTAATCCGCACTGGGGAAATCCGTGGGAACCCGCACCCTCAGAGCGTTTCCCCGGGGCTCGCGGCCTGCCGCTCCGCGAGGGCTTTTCTGATCATCCTCAGCTCGTCCCGCACGTCCTCCAGGGCGTCGGCGATGCGGTCGAGCGGGGCCGGGGCGGCTTCGGGGGAGGGGGGTGCGGTGGGCGCGGGGGCGCTGTCGTCGCCGCTCGCGGGCACCACGTATCCGGCGAGGCCCATGAGCTCCCAGTAGTCCAGGCCGAGCACCTGCGACAAACGGTGCAGCACGCGCGGCGACGGCGTGCCGACGTAGCCGTTCTCCAGCTTGAACAGATAGCCGGAGGAGATCTCCGCCTGGGCGGACGCCGTCTGCGTCGACAGGTTCCGCGTCTCCCGTGCTGCCCTGATGCGGTCCCCCATGAGCCGGGTCGGCCGGGGTGGCTGTTGCTTGGTCACATTCACTATGGTAGTCAGATTCACTATGGAGTTCAATCGCAAGGAGCCGGTCCGCGGCACCGGGCAGCCGGCCCGCAGTACCGCGGCGCTGACCGTCGCCTCCCTGGGGCTGGCCACCGACGCCCTGGTGTACGGCATGGCGGTGCCCGTGCTCCCGAAACTCGCCTCCGAACACGGCACCCGCCCGCTCGGCGTCGGGCTGATGTTCGCCGTCTACGCCGGTGCGCTGGTGGCCGCCACGCCCGCCGCCGGGTTATGGGTGGACCGCCAGGGCAACCGCAGGCCGCTGCTGGCCGGGGTGGCCGGCCTGGTCGCGGCCACCGTGCTGTTCGCGTTCGTCCGCGACCCCGCGCTGCTCATCGTGGCCAGGGCGCTGCAGGGCGCGGCCGCGGGCGTGGTCTGGACGGCGGGCCTGGCGCTCGTGGCGGCCACGCACTCCCCGCAGGAGCGGGGGAAGGCGATGGGCGTCGCCCTGTCGTCGTTCGCGGTCGGCACGCTCGTCGGACCGCCCCTGGGCGGCCTGCTGGCCGACTGGCTGGACCCCCGCGCGCCCTTCCTGCTCGCCGCCGCGATCGCGCTGGCCGACGGCGTCGCCCGCTGGTTCCTGGTGCCGCCGGACACCGTCCGCGAGCGGCGCGGCAGGCTCGCGGAGATCCGCGGCCGGCACGGCCTGGTCCAGGTCGTGGTGCTCACCGCGACGGGCGCCGCGCTGATCGCCTTCCTGGAGCCCGTCCTGCCGCTGCACCTGTTCACTACGGAGAATGCAGGTCCCGGGGCGGTCGGCGTGGTCTTCGGCGTGGCGGGCGTCGCCGCCGCCGTGGCGCCCCCGCTCGCCGGGGCCGCCCTGCGCCGGGTGGCGCCGGGGCCGGTCGCGGCGACGGGCTGCCTGCTGGCCGCCGTGGCGATGCTCGCGCTCGGCGGGCTGCACGGCGTGGTGCCGATCGCCGCCGGGCTGGCCGTGGTGACGATCGGCGCGTCGCTGGTCCTCACCCCGACCGTCACCGTCATGTCGGAGATCGCCGAGGCGCGGCAGCCCCCGGCGTACGGATCCGTGTACGCCCTCTACACGCTCGCCTACACGGGCGGGCTCACCGTGGCTCCGCTGGGCGCCGGGTGGAGCATGCAGTCCCTGGGCTTCGACGGTGCCACCCGGGTGGCGGCCGGCGTGGCGGTCGCCGTGGCCGCGCTGCTCCTGTGGCGGAGCCGGCGCCGCCCGGCCCGTCCCCCGGCGGGCACGGAAACACCATCTGGAATTCACGAATCCACCTGACTCTTCCCGGCCGCCCCGGTTTCGCGGTGTCTTAACTACGGAATTCCGTGGCGTGAAAAATATGCGCGCCCTCGTAGGGTCGTGAACGACAGTCCGCCCCAGTGCGGATTAACGAGGGGAGAGCAAGATGTCCGAAATCGAGATCACCGTCGTCGAAGAGCGGGTTTCCAGCCTCGAGGCCATTGGTATGGACGAAGGCTGCAGCAGCAGCTCCTCGAGCAGCTCGCTGGACATCTCGGACGTCGACTTCGAGTAGTAGCGGGAGTCACACGCGTCAGCGGTCCGTGGCATCCGCCGCGGGCCGCACCCTTTGCGGCCGGAAACGTAACCCCCCGGAGAGGCATGCCCACATCATTCGACGTCGTCGTGAGGAACGGACGCTGGTTCGACGGCACGGGAGCGGCGTCCGCCGTACGGGACCTGGGAATCCGCGACGGCGAGGTGGCGGCCGTCTCGGCCCGCCCGCTGCCCGTCGAAGGCTGCCGGCAGGTGCTCGACGCCACCGGGTGCTGGGTCCTCCCCGGCTTCCTCGACATCCACACCCACTATGACGCCGAGGTGCTGCTCGACCCCGGGCTGCGCGAGTCCGTACGGCACGGCGTCACCACCGTCGTCATGGGGAACTGCTCCCTGTCGACCGTCCACGCCACACCGCTGGACTGCGCGGACCTGTTCGCCCGGGTCGAAGCCGTGCCGCGCCGGTGCATCCTCGACGCGCTCACCGCGCACAAGACCTGGAGCACGGCCGAGGAGTACGTCGCCGCGCTGGAGAAGCGGCCGCTCGGCCCCAACGTCGCGGCCTTCCTCGGCCACTCGGACCTGCGCGCCCACGTCATGGGCCTGGCCCGGGCCGTCGACCCCCGCACGCGCCCCACCGAGCGGGAACTGCGGCGCATGGAGGAGCTCCTCGCCGCGGCACGCACGGCGGGACTGGTCGGACTGTCCACCATGACCAGCCCGTTCTCCCGGCTCGCGGGCGACCGCCACCGGTCGGCCCGGCTGCCCTCCACCTACGCCGGCTGGCACGAGTACCGCCGCCTGCACCGGACGCTGCGCCGCACCGGCGGCATCCTGCAGAGCGCGCCGAACCCGGCCATGCCGCTGAACACGCTGCTGTTCCTCGCCGCCAGTTCGGCCCCCGCCCGGGCCCCGCTCAAGACCACGCTGCTGACCGCGATCGACCCGAAGGCCGCTCCCGGGCTGGCCGGCGTGCTGACGCGGACCGCCGCGCTGGCGGGCCGTGCGCTCGGCGCGGACCTGCGCTGGCAGCACCTGCCGGTGCCGTTCGAGCTCTACTCCGACGGGATCGACCTGGTGGTGTTCGAGGAGTTCGGCGCCACCGCCGCCGCACTGCACCTGCGGACCGAGGCCGAGCGCCGCAGGCTGCTGCTGGACGGCGGCTTCCGGCAGCGGTTCCGCCGCGAGTACCGGCGCCGGCTGCCGCCGCGCGCCTGGCACCGGGACCTGTACGACGCCGAGATCGTGGCCTGCCCGGAACCGGGACTGACGGGCCGCAGCTTCGGGCGGATCGCGGACGACCGCGGCGACCACCCCGTGGACACCTTCCTCGACCTCGTCGCCGAGCACGGCACCCGGCTGCGCTGGCGGACCACGATCGCCAACCACCGGCCCGCGGTGCTCGACCGGCTGGCCGCCGACCCCTTCGTGCAGTTCGGCTTCGCGGACTCCGGCGCGCACCTGCGGAACATGGCCTTCTACAACGCCCCGCTCCGGCTGCTGAAACGGGTCCGGGACGCCGAACGCGCCGGCCGCCCGTTCCTGCGGCCGGAACGCGCCGTGCACCGCCTGACCGGTGAACTCGCCTCCTGGTTCGGCCTGGCGGCGGGCACCCTGCGCGAAGGCGACCGGGCGGACCTCGTCGTGGTCGACCCCGCGGGACTGGACGACACGGTGGACGCGTACCACGAAGCCCCTACGGATGCCTACGGAGGCCTGTCCCGGATGGTCAACCGCAATGACGCCGCCGTCCCCGCCGTCTGCGTCGCGGGCGAAGTGGTCTGCCGGCACGGCCGGTTCGCCGACGGCTACGGAAGCGCCCGGACCACCGGGCGGTTCCTCCGGCACGGCGGGAGCGCGCGATGAAGGTCCTGGTCACCGGAGGCGGCGGCTTCCTCGGCGGGGCCGTGTGCGCGCAACTCGTCGCGCGCGGCGACACCGTGCGCTCCTTCGGGCGCTCCCCGCGGCGCGCGCTCGCCCGGCTCGGCGTGGAGGAGCACCTCGGGGACCTGCGCGACGCGGACGCCGTCGCCAAGGCCGTGGACGGCCGGGACGCGGTGATCCACTGCGCCGCGAAGGCCGGGGTGTGGGGTCCCGCCCGGGACTACGTCGCCGTCAACCTGACGGGCACCGCCAACGTGGTGACGGCCTGCCGCGCCAAGGGCGTGGGGGCCCTGGTCCTCTCGTCCAGCCCGGCCGTGGTCCACGATCGCGCGGACCTGGAGGGCGCGGACGAGTCACTGCCGTACGCGACCCGCTTCCTCGCGCCGTACCCGCGCAGCAAGGCCCTCGCCGAACAGCTGGTCCTGCGCGCCGACTCCGCGGACCTCGCGACGGTGGCCCTGCGGCCCCACATCATCTGGGGTCCCGGCGATCCGCACTTCCTCCCCCGGCTGGCCGAGCAGGCACGGCGCGGCAGGCTGCGCCGGATAGGCAAGGCCACCAAGAAGATCGACACGGTCTACATCGACAACGCCGCCGAGGCCCATGTGCTCGCGCTGGACAGACTGAAGCCGGGCGCTCCTGCGGCCGGGCGGGCGTACTTCATCACCCAGGACGACCCCCGCCCGGTCGGCGAGACCATCGACCTGCTGCTGGGCGCGGCCGGCGCCGGCCCGGTCACCCGGGAGCTGCCCGCCTGGGCCTGCCGCGTCCTCGCCGCCGGGCTGGAGTCCGGCGGACGGGCCCTGGGCACCGGCGAGCCGCCGCTGACCCGGTTCCTGGTGAACCAGCTCACCACGGCCCACTGGTTCGACATCACCGCCGCCAAGCGGGACCTCGGCTACATCCCGCGCGTCGGCATGGAGGAAGGGCTGCGCCGTCTCCGCGCGGCGTACGAGGCGCAGGCCGGGCGGCCGGAAGAGGAGGCGTGGTGAAGGCCGCCGTACAGGCTGTCCTGGAAAGCTGCCGCGTGGCCTGGTGGACGGCGGTGCTGGCGGCCGGCCTCTGCCTCGGCCGGCGCGACCGGGCGCGGGCCTCCCGGCTGCTGCGCGCCTACCTGCTCCGCATGGGCCCCCTCTACATCAAGGCCGGCCAGGTGCTCGGCACCCAGTCGGGGCTGCTTCCCCGTCAGGTGACCGACGAGTTCCGGACGTTCTTCGACCAGCTGCCCCCGATGCGCGAGGCGGCGCTGGAGAAGGTGCTGCGGCGCGGCCTGGGCCGCCCGCCCGAGGAGGTGTTCGAGGCCTTCGACCGGCGCCCGGTGGCCGCCGGCTCGGTGGCGCAGGTGCACCGCGCCGTCGCCGGCGGGCGCCCGCTGGCGGTGAAGGTCGTGAAGGCCGGGGTCCGCGGCAGACTGGAGGCCGGCGCGGCGGTGATCGGCCGCCTGCTCGCCGTCGCCCACCTGCTGCCCCGGTTGCGCGGATACGACCTGCCGGGGCACTTCCGCGAGCTGCGCCCGCTGCTGACCGGGCAGTGCGACATGGAGGCCGAAGCGGCCCGGCAGCGCGAGGTCGCCGAGAACTTCCGCAACCACCCCTTCGTCCGGGTGCCCCAGGTGCACGAGGCGCTGTGCGGTCCGGACGTCCTGGTGATGGAGTACGTCGACGGGATCCCCGGCCACGACGCCGGCGCCGTCCCGGTCAGCCGCCGCGAACTGGCCGCCAGGCTCCAGGACGCCTTCTACTGCATGGTCTACTTCCACGGCCGGTTCCACGTGGACCCGCACCCGGGCAACATCGTCTTCACCCCGGACGGCCGGATCACCCTCCTCGACTTCGGCCTGGTCGGGCACCTCTCCGAGGACGACAAGTGGAACCTGGCCTCGTTCTACTACGCCTGCATCCGCAAGGAGTGGGCGCTGGCCGGACGCCGCTTCACCCGCGCCTTCGCGGTGCGCCCCGAAACGCTCGGTCACGCGGCCTACGAGGAGGAGCTCGGCGCCATCCTGCGCCGCCACTTCGAGGAACAGGCCTCCCACTGGTCCACGCTGGCCTTCCTCGACGACGCGATCCGGCTGCTCGGCCGTCATGGCACCCGGATCACGACGACGTTCTCCGTCCTCGCGCTCTCGCTGCTCACCGGCGAGGGCTTCATCTCCGAGGTCGACCCGGACATCGACCTGTGGGCGACCACCCGCCGCTTCACCGACCGGTTCGCCCCCTACCTCAACGAGGGACTGCGCGACACCTTCCAGCGCGAGATCGGCGAGCGCGCCCCGCGGACGCAGGCGCTGCGCGAGGAGGCCGCGCGGCACCTGGTCGCCCCCACGCACTTCGACCGGTTCGTGCTGCCCAGCGCCTTCCCGCTGGCGGTCGCGCAGGCCCGGGGCTCACGCCTGCGCGACCTGGACGGCAACGAGTACGTCGACCTGTCCGGCGGGTACGGGCCGCACATCCTGGGGTACGCCCACCCGGCCGTGGTGGCGGCGATCCAGGAGGCGGCCGCCCGCGGCGCCGTCAACGCCGTCGGCAACCCGGACGAGGTGCGGCTGGCCGCGCTGATCGCCGCCGCGTTCGGCCAGGACCACAAGGTCGTCCTGAGCAACTCGGGAACCGAGGCGGTGCAGATCGCGCTGCGGATCGCCCGCGCCCGCACCGGCCGACAGCGGGTCGCGAAGTTCGAGGGGCACTACCACGGCTTCTCCGACCAGGGCCTGGTCAGCTCGTGGTTCCGCTACCGCGGCGACCCCCGCGCCCCCGAACCCGTGGGGAACTCGGCGGGCATGCAGGACGCGGTGGTGGCGGAGACCCTCGTCCTGCAGTACGGCGAGGAGGAATCGCTGCGGCGGATCGCCGCGCACGCGGACGAGCTGGCCTGCGTCGTCCTCGAACCGATGCCGTCCGCGCTGGGCGACTTCGACCCGGTGTTCCTGCGGCGGCTGGCCGCGGTGTGCGCCGAGGCCGGCGTCCTGGTCGTCTACGACGAGGTGGTGACCGGGTTCCGGGTGCACTACGGCGGGGTCCAGCACCTCGCCGGGACGGCCCCGGACCTCACCTGCCTCGGCAAGATCATCGGTGGTGGGCTGCCGGCCGGGGCCGTCGTGGGCCGCGCGGAGGTCATCGACACCGCCCGGACCAGCGGGGACCCCTTCCGCGACGTGGACAGCCGGGCGTTCGCCGGCGGCACCATGAGCGGCAACTCCATCACCGCCGCCGCGGGCGCGGCCACGCTGCTCGAGCTCCGCGACCGCCCGCAGATCTACAGCCGGCTGAGCGACCGGACCGCCTGGCTGGTCGCGGACCTCACCGCGCAGGCCGGCGACTGCGGCGTGCCCTGCAGGGTCAAGGGCCGCAACTCCGTCTTCTCGGTCGCGTTCGACCACGCGACGCCCCGCCTGGTGCGGGACCGGCTGGCGGGCCTGGACGTCACGGCCACCCTGGCCTTCGCCTACCACATGCGCCGCTACGGCGTCCATCTGCCGGAACTCCACACGATGATGCTGAGCGCCGCCCATTCCGACGGCGACCTCGAGCAGGTCTCCGAGGCGTTCGGAAAGAGCGTCCGGGAAATGCTGTCGACCGGTTTCTTCGTGCGCACCGGGACTGAGGGGGGAACGGTATGAAATTCCTGGCGATCGAGCACAGCTTTCCGAGCCGCCGGGTCACCAACGACCACGTGCTGAAGAAAGTGAGGGAGGCCAATTCCGCCCATCTGACCGCGGCGGAGCTCGCGACGGTCGAGGAGCTGGTCCGGGCGTGCTTCGCCTCCAGCGGCACCACGGTGCGCTACCACCGGGCCGCGGGCGAGAGCGCGAGCGAGCTGGCCACGGACGCCGGGCGCAGGGCCCTGGACGCCTCGGGCCTCGACGCCCTCGACATCGACCTGCTGCTGTACGTCGGGATAGGCCGCGGCGTCGCCGAACCCGCCTCGGCGACCACCTTCCAGGACCTGCTCGGCCTGCGCCGCGCCACCGCCTTCGACATCCTCGACGCCTGCGCCAGCTGGATCCGCGCACTGCACGTCGCGGACGCCTTCCTGCGCACCGGCGCCTACCGCAACATCATGATCGTCAACGCCGAGTGCAACGCGAGCGACATCTACCGCTACGAGCTCCGGTCGCTCGAGGAATTCGCCCACTGGCACCCGACCCTGACCATCGGCGAAGCGGCCACCGCCACGATCCTCACCGCGCACCGGGGCGGCGCGGACGAGGAGGAAGGATTCGAGGCCAGCTTTCGCACGTGGGGCGAGAAACGCGACCTGTGTTTCGTGCCGATGGCCAATTTCGACGCCTACTTCGGCAAGGAGGTCGACGTCGCCGGCACGCTGCGGCCCCTGCAGTTCGTCTCGTTCGGGCTGAGCCTGATGGAGTTCGGCACCCGGAAGCTGGTCGAGCACTACCGGGACCTGCCGCAGTTCGAGGAGTTCAAGGCCGACCTGGTCTTCGGCCACTCCGCCAGCGACGGGGCCGGCCGGCACGTCGTGGAGGCCTGCGGGATCGATGCGGACAAGTACCGCTTCGACCACCGGCACCACGCCAACACCGTCTCCGCCTCGGTGCCGGTCAGCATGTCCGAGGCCCTGAAGGGCGGGGAGCTGGCCGAGGGCGACCGCGTGCTGCTGATGGCGGCCTCGGCAGGAGTCACCACCGCACTGGCGAAGTTCACCTACCACGGACGATGAGGGGGACCATGGACAGGAACGTGGACGGGAACGCAGACAGGAACGCGGACCGGAGCGTGGACCGGGACTTGGACTTGGACCGGGACCGGGACGTGGACCGGAACGAGGTCTTCGCGCGGCTGGTCGAAATGGTGTCCGCCGAGGACGGCAGCATCGACGTCTCCAGGATCCGGCTGGACGAGACGCCTTTCCACGCCTACGGCCTGACCTCGCTGACCCAGCTGAGGGTGGGCGCCCGGGTGGCCGAGCTGTTCGGCATCCCCTTCCGGGACAGCGACGCCCTGCTGGCCCTTTCGCCCCTCGGGCTCGTCACCCTGGTGGAACGCCGGCTGGCGGGTGCGGCATGAACCTGCTGGACGCCGTCCGCGACGCCGTGCGGGGCGCGGACCCGGACCACGGCATCCGCTTCCTCACGCCCGGCGGCCCCGACGTCGCCATGCCGTACGGGACGTTCCTGCGCACCAGCGCGTGGCTGGGCCGCAAGATGCCCGAGGACACTGCGGTGGTCATCGCGGCCAACGACCCGCTGCCGACCCTGCTGGCCTTCTTCGGCGCGCTGTGGGCCGGCAGCCGGCCCCTGATCCTCCCGTCGCCCCGCGCGCTCGGCGGCGAGGAGCCCTTCCGCCGGCACGTCGAACGCACCCTCAGGACGTTTCCCGGCGAAGCCGTCCTCGCCCTCCAGGAAGGCCTGGTGCGGGGGGACTTCCCCGGCCCCGTCGTGCCCCTGCCGAGCGAGCCCGGCGGCTATGACACGCTCGCCCCGGGCGAACTGCCGGCGACAGCGGGGCCGGGAGGCGACGCCGTCGCCTTCCTCCAGGCGACCAGCGCCTCGACCGGCGACTCCAAGCTGCTGGCGATCTCCCACGCCAACGCCTGCGCCAACCTCGCCGCACTGCGCGTCTCGCTGGGCATGGGCCGCGACGAGCGGATGGTCTCCTGGCTGCCGCTCTACCACGACATGGGCCTGGTCGGCACGGCGCTGCTCAGCTTCTTCCACGGCTGGCCGCTGTACCTGATGAAACCCACCGAGTTCATCATGTGGCCGCGCGAATGGATCCTCGCCCTCAGCCGGTACCGGGCCACGATCACCGCCGCGCCCAACTTCGGCTACGACCACGCCTACCGCGCCGTCGACGAGCGGGACCTGACGGGCTGCGACCTGTCCGCCCTGCGCAGCGCGGTGATCGGCGCGGAGCCGATCCGGCTGGCGACCATGGACGGGTTCTACCGCCGCTACCGTCCGTACGGCCTGTCGCGGAGCAGCCTCGTCTGCAGCTACGGCATGGCCGAATCGACGCTGGCCAGCAGCATGCCGGAGCCGGGCAGCACCCCGCGCTACGTGCTGGTGGACCCCGTCGGCATGGAGAGCGGCGCCCCCGTGCGCCTGCTCGGCGAGGGGCTGCTGGACGATCCGCCGCCCCAGGGTTACGGGATCCCGGTGTTCTCCGTCGGCCGGGCCCTGAACGGGCTGCACACCGCGCTGACCGACGACGACGGCCGCCCGGTCGAGCAAGAGGCCGTGCTCGGCGAGATCACGCTCCGCGGCACGAGCGTCGCCGCGGGCCCGCTGGACCCGGGCACCGGCCGGCCCAGGCCGTTCCCGGAGGGCCTGCTGCACACCGGCGACCTGGGATTCCGGCACCGCGGCGACCTGTTCGTCCTGGAGCGCAAGAAGCACGTCATCATCCGCCACGGCCGCAACCACCTCGCCGCGCTGCTGGAGGAGCAGGTGGCCGCGGTCCTGGAGCGCCCCGCCCACGAGGTCATCGTGCTGGACGCCGACATCTACGACCCCGCCAGCGAGATCACCGCCGTCGTCGAGCACCACGACGGCCCGCCCGAGGTGACCGGGGCGCAGGCCGCGGCCCTGCGCGCGCTGGACCTGCCGGTCGACGCGGTGCTGTTCGCGCGGCGCCGGGTCATCCCGCGTACCACGAGCGGCAAGAAGCGCTACCACACGACCCGGCAGCAGCTTGCCGACGGAAGCCTGAAGGCCGAATACGTCGTCCGGCCGGGGCACTTGCACGGGAACGGCGCGCACGGGAACGGCGCGCACGGAAGCGCCGCGCACGGATTCAACCCGCACGGAAACGACGCGCATGGAGAGAGCACACCCTGAAAGAGCACCCCGTGAACGAGCACGCCGCGAACGGACCACGCACTGAAGGAGTCCGCAAGGAGTCCGCACCGAAGGAGAACGCCGCCGTGCCCGCCGAACCCCGTAGTCCCTCACCCCTGCACCGGTGGGGCGGATACATGGCCCGGCACCGGATCCCGGTGCTGGCCGTCTGGCTCCTCCTGGTGGTCGCGTCGGCGGCGTTCTACCCGAGCGTGGAGTCGCGGCTGGCCGCGCCCGACTACACGGTCCAGAGCTCGGAGTCGGCGACGGCGCAGAAGCTCATGGCGCGGCACTTCCCGGCCTCGGGCGCCGAACAGGGGGTGGTGGTCTTCCGGTCCGCCCGGCTGACCGCCGACACCCCCGAGTACCGGCGTGCCGTCGAGCGGGTGCTCGCCGTCATCCCGGCGGACGGGGGCCGCCCGGCCGCCCCCGACTCCTCCTCCGGCCGGATCTCCGCGGACAAGCACGTGGCGGTGGCCACGTTCCCGATGGCCGGCAGCCGGTCGGACCGCGCCGACCGGGCCGGGGACCTGCAGCGGCACATCCGGGCCGCGGCCGCGGACGGGCCCGTCGAGGCGTATCTGACCGGGCCGTCCGCACTCACCGGCGACCTCTCCGACGTCGAGCTGCGGGACCAGTCCGTCGCCGAGAGCATCGGCGTCCCGATCGCCCTGCTCGCCCTGCTGCTCGCGTTCGGCACGCTGGTCGCCGCGCTGATACCGGTCGCGATGGCCCTGGGTTCCGTCCTCGCCTGCACGGCCCTGCTCGGCCTGCTGGCGGGCCCGCTGAACCTCGACCGGTTCGTGACGGTCGTGGCCACGGTCATCGGCATCGGCGTGGGCATCGACTACGCGCTGTTCGTCATCAGCCGGTTCCGCGAGGAACTGGCCCGCCGCACCCCGCCCGACGGCGGGCCGCGCCCGGACAAGGCGGCGCTCCGGGAGGCGGTCGACGCGTCGGTGAGCGTCGCGCTGCGCACCTCGGGCCGCACGGTGCTGACCGCCGGCCTGATCGTCATGGTCGCGCTCGGCTCGATGATCCTGATCCGCGGCCACATCTTCACGGAGATCACCGTGGCCGCCGGGCTCATGGTCGTGCTGTGCCTGCTCACGTCGCTCACCGCGCTGCCCGCCCTGCTCGCCCTGCTGGGACACCGGGTCAACCGGGGAGCGCTGCCGCGCCGGCTGCGGCCCTCCGCGGGTGCGGGCGTGGGCGTGGGCGCGGGCGGGGGCCGGTGGGCGGCGTGGGCCCGTACCGTGCTCCGCCATCCCTACCGGCTGGGGCTTCCGGTGCTGCTGCTGGTCGCGGCGATGACCGTGCCGCTGGCCTCGATCAGGCTCGGCGTCGACTGGGGGCTGGCCTCCCTGACCGACACCTCTTCGGGGAAGGGGCAGCAGATCGTCGCCACGTCGTTCAGCCCGGGCGCCGTGGGCCCCGTCCAGGTCGTCGCCTGCGGACCGGGGGACACCGCCGTGACCGGCGCGCAGCGGCTGGCCGGCGAGGTGCGGGACGACCGGCGGGTCACCGAGGTCCTGCCCGTCGAACGCTCCGGGAAGTGCGCGGGCCTGCACATCGTCCTCGCCGAGCCGGTCGACTCGCCGAAGGCCACCGCGTTCGTCCGGGACCTGCGGTCCGGGCCGGCGCGGACCGCCTTCGCCGGAACGCCGGCGGAGGTCCACGTCGGCGGGCTCAGCGCGGAGTACGTCGACCTGTCCGACGAGACCGCGGGCAAGCTGCCGCTCGTCGTGCTGGTGATCCTCGCCCTGTCGTTCTGCTACCTGCTCGTGGTGTTCCGCAGCGTGCTCGTGCCGGTCAAGGCCGTGCTGCTGAACCTGCTGGCGACGGTCGCCGCGCTCGGCATGACCACGCTGGTGTTCCAGCACGGCTGGGGCGAGGGCCTGTTCGGCTTCACCAGCTCCGGCACGCTGCAGGCCTACCTGCCGGTCGCCCTGTTCGCGCTGCTGTTCGGGCTCTCCATGGACTACGAGATCTTCCTGGTCGGCCGGATACAGGAGGAGCGGCTGCGCTCCGGGGACGACGCCCAGGCCGTCCCCGCCGGGCTGGAGCACACCGCCCGGCAGATCACCACGGCCGCCGCGATCATGGTCGTCGTCTTCGGCAGCCTGCTGTTCGCCCGCGTCCTCGAACTGAAGCAGTTCGGCTTCGGGCTGGCCTTCGCGGTCCTGCTCGACGCGACGGTCGTGCGCCTGCTGCTCGTACCGGCCGTCATGGGCGTCGCGGGCCGCGCCAACTGGTGGCTCCCCGGCTGGCTGGAGCGACGGCTCCCCGCCGTGTGGAAGGAATAATCCCAACCCCTCACGAGAGGACGGCACATGCCCCGGACGAACGGCTACCGCGGCGTCTCCCGGGACGCGGCGAAGAAGCACTACGACGTCTCCGACGAGTTCTTCCAGATCTGGCTGGGGCCGAGCCTCGCCTACGCCGGCGGTCTGTGGGAGGACGGCGCCGACACCCTGGAGAAGGCGCAGTTGCGCAAGACCGACTACCTCCTGGGCCAGGCCGGGATCCGGTCCGGGCACCGGGTGCTCGACGTCGGCTGCGGCTACGGCGCCGAGATGCAGCGGATGGTGGAGGAGTACGACGTGGACTCCGTCACCGGCATCACGCTGAGCGAGGCCGCGGTCGAGTGGACCCGCAACCTCGCCATTCCGCGCACCGAGATACGGCTGGAGAACTGGATCGACCACCGGCCCGCCCAGCCGTACAACGCGATCATCTGCGTGGAGGCGATGGAGCACTTCGCCCGTCCCGGGATGTCCGGCCGGGCCAAGATCCGGGGCTACCGCGAGTTCTTCTCCCGCTGCCGGTCCTGGATGCGGCCGGAGGGCCGGCTGGTCGTCCAGACGATCACCTGGGGCCACCGCTTCCCCTGGGACCTGGACCTCCTGCGCGGCCTCTACCTCGCGAGCAAGGTCTACCCGGAGTGCAACCCCTCCTACCTGACCGAACTCCAGGCGGCGAGCGACGGCCTGTTCGACCTGGTGGCCCTGCGCAACGACTTCGACCACTACGCCCGCACCCTCAGGTGCTGGCTGGAGAACCTGGACGCCGACCGCCGCCGCGCCGCCGAACTGGTCGGGGAGAAGAAGGCCCACGACTTCGAACGCTGCATGACGACGGCGGTGCGCGCCTTCTCGGAAGGCTGGCTGCACCTGCACCGGCTGACGTTCCGCCCGGTACCCGAACCCGTCGGCCCGGCCCGCCGCTTCCTGGTCAACAACGTCCTCGCCCGCGACTCCCTGCCGACCCCGAAGTTCCTGGGCTGAGCCACGATCAATCGGGGTGGATCGCGAGGATGAACCGCCGTGGTTACCGTTCGATGCAGCCATGCTCCAGGCGGCCTCCGGGCGTGCAGCCGGCCGGCGGCTCGGGCTGGTGCTCACCGCCCGCCCACTGCTGCGCTCCGGAGTCGGAGACGTCCAGACACTTCTCGGACTGCCGGTTGTAGAAGACGTTCCGGTCGCCTGTGACGCTGGTGAGGATCACCCAGCGCTGAGAGCCGCTGCCGTTGCAGGTGTAGAGCTGAACGGGGGTGCCGTCCGCGGTACCGCCATTGCGGACGTCGAGGCACTTGCCGGATCCCCCGTTCACCATCGGCCTGCCGCCGACCGCCGAAGCCGCGCCGGCAGCAGTGACCGCGGCAAGGACGCCTTCTCCAAGGCACTGGCCAAGGCGGCCGAGAAGCTGACCGCGGCCGCCGCGAAGACCGCCTGATCACAGCACCGCGTTCGCAGGCAGTCCTGCCGGGTGCCGGATGCAGCGCAGCTCCGGCCCCGGTGTGCCTGGGGCCCCGCGCCATGACGGCCCGGGGACACTGTGCACTTCGTGCACTTCCACGGACTCCGCCGGTTCAACGAGCAGTACCGCTATCCGCCACCCCGGCCGGAGAGGTGGCGGCCGCCCGGCGCGTCCAGGGACTGTGCACGGCACCAGCACTCGACAGCGACACGTACGGCCCGCCGCCCTGGCTGACCACGGCATACGTGCCCGGCCCCACTCTGTCCTTCGTGGTCGTCGCCCACGGACCGCTCCCGGTACCGACCGTGCTGCTGCTCACCGCAGGCATGCCGAGCCGCTGCAGGCCATCTCCAGCGGCTCCGACGACAGGACAGCACCCTCCGGCGCGACGGTGTCCGGTTGGCATTCGCCGAGGAGAATCGCTCCATGCGAATTCTGATCATCACCGCCGGTTCCCGGGGAGACGTCGCGCCCTTCACAGGCCTGGGGCGGCGCCTGCTGGACGCGGGCCATCAGGTTGCCGTGGCCGCTCACCCGTCCTTCGCCGCGCTCGTCGGCGGATGCGGTCTCGACTACCGGCCTGTGCCGGGAGACCCGCAGGGGCTGATCCGGGACTGGTCCCGGGCGGCCTCGCGGGAGGAGACCCAGGCGTTGACAAGGGCGTACGCGGACGGGCTCGCCGATGGGGTCGCGGACGCCGTGGCGGGCGGAGCCGACCTGCTGCTCACCGCCTTCGGCCCGGCACCGCTCAGCCGGACGGCCGGCGAAGCGTTCGGTATCCCCGTCATCGGCACCTACCTCGCACCGTCGTTCGCCACCGGACAGTTCCCGCTGCCCAACGCACGGAGCACCGAGGGCCAGGGGCCGGAGGACAATCTGGCCGCGGGACGGGACGTGCTGAGGCGGGCGGAAGGGGTCTTCGCGGGCGCCGTGGCCCGGCTGCGCACCCGCCTCGAGCTGCCCGCCGACGCACCCTCGGTACCGGCGGACATCCGGCCGGTCTTCCACGGCTTCAGCCCGCTGGTGGTGCCGCGCCCCGAGGACTGGCCGTCCCGGGTCGAAGTGGCGGGCTACTGGTGGCCCGCGCGGCCGGAGCACTGGCAACCCCCGGCCGAACTGGTCGACTTCCTCCAGGCCGGCCCGCCCCCGGTGTTCATCGGGTTCGGCAGTATGGCGGCGGGCCAGGGGGAACGGCTCAGTGAGCTGGTGGCCGCAGCGGTGGAGCGGGCAGGCGTACGCGCGGTGGTGCAGGCGGGGTGGGCCGATCTGAGCGGATGCGGCGACGACGTCCTGGCCATCGGTGACATCCCGCACGACTGGTTGTTCCCTCGCACCGCCGCCGTCGTCCACCATGCCGGGGCGGGAACCACCGCGGCCGGACTGCGGGCCGGAGTGCCCGCCGTGCCCGTCCCCGTCATGGCCGACCAGCCGTTCTGGGCGTCTCGGCTGTACCGGCTGGGAGCCGCCCCCCGGCCTCTGCCGTTCCAGGACCTCACCGCCGAAGCCCTCGGCGACGCGATCACGGCCTGCCTGTCCGAGCCGGCCCACCGCCGCCGCGCAGCCGAACTCGCCCGCGGAATCGCCGCAGAGGACGGCGCCGCTGCGCTGCTCGCCCGGATCCACCGGTAGCCGGGGCCTGACCAGGCGGGTGACGGCCGACGCCTTGGGCCGCTGGGGGAGGGGGCGTTGTCAGTGCCCTGCGCTACGGTTCGTCTCCCCTGTAAGGGGTGCACCGTTCCCGCCCGGCCTCCATCTCAGGCCGGGCGGGAACGGGCCGGCACGCGCCCCTTCGTTCTCGGCACGGGGGCGTGCCCTCTTCCGGATGGAAGGGCGACACCAAGGTGTCCTGCCTCCATATGACGGGCTCTCCGACGGGATTGCAAGGAAAACAGGGAACTTCACCCGCGAAGCGCCCTCGGCGTGGTCCACGTGCACCGGAACGGTCATTTCCGGCTGCACAGCCGACCGTCCGCGACCCCTAATGTTCCGTGATTTCGTGATCACGTGGCGTAGTGCGCGATGTCAGGGTCATGCTGAGGGCCCCTCAACCGCGGATCGGCACCCGCTGGTTGGACGGGGTTCCTGTTGACGCGGTCCGGATGGCTGCGGCATGCACAAAGGAGTGCGATGGACAGCAAGAAGATAGCGCTGATGCTGGCGCTGGCAGGGATGGTATTCACCTGGAGCACGGCGATGGCGGCGATGGGCCACGTGACGCTGATCGCCTCGCTGGCGCCCGTCCTGGGGTTGACCGTGACTCAGGTTCTGCGCGGGTTCCGCTCGCGGAGCGCGCAGGCCTCCGGGCGCCGCGGGGCGGCGGTGCCCGACAAGGGGGACGGAGCCTCGTGACGACGTCGTTCAACGTGTCGGGGCCGGACTCCGAGCCGGCCCCGGTCCGCCCCGGCCGCAAGCTCGGCCCCATCGCGGGCACGGTCAGCAGCTCCCACCGAGCCTGGCTCGATCCGACGCGGGAGTGCTACCTCGCCAGCGGCCGCACCCTCAGCGATCTGAGCCTTCGCGTCCTGCTGGCCAAGTCCAAGCTCTCCGAGCTGCTGCGCGGCGTGGGCCACTATCCGCGCTGGGAGGTCATCCACCGCCTGGCGACCGAGCTGGACATGCCCGGCTGGCCCCTGTACCGGCTGTGGAGGCAGGCGGCTTTGGACGCGGGCAAGAGCCGGGACTGGGTCGACCGCTCCACCGACGGGGCCATCACCGTGGCCACCGCCCGGCCCGGGCCGCCCCTGGAACACGGCGCCCTGTGCTCGATGGTCGAAGCGGACTACCGCCGCTACGCCGAAGTCTTCCTCCAGGGCGAGCTTCGCGACGCGGCGGTGGAAGACGTCTTTGCCATCCTGTGGCTGTCCTTCGACGAGGCCCTCGCAAGCCCGGACATCCGCCGCTTCGCCTGGAACATCCTGCGCGCCACCGTCATGGCCAAGGCCGGTCACCGGGACAAGCGGCCCGTCGTCCTGGGCGAGGCCTCCTTCGACACGGTCGCCTTGCGTACGCAGGCCTCCAAGGAGGACCAGGCGGCCCAACTGGCGGAGAGCCTGGAGCTGTTCACCGCGATCGGCAAACTGCCCGACGCCCAGCTCGACGTCATGGTGCTGCGGCGCTTGTGCGGGTTCACCCCCGAGAAGGTCTCCGACCTCCTCGGCATTCCGCTGGCCGCCGTGCGGTCCGACGAACGCCACGCCGAACGCTTCCTGGACGACACCATCGAGCTGCCGCCCCAGACCGGAGGACCGACACCATGACCACGCTCGAAGACATCTTGTCCAGGGCACTGCTCGCCCGCGGCCGCATCGTGCCCCGCGACACCGTCCCGCCTCGCGAAGCCGTCCGAGGCGCCCGGCCGGCCGTCACACCGGGGCAGACGCCGAACGCGTCGGCAGTCGCGGCAGAGGACCTGCGCGCGCTGTGCGAGACCCTGGTCACCCACACCCCCGCCACCGCGGTCGCCGGCTTCGTCACCGATCAGGTGCCCGCGCCTCGCAGCGCACTGGTCCTGGCCTGCGTCCTGCAATTAACCGACACCGACGACGGCGCCCGGTTCTGGTGGCAGTACGCCGCCGGCGCCGGCCAGCGGGCCGCCGCCTACTGCCTCTACCTCCACCACCTCTCCCTCGGCGAGACCCACACCGCCCGCTGGTGGCACAACCAGACCGACGACGCACACGCCTCAGCCCCTCCTGCGCGCGCCGACTGCCAACGGGACGACGAACCCGTCGTCCTCCACCACGACGACAGGGCCCCGGTCACCACCATCCTGCGCGTCCTGCGCCGCCTCGCCAAACACACCAAACGCCCCCGCTCGGCCGTGGTCACCGAGCTGATGGAATACATGCCCACCGCGGTCGCCGTCGGCTACCTCCGCGAACCCGAAAGCGAGCTGCCCCTGCCCGGCCCCGACTTCGCCCACAAGATCCGCGCCCTGCTGGAAGCGGCCGCCGACCGGCCCGACGGCCCCAGCGACCTCCCGGCCCGCCCCCACACCCGCCCGGACCCCCGGCGGGACACACCCCGCCCCGCAATGCAGGTCCACCGCCAGGTCGACGAGGCCGCGACCCACTGAAGGAGCCGCGCCCTGCGCCCCCGGAACCCCGTCCGGGGGCGCGACCGATGCCCGGCCAGAGCGCCGGTATCGCCATGCGAGGGCACTGCCCAGCGACGGCTAGCGCGCCACGCGGTAGCGGAGGTAGACGACTTTCGAGCCGAAGGTGCGGGTCTCGACGAGTTCGAGATCCACCCGGCGCTCGCGCCGGGGAAAGAACGGAATGCCACCGCCGACCAGCACCGGGTGGACCATGGCCCGGTACTCGTCGATCAGATCCAACGCGGCTGCCTCTGCGGCGAGAGTCGCGCCGCCGATCGCGATCTCGCCCTCCGCCGGCTCGGCCCGCAACCGCTCGATCTCCTCCGCCAGGCCGCCGGAGGCCAGGCGGGCATTGCCCTGCACCGCCGACAGCGTGGTGGAGAACACCACCTTCGGGAGCGGCTTCCAGAGCGCGGCCCACTCGAGCATCGAGTCGTCGAGCGACGGATCCTGGTCGGCGGTCTCCCAGTACAGCATCGTCTCGTACAGCCGCCGTCCCAACAGGTGGACGCCGACCCCTCGGATCTCGTCGATCCAGAAGCGAAAGACCTCCTCGTCGGGCTCCGTCCAGCTGAACCCGCCGTCCGGCCCGACGATGTAGCCGTCAAGTGAGACGCCCATCGAATAGGTCACGCTGCGCATCGGAAGCCCTCCTCGGTATCGGGTTCGACGGTACGACCGGACGCTGCATGACGGGGCAGCGACGCGCACTCCCGGATGGTCGACGACATGGACCTCAAGGCCGCCGCGTCCATGACCGTCCCCGGGCTCTCAGGCGGCTTCGGTGGGACTGCCTCCGTAGTGCCATTCGATGAGTTCGGGGTGCCATTCGAGGAGCAGGATGGTGGCGTCGTCGCTGAGGGCGTTGCCCTGGTACTCGAGGATCGCGTGGATGAGCAGCCGCAGGACTTCGGAGGGCTGCTGGCCGGCGGCGGAGGAGCGGATGATGAAGTCGGTGAACCGGTCCAGGCCGAACGCCTCGCCGTCCTTGCCGCGGGCCTCGGTGACACCGTCGGTGTACAGGAGCACCCGGTCACCGGGTTCCAGCATCGTGCTGTACACCTCGCGGCGGGTGGGTTCGAGCTGGAACGGCGACCCCATGGGTGGCTGAGGGGGGCTTTCCAGGGCATGCTCCAGCACGCCCTCGTTACGGATCAGCAGGGGAGGCGGGTGACCGCAGTTGCACCACCGCAGCACGCCGGTGTCCACATCCAGCTGGCACACCACGCCCGTGCAGAACTGCTCGGGGAGCCACTCGGCGAGCGTGTGATCCACCGTCTCGATCATGTTCGGCAGGTCGATGCCGGAGCGGCGGCCGTTGCGGCAGCCGGCCATCACCACGGAAGTGGTCAGTCCCGAGGCGAGGTCGTGGCCCATCCCGTCGAAGATGCTGGCGTGCAGGATGTTCTTGCTGACCGAGTGGTCGAAGGCGTCTCCGCCGAGTTCGTAGGCGGGTTCCAGGACAGCGGTGGAGATCACGCCGGTGCGGCCGACACTGCGTGGCGGCAGGAAGGCACGCAGCATCTCGGTGGGCAGATCCATGCCCTGCGTGCGTATGCGGGCGACGAACCAGTCGCTGTAGGTGCGCTTGGAGGTGACCACCAGGGACAGAACCCGCGCCAGCATCCGGCACCGGCGCAGCCGCACCCCGTCCAGCACCCCGGCCCGTACGCCCAGCACGCCGAGCCGCTCCGCGCCGTCCACCATGGGCAGCCACACCACCACGTCCTCATGGGACTCGTGGACCCGCAGCGACAGTGTTCGGTACGCCCAGCCTCCTTCACTGGAGTCCACCGGCAGCCGTTCGGTCTGGTCGTCGAGAGGGATGAGCAGATGCTGCTGGAGGTCGACGAGGTAGATCGTGGCGCTGTCCAGGCCGAGTGCCCGGGCGCACCGGTTCACCAGTCCGGGCAGCTGGTAAGGGACGATCGCATTGGCCTCGGCGAGCAACCGTTCCAGCATCTGCTCGTCCGCCCCGGTGGTGACCGCCCAGTCGTCCCTGTCGGCCATGACACCACCACCTCCGCCGTATCAGTCTCGCATCTATCCGTCCGAGTCTCATTCCGGACGGAAAAGCGCGGCGGCGGACGCCGGTGGACAAGAAGACACGCAACTGCCTGCGCACCTGTCATTTCCGTATCGACCCGATGCCCCTGGCACTCCGGGCCGGGGACGTTCTGTACTTGCGTCGAAGCCTTGCGGTCAGGACTTGAAAGCCCATCTCTGGAAGTCGGTGTGGTTGCAGTCGCCGGTGTGCGGCGCACGGGTGGCCGGGTCGATCGTGAGGCACTTCTTGGTGCCCCAGTTCTTCACGGAGCCGTCGCTGTAACGGGTCCATTTTGTGTGGTTTCCATTGCAGAGGAAGGATCCGAATCCTCCCTCCCAGTCCCCGAGGCACTGGCGACTGTCGGCGATGTTCCTGAGGGTGTTGTCCGATCCGAGGGCCCAGTGATGTGCCATGGCGTGCGGGTTGCAGGGCCCTGTCAGTACACGCTCATCCCTGCGATAGAGGCAATGTTTGCTCTCATAGTTCTGGATCCGGACGAACGGGACGTCCGCTTCGGCGCTCCACGTCTGCGCCACGTCTGCGTTCGGTGTCGCGCCGGCAGGTGTGGGGGACAGGCCTGTGAGCAGGGTCGTTGCAACCGCCGCTCCGAACAACGCGTGCCTTGCCTTTACGCCCCAGCGGGGTCGTGCGGCATGGGTGAACATCTTTGATGCCTCCTGGTGGGGAATGCGATTGATTCCCGTAGCAACGTCAGTTCTTGAAGGCCCACTTCTGGAGCTCGGTGTGTTTGCACTCGTCGGTGAACACGAAGTCGGCTCCCGAGACGTGGAGCATTTCCAGGCACTTCTTGGTGCCCCAGTTCTTCACGTACCCCTCGCTGTAGCGGGTCCATCTCATTTCGCTGAGTCCGCAGGGGAACATGCCGACCTTGTTGTTGACGTTCCCGAGGCAGGCGGTGCCCTGCGGATCACCGATGGAACCGTCCGCTTCGCGAACCCAACGCTGACTTGTGTCGCCCGCATCGCACTGCTTCGTGCTCACTCGGGTATCCGAGACGCGGTAGATGCAGACTTTGGTCTGGTAGTTCTGTATCCGGAACATATTTGCGGGCGCCATCCGGGACCGCGAATCCTGCGCAACGGTGGCGGTTGACGTGGCTGGTGCCGCGCCGGCAGGCACGGGAGCCAGGACTGTGAGCAGGGCTGTTGCAGCTGCTGCTCCGGACACCACGAGCTTTGCTTTCGTGCTCAGGCGGGGCCGTACGGTGTGAGTGAACATTTCTGAGCACCTCCTTCGAGGGTGTGTGGGTGATTCCCGCGATTACGGGTCGGTGTGTGAAGTGCCTCGGCGCCTGTCCGGCACCGCCTGTCCGGCACCTGTCGGCCGACGCCGGTCAGACGGCGCGGGCGATGCAGATGCGGGCGTTCAAACGCGGGCCCGCTTCGTAGAACATGTAATCCCTGCCGCCTTCACTGCCGAACGACGGCGCGGCCACGCGCCCCCGGTCCGAGGCGATCGGCGAGTGGAACACGCCGAGATGGTTCTCGCGGTCGAAGGCGTTGCCGACCTCGGTGATCCGCATGCGGCCGTCGTTGCCGTGATAGACCGCATACGTGGTGCCGTTCCGCTTGACCAGGCCCGGCCCGGCGATGTCGGTGACGCCGTCCGGCTCGGGGTTGACCAGCGGGGTGGAGCTGAACTGCCAGCCGTCCCAGCCGTTGGGCGACCAGCCGTAGAAGATCCGCCGGCCCTTGCGCACGCCCATGAAGACCATGACGTACTTGTTGTTGCGTCCCGGCAGGGTGTGCTCGAAGACGCGGGCATAGGAGGTCTCCGAGGTGCCGGGCACCAGGCGGGTGCTCAGGATCGGGGTTTCGTCGGTGAAGCGGAGACCGTCCTGGGAACGGGCCACGCGCGTCACGGTGTTCTCGCCGTGGAAGTAACAGAAGAACTGCCGGGTGGCCGCGTCCCAGATCACGTGGGGGGACGAGACGTGGCTGACCGTGGTACCCGGCAGGTGGTTGTCGATGAGCGGATTGCCCTCGTACTGGGTGAAGGGACCTTCCAGCGAATCGGCGAACGCCACGCTGATGCCGCCCGGCTTCTCATGCGGCGCGTAATACAGGTAGTAGCGGGACCTCGCTCCGCTGATCTTGTCGTGCACCCCGCGAATGCAGGGGAAGATGACCTCCCCCGTGGGTCTCAACGGGCCCACCAGCGCGTCCCGCAGGTAGCGGTACGTCGGCATCCCGGCCGGTCCCGCCGCCGAAGCCGGCCCCGCGCCGGCGAGCACGCCACCCGTACCCACGGTGATTCCGGCCGCTGCGGCCGCCGCACCGCGCAGCACGCCGCGTCGGCGCACCGGGAGCCCCCTGTTGAGGCGTTGCAGGCCGTCCATGCACATCCTCCTTTGCGTAGATCGAGTGCTGCTGAACGAAGCTACGGGCGGTGCCAGGAGCCGAGTTGCCCGTGCGTGCCGGAGAAGTTGTCCCGAAGCGACTCGTCAGCCCAACCGATTCGCCTCCGGGCCCGTCATGAAGAGGGAAAGTGACCACGACAAGGGGGTTCAACATGAGCATCGTGCTGTCCACGGCCTCGATGCCGGTCACGGAGCGGCTGGACTACTGGCGCCACACGGTCGGCCAGGACCTGCTGGACTACTCCACTCCCGGAGACACACCCTTCAACGGCACGGTCATGGCCGACCAGCTCGGTCCCGTACGCGTTTCCACCACGCACGCCGGCCCCCTGAGAGTCCGCAAGACCCCACTCGCGATCGATTACCTCATGGCCGAGGACTACATCACGGTGGTCCTGCAGGACAGCGGCCCTCTGGTGATCGACCACGACGACGACCGGACACTGCTCCGGCCCGGGACCCTCGCTTTCTACGACACGACCCGGCCCTTCACGCTCAACTTTCCCGACCACTTCCGCACGCACGTCTTCCGCATACCGCGGCACATGCTGGGCTTGCGCGACACCGACCTCCGGCGGGTCGCCAGGGCACCCGTCCAGGCCGACGACGGAACAGCCGCGCTGATCATCCCCTTCCTGTCCCGGCTCGCTGCCCAGGCCGGCACCCATCGGCCGCACATCCGCACCCTGCTCGCCCGCAACACAGGAGACCTGCTGGCCACCCTGGCCGCCGAACTCCTGGACCATGGCACCCCGGACACGGGCACCGACGCCGCCAACACCACGCTGCGACTGCGCATCAAGGCCTTCATCGAAGGCCACCTCTCCGACCCGGACCTGTCCCCGCAGACGATCGCCGCCGCGCACCACGTCTCCGTGCGCCACGTACACCGGATCTTCCAGGCCGAAGACACCACCGTCAGCCGGTGGATCCAGCACCGCCGACTCGAGTCGTGCCGCCGCGAGCTCGACCGTCCCGGCCGAAACGCTCCAGCGGTGACGGCCATCGCGCACCGCTTCGGCTTCACGAGCGCCTCCCATTTCAGCCGCACCTTCCGAGCCGCGTACGGCGTTTCCCCACGTGAATGGCGCGCAGCGGCTCGCCGTGATGCAGCGGCAACAGTGGCGTGACGGGGTAGGCACTGCGGCGGCCGGAGGCGCAGCGAGAGCGGCTGACCGTGAAGGCCAGTTCCCCCGTCCGCCCGCAGAAGCAGATGCAGAAGCAGATGCAGAAGCAGAAGCGGAAGCAGATGCAGAGTCGCAGCGCCCCTCTCCGTTTGCTGACGGCGGATGGTCGCTGCCGGAATCGGACAAGGCGGAGTGCCGACGAAGCCTACGGTTTCGAAGAAGTCAGAAGGCAGAGGCCAGAAGCCAGAAGTCAGCACTCCGGAGGCGTACATGGACAGCTATTGCGGTGCCCGGACGGCCGTGATCGTGGGCGCGGGTGTCGCTGGTCTGGCAGCGGGCACCGCCCTGGCGCGGGAGGGATGGCAGGTCGAGATCGCCGAGGTCGACGCGTCAACAGCGATGTCCGGCTGGGGGTTGTGCCTGACCGGTCCTGCCCTGCGCGCGCTGGACGAGCTGGGCCTTGCGGACGCATGTCTGGCCGAGGGATTCGGCACGAGCGGGATCACGCACACGGACGTGGAGGGCGAACCCGCGGGCGAGGTTCCGTTGCCACGCCTGATCGGTGCGCGGCGGCCGGCGATGGCCGGCATCGCGCGTCCCGTACTGCACCGCATCCTGCGTGTGGCGGCCGAGCGGTGCGGTGTGGTGGTGCGCCGGGGACTGACCGTCACGGCGGTCGACCAGCAGGGGGAGCTGGTCCGCGTGCGGTTGTCGGACGGGACGCTCCGGCGGGTCGCGCTTATGGTGGGCGCGGACGGGATCCGTTCGTCGGCACGGCGTCTGCTGGGCCTGGAGACCTCGCCCGTCTATCAGGGGCAGATGGTCTGGCGGGCTCTGGTGCCCCGCCCGTCATGGGCCACCGGGGTCCACCGGTTCGCCGGGAAGGCCGACACGGCGGGCCTGGTGCCCATCTCGGACGGTCAGGCGTATGTGTTCTTGACGGAGAACGGAGCGGAGCAGAGTGTCCTGCCCGATGCCGACCTCGCCCCGCGCTTGCGGCAGTTGCTCGGGGCGTTCCCGGGCCGGGTGGAGGAGATCCTCCCTTTGGTGTCCGTGCCGGAGTCGGTGGTGCGCCGCCCGGTCCTGACGGTGCTCCTGGAGGGCGCCTGGAACCGGGGCAACGGCGTCGTCATCGGTGACGCCGCGCACGCGCCCGCACCCCAGACGGCCTGTGGCGCCACCCTGGCCATCGAGGACGGCCTGGTGCTGGCCCGGGAGCTCGGGCGGCATCAGTCGGTCCGAGAGGGTCTCCACGCATTCGTGAGCCGCCGCGGACAGCGGTGCCGAACGCTCGTGGAGACCTCGGTCGCGATCGCCGGCCTGGAGCGTGCACAGCGCCACCGCGACGTGTATCCGCTCGTCGATGCCTGTCACCGGCTCATGGCCGAGCCCGTGTAACTGAACGACTGAGCTGACCAGCGCACCTCAAGGGAGTGCACCATGAGCAACAGCAGTCTGATCACCCACCTGCGGCACATCGATGTCGCCATGCCCGACTTCACCGAGCAGCGCCGGTTCTACACCGAGCTCTGGGGGCTGACGGAGACCGCCGCGGACACCGGTGTCTCCTTCCTGGCAGCCGAAGGCTCCCCGGAGCAGTACGTGGTGCGGCTGCGCGAGGACGCCCGCAAGCGCACCGACCTCATCGCCTTCGGCGCCGCCGATGCCGCCGACGTCGACACCCTGGCCACACAACTGACGGCTCAGGGAGTGCGGTTGGTCCACGAGCCGGAATCGCTGGACACTCCCGGGGGCGGCTACGCGGTCCGCTTCTTCGACAACGAAGGCCGCGTGGTGGAGGTCTCCGCCGACGTCGCTGCGCGCCGGCACCGCAGGATCGAGGCTCGCGAGCCGGTCCCCGTGCGCCTCTCCCACGTGCTGATGAACTCTCCCACCCCCGAGGCCACCGTCGCCTGGTACGAGAACCACCTGGGTTTCCGCCACTCGGACACCATGTGCCTCGGCAGCCGCGGCGAAATCATGTGGTTCCTGCGGTGCAATTCCTTCCACCACAGCTTCGGCATCGTGCGCGGGCCGCACGCGGCCTTCCACCACGCCTCCTTCGAAATGCGCGGAATCGACGAGTTCATGCGCGGCACGGGCAGGATGCGGCGCCTGGGCGTCGAGCGGCTGTGGGGGCCGGGGCGGCACCGTGCCGGTGACAACACCTTCAGCTATTTCCTCGACCGGGCCGGCAATACCGTCGAGTACACCACCAGGCTGGAGATCCTGGACGAGGACACGTGGCACCCCCACCTCTACGACCTGCGCGACCCCGCCAACGCGGATCAGTGGGGCACGGCCGACGAGATGGACGAGTTCATCGCCGCCAAATCCCACAACGACCCCGACCCCGGACTGTTCGTCGCCCCACCGATGTGAGCCCGCACCATGCCGTCGCTCACACCCGCACCACACACCCACACTGACACCGGATTCGGGCCGCCCGCCACGTACGCTTCACGGCACGGCGGCGGGCGCCTCCGAGGGAGAATGCACACCGTGCCGGAGCCGTTGCGGAACCATCTCATCACGAAGTCCCGGAACCCCGTCGACCTGCTCAACGCCGCCACCCGGCTCTTCGGCGGATCCATCACCACGTCGCCGCTGACCGGCCTGTGCAGTGGGGATCACGAACTGCGCGGCGTGGCCGCTCACGACTTCGCTCTGGGCTACTTCGCCTCGCCGCTCGATGTACGCGTAGCCTCGGCCGAGGGCCGCGGCTCCTACTTCGTCAACATCGGCGTCTCCGGCACGATATCGGCAACGCGCAGCAGCCTGCGGGCGACCCTCGACAAGGCGACGGCGGGAGTCGTCAACCCCGGAGACACCCAGGAACTACGGCCCCTGCGCGCTCACAGGACCCGGTTCCTGGTGCTGCGCATCGATACCGCCCTGGTCGAGCAGGAGTTCACCGCGCTGACAGGGCACCCGCCGGTGTCCACCGTACGCTTCGACTTCGCTCTCGACCTGGCCGAGACCAAGGGCCGGGCGGTGCGGCTCCTGGTCCGTTCCCTCCTTGAGCAACTCGACTCGGGAGACCCGCTGTTCCGGCGCACGGAGCTGCAGCGCAGCCAGCTGCGGTCCATCGTCACCGCTCTGCTGCTGGCCCAGCCGCACTCGCACACTGCCGAGCTGCGCGACGGTCCGCCACCCAGCCACCCGCGTTCCTTGCGCGCGGCTCTCGCGTTCATCGAAGCGAACCTCACCGAGCACATCAGCCTCAGCCTCATTGCCCAGGCCGCCCACTGCAGCCCGCGGACCATCAGCTCGGCATTCCACGACCGGCTCGGCCTCTCCCCCCTGTCCTACGTCCGCAATCTGCGGCTCGACCGGATCCGTGAGGACATCCTCGCCTCCACCGACCCCGTCGGCACGATCGCCTACCGGTGGGGCATCCGCCACCTGGGCCGTTTCGCGAGCCAGTATCGCAACCGCTTCGCCGAACTCCCCTCCGCCACCGCAGCCCGCAGGAGCGAAGTCACAGGGTGATTCTCCGGCTGGAAGCAATGTCGTCCTCGGGCGATAATGAGGTGAAAACCGTTTCGCTTTCCTTTCTCCGTGGAGATGCGCATGCGGGTTTCTGCATTGCCCCTGCCCATGGCCCTTGTCGCCGCGCTCGCGCTCTCGCTCTCAGGGTGCGACGGCGCATCGGCACCGGGAACGGGCGGTACGGAGCGAGGCGGCGCACCGGCTTCGGCCGTCGCGGCCGTACCGGTCGTGGCGTCCACCAATGTGTACGGGGACATCGTGCGTCAGGTCGGGGGCGACAAGGTCGACGTCGTCTCGCTCATCAGCGATCCGGCCCAGGACCCGCATTCGTACGAGGCCGGTACCCGCAACCAGCTGGCGCTGTCCCGGGCTCGTGTGGTCGTCGAGAACGGTGGCGGCTACGACGACTTCGTGGGCAGGATGCTGCGGGCGGCGGACAACCCGTCGGCCGACGTGATCAATGCCGTGCGGGTCTCGGGCAGGACCCCGCCCGCGGGCGGGGAGATCAACGAGCACGTCTGGTACGACCTGCCCACGGTCGGCCGGCTGGCCGCCCGCATCGCCGACTCGTTGGCGAAGGCCGCACCGGGCGACGGAGACCTGTTCCGGCGGAACGCCCAGGCGTTCCAGGGCCGGCTCAAGGCCCTGGAGGCCGAGGAAACACGGATCAGGAGCGCCCACGCGGGCGCCGCGGTCGCTGTCACCGAGCCGGTGCCCCTGTACCTCATCGAGGCGTGCGGTTTGCGTGACCGTACGCCTCCGGACTTCGCCGAGGCCGTCGAGGAGGGCACGGAGGTCTCTCCCGGCAGCATGCGGCAGATGCTCGACCTGTTCTCCGGCAAGACCGTCGAGGCGCTGGTGTACAACCAGCAGACCTCCGGGCCCCAGACGGAGAAGGTCAGGCAGGCCGCGAAGGACAACGGCATCCCCGTGGTGCCGGTGAACGAGACGCTGCCGCCCGGCCGGGACTACGTCGGCTGGATGAAGTCCACCATCGAGGAGCTCGGGAAGGCGCTGAACGCATGACCGGCCGCATCAGGGGCCATGCCGTCCCCGCCGCCGCCGCAGCAGCAGCAGCAGCGGAGCAGGCCGCTCCGGCCTCGCCCGTGGTCAGTCTCCGCGGTGCCGCGCTCGCCTACGGCGACCGGGTGCTGTGGCGCGACCTGGACCTCGACGTGCGGCCCGGAGAGTTCCTGGCGGTGCTGGGCCCCAACGGTTCCGGCAAGACCAGCCTGCTGCGGGTCCTGCTCGGCCGCCGGCAGCCGACCGCCGGATCGGTGGCGGTCCTCGGCATGCCGCCCCGCAACGGCAGCGGGCACATCGGCTACGTCCCGCAGCACAAGGCCTTGACCGCCCCCACGCCGCTGCGGGCCCGGGACCTCGTACGGCTCGGACTGGACGGTCACCGCTGGGGGCTGCCGCGCCGGGCGGCCGCGGCCCGGCAACGGGTGGAGGAGCTGCTGGCCATGGTCGGCGCCGGCCCGTACGCGGACGTACCCCTGGGCCTGCTGTCCGGCGGTGAGCTGCAGAGCATCCGTATCGCCCAGGCCCTGGCGCCCGACCCGCAGCTCCTGCTCTGCGACGAGCCGCTGCTCTCCCTGGACCTGCACCACCAGCGGACGGTCACCGCACTCGTGGACGCGCGGAGGCGCTCGGCGGGCACCGCCGTCGTCTTCGTCACCCACGAGATCAACCCCGTCCTCGGCCTGGCGGACCGCGTCCTGTACCTGGCCCCGGGCGGGCACCGGGTCGGCGCGACGGACGAGGTGATGACCTCGGCCACCCTGTCCCGGCTGTACGGGACACGGGTCGACGTGGTGCGGGTACGGGACCGGATCGTCGTGGTGGGCGCCCCGGACGACGGTCCCGGGCACAACCACGAGAGCGGCGACACGACAGCTCCGAACGGGGGCCCGCCGCCATGAGCGGGCACCCCCGCGCCTGCCCGGGCGCCGCCGCACGGGTGCTTGCCGGCAGCGGGCAGGACGACGGCGTGCTCGACCAGATCTTCGGCTTCGACCACTACGGCGAGTTGCTGGCGCTCGCGCAGAGTTCCCTGGTGGCCGGGGCGCTGCTCGGCCTGGTCGGTGGGCTGGCCGGAGTCTTCGTCGTCATGCGGGACCTGCCGTTCGCCGTGCACGGCATCAGTGAACTGTCGTTCGCCGGGGCTTCCGTGGCGCTGTTCCTGGGGCTGAACATCGTTGCCGGTTCCATCGCCGGTTCTCTGCTCGCCGCGGTGGCGATCGGCCTGCTGGGGGTGCGGGCCCGGGACCGGAATTCGGTCATCGGCATCATCATGCCCTTCGGCCTCGGCCTGGGCGTGCTGTTCCTTTCCCTCTACAAGGGCCGGGCGGCGAACAAGTTCGGCATCCTCACCGGCCAGATCGTCGCCGTCGCCTCACCGCAGACGGCATGGCTCCTGGGCACGTCCGTGGTGGTGCTGGCCGCGCTGGCGGTCATGTGGCGACCGCTGACCTTCGCCAGCGCCGACCCGGAGGTGGCGGCGGCCCGGGGCGTACCCGTGCGGGCCCTGTCCACGGCCTTCATGCTCGTCCTCGGCCTGGCGGTGGCCCTGTGCGTCCAGATGGTCGGAGCGCTGCTCGTACTCTCGCTCCTGGTGACGCCGGCCGCCGCCGCGGCCCGCGTCACGGCGTCCCCGGTGCGGCTTCCCCTGCTCAGCGTCGCCTTCGCGCTGGTGTCCATGGAAGGCGGGCTCCTCCTCGCACTCGGGGGCACCCTGCCCGTCAGCCCCTACGTCACGACGATCTCCTTCGCGATCTACCTCGGCTGCCGGATCAAAGGCATGCGCCATGCCAACCGGGACCTCGACTCGTCGGCATACGCCGGTCAGGCGCACACTTGAGGGGGAGCCCTTTCGAGCCCGCCCTGCACGACGGAGGGAGGCTTCATGCACCCGGTCGCTCTGGTCGGCGCCGCAGCCGGCCGTCTCGCGCACTACGCGGTCTCGGGCGTGGTGGGCGGTCTGATCATTCAAGAGGCCGCCAAACGACTTCCCGAGGCGAAGCCCGCCGCGCGGAAAGCTCTGGTCGGCAGCATCGCTGGCGGCATCGTCGCAGGCCGGTGGCTGGCCTCGGCCGCCGAGGACGCCCGGCTCAAGGCCGGGGACATGCTGGCCGAAGCCCGTACCACGCTCGGCGAAGAAGCCCCGCCGCCGTCCGCGGTCGCCGCCGAGCAGGATCACGGACACGAGCACTGATCATGACCGCCGTGGTCGTGCGATCAGTGGCCGCGGGCCGCGCCCGGCTCACCGTGTCCTGGCTGCGCACCCGCCCGGGCAGCGCCGGTGAGGTCGATGAACGACTGGTCGGCCTCACGGGTTTCCGCGCGCTGCGGGTCTTCCCCCGGACCGGGAACGTCGTCATCTGGATGGCACCGGATCAGCTGGACGTGGACCGCATCGCCGCCGCCCTGGAAGAGGCGCCGCCCGCCACCGCGCCGGTGAAGGCCGCCCGCTCCCTGCCCGACTCCTCCACCGGCGAGGTCGCCCGGCTGGTCGTCGGCGGGGCGGTCCTCGCCCTCATCGGACTGCGCCGCCTCCTGCGGCGCCCCCGCCTGTCGTTCGGCTCCTCCGGGTTCGCCGCCGCGATCACGCTCTTCACCGGCCTGCCCTTCTTCCGCGGCGCACTGCGCTCGCTGCGCGGCCGCAGCTCGCCGGGCACCGACACGCTGGTCACCGCGGCGACGGTGATTTCGCTCGTTCTCCGCGAGAACGTCGTCGCGCTCACCGTGCTGTGGCTGCTGAACATCGGCGAATTCCTCCAGACCCTCACGCTGCGCCGCACCCGGCGCGCCATCGAGGAACTGCTGACCATCGGTGAGGAGCGCGTCTGGCTGGTGAAGGACGGCGCCGAGGTCGAAGTGGCGCTCGAACGCGTCGAGGCCGGCGACGAGGTGGCCGTGTACGAACACCACCGCATCCCTGTCGACGGGGACACCGTCTCGGGGGAGGCCCTGGTGGATCAGGCGGCCATCACCGGCGAGGCCCTGCCCGTCTACGCCCGCGCCGGCTCCCAGGTCTACGCCGGCACCATCGTCACCTCCGGCTCGCTCGTCGTCCGGGCCACCTCGGTGGGACGGGACACCACCGTCGGGCGGATCATCAGCCGGGTCGAGGAGGCCCAGACCGACCGAGCCCCCATCCAGACCGTCGCCACCCGCTTCACCCGCCGGTTCGTCCCCGTCTCCTTCGCCCTGTCCGCAGCGACCTACGCCGTCACCCGCGACGCCCGCCGCGCGATGACGATGCTGCTCATCGCCTGCCCGTGCGCCGCCGGCCTCGCCACCCCGACCGCCATCAGCGCCGCCATCGGCAACGGTGCCCGCCACGGCACCCTCATCAAGGGCGGCACCCACCTGGAAGGCGTCGGCCGTGTCACCGCCGTCGTCTTCGACAAGACCGGCACCCTCACCTTCGGCCGCCCGCTGGTCACCAGCGTCGTCACCCTCAGCGAGCGGTACACCGCCGACCAGGTCCTCAGCCTGGCCGCCTCCGGGGAACTGCACGCACTGCACCCTCTCGCCCAGGCCATCGTCGCCCGCACCGAGGCCGAACGCCTCCACATCCCCATCCACCAGGCGTGCGAGGTCGTCCTGGGCATGGGCATGCGGGCCGAACTCGACGGCACACGCCTGCTGGTCGGCAGCCCGGCTCTGCTGCGCCGGCACGGCCTCGAACTCACCGAGACCGCCCGGGACTGGACCGGGCGGCTGCGCACCGGCGGCGAGACCGTCATCTGCCTGGCCCAGGACGACGATCTCATCGGCATGCTCGGCGTCTCCGACGCCGTGCGCACCGGCGCCGAGACCGTCGTCCGCCAGCTGCGCGAACTCGGCGTGGAGCGTCTGATCCTGCTCACCGGCGACGCGCCGGAGACCGCGCAGGTCGTCGCCGACGCCCTCGGCATCACCGAAGTCCACGCCCACGCCCTGCCGGAAGGCAAGCTCCAGCTGATCCGCGACCTGCGGTCCGAGGGCCACACCGTGGCGATGGTCGGAGACGGCACCAACGACGCCCCCGCCCTCGCCCTCGCCGACGTCGGCATCGCCATGGGCGAGCACTCCTCCCACGTCGCCCTGGAGACCGCCGACATCGCCCTGGCGGGCAACGACCTGCGTCAGGTCGCCGCAGTCGTCGAACTCAGCCGCCACACCCTGCGCGTCGTACGGCAGAACTACGGGCTCGCCATCGGCGTCAACCTCGCCGGCCTCCTCGCCGGCGCCGGCGGCACCCTGAACCCCGTCCTCGCGGCGCTGCTCCACAACACCAGCAGCATCGCCGTCGTCGCCAACTCCGCCCGCCTGGTCAACCACACGCCCCACCTGCCCCCGGTGCACGGGGAGGTCAGGGCGGCACCCTTCGAGGAGCACCGCGTCCGGTGAGGTGAGACGAGCCATGGTCAGCCACCGTTTCCACCTCGACCTCGCCGGGCATTCGGTCTCGGTGCTCGTCGGCCGGCGGACGGCGCCGATCGAGGTACTGGTGGACGGCAAGGTCGTCGCTTGCCGGCGTGCCGGACGCGGCGCGGGTGTCGTCTCCTTGGAGGCCGAGCTGCCCGGGGAGCCGCCGCAGCCCGTGACCGTCCTGGTGAGCCGGCCCAAGGACGACGACGCCGCCATGTGTGCCCTGCAGGTCGGCACCGACCGCTACCTGATGCCGGACGTCCCCCTGGCCGTCCGAGGGTTACCCTCCGACGGAGTGCCGGTCAGGTCATCGAGTGCTCCAGGACCGCCTTGACGGTGGTGTCGTCCACCGACGGGTTCGGGTCGTTGGCCGTGTTGCCGACGACCGACTCCGCGACCGTTTCCAGGTCGCCCGGTGCGAAGCCGTGCGAGGCCAGGCCCTCGCGGACGCCCGTGTCCTCCATGACGCGGCCGAGGGCGAGGCCGGCGTCGGGGCCGCCCAGCAGTTCGCCGATCCGGTCGAAGGCCTTGGGGGCGTGGGCGTAGGTCAGTTCCAGCCAGGCGGGGTAGACGGCGGCGAGCCCGCGGCCGTGGGAGATGCGCACGCGCGGCACCGCCCCCATGGCCTGCTGCACGCGGTGCGGGAGGCACGTGCTGGCGTTCGCGACGTTCAGGCCGCCGAGGAGGGCGGCCAGCGCCATGTCGTCGAGCACCTCGTCGGAGAGTTCGCCGGCGACGGCCTGCGGGAGGCGGTGGCCGAGCAGGCCGAGCGCCCACTCCGCGTGGTGGCGGGTCACCGCGTTGGCGCGCCGGGCGACGTAGCCCTCGACCGCATGGGCCAGGGCATCGAACCCGCTCTCGGCCGCGACCCGTGCGGGGACGCTGCGCAGCAGGGCGGGGTCGATCAGGGCGACGGCCGGGAACAGGTCGTCGCCGCGGATCCCGGCCTTGAGGCTGCGGTCCGTGTCGGTGACGATCGCGCCCTTGGTGACCTCGGCGCCGCTCCCCGCCGTGGTCGGGACCGCGATGACGGGGACCGGGTCGGCGATCCGCTCCAGCGTGCGGCCCACGAGCGGGCCGCACGGACCGTGGCGCAGGCTCACGGCGACGGCCTTGGCCGCGTCGAGGGCGCTGCCGCCGCCGAGGCCGATCACGATGTCGCAGCCCGCGGCCCGGGCCTGCGCGACCGCGGCGTCGATCTCGTGCGCCCGGGGGTCGGGCGAGACGTCGTCGAAGACGGTGACGCGCACCCCGGCGTCGGTGAGGGAGGACAGGGCCGCGGCCAGGTGCCCGTGCCGGCGGGCCGAGGTGCGCCCGCAGACGAGGAGGGCGTCCCGGCCCCGCTCCGCGGTGACGGCGCCCAGTTCGGCCAGGCGGCCCCGCCCGAAGCGCACGGTGGTGGGGGTGCTCAGGTCGATGATCACGGTGTGGCCGTCCTTCCGGTGGAGTGCTGGGACCGCAGGGCGTCGAACACGGCGCACGTGCCGTCCGCGAGGTACTGGAGGGCGGACCCGCCGCCCCCGGACACCGGGCCGTTCCAGGGGAGTTCGGCCACGGTGTCGCCGCCGAGGAGCAGGGCGCGCACACCTGGTCCGGCGAACGCGTCGAGCAGGGGGCGGGCCGCGGCGCCGAAGCCGTCGGTCCAGCGGCTCGGGGTCCCCGCCATGAGGGCCCGGCCGCCGTGCTCGCGCAACTGCCGCAGCGTCTCCCGGGTGCGCGCGGGCAGTTCGAAGTCCACGATCGCGTGGTCGGCGGGGACGCCGTCGGCGAGGTCCACCGTGCGGGCGTCGCCTCCGGGGCCGCGGACGACGACCCGCTCGGGGAGGTGGATCTCCGCGCGGGAGCCGGCCAGGACGCGGGAGGCTGCCTCGGCGCACTTCCCGGGGCTGCTCCCGAGCTCCGAGCGTCCGACCTTGTGGCCGAGGACGCGCAGCAGGGTGGTCAGCACGACGCCGCCGGGCACGACGACGTCGTAGGTCTCGGCGAGCCGCCGGAGGCCGATGAGGGTCTTCTCCGGTTTGACGCCGCCGAGGACGGCGACGGAGCGGGTGCCGGGTGCGCGGCCGGCCCAGGGGGCCAGGGCCGCGGTCTCGGCGAGCAGGCTGTCGGCGGCCCAGCCGGGCCGGTGGTGCAGGATGCCGGTGTTCGAGGCGTGGGCGCGGTGGGCCTTGGAGAAGCCGCCGACGGCGACGAGGTCGCCGAGGAGCGCGAACCGCCGGGCGAGCTCCGGGTCGCCCGCCTCCTCCCCGGCGTGGTGGCGGGTGTTGCCGAAGAGCACGACCTCGCCGTCCCGCAGCGCGAGGGCCCGTTCGACGGCCCCGTCCCCGGTGGACCCGGGGTGGTAGCCGACCTCGCGGCCGAGCACCCGGCCCAGGTGACCGGCCACGTACTCCAGGGACCGCGCGGTGCCGTCCCGATGGCTGCCCTGGTGGGCGAGGACGGCGACGCGGGCCCCGGCCCGCGCGAGGCGCAGCAGGTCGGGGACCTCGCAGTCGATGCGGGTGGTGTCCGCCAGGGCCGGGCCGACGTTGAAGCCGGCGGAGAAGACCCACCGCTCGCCGGCCCGGACCGGCCGTTCCCGCAGGAGCGGGAGTCCCGCCATGGTGGGCGCCGAGGACATGGAGGGTATGGAGGGCGCGGAGGGAACGGCGGGCGGGCTCGTGGGCTCAGAGCGCATGGTGGCGGAGCCCGGCGGTCTCGTCGATGCCCAGCATGACGTTCATGTTCTGGATCGCGGATCCCGCCGCGCCCTTGACGAGGTTGTCCGTGACCGCGACGACCTTGGCGATGTTGCGCTCGGTGTCGACGTCCAGGCCCAGGTGACAGAAGTTGGAGCCGTTCACCGCGGCGATCGAGGGGTAGAGGGAGTAGTCCTTGACGTTCAGACCACCGTGCGGGGAGCGGGCGTTGACACGGACGAAGTACTCGCCGGTGGCGCCCGCGCCGTAGAACTCCTGGTACAGCGCGATGAGGTCGTCCCGGGTGGTGCCGGCGGGCACGTCCACGTTGGCCTGCAGGTGGATGCCGCGGGCGAAGTCGCCGTGCGTCGTGTTGAGGTCGACCTCGACGGGGCGGCCCGCGAGGCCGCCGAGGACCTCCTCCAGCTCGGGCCCGTGCCGGTGCCCGCCGAGGCTGTAGGCGAGCATGGACCCGGCGACCTCGGCGTGCATGAGGGCGCGCTTGGGGGTGACGCCGGCGCCGGTGGTGCCGTTGACCGCGTGGACGGAGACGCGCCGGCCGGTGGCGGGGCCCTGCAGCAGCGGCGTCAGGCCGAGAATCGCGGTGATCGCGTAGCAGCCGGGGTTGGCCACCAGACGGGCCTTCGCGATGTCCTCGCGGTACAGCTCCGTGACGCCGTAGACGGCCTCGCGCAGCAGGTCGGGGGATTCGTGGTGGGGGCCGTGGGCCCGCTCGTAGGCCGCGGGGTCCGCGAAGCGGAAGTCGGCGCTGAGGTCGATCACGCGGGCGCCGCGGTCGAGGTAGTGCCGGGCCGTGCGCATGGCCTCGCCGGTGGGCGTGGAGAAGAGGACGACGTCCAGCTCGTCCGCCCGCTCCGCGAGCCGGTCGGCGGTCAGGAAGGAGAGCCCGGAGCCCAGGAGGTTCGGGTGGATCTCCTCGAAGTCCTTCTCCTCGCGGGAGGTCGGCAGGATCCGTGCCACGTTCGGGTGGCCCAGGAGCAGCCGGCAGAGCTCACCGCCCGCGTAGCCGGTGCCGCCGATGACGCCGACGGTCAGGTCCTGGTTGTTCTGGGTGTTCATCCGCTCTCCCGGTTGACCTGCAGCAGAATCTTGCCCACGGTGCCGTCCGCCCGGTCCATGAGGCGCAGGGCGGTCGCGGCGTCCCGCAGGGGGAAACGGTGGGTGACCAGCGGCACGGGGTCGATCTCTCCGCGGTCCAGCCAGCCGATCACCTCTTCGAAGTCGGCGGCCGTCGACAGGGCGGAGAACCGCACGGTGAGTTCGGCCGAGACGAGGGCGTTCCAGTCGACGTCCTGCGGCCCGCCGAAGTAGCTGACGACGATCACCTGGCCGCCGGGCCGGGTGACGGCTGCCGCGTCGGCGACGACGCCGGGGTGGCCGGAGGCGATGACCGTGACGTCGGACCCGCCGGGCGCCAACGCGGCGGTGCCGGAACGGAGTTCCTCCCGGGCGACGTCCACGTAGCCCTCGGCGCCGACGGAGCGGGCGAGCTCCCCCTTGGCGGGGCCGAGGTCGGCGCAGTGCACGGGCCCGAAGCCCAGGCGCCGGGCGGCGGCGACGCACGCCAGGCCGATCGTGCCGGTGCCCAGGACGGTCACGACCGGGCCGCCGGAGGGGTCGGCCAGGCGCATGGCGTGCAGGCCGATGGAGAGCGGCTCCACCATGGCTCCGGCCTCGTGGTCGAGCCCGGCGGGCAGCCGGTACGTCATGTTCTCGCGCAGCAGCACGAAGTCGGCGAAGGAGCCCTCCCAGCCGAGGTGGCTGAGGTTGGTGCGGTGGCGGCACAGGTGGGTCGCCCCGGTGCGGCACGGCGGGCAGGCGTCGCAGGAGGCGTACGCGGACGAGCAGACGAGGTCGCCGGCGGCGAAGCGGGTCACGCCGGGGCCGGTGCCGACGACCTTGCCGCAGAACTCGTGGCCGAGGACGACCGGCGCCTTCTTGTAGGGGTGCAGCCCGCGGTAGGCGGACAGGTCGGAGCCGCAGATCCCCGACACGGCCACGCGGACGAGGAGTTCACCGGGGCCCGGTTCGGGCACGGGCACCTGCCGGTGCTCCATGGTGCGGTCGGCGGTGAGGACCGCCGCGTTCATCGTGGGGTGGACAGCAGGCCCCATTAACACATCCTGTTCATGACGGGGGCGCCGGAGAGCATCGCCTCGACGGCATCGGTGACGCGCTCGCCGATCCGGCGCTGGGCATCGGCGGACATGGCGCCGATGTGGGGGGTGAGCACGACGTTGTCCAGGCCGGTGAGGGGTGAGCGGACGCCCTCGGCCGCGTGGACGTCCACGCCGGCACCGGAGATGACGCCCTCGGAGAGAGCGGTGTACAGGGCGTCCTCGTCGACGACGCCACCGCGGGAGACGTTGACCAGGAACGCGGTCGGCCGCATGGCGCGCAGCTCGTCGGGCCCGATGAGGTGACGGGTGCGGTCGTTCAGGGGGACGGCCAGGCAGAGGAAGTCCGCGGCGCCCAGCAGCTCCGGCAGGCCGGCCATCCGGTAGCCGTCGGCGGCGAGTCCGGCCCGCCGCTCCTCGTCCGGGCGGCCGACGGAGACGAGCACGGACATGCCCAGGGCCTTGCCGATCCCGGCGATGCGGCTGCCGATGTGCCCGAACCCCACGACGCCCAGGGTCTTGCCGGCGAGTTCGACGCCCGCGAGGGCGTGTTTGTGCCACTCGTCGCGGCGTATCTGGCGGTCGGCGAGGGCGATGTTGCGGGCGGCGGCGAGGCAGAGGCCGAGGGCGAGTTCGGCGACGGCGTTGGCGGAGCCGCCCGGCACGTTGCACACCGTGACGCCGGCCCGGCGGGCCGCGCCGAGGTCGATGTTGTCCGTCCCGGCGCCGGCGCGGACGATGCCGCGCAGCCCGGGGGCGGCCTCGATGACGTCGGCGGTGAGCTTCACCCCGCTGCGCACGATGACGATCTGGGCGTCGCGGACGCGGTCCGCGACCTCCTCCTGCGGTGTGCCGTAGGCGAGTTGGACGTCGTGGGCCGCGGACAGCCGCTCCAGGGCGCCCCGGTCGACGGGGTCGAGCACGACGACGCGCACCGCTGCGGGGGCCGTCGGGGATGGTGATATCACGTGCAGAGATCTTCCTTCGTGCGCTGGCGTATTCACGGCCGCGGTCCCTTTGACACAGGATTCCCGCACCGGCCGGAAGTTCTTACCGATCCCTGACCAACCCCCCTGCCCGGGACGTGTTTATCCCGGGTGGCTCCGCCCGTTGCCGAGTAGATCAAATCGGATCGTAATCCGTCAACGGTATTGATTGCATGGGCCACGGAGATGTGGTCCGCGAGGGCGTCGCGGAGGTGTCCGGAGACGTCCGGGGGTGCCGGAGAGCCTGGGTCCGGGCGGGTCCGGGCGGGTCCGGGCGAGGGAGGTGCCGGGGCGGGAGTGGTGCACCCCACCGTCCGGGGTGCTCACGGATTGGAGCCTAGGTGTGACCTGCTGCTGCGATCAAGGGCGGTGCGTGTGGGCTCAAATGCGGACACATGGGCGTGCATGTGGCAATCCGCTCGGTCGAGTTGGCGGTAAATGCATGACGAATTCACTTCCTTGACGCTTGCGATCTTGGGCGCATAGTCTCCAGCGGGAGCGAGGGGACGGGGTGCGACCCGTCCGCCGCCCGATGGTCCGGGCCTGCCGCGACGCCGACGTCGCCTGCCCGTCACGACCTGCGAATCCGACGCCTCTTCGCGTCCGGCCGACGCCCCTTCACGTCCACAACCGAACGGTCCCGGTATTTCCTCCGAACGTTTTGGAAAGCTTTTTGCTTTTCCTTTAGGAGAATTCATGGAAGCCACCACGCCCGTCAACGGGCAGGAATCCGCCTGTCCGCCTCCGGCCGCCGTCCTGCTCAATCCCGGTCCCGTCAATGTGCACGAGCGCGTCCGCGCCGCAATGACGTACCCCGACGTGTGCCACCGCGAGCCCGAGGCCGCCGCCCTGATGCGGCGCACCCGCGCCAAGGCCACCGCGGTCTGCGGCGGCGACGAGAACCACACCAGCGTGCTGCTGGCCGGCTCCGGCACCGCCGCCCTGGAGGCGGCCGTCTCCTCCGTCGTCCCGCGCGACGGCAAGATCCTCGTCCTGGACAACGGCAACTACGGCGAGCGGATCCACCGCATCGTCACCGTCCACGGAATCCCCGAACACCACCTGGAGTTCGGCTGGATGAACCCGATGGACCCGGCCGCGGTCGACGCCGTCCTCGCCGCCGACCCGCAGATCACCCACGTCGGCATGGTGCACCACGAGACCAGCACCGGCATGCTCAACCCGCTCCGGGAGATCGGCGAGGTCGTGGCCCGCCACGGCCGGTCCCTCCTCGTCGACGGCATCAGCAGCGTCGGCGCCGAGGAGTTCGACATGGCCGCCGACCACGTCGACTGGCTCGTGGGCACGGCCAACAAGTGCCTGGAGGGCCTGCCGGGCGTCAGCTTCGTGTGCGCCCGCCGGGACCGCCTGGAGGCCCTCGCCGACGTCCCCTCCCGGACGTTCTACCTCGACCTGCACGGCCACTACGTCGCCCAGGACAAGGTCGGCGCCCCGCTGTTCACCCCCGCCGTCCAGGTGATGTACGCCTTCGAGGAGGCCCTGGACCTCATGCTCGCCGAAGGCGTCGGCGAGCGCATCGCGCGCTACACCGACTTCGCCCGGCGCCTGCGGGCCGGCTTCGCCGAGCGTGGCCTCAAGTTCCTTCTCGCGCAGGAGCAGATGAGCACCAGCGTCACCAACGTCCACGTACCCGACGGCGTCCGCTACGCCGACCTGCACGACCTCCTGAAGGACGAGGGCTTCGTCATCTACGGCGTGCAGGAGCAGGTCGGCAACGTCTTCCGCGTCGCCAACATGGGCCAGCTCGCCACCGACGTGCCCGACGTCTTCCTGGCCGCGCTCGACCGCGTGCTCGGCAAGCTCGGCGCGGCGGGGGTGGCCGCGTGACCACCGCCTCCCCGGCCCCGCTGCGCCTCGCCTTCGTCGGCGGCGGCCCCAGCTGCACCTACACCATGGAGCGGCTCGCCGCGATGGTGTCCGCCCACGACGGCCCCCTCGCCCTCGACATCCACGTCTTCGACCGCACCGGCCGGTTCGGCGACGGCGAGGTGCACAGCGCCGAGCAGCCCAGGGTCAGCTTCCTCAACCGCATCGTCGGCCAGGTCGCCTTCGCCGCCGACGAGACCGTGACCGGCGCCGGCCCCCTGCTGTCCCCCGCGGAGCGGCCCACCCTGCTGGAGTGGTGCCGGCGCAAGTTCGAGGAGACCGGAGACCCGGCCTTCGACCTCGCCGCCGAGGACTGGCCCAAGCGCTACGTCCACGGCCTCGCCCTGAAGGACCTCTTCACCCGCTACCGGAGCATGCTGGAGGCCCACCCCGGCGTGACCGTGCACCTGTGGCGGGCCGAGGTCACCGACGTCGTGGACGAGGGCACCCACCTGCGGCTGGTGAGCGACGGCGCCGAGCCCCTGGACGTCGACCACGTCCTCATGGTCACCGGCCACTCCACCAACGACCCCGCCCGCACCCCGCGCCAGCGCCCCTGGCAGGACTTCGCGGAGCGCAGCGCCGCCCGGTTCATCCCCAGCGCCTACCCCCTCGAGCGCCACCTGTCCGAGGACGACGTGGCCTCCGAGGAGACCGTCGGCTGCGTGGGCATGGGCCTCACCACGTTCGACGTCATCCTCTACCTGACGGAGGGCCGCGGCGGGCAGTTCGTCCCGGCCGGCGGCGGAGGGCTCGACTACGTGCCGTCCGGGCGCGAACCGCGCTCCATCGTGTGCTTCAGCGGCTCGGGACTGTTCACCTTCGCCCGCCCCTACAACGCCAAGGAGGTGGACCTCGCCACGTACGAGCACCGCGGCCGCTTCCTCACCGAGGAGGCCGTCGACCGGCTGCGCAAGACCGTGGGCGTCCCGGTGACCGTCGGCACCCGCGAGCAGCGCCAGCTCGACTTCGAACGCCACGTGTTCCCGCTCGTCGTCCTGGAGATGCACCACCTCTACTACAAGACGCTGCTCGGCGCCGACGTCGCCGACGAACTGGCCCGCGTCAGCGAGGCCGCCTACGCGTCGTTCCTCGACGGGGAGAGCGCCGGGCTCGGCGCCGAGGAGGCCACGGAGATCCTCGTGGCACCCCTGCGCACCGCGGTGACCGCGATGGAGACCGTCCTCGACGGGCTGCTCTCCGGGACCGCGGACGCCCCCGCCGAGGACCTGAACTGGTCCGTGACCGGCGCCCTGCACCGCTTCCTCACCGTGGTGTTCGGGCCGGAGCAGGCCGAGCGCATGACCGACCTCGCCGCCGCCCCGGCCGAGCTCGCCGCGGCCGTCGCCGGCGAGCCCTCGCCCTGGCGGCACGCCAAGCGCGTCGCGGGCCACCGCTTCTCCTGGCACGAGAGCATCCGCCCGATCCCGGCCGCCGAGTGGACGTCCCCCGAGGCCTACCGCGCCGCCATGGTCGCCTTCATGGAGAAGGACCACCTCCAGGCCGCCCAGGACAACCTCACCAACCCGGCCAAGGCCGCGGCCGACGGCGTCTGGCGCGACCTGCGCCCGGTGCTCGGCCACGCCGTCGACTTCGGCGGCCTGACCCCCTCGTCGCACCGCGCCTTCCTCGACGTCTTCATGCGGCACCACAACCGCCTGGCCAACGGCGCCGCGCTCGAGGTCATGGAGAAGATGCTCGCCCTGATCCGGTGCGGCCTCGTCGACATCGACGCCGGACCCGACGCCCGCGTCCGCGGCGAGGGCGACCAGTGGCACGTCACCGGCCCGCACACCGGCACGGAACGCTCCTTCGACGTCCTCGTCGAGGCGAAGGTGCACGCCTTCGACCCCGCCGCGGACACCGCCCCGCTCTACCCGAACCTGCTGCGCCGCGGCCTCGTCCGCAAGTGGAGCAACCCGGGCGACGGCACCGAGCCGCCGTTCGAGCCGGGCGGCCTCGACCTCGACGCGGCCTTCCACCCGCTGGCCGCCGACGGGACGGCCGACCACCGCCTCACCTTCCTCGGCCCGCCCAGCGAGGGCGTCATGTTCTTCCAGCTGGGCGCCCTCCGCCCGCAGCAGGACCACCACGTCATGCAGGACATCCTCACCTGGCTCGCGCCCTTCTGGGAGCACGTCCTGGAGCGCTCGGCCGCCGCTCCGCCCGCCGGGGCGGCCGCCCCGTCCGCCTGACCCCGCACCTGCGCAACCCTAGGAATCACCATGCTTCGGACCCAAAGCCCCTCCTTCCGCAGCCTCGTCGAGCGCGGCAGCATCGTCCGCGTGGCGGGCGCCCACGACGCCATCGGTGCCGTCCTCGCCCAGAACGCCGGATTCGACGCCGTGTGGGCCTCCAGCCTGGAGGTCTCCGCCGCCCGCTGCCTGCCCGACGCGAGCGTCCTCACGATGACGGAGTACCTGGAGAGCGCCGCCAACATGCAGAAGGCGCTGCACGTCCCCGTCGTCGCCGACTGCGACACCGGCTACGGCGGCAACCTCAACGTGGCCCACATGGTGCTCGAGTACGAGGCCGCCGGCATCACCGCCGTGGCCATGGAGGACAAGCTGTTCCCGAAGATGAACAGCTTCGCCGCGCACGACCACACCCTCCTGGACACCGAGGCCTTCGCCTCCAAGATCCGCACCGCCAAGAGCGTCCAGAGCACCGGCGAATTCTTCGTCATCGCCCGCACCGAGGCCCTCATCAGCGGCCTCGGCGTGGACGAGGCGCTGCGCCGCTGCCACGCCTACGCGGACGCCGGCGCCGACGCCGTGCTCATCCACTCCAAGATGAAGAGCCGGGACCAGATCGAGGAGTTCCTCCGCGGCTGGGAGAACCGGCGCCCCGTGGTCGTCGTCCCCACCACGTACCCCGACTGGCACGTCGACGAGGCCGAGCGCGCCGGCGTCTCGACCGTCATCTACGCCAACCAGGGGCTGCGCGCGACGATCACCTCCCTGCGGGACGCCTACCGCACCATCTACGAGACCGGCAGCTCCGTGGAGCTGGAGGACGCGATCGCCCCGGTCGGCGACATCTTCGAACTGCAGCAGCTCGCGGCCTGGCAGAAGCTGGAGGCCTGAGCCGCGTGACGCTCTCCGCGCAGAGCCTGTACGGCGGCGTGCGCACCTGGGCCGGGGAGCAGATCCCCGGCCCGGGGCCCGGCCGGCAGCTCGCCCTGCTGACCCTCGTCCAGTCCGTGGGCCTGGGCGCCTTCCTCAGCTCCAGCGCCCTGTTCCTCACGGGCGTCGCCGGCCTGAGCAGCGGGCAGGTCGGCACCGGCCTGAGCATCGCCGGCGTCTGCAGCGCGCTCGCCAGCACCCTGGCGGGCGCCGCCGCCGGCCGGTTCGGCACCCGTGTGCCGCTCGCCCTCACCTACGCCGCCACCGCGGTGCTCTTCGTCCTCTACGGCACCGTCGGCTCCTACCCCGGCTTCCTCCTGCTGGCCTGCGGCATCTCCATCGGCGAGGGCGCCGCGGAGCCGCTGCGCGCCACACTGGTCCACGCACTGTCGCGGGGCACCCGGGCGAGCCTGCTGCGCGCACAGATGCGCAGCGTGCTCAACATCGGCTTCATCGCGGGCTCCGGCCTCGCCACCCTGGCCCTCCTCGCCGGCACCCGCGAGGCGTTCCTCGGCGTCTTCCTCGGCAACGCCTGCGCGCACGTGTGCTGCGCCCTGCTGACGCTGCGGCTGCGCCCCCCGCAGGACGACGCGCCACCCCCGGCGCGGCCCGGCTCCCGGCGTTCGGGACGGGCCTTCACCGACGTGCGCTTCCTGCTGCTGACGCTGGTGAACGGGGCCCTGGAGATGCACCAGGTCGTCGTCACCGTCATCGTGCCCCTGTGGATCGTGACGTCCACCCGGGCCCCGGCCTGGCTCAACGCCGTCCTGCTCGTCCTCAACACCGTCGTCATCATCGCCACCCAGGTACGGGTCGGCCGGCGCATCGACACCCTGGCGAGCGCGGGCGCGATGCAGGTGCGCGGAGGGATCCTCCTCGGCGTCTCCTGCTGCGCGGCCGCGCTCTCCGCCGTTCCCGGCGTCGCGCTGCCCGTGACCGCCCTGGTGGTCTCGGCACTGGTCCTCGCCGTCGGCGAACTGTGCCAGGTGGCCAGCGCCCTGCAGCTCTCCTACGACCTGCCGCCCCCCGGCCGGCAGGCCGAGTACCAGGGCGTCTTCGCCTTCCGCAAGGGACTGCGGCAGGCCGTCGGGCCCGCCCTGCTGACCTGGCTGGTCGTCGGGCACGGGGCCACGGGCTGGCTGGTGCTCGGCGGTTGCTTCGCCGTCCTCGGCCTGCTCGGCGGCCGCCTCGTGACCCTGAGCGCCGCCGCCCGCGAGGACGCCCCGCCCGCCTGAACCCCGTACGCGCGCACCCCCGTCCCCCCCCGTACCCGCTGAAGAGCCACACCCCCTGAAGAAAGAACACGTGGATGGATTCCTCCCGCAGTGCGCCCCCGCCGGTGCACGAACTCGTGGACCGGCACGTCGCCGCCACCCCCGACGCCGTCGCCGTCAGCGACGAGGAACGCTCGTGGACCTACCGGCAGCTGTCCGACCGCGCCGACGCCCTCGCCGCGGCCCTCGCCCCCCACGTGCGGCCGGGGGACCGGGTCGCCGTGCACGTCGGCCGCCGGTGCGACCTCGTCGCCGCCGCGCTCGCCGTGCTGCGCAGCGGGGCGGTCTACGTGCCGCTCGACCCCGAGTACCCCGCGGACCGGCTGCGCTTCGTGGCCGAGGACGCCGGACCGGCAGCGGTCGTCAGCGACGACCCCGCCACGGCCACCGCCTGGGGAGCGCCCGTGATCCCCGCCGACGCGGACGCCGGCGCCGGGGCCCAGGGACCGTTCGAGCGGCCGGGGACCACCCCCGGCGGGGCCGCCTACGTCATCTACACCTCGGGTTCCACGGGCCGCCCCAAGGGCGCGGTGCTGGCCCACCGCAGCGTCGCCAATCTCCTCGGGCACGCCGCCGACAGCTTCGGATTCGGCCCCGCGGACTCCGTCCTCGCCATCGCCTCCGTCGCCTTCGACTTCGCCGTCCTGGAGATGTTCCTGCCGCTCACCGCCGGCGGGACGCTCCACCTGCCGCCCCGCACCGTGGCCCGCGACCCCGAGCTGCTCACCCAGTGGATCAAGGAGCGCGGCGTCACCTTCCTGATGGGCACCCCCTCGATGTTCGGGGCGATGCTCGGCGCCGGCTGGCGGCCCCGCCCCGGCATGACCCTGATCGCCGGCGGCGAGGTCCTGCCGCCCGCCACCGCGCGCAGCCTCACCGCCGACTGCACCCTGTGGAACATCTACGGGCCCACCGAGACCACCATCTACGCCACCTGCGAGAAGGTCGACCCGGACGACATCACCATCGGCCGCCCCGCCCGCGGCGTCACGCTCACCGTCCTCGACGGCGACCGGCCCGCGGGCCCCGGCGAGGCCGGCGAACTCTGCGTCCAGGGCATCGGCGTGGCCCTCGGCTACCACCGGCGCCCGGACCTCACGCGCGAGCGCTTCGCCCCCCTGCCCGGCGCCCCGGACACCCCCTGCTACCGCACCGGCGACCTCGTCCGCATCCGCCCCGACGGCCGCGTCGACTACCTCGGCCGCATCGACGACCAGGTGAAGATCCGCGGGTTCCGCGTCGAACTCGGCGGCATCGAGGAGGCGATCCGCGCCGAGCCGGGCGTCCACGAGGCCGCGGTCGTCCTCGCCGGCCCCGCCGATTCCCCGGTCCTGGCCGCCCACGTCGTCTTCACCGGAGGCGGAGGCGGAGGCGGAGACGGCGACGTGCAGGCGCTGCGCGAGAGCCTCCGCCGGCGGCTGCCCGCCCATGAGGTGCCCCACCACCTGCTCCCCGCCGACGCGCTGCCCCGCAGCCCCCACGGCAAGGTGGACCGCGCCGCCCTGCGCGAACGGCCCCTGCCGGGCGCCCACGAGCCCGCGCCCGTCCCCGCGTCCGCGGCCTCCGGCACCGCCGCGCTGCTCCGCGAGGTCTTCGGCGACGTGCTCGGGCGCAGCGACCTCCGCGACACCGACGCCTTCTTCGACATGGGCGGTGACAGCCTCTCGGCCCTCCGGATCGTCACCCGCGCGCGGTCGGCGGGCCTTGCCCTGACCGTGCGCGACCTCACCGAACGGCCGACCGTCGCCGCGCTCGCCGGGCACCTCGCCGCGGCCGCCCCGGAGGAGGCCGCGCCGGACGAGCCGGAGGAGGTGCGGATCCTCCCCTCCCAGGGCTGGTTCCTCGCGGTCGACCTGCCCCACCGGGCGCACTTCGTCGAGCCGCTCACCCTGGAGGCCGCGGAGCGCGTCGACCGGGACCGGCTCCAGAGGGCCCTGGACGCCCTGGCCCGCCGTCACCCCGGCCTGATGTCCCGCTTCGACGGTGAGACCGTGCGCGCCGTGCACACGGCGTTCCCGCTCCTCGACTTCGGCCTCGGCCCGGAGGACGAGGGGTTCGTCGCGGCCCTCGACGGCCTCTACGCGCGCGTGGACCTCGCCGAGGGGCCCGTCTCCCTCGCAGCCCTGTTCCGCGGCGGCCCCCGCGACGTACTGCTGCTCGCCTTCCACCACCTGGTCGTGGACGGCCTGAGCATGCAGATCATCACCCAGGACCTGGACCGGCTCTACACCCACGGCCCGGACGCCCTCGACCGGCCGCCGGTGTCCGCCCTGCGGCACTCCGCCGGGCTGACCGCGTTCTCCCGGACCGCGGCCGCCCGGCAGGCGGAGCGGGAGTGGCTCGCGCTGCCCTGGTCCGAGATCGGCGAGGTGCCCACCACGGGACCGGTCACCGGGCTCGTCCAGGCCGACCTGCGCCGCGCCGGCCTCTCCCTGGACCCGGACCTGGCCGAGCGGGTCCTGTCCGTGGCCCATCACGCGCCCGTCACCACCGAGGAACTGATCCTCGCCGGCATCGCCGAGGGGCTCGCGGCCCGCGGCGGCAGCCCGACCGTCGCCGTCGACGTCTTCCGCCACGGCCGCTGGCCGCGCGGCACCGCGGGCGACCCCAGCTCCACGGTGGGCTGGCTCGCCGAGGTCGTCCCGCACGTCCTGACCACCACGCCCGGCGCCGGGCCCCTCGGCCGGCTCGCCTCCCTGCGCGCGCAGATCCACCGGCTGCGCTCCTTCGAGGAGACCTGGGGGCCCCTGCGCCACAGCAGCCCCGACCCGGAGGTCCGCGCGCGGATGGCCGCGCTGCCCCGCCCCCAGGTCTTCCTGCACTACCTGGGGCGCGGCCTGAAGGACCTGCCGCCCATGGACTCCTTCACCCAGGTCACCACGCGCCAGGGCTGCCCCAAATCGCCGCTGAAGGAACCGTTCCGGCCCATCGAGCTGCGCGTCACCCTCGAGGACGGGAAGGTCGCCTTCGACTGGCGGATCGCCGAGCCCGCCTTCGCGCCCGGCACCGCGGAGGCCCTCGCCGGCGCCTGCGCCGACGCGATCGCCCGGCTCACGGAGGCTGTCGTGCCCGCGTCCCGCTGAGCCCGCCGGGGTGCGGCCCGCGCGCAACGGGCCGCACCAGGCATGACGACGGCCCCGGGGGAGCAACCCGGGGCCGTCGTCATGCCATCGGCCGTCATGCCATCGGCAACAGCACGGAATCCGCGGATTCCTAGGCCGCCGTGCCGGCCTGCGCGCCCTCCAGGGCCACGGGGGCCGGCACGTCCCATTCCACGGGCGGCGTCCAGTCCCGCCACGCCTCCCACCAGCAGTCGCCGGACGCGATCAGCGCCTCGACCTCCCGGGCAGCCGCCCGCACCCCCGCGGCCTCCTCCGCCGTGAACCCGCCGCCGCGCTCGCGCTCCTCGAACTCGTCGACGTCCTTCCAGCGGTACGGGGAGCCGTCCCCGGGTATCCAGAGGTCCAGCTCCTGGTCGAGGGTGTCGTAGCCCCGCCCGGTGCGCCGCAGCGGCTCCTGGAAGTTGACGTACCAGCCCTCGAACTCCCCGTCCGACCAGCGGGCCCAGACGGAGTAGGCGTCACCCGCGCGCTGCAGTTGCAGCACGCCGTCCGACTGCCAGTGGGGGTCGAAGGCCGCCCACGGGTGGACGCCCCAGCGGAAGTCCCCGCCGCCGAACGTGAGCCGGGTCCCGCGGTGCAGGTACGTGGCCAGGGTGACGCCGTCGTCCGCGGCCACCTGCACGGGATAGACGATCCACTCGCGCCCGTCGAGGATCTCTCGCCGGACGATGACTTCACCGGGGTTGAACAAACGGCTCATGGGAACTGGTCTGTCCTTCGTACGTCGTGACGGTCGTGGTGCACGCGCAGCCACCCCGCCGGGCAAGGGCGGGGCGGCAGGCGCTCCGGGGCGGGTTCACGCCCCGTGCGGCCCCCGGGAGCCTCCCGGGGGCCGCACGTCGTGCCGGGGCGGCCCCGATCGGGCCGGCGCCGCCCCCGCACGCGGGTCTCAGCTCTTGTCGAGCACGAGCCCCGGCCTTCCGGCCGTGCCCGCCGGCGGCCGCGCGGGGGCCGCGGCGTCCTCCGCCCCGGTGCGCGCCGGCACGCCGAGCAGGGTGAGCAGCGGCCCCGTCATGGCCGTCGTGACCAGGGCCATGACCACCATGATGGAGTAGAAGTCCCGGTCGATGATGTGCAGGTCGAGGGCGGCCGCCGCGATGACGATCTCCGTGAGCCCGCGGGTGTTCATCAGCACGGCCGCGGGGAGCGCCGTGCCGTGGGGCAGCCCGGAGCAGCGCGCACCGGCGTACGCACCGGACACCTTGGTGACCACCGCCGTGCCCACGACCGCGGCCAGGGCCAGCACGTCGCCCGTGCCGAAGCCGGAGAGGTCGACGGCGGTCCCGGCGAGGAAGAAGTAGAGCGGCAGCAGCAGGTGGCCGACCTGGCCCATGCCCTGTTCGACCTGGGTGAGGAGCCCGCCGGGCCCCTTGCGCGGCGCCACCGCGCCCAGGGCGAAGGCTCCGAAGACGAAGTGGACGCCGAGCCATTCGGTGGCCGCGCAGGAGCACATGAGGCCCACGAGGAACACGGGCAGGAGGTGCGCGCCGGACAGGTCGCGGCGGGCGGCCCGGCGAACCGCCGCGGCCAGCAGGGGCCGGACGGCGAACTGGAGCAGCAGCAGGTAGCCGGGGAGCAGCACGATGCGCCACTGGCCCGACGAACCCGCCCAGGCGGCCACGGCGGCCAGGCACAGCCAGGCGATCAGGTCGCCGATCGACGCCGACGTCAGGGTGAGGGTGCCGAGCGGCTTCGAGGTGAGCCCCCGGTCGGCGAGGATGCGCGCGAGGACGGGGAAGGCCGTTATCGAGAGGGCGACGCCCACGAAGACGACGAAGACCGTCCGGTCGCCGGCCGCGTGGTTCCCGGCCAGCGGGACGGCCAGGGCGGCGCCCCCGGCGAGCGGCAGCAGGATGGAGCCGGCGGTCAGGCCGAGCACGGATCTCTGCTGCCCGCGCAGGGACGAGGCGTCCAGCTCGTAGCCGATGACGAACATGAGGGCGGCCAGGCCCACGTCGGCGAGTGCGGTCAGCGGGGGCCGGACCCCGGCGGGTATGAGGGTGCCGGCGCCCAGGGGCGCCAGCAGGGTGGGGCTCGCGAGCAGGCCGGCGACGATCTCCCCGACGAGCGGGGGCTGTCCCAGCCTGCGGGCCACGGCCCCGAGGAGCCTGGCCGCTCCCATCGCGGCCGCGACGAGGAGGAAGAAGGCGGTGAGGGTGGTGCCAGACACGGAGACGTCTCCATGGTGCGGGTCGGCGGGCAGGAGGGTGGGCGCGCAGGCGCGGCCGGAGTCAGCGCAGGCCGGAGGGTGGGCGCGCAGGCGCGCGGGCCGGAGTCAGCCCAGGCCGGAGGCCGGGGTGGGCCGGACGCGCGTCACCACGGTGCGGTCCATGAGCAGCAGTTGCTCGACGACCGGACGCATCTCGTGCTGCCAGCGGTCGCTGTCGTACACCGCGGCGTAGAGCTCCCGGCGCTGTTCCTCGCTCGCGAAGCGCCGGATCCACACGTACCCGTCGGGGTCCTCCTCGTCGGTGAACGAGGCGGTGATGTCCATGCCCAGGGACTGCTGGAACGGAATGTTGACCTCTTCCATGTACCGCACCCACGCGTCGCGGCGGCCGGGCCGGGTCTGGTAGCGGCGGATCTCGTAGAACACGGTGCTCCCTGGGGGATGTGGGGACGGGGACGCGCGTTGGCGTCCCCGTCGGCGGGGCGGCGGGCCGGCGACGCCCGGCCGCGGGGGAGGGGGCGGCGGATCCCGCGGAACACCGCCGCCCCCGGCCCGGTCAGGGCTGCAGGCGACGGTGCGTCCAGGCCTGCGCCTGCTGGTCCGGGCGCTCGTAGGCGAGACGGCGGTGCAGGCGGTCGGGGCTGCCGTACCAGAACTCGACGGTCTCCGGGACGAGCCGGTAGCCGGTCCACTCGGTGGGCCGCGGCACGGGGCCGCCGGACTCCACGAGCGCCCGGGCGCGGGCGCGCAGCTCCGCCTCGTCGTGGAGCGGGCGGCTCTGCCGCGACACGGCGGTGGTCGCCTGAGCGGAGAGCGGGCGCCGCGCGAACAGGTCGTCGGACTCCTCGGCGGTGAGCTCCTCGACCGTTCCGGACAGGGTGATCTGCTGGAGCGTCTCGCGCCAGTAGAACGTCATGGACGCCGCCGGGCGGGCCGCGAGGTCCCGGCCCTTGCGGCTGCCCTTGAAGCTGGTGAAGACCAGGCCGCGGTCGTCGAGGTCCTTCACGAGCAGGACCCGCGTCGACGGCCGGCCCTCCTCGTCGGCGGTGGCCAGCACCGCGGCGAAGGGCTCCCGCACCTCGCGGCGCAGGGCCTCGTCCAGCCATTCGCGCAGCAGGGCCATAGGGTCGGCGGGCGGGGCGTCGAACTCACGCAGGTGCAGGGAGGCGTCCCCGCTGAGGGTCTGCACGTTCTCGCTCATCTTCGTCGTTCTCCTTCGGTGGTCGGCAGCACCGCGTGGGGCGGCCTCGTGACGGGCCGTCGGCCCGGGACCGGAGTGCCGCGCGCCTCAGATCGCCGCGGGAGTGCGGGATATGAGGGTGTGCGGCACGTCGTCCGGCCAGCGCTCCATCGGGCTGAACAGGTGCAGCAGGCTACGGGCCCGGCGATCTCCTTGCGTAATCACGCATTCCGCGCCGCGGCGGGCGTGTCCGGCGAGCGCCTGCACCTTGCCGCGCATCGCGTCGCTGGTGTCCCAGGAGGCGGTCGGCCAGAAGAGCGCGCCGGCCGGGTCGGCCTCGTCGGGGTCCACGTGGCGCAGCACCGGGCTGTCGTGGCCGGTGCCGGTGAGGATGCCCGGTACGTCGGTGAGCGTCACGACCCGCACCGGGGCGAAGTCTTCGGCGACCATGACGCCCGGGACCTCGTCGCTGCCCATGATGCGCAGCGATCCGTCGGCGGTGACGATGCAGTCGCCGGAGAGCACGGGGAGGATGCCGGAGCGGAGCAGCTGGGCCGGGACCGCCGTCTGGGTGCGGACGCCGCCGGCGTCCTCGCGGGCCAGGGCGGCGACCTGCAGGGGCATCGCCCTGACGCCGGCCGCGCACAGGGCCTGCGTCCAGGCCCACTTGACGCGGAACGTGGCCTGTGTGAGCGGCAGGAGCGCGTGGGGGCCCGGTGCGTCCGTGGTCCGCACGGCGCCGTGCCCGAGGGCCCCGCCGCCGGCGACGAAGACGACGCGGCCCGGGCGGGCCGTGGCGAGGGCGGCGACGAGGGCCGCGTAGTCGCGCAGGGCGTCGTGGTCGATGTGGTCGTCGCTGCGTTTGTCGGAGACGAGGCTCCCGCCCACCTTGATCACGACGGTGCGCGGCTCGCCCGGCGCGATCTCCTGCGCGGCGGGCGTCACCGGGCCACCGTCCCGGGCGTGGCGGGGGTGCCTTCGAGGGTGCTTTCGAGGGTGCTGCCGGTGGTGCCGAGGACGAGCGAGGAGACGCGGGCGGTGACGTCCTCAAGGGGCGCGGACGCGTCGAGCGTGAGCCATCCGAAGCGGTCGGCCCAGGTGTCGAGGAGGGCGAGCACACTCCGCTGGTGGGCGAGGAAGCTCTCCCGGGAGCAGGACGGGTCCATGCCGCACTCGTAGGGCAGGACGTCCCGGCCGGCCTTGCGCTCCCAGGTGGCTTCGGGGTCCGCCCGGAGGTAGGCCACGGTCCCGGCGGGCGGGAGCCCGGCCGCGACGGCCTCCACCCACGTCCGGTCGAGGCCGTAGACGATCTCGCTCGCGGCGTGCTTCATCCAGTAGCCGTCGAGCAGGGTCACGCGGTCGGCGGGGGTGGGCCCGCCGGTGTCACCGGGGTCCGGGACACGGCCTTCCAGAGCCATGCCGATGGACCACATGAGGAAGAGGAAGCGCGGGCCCTTGGGCATCTCGGCGACGCACTGGCGTGCGTCGGGGACGTCGGGGCGCATGAAGCGGGCGGCGGGGTAGGCGGGGTTGTCGACGATGTCCCACCGGTCGACGCGGTCGACGGGCAGGCCCGAGGCCCGCAGGCGCTCGGTGACCGTCCGCGAGACGGTGGATTTCCCGGCTCCGTCGGCGCCGGCGAGAGTGAAGATCATGTAGTGCTCCTGGTAGCTGCGCGGGCAGCCGGCCGCCGCCGCACCGTGGGCACGGCTGATGGGTCCGTCACGCGTGTGCGTCAACAGCTCTGTGAATGCGTCTTATTGATGCTTCATCAGGAAAGGGCAGGCCTGTGAAGGGTGCGGGTGGGGTGCACGCGGGGCAGTGCCGGAAGGCGGGGCGCTGCTCGTGCGCCCGGGCCATGAGGGCTCTCCCGTGGTGCTCCACGGATGCGGGTCGCGCTGCGGCGGCGTGTGGACGGCGACGCGGCCCGGGCAAGGGGCCGGCGAGGAAAAGTGGTGACTGCGGGACCGGTCGAGCGGTCGCCGGAAGGACAGGAGGCCGTGCGATGCCCCGCCCGCGGTGGCGGGCGGTGTCCTGCGGTGAGACGCGTTCCGGTCAGCAGTGCTGATGCGGAGTTCAGTTCGGACGATTGGGCGCGGACACGTCGAAGTTCTCCCTCTCGTTCGTCGTGGTCCCGGCTTATCGGTAGATCAGTAACCCTAGGTCAGCAGCCCGTGATGATCAAGAGCCGGCGGTGGCCGCGGAGAGCGTGCCCGGGTGCCTGGCAAGCTCCGGCACGCACCCTTTGCATTTATGCAGATGGCGTATGAAACTTGTTCGTCCCCGGGAATTCCGTGAGTCGTGTCCCCGGCTGAACCCCGTGTATCGTTCCCGGAGTTACCGGGCGCCCGGCCGATCGTGATCATCGTCTCTTGACGTGATCCTCTCGCTGGGGCAAGTTCTTCTTACCGGCCCGGTCGGACCGGCACTTTCCGGAATTGACCGGCGCTGCCCGGTCCGGCCCGGCGAGCAGCAGCGAGGAATGCGGTCCGGGGTCGTGGACACCCCCGAACGGCCCGCGTCGTCCGCGGACGACGCCGATGCCCGCCCCCTGGGTGAGGCACTTGCGGCACACGTGGCCCGCCTTCTGCGGCGGGACCCGCGCCGACGCCACGGTGATTGCCGCTGCTACCGGCCGGGTGCCCCTCCACGGCATCCGGCGTCCACTGCACAGCTCTTCTCCACATCTCTTCTGCACATCTCTTCTGCGCACAACCCTTAAGGAAGGCTGCATCCTCATGGCCAAGAAGGCGGGCGAAATCGCGGACTGCCAGGTCCTCGTCATCGGCGGCGGCCCCGCGGGCGCGACGGTCTCCACCCTGCTGAGCAAGCGCGGGTACAAGGTCACGCTGCTGGAGCGCGAGCACTTCCCGCGCTACCACATCGGCGAGTCCCTGTCCATATCCTGCTTCCGGGCCATGGAGGTCCTCGGCGTCAAGGACAAGGTCGAGGCCCACGGCTTCATGCGCAAGAACGGTTCCTACTACGCCTGGGGCGACGAGGAGTGGGACCTCCCCTTCAGCCACCTCCCGGGCGAGGACAACCACAGCTGGCAGGTCATCCGCTCCGAGTTCGACCAGATCCTCCTGGAGCACGCCAAGTCCGAGGGCGTCGAGGTGCACGAGGGCGTCAGCGTCAAGGAGGTGCACTTCGAGAACGGCCGCGCCTCTTCGGCGACCTGGTTCCGCACCGGTGACGATTCCGAGACCGGCACCGTCTCCTTCGACATCGTCGTGGACGCCTCCGGGCGCAACGGCGTCCTCGGCAACCGCCAGATCAAGGACCGCCGCTTCCACGACGTCTTCCGCAACATCGCCGTGTGGGGCTACTGGAAGGACACCCCGCCCCTCGACCTCGGCCCCGAGGGCGCCATCGCCGTCTTCAGCCGGGAGAACGGCTGGCTGTGGGCCATCCCGCTGCACGACGGCACCCTGAGCATCGGCCTGGTCACCGGCAAGGACGGCTACCAGGCCGACCACAAGCGCCTCGGCGGCCGCGAGGCCGTCTACATGGACGCCATCGAGTCGTGCCCGCAGCTCGCCGCGCTCGTCAAGCCGGCCGAGCTCGTCTCCGAGGTCAAGAGCGAGACCGACTACTCCTACGTCGCCGACTCCTTCACGGGCCCCGGCTACTTCCTCATCGGCGACGCGGCCTGCTTCCTCGACCCGCTGCTGTCCACCGGCGTGCACCTGGCCACCTTCAGCGGCATGCTGGCCGCCGCCACCGTCTCCGCGATCCTGCAGGGCGAGATCCCCGAGGAGGAGTGCCAGGCGTTCTTCCAGACCGCCTACCGCCAGGCCTACGAGCGCCTCCTGCTCCTGGTCTCCGTCTTCTACGAGAGCTACCGGGGCAAGGAGAGCCACTTCTACAAGGCCCAGACGCTCACCCGCGAGGACCGCAAGGGCCTGCGCCTGCACGACGCGTTCCTCAACATCATCGCCGGCACCGAGGACCTCGTCGACGTCACCACCGAGGGCGCCTACGAGCGGCTCGCCGCGAGGCTCCGCGGCGACGAGGGCGGCTCGCCCGCCCCGATCTCCAACCACAACACCCACAAGGAGAAGCTCCCCGAGTCGCCGGAGAGCGCCATCGGCGGTCTCTACATGACGCTCGAGCCGGAGCTGGGCCTGCACCGGACGGCCTGACCTCCCCTCCCGGCCGGCGGTCCGGGGCCCGTTCCCGGACCGCCACGCCGTCCGGGGTCCTCCGGAAAACCGATGCCCCCGGAGGACCCCGGCCGGCGCACACCCCACCCCGCCTCACGGAACGGCGACGCGAGAACACGTATGAAGAGCACCACGAACGACCCCGCGCACCCCGGAGGCGGCCTCGCCGCCGCGGCCGCGGACCTCCCCCCGCACGCCCGCCTGCTGCTGCTCCTCGCGGTGCCCGCCCCCGACCCCGCGCGGCGGGCCGAGGCCCGCGCCCTCCTGGGCCGGCCCGACCTGGACCGGGGCGCCCTGCTCCGTGAAGCCGCCCGCCACCGGCTGATGCCCCTGCTCGGGCGGCACGTCGACCGCTACGGCTGGGAACGGGACGGCGACGACGGCACGGCCGTCTTCGAACCCTGGCTCTTCACCAATTCCCTGCTCGGCAACCGCAGCCGGAACCTGGTGCTCTCCGACGAATTCGGGCGCGTCCTGCGGGAACTGGCGAGCGACGGCGTACCGCACGCCGTACGCCGAGGATTCGCACTGGTGAATTCCGTCTACCACGACCCCGGCGTGCGGGTCATCGGCGATCTCGACCTCTTCCTCGCCCCCGCCGACGTCCCCGGGGCCCAGCGCGTCCTGGAGCGCCTGGGATACGCCCGGGAAGGAAATCCCGAGAGCACGGACGGGGCGAACCACACGGAATCCGGGGAGCATTCTGCGGATTCCGCCGGGCCTCTCCAGCTGACGTTCCTCAAGCCCGGCAGCCGGCCGAGCGTGCCGGAATTCCACGTCGACGTCTATCACGACGTCTTCGAACGCCGCACCGGACTCTCGCTGCCCGCCGCGACCGTCCTCGCCCGCCGCACACCGGAATCCGTGTGCGGGACGGAGACCTCCGTCCTCGGCCGTGCGGACGGCCTCCTCGACCTCTGCACCCTGCTGTACGAGAAGGCGACCGCACCCCGCCGCACCGGTGCGCCCCTCGGCCTCCCGATCGGCAAGATCCTGGACGCCGCCCTCGTCGCCGGGCGCTTCACCGCGACCGCCTGGCGGGAGTTCACCGACCTCGTACAGGACGCCGGCGCCTCCCATGTCGCCTACCACGCCCTGCACTTCACGAGCGTGCTCTACCCGACCGCCGTTCCCGCCGAGGTGCTGCGCGCGCTGCGTCCCGGCGACGTGGACTACCTTGAGGAGTACATGAGCACGGAGGGGCGCGAGCGACGCTGGAGCGTCGCCTTCCCGGCGCGCCTGTTCGTCCCGGACGCCGGCCCCGGCGACGGGGACGCGGCGCCCTGACGGCCCCACGGCGAGGGAGGACACCCGACATGGAGAACACGACGGCCCCCGGTGGGATGCGCGAACTGCTCCGGCAACTCGACGTCTTCGCAGGAGACTTGCCGGACTTCGACCCCGCGGCCGCACCCGGCGATCCCACGGCGCTGTTCGTGGAGTGGCTCCGCGCGGCGATCGACGCGGGCATCCCGGAACCGCACGCGATGACCGTGTCGACCACGGCCGCGGACGGCAACCCCTCCGCACGCGTCCTGCTGCTCAAGGACGTCGCGGACGGCGGCTGGCAGTTCGCCGTGCACGGCGCGAGCCCCAAGGGGCGGGAGCTGGTGGAGCGCCCCGCCGCGGCGCTCACCTTCCACTGGGTGCGGCTGGCGCGCCAGGTGCGGCTGCGCGGCCCGGTCGTCGCCGAGTCGCCCGAGCGCAGCGCCGCCGACTTCCTCGCCCGGTCGCCCGGCTCGCGCGCCGAGGCCCTGATGGGTTGTCAGAGTCAGCCGCTGGAGAGCCTGGAGGAGCTGAACCTGGCGGCCAAGCGCTCCGCCGAGCGCGTCGCGCAGGACCCGGAACTGGTCGACCCCGCCTGGGTCCTGTACACGCTGCGGCCGACGACCGCCGAGTTCTGGCAAGGAGACCGGCAGCGCAAGCACACGCGGCTCGCCTACCGGCGCGAGGAGGAACGATGGACCAAGACCCTGCTGTGGCCCTGAGACCGGAGGACGCCGGACTGCGGCTGACCGTCCTGGGCGCGGGAGCCCCGTACGCCGTGCCCGACCGGGCCTGCTCGGGCTACCTGGTGCGGGGTGGCCGGGCGGCCGTCTGGGTCGACACCGGGCCGGGCACCCTGGCCCCGCTGCAGCGGTTCACCGCCCTGGAGACGCTGTCGGCCGTGTGGATCTCCCACCTGCACGCCGACCACGCGGCCGACCTGCTGGGCGCCTGGTACGCCCTGGGCCTGTGCGGCGTCACCCGCACGGCCCCGCTGCCCGTCCACGCGCCCCGCGGGTGCGCCGAGCGACTGGCCGGCTACTTCGCCGAACCGGGCACCGCCTTCCTGGACAAGGCCTTCCGCTTCCACGAGCTCGCGGACGGCCGGGAGGACGACGCCGACGGGCTCCGGCTCGTCACCAGGGCCGTCGAGCACGACGTTGAGGCCTTCGGCCTGCGCGTCGAATACGGCGGGAGCGTCCTCGCCTACACGGGCGACAGCGGACCCTGCCCTGCCCTGGAGGAGCTCGGCGCCGGTGCGGACCTGCTGCTGAGCGAGGCGGGCGACGGCAGGACCGCGCCCGAGGGGGTGAGGAGACACCTCACCCCGGAGGAGGCCGGCCGGCTCGCGCGGCGCACCGGCGCCCGGTCCTTGCTCCTCACCCACCTCGCGACGGGGCTCGCCGCCGAGGACGCCGTGCGCCGGGCGTCAGGCGGGTTCGGCGGCCCGGTGGCCTCCGCCGAGGAGGGCCGGACGTACGGGGTCGTCGCGGACACCGCCCCGGTGCCTTTGTGAGACGCGCGCGTGAGAGCGGGTGAGGCGCGGAGCCCCGCCGGGCTGTACGCGGACCGGTAGGCCCATTGTCGGAGGCTGCTGGCAGCATCGCCGGTATGAACGTCACCGGACGACGCTCCCGGCGTCTCCGAGTACACGCCGGAGGACGAAGCGGTCCTGTCGCAGATCGACTGGGACCTCCAGTGGCCCGACGGTGGCCCGGTCCCCATGCTGCCCTTGGCCCAGTTGTACGTGCGCGACGTCCCCCTGCTGCGCCCGCCCGGGCGGTCCGGGGCCGATCTGCTCCAGGTGCTGCGGTGCCCCTTCGACCACCCTCCGGAGACCTGCATTCCCAGGACCGCCCTGTTCTGGCGGTCCGCAGCCACGGTCACCGACATCCTCACCTCACCCCCGGACCCCCCCGCGGTGGAGCGCGAGGAATACGTGCCGGAGCCGTGTCTGCTCGCGCCGGAGCAGGTCACCGAGTACCCCAGCCCCATGGAGCTGAGCGAGGAGCTGCGAGAGCAGCTGGGAGACTGGAGCAGGTGGCAGGCAGTCGACGCCGGTGTGGACAGCTCCTACGCTCCCTACCCGGAGTCGTTCTACGGGAGCCGGCTGTCCGTCGCCCCGGGGCCGGAAGGCCGGCGGCTGGCCCGGCCCTGCCCCGCCTGCGACACCGAGGGCTTTGTCAGGGCCCTTGATCACTTGCCCCAGATGCTCCGGTAGGCCGTGCGGTAGCCGGGTGGGTCCCAGGACGTGGTGCCGGTGCTGTTGGTGGCCGTGGCGATGTGGACGGGGGCGACGTAGCCACTGGGGGGCCTGCCCGAGAAGGCGCGGTTGAATTCGTCGATGATTTGCCAGCCTTGTTCGGTGAGGGCTTCGGGGACGGTGGCTGCCTGGAATTGGCGGCTGTTGATGCGTTGGAAGGCGGAGGGGTCGCCGTCGCCCGCGCCGATGTTGTACGGGGGGCCGCCGCCCTCTCTGCGGGCGGCGCGCAGGGCAGGGGCGGCGTCGGCGAAGTAGACGTCGTTGATGGCGACGGAGTGGGTCCACTTCTTCCCGAAGCGGGCGAGCATCGAAGAGACGTCCTGAGGCGTGCGGCTGCTCGTGTCCGAGAGCGGGATGTTCTCCTCCGCCAGGAGCTTCACGCCGGAGCAGGTGGCGAGTTCTTTCTTGATCAGCTCGGATTTGTTCCTGGCGAACGGGATCGAGGCGTCGGTGAACACCACGGTCCCGGCGGTGCCGTGGGAGTGTGCGATGACCCAGTCCGCGCTGATCCTCGCAACGTCCTCGACCCGGGTGGTGACGTTGGTGAACAGCTCGGGGTCCCTGCTCGGGCCGGGGGAGCCGACCGCGTGCCAGCCGATGAGCGGGATGCGGTCCGCGCGGGCCTTCGCGACCTGCTGGGACGTCAGCCGGGGGTCGAAGCCGCCGATGACGATGCCCGCCGGCCGGAGGGCGAGGGCCTGGCCGAACGCCGCCTGGATCCCGGCGGGGGTGCCCTGGCCGTCGATCACCCGGGCGTCCCAGCCGATGGTCCTCGCGGCTTCCCGCACGCCGCGGACGGTGCCGGCGACGCCCGGGTTGGTCATGGTCTGTGCGACGTAGACGATCTTCTTGCCGGGCACGGCCCGGGGGCCGGTGGTGGGGCCGTCCCACGCCGTGTCGGTCTTCTCGGCCTGCCGGGTGGCGGCCCGGGCCTTCGCCAGGACCGCGGGGCACCCGGGCGTCGCCGGCTCCGCGGGCGGGGAGGCCGCGCCCGTCGACGCGCCGCGTTCGCAGCCGGTGGTGACGACGCATGCCGCCACTGCCAGCGCGACCGCGCCCGCCAAACCGACGGCGCGGGCCGTGGTCACGGCGTGGCTCCGGGCGGGTGACGGGGCGTCCGGGAGGGTTCCGTCCGCCGTCGGCGCAGCTGCCGGCGCGCGGCGTAGCCGGCCAGGCCGACCGCGAGGAGCAGGGTGCTGCCGTTGAACAGCGGCGTGACCCAGAAGCGGGCGCCCAGCTGGCCGATCCCGGCGAGGCCGACGGCCAGGACGGTGACGGCGACGAGGGTGCCCAGTGCGTTGGCGCGGCCGGGCCGGATCGCGGTGGAGCCGAGCAGCGCGCCGACGAAGGCGGGCAGCAGGTAGTCCATGCCGACGCTGGGGTTGCCGATCTGCTGCTGCGCGGCGAGCAGGACGCCGGCGACGCCGACGACCAGGCCCGATCCGATGAAGGCGTAGATCACGTAACGCCGGGAGGGGATGCCCACGAGGTCGGCGGCGCGGGCGTTGGAGCCGATGACGTAGAAGTAGCGGCCGAGGGGCAGCCGCTCCAGGAGCAGCCACAGCGCGGCGGTGAGGGCGAGGACGTAGAAGGCGGAGACCGGCAGGCCGAGGAACCGGGAGTCGTGGAGGGCGGTGAAGGCGGCCGGCAGGCCGTGCGGGCCGGGGACGATCCGGGCCCCGTCGGTGATCCAGCCGGTGAAGGCGTACATGATGCTGCCGGTGCCGAGGGTGGCGATGAAGGAGTCGATCCTGGCGAATTCGACGACGGTGCCGTTGACGGCGCCGACGGCCGCCCCGCCCAGGATCACCACGAGGCAGGCGAGCGGCCAGGGCCACCCCTCGGCGACGACGAGGTGCATCGTCATGACGTGCGCGAGGCCGAGGCCGTAGCCGATGGACAGGTCGAACTTGCCGGCGGCGATGGGGATCGTGGCACCGAGCGCGAGCATGGCGGGGATCGACTGGCTGGACAGGACGGCGGAGATGTTGTCCAGGGTGGGGAAAGTGCCGGGCAGGGCGAGGGAGAAGGCCACGAACAGCAGGGCCGTGAGGGCGAGGAGGCCGTAGGCGCCGACGAGGTGCCCGAACCGGTGGCCCGGCGGGTGCCGGGGCGACGGGGCGGGCGGAGGCTCCGGAGAGGACGGTGGCGGGGGAGAGGAAGAGGAAGGGGAGGGCGGCGTCATCGTCCCGGTGTTCCGGTGAGGGCGGCGATGTCCGACGCGGCGTGGGTGAGCGCGGTGACCGTGAGCGCTTCGCCGCTCAGCTCCGCCGTCACGGTGCCGCGGACGAACACCAGGGCGCGGTGACACACGTCGGCGACCTCCTCGAAGTCGGTGGAGATGAGCAGGACGGCCAGGCCTCCGGCCAGCGCGTCCCGGAGCAGCCGGTAGATCGCCGCCTTGGCACCGACGTCGACGCCGGCGGTCGGTTCCTCCAGGATCAGCAGGTTCCGGCTCGTCCCCAGCCAGCGCCCGATCATGACCTTCTGCTGGTTGCCTCCGGAGAGGGTGGCGATCGGCGCCTCGCTGTCGCGGGGGTGCACCGCGAACCGCTCGATCAGGGCGCCGGCCTCGGCGCGCTCGCGCCCGGGGCTGATCCAGTGCGCGCCCTGCAGCCCGGCCGCCCGGGGGTTGGCCAGGAAGTTCTCCCGTACGGTCAGCTCGGGCGCGCAGCCCTCCTCCTGGCGGTTGCTGGTCACGAAGCCGACGCCGTCGCCGACGGCGGCCGCGACCGTGCCGGGGTGGTACGGGCGCCCGCCGAGCAGGATCCGCCCGCCGAGGACCGGCCGGGAGCCGGCGAGGGCGCGGCCCAGCTCCATGTGCCCGGCGCCGGTGAGGCCCACCATGCCGAGGATCTCGCCGGGGCGCAGCCGCAGGCTGACCGGGCCGGTGTTCTCGGTGCGCACGCCGTCGAGGCTCAGGACGGCGGGGCCGGGGGCGGGGTCGGTGATGCCGTGGGCGCCCGGCCCGTGGCCCACGGCGTCGTGGCCGACGATGTCGTGCACCAGCCGGGCGGGGCCGTGGCCGGCGAGCGGGCCGTGGCTGACGAGCCGGCCGTCGCGCAGCACGGCGAACGCGTCCGCGACCTTGTAGACCTCGTCGAGCCGGTGGGTGACGAAGACGACGGCGCGGCCGTGGTCGCGCAGGGTGTGCAGGACGCCGAAGAGCCGCGCGCAGTCGGCCGCCGGGAGGCTGGCGGTCGGCTCGTCCAGGACGATCAGTGCGGCCCGGGTGCGCAGGGCGCGGGCGATGGCGACCAGGGAGCGTTCGGCCCGGGTGAGGTCGGCGACCACGGCGTCCGGGTCGAGGTGCGCGGCGACGGTGCCCAGGGCCTCGGTGCACTGCCGGCGGGTCCGCCGCCAGGACACCAGCCCCGCGCGGCGCGGGTATCCGGTGCCCAGGGCGATGTTCTCGGCGACGGTCATCCACCCGACCAGTCCCAGGTCCTGGTGGATGAAGGACATGGCCCGGGAGGCCGACTCGGTGCCCAGCGGGTGCCCGGCGACGCTCACCTCGCCCTCGTCCGCGTGGTGGATGCCCGCCAGCACCTTGATGAGGGTGGACTTCCCGGCGCCGTTGGCACCGAGCAGGGCCAGGACGCTGCCGGCGCGGATGTCGAGGTCGACCGCGTCCAGCGCGAGGGTGCCGCCGAGCCGTTTGCTCAGGCCGCGGATGCGGACGAGGGGCTCGGGGCCGGAGCCCGGGGGAGGGCGGGTGTCGGGAGTGTCGTGCACGGACTTCTCCGGGACCTGTCAGGACCAGCTACCGCAATGCCGTCATTTTCGTGATTCTCCTGTTTCGCCATTTCGCCATTTGGTCGTTTCGCAGCTTTCGTCATGCTACGGCCACCGCGGGCCCGGCGCCGGATGGGCCGTCAGATCGCCGGAATGTCGTCGAGGAACGCCTCGGCGCCGAAGGGCTTGCCGCCGACCTCCAGGGCGCACTCCGCCCAGATGACCTTGCCCCCGGCGGTGTAACGCGTCCCCCAGCACTGGGAGAGCTGGGCGACGAGGAACAGGCCGCGGCCGCCCTCGTCGGTGGTGGCCGCGTGGCGCAGGTGCGGGGCGGTGCTGCTCGTGTCGGCGACCTCGCAGGTCAGCGCGCGGTCGTAGAGCAGGCGCACCTGGATGGGGCCGGTGCCGTACCGGATCGCGTTGGTGACCAGCTCGCTGAGCAGCAGTTCGGTGGTGAAGGCGATCTCTTCCAGTCCCCACTCGGTCAGGCGGGCGGTGACGGCGGCGCGGACGGAGGAGACGAGGGACGGGTCGGCGGGCAGGTCCCAGACGGCGATCCGGTGCGGGTCCAGGGCGTGGGTGCGGGCGACCAGCAGGGCGATGTCGTCGGCGGGGTGCTCGGGGACGACGGTGCGGACGACCTCCCGGCACGTTTCCTCGGGCGGGCGGTTCGGGTGGGACAGGGCCCGGCGCAGCTGCTCCAGGGCCACGTCGAAGTCGCGGTGGCGGTCCTCGATGAGCCCGTCGGTGTAGAGGACGAGCTGGCTGCCCTCGGGGAGGAGGAACCCGGCGCTCTCGAAGGGGAGGCCGCCCAGCCCCAGGGGCGGGCCCGCCGGCAGCTCGGGGAAGGTCACGGCGCCGTCGGGGCGGACCAGCGCGGGCGGAGGGTGCCCGGCCCGGGCCATCGTGCACTCCTGCGTGGTGGGGTCGTAGATGACGTACAGGCAGGTGGCGCCGATGATGCCGGTGTTGCCGTTGGACGGGTCCTCGCCGCACTCCTCCCGGTCCAGGCGCCCGACGAGGTTGTCGAGGTGGGTGAGGACCTCGTCGGGAGGCAGGTCCAGCTCGGCGAAGGTGCGCGCGGCGGTGCGCAGCCTGCCCATGGTCGCGGCGGCGTGCAGCCCGTGGCCGACGACGTCCCCGACGACGAGGGCGACGCGGGCGCTGGAGAGGGGGATGACGTCGAACCAGTCCCCGCCGACGCCGGACTCGGCCGGCATGTAGCGGTGCGCGACCTCGACGGCGTTCTGCTCGGGGAAGCCGTGCGGCAGCAGGCTGTGCTGCAGGGCGAGGACCATGCTGTGCTCGCGCGTGTAGCGGCGGGCGTTGTCGATGCAGATGGCGGCGCGCGTGGCGAGCTCCTGCGCCAGCGAGGAGTCGTCGTCGCCGAAGGGCGAGGGGTCCTGGGAGCGGTAGAAGCTCGCTGTGCCCAGGACGATGCCGCGGGCGAGGAGCGGGACGGTGATGAGGGAGTGGACGCCGTGGGCCAGGAGGCGCTGGGCACGTGCGGGGTTCTGGGAGATCCAGCCCGGGGCGGTCCGCAGCTCGGGCTCCAGGATGGCCTCCCCGCTGGTCAGGCAGCGGAGCTGCGGCGTGGTCTCCTTGAGGTCGACCCGCTCGCCGGCGGGGTAGAAGGGGCAGTCGTCGCGGATGCCGTGGACCACCGTGCGGTGGAGGTCCTTGCGGGGGTCGGACGGCTCGTCGCCGCGCAGCACCGCCGAGGGAAGGTCGATGGTGACGTAGTCGGCCAGGCGCGGTACGGCCATCTCGGCGAGTTCCAGAGCGGTGCGGCTCACGTCCAGGGTGGTGCCGATGCGGGTGCTGGCCTCGGACAGCAGCTCCAGGCGGCGGCGGGCCGCGACGGCGTACTTCCCCACCCCCGGCTCGCCCACCAGCACCAGCCCGCTGGTCGCGCCGCCGTCGGCGGGCCGGCCCGCGCCGCCGGGTGCACCGCCTGCGACGGGGGTGCCGGCCGCGCCGGGCCTGCGGGCCGTCGCGGCGTCCCGGCCCGGCGGCGGGCGGCCGGGAAGGCGCCCGGGCGGCGGGACGACGTCGGTGAGGGCCTGCTGCGCCAGGAGACCGGGCGCAGCGCCGAGGGGCGGCCCGGCCTCCGTGGGGACGGCGAGGCGCTGGTGCCGCGAGGGGATGACCGCTTCGACGGCGAGCCCCTCCACACCGGAGGGGCTCGTCACCGGCCGGCTCAGCAGGGTGACCCGCCGGTCGCCGGGCAGGATCACCTCGACGGCCGCCCGCTGGGCCGAGGCGAGCAGCTCGCCGGCCTTCTCCTTGAGGATCATCTGGTCGCGCCAGTCGAGGCCGCTCGCGGTGAGCTCGCCCGGCTGCCCGTTGACGGACGTGCCGTCGGCCGGCGCGTGGCGCCTGGCGTCGAGGTAGGCCTGCAGCAGGGCGCGCTCCCGCGCCGAGCTCTGTTCCAGCAGCCGCCGTTCGATGGCGCCGGCCGCCCTGCGGATCACGACGTCCAGCGCCATGTCCGCGTCGGTGTAGGGGTAGCCGAGGCAGAGGACCCCCTCGATGCGCCCGTTGAGCAGGTCCCGTACGGGGATCGCCACGCACGCGTTCGCCTGCGACCGTTCGGCGAAGTGCTCGGCGCCGTAGATGTTGACCAGTTGCCGCTCCGCGAGGGCCAGGCCGATGCCGTTGGTCCCGCCGTACTTCTCGGCGAACACGAAGCCCGGGACGCTCTGGATCGCGGCCAGGTGCCTGACCATGGCGGCCTGGCCGAACCGGCGTTGCAGCACCGCCCCGCGCGCGTCGGCGAGGGAGATGTTCATGCTCCTGCCGTCGAACATGGCCTGCAGCCGGCTCATCACGGGCGCGGCCGCACGGATGAGGCGGCCGTCGAGGTCGAGGTCCTGCGTGTAGGGAAGCTCGCAGCCGTCCGGCGAGAGTCCGAGCGCCCGGCTGCGCCGCCACGAGTCCAGGATCGGGCTGCGCACGGCGTCCTCGACCGCACCGCCGCGAAGGAACTGCTCACGGGCGCGTACGGGACCGATCTCGTCCGCCACGAGCCCCATCCGGATCACTTCCTCATCGGTACGTGCGCCGATGGCCACCCGTACCGGGGCGGCTGCACTGTTGTTCCATTTTAGAACTTTGCCGACATAACGGAACGGGTCAGGCGTGCGCGGTCGGCCGGTCACCGCCGGTGACGGCGGCGGGTCCGGGTGGGTGCGCCCGGCCGCCAGGGCCCGGCTGTCGGCGCCCGGCCGTCAGAGCACTGCCACGGGGTTGACCGGGGAGCCCGTACCACCGGGGATGTTCAGAGGCGCCACGAGGAGCAGGAACGCGTAGCGGCCCGTGCCGGCGCAGGCGGCGGAGAGCTCTTCGAGGTCGAGGTTGTCCAGCAGCGGCACCCCCATCGCGGCGATGGCGAGCGTGTGGACGGGGGAGTGCAGGCCCTCGACGGGGGACGGCCGGACGTCGCTGTCGCCGTCGCCGCCGAGCAGGGCGACGCCGCGCTCGGCCAGCAGGGGCACGGCGTTCACGTGGAGGCCCGCGGAGGCGGCGCCGGGGTCCCAGGCGCCCAGGTCGCGGCGGCGCCGGAAGCGGCCGGTCCGCAGCAGGACCGCGTCGCCCTCGCCGATCGTCACGCCGAGCGCCTCCTCCGCGGCGGTGAGGTCCCCGGCGTGCACGGCCTGCCCCGGTTCCAGCCACGCCCTGCCCAGGACGGCCGGCAGGTCGAGGAGCACCCCCCTGGTCACCAGGGGGCCGAGCGCCGCGACCTCGCCGAAGCGGGCCCCTGCGGCGCCGACGAGGTCGCGCGCCGTGCCGCCGCCGTAGAACCGCCCGCGATAGGCCATGTGGGAGAGCGCGTCCAGATGGCTGACGGCCTTGCCGTGGTAGTCGGCGCCGATGAAGTCCTTGTGGGCGGCGGGCTCGGGCGCCTCGACGTCACCGAGGTCGGACATGTAGTGCAGGGCGGGCCTGGGGTTGTCCGGGCCGGGCGCGGTGTCCCACGGCCGCCCCATCGGCACGACGGTCCCCGTCCGCACCAGGGCGCCGGCCCGCCGGACGTGGTCCGCGGTCACCCGGTTCCAGGCCCCGCGGTCGGCGGGCGTCCAGCGGCCCCATGTGCGGACCCTCTCGAAGAGCGCGTCGAACTCCCCGCGGGAGACGGCCGGCCCGTTGCGGGCGCCGTCCGGCGGGGGAGCCGGCGCATCGGTCGGGAAGCCCATGTCCATGGTGCTGAATGATGAGCCGTCGGCCGCCGGATGCGGGCGATCCGCGGGCGGGCATTTCGGTGACACCGCTTCTACGCGCGTTGACGGCTCGATCGCAACGCCACGCGGCCCCCGGGCGGGAAACCGCACGGGGGCCGCGTCTACGCATCCGAGCGTCTACGCGTCTACATCGTCCGTACCTGCACCGCCCGCACCTACGTCATCCGCCGCTGCTCCGGCACGGGCACGTCCTGGAACTGCCCCCGCTGGAGCTCGTACAGGCCGCGGAAGACCCCTCCGGGCGTCTTCAGCAGCTCCTCGAACGTGCCGCTCTCCCGGAGCTCGCCCTGCTCCAGCACGTGGATGACGTCGGCGTGCCGCACGGACGCCAGGCGGTGGGTGATCAGGACGACGGTCTGCCCGCCGTCGGCGAGTGTGCGGATCTGCTCGAACACCTCCAGCTCGGCCCGGGCGTCCAGGGCCGAGGTGGGTTCGTCGACGATGAGGATGCGGGCGTCGCGGTAGCGGGCGCGGGCGATGCCCAGCCGCTGCCACTGGCCCCCGGAGATCTGATGGCCTCCCTTGTAGCCCTTGGACAGCAGCGTGTCCCAGCCTTTCGGCAGCTCCGCCACGACCTTGTCGGCGCCCGTGCGGACGGCGGCCTCCTCCAGCGCCCGCTGGTCCAGCGGCCGGTCGGTGCGGCCGATGGCCACGTTCATGCGGCACGTGAACGGCCACCGGTGGAAGTCCTGGCCGACCATCGCGATCCGCGAGAACAGCTGCGCCCGGTCCAGGGCACAGGCGTCCACGCCGTCCCACAGGATGCTCCCCGCATCGGGCCGGTACAGACCGGCCACGAGCTTGGCGACGGTGGTCTTGCCCGAGCCGTTCACACCGACGAGCGCCACGATCCGTCCGGCGGGGATGTCCAGGGACACGTTCCTGAGCGCCGGCCGCTCACGGTTCCGGGACCCTCCGGAGCCCTCGGAGCCGTCGGCGGGATAGCGGAAGGTGACGTTCTCGAAGCGGATCAGCGCCGGCCGCTCGGGCACGGGCAGCCCGCCGTCGGGGATGGCCCGCTCCGCCGCCTCCCGGCACAGACGCTCCAGGTCCTGTACGTAACAGGCCTCCTCGTAGAGGTTGTTGACCTGCAGGACGAGGGTGGACAGGCTCTGCCCGCCCGTCCGCGTGGCCAGCACGGCCGTGCCCGCCACCGACAGGTCCATCGCCCCCGCCGCCAGCAGCCCGATCAGCGCCAGGTACGTCAGGGCCGTGGCGGCGCCGGTGAGCGCGGACGCGACCAGCCGGACCCGGGCGGCGCTGTCGGCCAGCCGCGACTGCTCGGCCTCGGAGTCCTGCGACATGCTGCGGAAGTGATCCACCAGGAAGGGCCCGACGCCGTGGACGCGGATCTCCGGGGCGGGCCCCGTCCGCATCAGCGTCTGGCTCAGCAGCCTCCCGGCCCGCGAGTGCTGCACCCACCGCAGGTAACTCGCGTACCGCGTCCGCGAGTTCCGGAGGGCCGCCCAGGAGCGGGGGACGGTCATCAGGACGAGGAGCGGCAGCAGCACCGGATGCAGCACGGTCAGCACGCCGGCGGCGGCCGCGAAGGACACCAGGGAGCCGATGACGCCGGTGCAGTAGCTGATCATGCGGCGCGCCGAGGCGGCCCCGTACTGGGCCGAATCCAGCAGCCGGTGGAAGTCCGCGTCCTCGATCGCCGCCAGCTCGACCCGGACCACGCGCTCCAGGTACCGCTCGGTCGCCACCCGCTCGACCTTCGGCTCCAGCCGGCCCGTGCCCGACGTCGAAGCCGACGCGGCCAGCGCGCTCACCGTCCCGGCCAGCGTCACCACCACCATCGCCGGGACGGCTGCCAGCAGACGCTGCGCGATGGTCCCGGAGGCCAGGACGGCGGTCAGGACGCCGTTGACCGCGACCAGCCCCACGGCCTGCCCGGCACCCCGGATCAGCTCGGCGGCGCCGACCACGGCCAGGGACCGGCGGTCGGCCTGCCGGGCCAGGCGCACGGTGGAGCGGACGAGGCGGGGCAGGCGCAGGGCCATTGCCCACAGCGACATCTCGAAGTACGCCGCCTCGTGCTGGGCCCACCCGTTGTCGTACAGCAGCGGGCCGCCGAACAGCAGCTGCTCCGAATCCGGCCGGCTCCCGGGCGCCGCGCCTCCCACAGAGGCGCCCTCGCTCCGGTCCTTCTGCTCACCCGTCTTCGTGTTCTCCTGCCTCATGCCGCGCCTCCCGGCTTTCCGTCCCAGCCGTGGGTGGACAGCAGCGCCCCCGAGACGAACCTGCCGAGGACGGCGGCGGTGCAGGGCACGCAGTCCGCGGGCGGGTGCGCCGGGTCGGCCCAGACGAGCGTGGAGCACTTCTCCGGCTCCAGGTTGCGCGGCTCGCCCGACCACCGCTGCGCGGTGAAGACGACCCCGACCCGGGCCTGCCCCTCGGGGTTGCGGTGGTGGATCAGGTGGCAGAACTCCAGGTCGGCCGGGTCGACGGCGACTCCGACCTCCTCGGCGACCTCGCGCAGCGCGCCGTCGGCCAGGGTCTCGCCGTCCTCGAGGTGCCCGCCGGGCGGGGCGAGGAGACCGGCGGCGTACACGTCCCCGGCCCGCCGCAGCAGCAGGACGCGGCCGTCGTCGCGGTGCAGCAGGACCATCACGTCGATCACGCACGTGTAGCGCGCCCGCTGCCTCATGACGGCCACCTCCCGGCGGTGGCCGCGCCGGATCCCACGGGCCTTGCCGGCCGGCGGTGTTCGAATACCGGATGCACCCCGCCGGTGTGCGCGGGGCCCTCGTGATGGTGATGCACTACGCCTCCTCGTTGACGTACGGATCGGACGAGCGATCGGGAAAACGACCCCTGATCGGGGGCGTCACGGCCCTCCAAGGGCGTTTCGTCGCTCAGGAATTCGAGGAGGCGTCAACCGGCCCGCGGGCTCTGGGTCGGGAGCCGGTCGCCGTTTGTGCGATTCACTCCACCGTGGCCGGTCACCCGATCCGGGGGTTGCGTTGCGGCCGGAAACGATCACCTGCCGCCCCTGGACCCGTGGCTGCGGGGCGGCCGCAGGCCCCTCTTTGCAGAGGGGCCTGCAGCACCGCGCGGCGGCTGTTCACGGGCGGGCCCGGCTCGTTGCCGGCCCACTGGTCACACCTTCACCACGATCTTGCCGGTGAACGTGCTGGAGTCCATCAGGCGGTGCGCGTCCGTGATGCGCTCCAGGCCGTCGAAGGTCTCGGCGATCACCGGCGCCAGCGTGCCGCTCGCCAGGCCCGACCCGATGAAGGCGGCGGCACGGCGGCGGTAGGCCTCGTCGCGGCAGAGGACTCCGTTGCCGTACGCGTGGACGGTCAGCGGCCAGTTCATCGACAGCTGGGCGGGGCGCGGGTCCAGGAAGCCGTAGAGCACCAGCGTGCCGCCGGGGGCGAGCGCGTCGCCGAGGGTCGCGAAGCCCGGGCCGCCCACCCCGTCGAAAGCCATGCGCGCACCCCGGCCACCGGTGATCCGCTTGACCTCCTCGACCAGGTCCTCGGAGCCGGTGCTGATCACGTGGGCCGCGCCGAGCTCCAGCAGCCGCTCCCGCTTGGACTCGCCGCGCGTGGTGGCGATCGGAACCGCGCCCATCCGCAGGGCCGTCTGGATCGCGGCCGTCCCCGTACCGCTGGAGGCGGCCGTGATGACCACGTGGTCGCCCGGGGCCAGCCCGCCGGTCTCCACCATGCCGCCGTACGCCGTCGAGTACGACAGCCACGCCGCCGCGGACGTGACCGCGTCCACGCCCTCGGGCCGGGGCACCAGCGACGTCCCGGGCAGGACGGCGTGCTCGCCGTACACCCCGTGGACGCCGAAGTCGAAGTTGGCCGCGGCCATCACCGCGTCGCCGGGGGCGAACGCCGTCACGCCCTCGCCGACCGACTCGACCACGCCCGCCGCCTCGTAGCCGAGCCGGGAGCCGGGCAGCGTCGGTCGGTAGTAGTAGCCGCCCGCGCGGAAGAGGGCCTCGGCCCGGTTGAGTCCGATCGCCTCGACGCGGAAGAGGACCTCGCCGGGCCCGGGCTGCGCCAGCGGCACCTCCTCGACCTTCAGGACCTCGGGGCCGCCGAGCTCATGGAAGAGGACCGCCCTGGTGACTGCCGTTCCGTTGACTGCCGTCCCGTTGACTGCCGTGTGTGCAGAAGAAGTTGTCATGGGAACGACCGTACGGAGGGGGCGGAAGACGATCCATATCCGAAAACCTCCTGGTTATGTCCCAGCGTCTTTCGATCACGGGTGCGGGGTCCGATCGCGGCGGTAGGGTGCGGCCATGGACGTACTGAGCGACGCGATCGCCGCCATGCGCACCGGGCGCCCCCACTCCTCCCGTTCCGTCAAGCGCGCGCCCTGGGGCGTCCGCTTCCCGGCCTCCGACGGCGCCGGCTTCCACGTGGTCCTCCAGGGCTCGGCCTGGCTCCTGCCGCCCGACGGAGCCGAGCCCGTCCGCCTCGGCCCGGGCGACGTCGTCTTCCTGGCCCACGGGTACGGGCACGGCCTCGCCGACGACCCCGGCACGCCGCTGGAGGACGCCCGGTTGAAGCCGGACGGCTCCTGGCCGTCGCTCCGTGACCGAGGGCCCGTCCACGGCGACGACACCCTCGTGCTCTGCGGCGCCTACCAGCTGAACAAGGTGCGGGCCCACCCCCTCCTCACGGACCTGCCGCCCTTCATCCACCTTCCGGCCCGCATCGGGGCCCCCGACCGGCTGCGCGCCGCCATCGAGCTGCTCGGCGCCGAACTGGCCGACCCGCAGCCCGGATCCGACGCCGTCGTGCCCGCGCTCCTCGACACCCTGCTGCTCTACTTGCTGCGCACCTGGTGGCTGACCGAGCGCCCCGAGGAGCCGTCCGGATGGGCGGCGGCCCTGGGAGACCCGGCCGTCACGGCCGCCCTGCACGCCATCCACGACGACCCGGCGCATCCTTGGACGGTCGAGGAGCTCGCCGCCCGGGCCGCGCTGTCGCGTGCCGCCTTCGCCCGGCGCTTCGCCGCGCTCGTCGGCCAGCCGCCGCTCGCCTATCTGACCTGGTGGCGCATGACGACGGCGGGCCGGCTGCTGCGCGAGGGCGACGCCCCGCTGCGCACCGTCGCCGAACGGGCGGGGTACACCTCGGAGTTCGCCTTCGCCAAGGCCTTCAAGCGCGAGTACGGGGTGGCGCCGGGCCGGTACCGCAAGCAGGGGGCCGACCTCTCGGCGTGACCGGACGACGCCGGCGCCGGGGTCGGTGCCGACACCGACACCGACACCGGCGCCGGGGGCCGGGGCCCGTCACCCTGCCCGGTGCCGGGCCCCGGCGTGTGCGGCCCGCCGCGCCCTGCCCCGGCGCCCGTTCACCAGACCGCACACGATCAGCAGCGCCGCCCAGGCTCCCGTGCACAGGACCTGCGTCCGGGAGTCCGGTTCGAGGACCATGACCACCAGGACCGCGCCGATCGCGAGCAGGGTCAGCCGGGTCAGGTGGGGGAACAGCCACATGCGCACCGGCGGTTCGGCATCCCCGCACCGGGCGCGGCGGCGGCGCAGGCGCAGCTGCGAGAGGCCGATGAGGAACCAGACGATCAGGATGGTGGCCCCCACGGCGTTGAGCAGGAAGCGGAAGACGGTGTCCGGCCAGACGACGCTGAGGACGACCGCCGCGAAGCCGAAGGCGGCGGAGGCGAGGACCGTGTTGCGCGGGACGCCGCCCGGCGTGACACGGCCGAGGGCGCGGGGCGCGTCGCCGCGGTGCACGAGGGAGTAGAGCATGCGGGAGGAGCCGTAGATGTTGGCGTTCATGGCCGACAGCAGGGCGACGAGCACCACGGCGTTCATGAGGTGCCCGGCGCCGGGGACGCCCATGCGCTCGAGGGTGCCGCTGTAGGGGCTGGTGTGCGCGGTGCTGCTGTCCCAGGGCAGCAGGGTGACGATGACGGCCATGGAGCCGATGTAGAAGAGGCAGATGCGCCAGACGACGGTCCTGGCGGCGCGGCCCACCGCCCTGACCGGGTCGGCGGATTCGGCGGCCGCGATCGTGACGGTCTCCAGCCCTCCGTAGGCGAAGACCGCCGCGACGAGGCCGAGGGCGAGCCCGTGCCAGCCGTGCGGCAGGAAGCCGCCGTGGCCGGTGAGGTGGGCGGCGCCCGGCGCGGCGGAGCCGGGCAGGAGGCCGCAGACGGCGAGCGCCCCCAGCAGGAGGAAGACGCAGATGGCGGTGACCTTCAGGCCGGCGAACCAGAATTCGAGGTCGCCGAAGCGCCGGACGGCGGCGAGGTTGCTGCCCGTGAACACGGCCATGAAGAGCGTCATCCACACCCACCCCGGAACGCCGGGGAGCCATCCCGTCATGATGTCCGCCGCCCCGATGGCCTCCGCGGCGACGCTGACGACCAGCAGCGACCAGTACAGCCAGCCCGCCGTCAGACCGGCCCAGGGGCCGAGCGCCTTGGCGGCGTGCACGGAGAAGGACCCGGTGGCCGGGTCGGCGGCGGACATCTCCGCCAGCATCCGCATGACCAGCAGCACCAGGCCGCCGGCCAGGACGTACGCGACGACGATCGCGGGTCCCGCCGCCCTGATCCCCACCCCGGAGCCGACGAACAGGCCCGCTCCGATGGCACCGCCCAGCGCGATCATGGACAGGTGACGCTGCTTGAGCCCGCGCGGCAGCCCGGCGCCCGCCTCCGTGGCGGCGGCGGGCGCGGCCGGGCTCTTGCGGGTGCCGGTGCCGGCGGGAGGTGGCGCGAGCATGCTGACCGTCCTGGGGCTGAAGGGAGGCGTGGGCGTGGAACCACTACCTACCGATCAGCCGGGCGCGGCACCCTTCTGCGCCGGCCGCTCTGTCAGGTCGGGGGAGCGAAGCGGTCGATGAGGGCGGTGACGCCGGCGGCGAGCTGCTCCTCGCCGCCGCGCACGGCCAGGCCGGGGCCCAGGGCCCGCAGGCGGGGGAAGTCCTTGACCGGCAGCCGGTGCAGGCCCATGCGGAAGGCGGGCTCGGGCTCGTCCGGGTTGTCCACGACCTCCCGCAGCTCGAAGAGGATGTAACCCAGCACCCAGGAGATGACGGCCCGGTACAGCTCCAGCGTGGCCCGCTCGCCCAGCCCCGCCCGTTCCAGCCGGGTCAGCAGGCGCTCGTGGGCGCGGAGCACCGCGGGCGGGCGCCGCGTCAGCGGCACCGTGAAGGGGCGGAGCGCCAGCAGGGGGGCGACGTTCGGGTGGGCGAGCGCGACGCGGTACATCGCCCGCGCGACGGCGACGAGGGCCTCCCGCCACGGGGGAGCGGCCTCGTCGCCCCCGCCGGCGACGGCCTCGGGGCCGAACGGGGTGCCGCTGAGGCTCTCCTCCAGCTCTATGAAGAGCCGCTCGACGAGGCCGTCGAGCAGGTCGTCCTTGCTGGGGGTGTACCGGTAGAGGGCCATCGTCTCGACGCCGAGCTCCTCGGCCACCCGGCGCATGCTCAGCCCGTCGAGCCCTTCGGCGTCGACGATGCGCAGCGCCGCTCCGACGACTCGGTCCCGGGTGAGCCGGGCGCGGTCAGCCATCGCGACCGACCTCCTCCGCGAGGAAGTCCCGCCTCCGACGTCCACCCTTGACAAAGGGTGTGAGGCGGGATGAGCCTGTACGTATACAGCATAAACGGCGACAGCATGTTTACAAGGTAAATATGCACCGTATCCTGTGATCGATTCGACCTGGTGAGTGATCACCATGCGACACACCTGCACGACCCGGGCCTGCCCGGTGCCCCTGGCGCCGGATGCACTGGCCGGGCTCTACGTGACCTACCTCGACCTGCTGGAGTCGGGCGGCCTGCCGAAGGACACCACCTTCGAGCAGTACTACTACGTCTGGCGCTCCGGCAGGCGCGGGGTGAAGCGCATCGGACTCGACGACGGCGCCGTCCGGGTCGGGCCCGCGGCCGGCGGGCGGGAGCTCATCGAACGGCCCTCCACGAAGCTCAAGGGAGTGATCCGCACTCTCGTGCTCCTGGTGGACTTCCCCGACCGGCCGCACGACCCGAATCACCGGCCCGGCCACTACCAGCAGTTGTTGTTCAGCGAGGACTCCGTGCCGACCGGCAGCATGCGCGACTACTACCGCACGGTCAGTGGCTTCGGGACGTTCAGCGAGAACGGCATCGACGTCCAGGGCGAAGTCCACGGCTGGTTCCGCCTGCCGCAGCCGCTCTCGTTCTACGCCGACGGGAACTCCGGCACGACCGAGGAGGGGTTCCCCAGGAACTCCCAGGGCATGGCTCGCGACGCGGTCCGGATCGCCCTGGAGGAGGGCATCGACTTCGCCCCCTTCGACGTCCTCGGCGAGAACATGGTCACTGCGCTCTTCGTCGTGCACGCGGGCAGCGGAGCCGAGAACACCAAGTCGCGCGACGACCTCTGGAGCCTGAAGTGGGGCATCCCTGGCGGCGTCGAGGTCGCCCCCGGCCTGAAGGCCGAGACCTTCCTGACGGTTCCGGAAGACTGCTCCATGGGTGTCTGCGCCCATGAGTGGGGGCACCTGGCCGCGCGGTACGCCGATTACTACGACACGGGTGAGCTGGGCGCCACCCAGTCGAGCGGCCTCGGCAACTACTGTCTGATGGCCTCGGGGAACTGGGGCAACAAGGGTCTCACTCCGGTCTTCCCCAACGGCATGCTGCGCATGTTCCACGGCTGGGCAGTCGCCCGGAACATCACCAAGACCACCAAGGACGTGGTGATGCGGCCGGCCGCGGAGACCGGCGAGCTCGTGTTCATCCGGAACCCGGACACCATGTCCGACCTGCAGTACGTCCTGGCCGAGTACCGGCGCCGCCGGGGCCAGGACGCGGCCCTTCCCGACCAGGGCATCGCCGTCTACGTCGTCGACGAAAGCATCGAGGACGTCAACGAGGAGGAGCGGCTGGCGATCGAGCTGATGCAGGCCGACGGCCGGCGCGACCTCGGCGCGATCTTCGGTCAGGGCAACCGCGGCGACTCCGACGACCTGTATCCCTCCCTGGACAACACGGTCCTCGGCGAGACGACCACCCCGGCGCTCAACCTCCCCGACGGCACGTTCTCCGGCGTCACGATCGAGGTCCAGGGCAGGCCCGGGGACAAGGAGATGGGCATCGACGTCCACATGGCGTGACGTTCACACGGATACCTCACGGATCCCGGGTAACGCGGAGTGTAGAGAGGGACCCACTCACCCCACACCCCACGACCCGACCGGAGGGATCGTTCCATGGATCGCCACATGGACTGGCGACAGTACGGTGCTTGTCTCGACGAGGACCCCGAGTTGTTCTTCCCCGTCGGTACGACGGGTCCCGCACTCGTACAGACCGAGGACGCCAAATCGGTGTGCCGCACCTGCCCGGTGCGCGCGGAGTGCCTGCGCTGGGCACTGGAGTCCGGGCAGGAGAGCGGCGTGTGGGGCGGGACGAGCGAGGCGGAGCGGCGGGCGCTGCACCGGGCCGCGAAGCCCCGGCGTGCGGCGTCCGCCGCGGGCCGGGTTCAGCCCAGGAACTCCAGGAGGGCGCGCGTGACGGCCTCCGGCTGCTCCTCGACCAGGTAGTTGCGGCTTCCCTCGATCTCGGCCATGCGGACGTCGGTGCCCTGCTGGGGGAACACCTCCCGCATGTACTCGAAGAACGTCCCGTAGGCCAGGCCGAGCATCGGCACGGAGATCTTGTCGTACGACTCGAAGTCCGCGATGTCCTTCTGGTACGACTGGAACCAGCCCTTGGCGGCGCGGATCGCCTCGGTCGTCGAGTACGCGCGGGCGTAGACGTCCCGGTCGCGGTCGGTGATCGCGTCCGGGTTCACCAGGCTCAGGCCGAACATGTAGTCGATGATGTGGCGGTAGCGGCCGGTGAGGATCTGCTCCGGGAAGTCGGCCACCTGGTTGAAGGCGAGCCACCAGCGGTGCGGGCCCTTGTCGCCGGGGTTCGGCAGCATGGGGAACTTGTAGTAGCTCCGGTCCGCGTGCGTGGTGTTGAGGATCGCCACCTTCTCGGTGGCGTCCGGGTGGTTCGCCGCGTAGGCGAACGCGACCATCGCGCCGATCCCGTGCCCCGCGATGTTCACCTTCTCGTGGCCGAGGTGGCGCACGAGCTCGCGGATGTCCTGGGCCATGTTCTTCTTGTCGAAGCCCGACTCCGGCTTGCTCGACCCGCCCATGCCGCGGATGTCGACGGTGATCACGCGGAAGCGGGCCGCGAGCGCGGGCATCACCTTCCGGTACTCCCACCACGTCTCGGGCCAGCCGGGCAGCAGCACCAGCGGCTCGCCCCGGCCGCCGGTCACGTAGTGCAGCCGGACGCCGTTGACGTCCGCGTACTCGCTGGTGAACTCGCCGTCCAAGGACGCCGCGAGCTCGGCGTTGAGGGCCTTGAGCTCCTCGGCGTCCGTGACCGTCCCTGCGTTTGCCGACACTGCGCTCCCCCTATGTCGTCGACCTGTGCTTGGCTGTCGACCAGTGGTGTCCGGGGTGGGTTTGAACGCCCAACCCACTGGTGGCGACGACCATAACAACATCCACTTCACCGGACCAGATGTTGTGGATCACACGGAACCCGGCCCGTTCCCCCGCGCGAGGTGCGGGGGAACGGGCCGGGCGGGTGCGAACCGGAACCGTCAGCGCTTGACGGCCGGGCCCTCCTTGGGGGTGTTGGCCGCGGTCACGTTCACCGCGGCCCAGGCGGCGTCGACCGCCTTGTACTCGGCGCTCTTCTCGCCGTGGGTGTCCGCGGCGGCCTGCAGCGTGGCGACGCGGGCCTCGTGGAAGTCGGTCGTCGAGACCATGTAACGGGTCAGGGCGCGGTAGAAGATCTGCTGCGCCTTGTCCCGGCCGATGCCGGTGACCGCCTTGCCGTCGTACGTGGGGGAGTCGTACTCCACGCCCCCGATGGTCTTCTTGCCGCTGCCCTCGGCCAGCAGGTAGAAGGCGTGCGAGGAGACGCCGGAGCCGGCGTGCACCTCGCGGTCGTAGGACTCCGCGTCCCAGTAGTCGACGGTGCCCTCGAGGACGTCCAGCGACGGCTTGTCCATCCGGCGCAGGAACTTCTGCTCCAGGCCGAGCTTCTCGCCGAGGAGGTAGTTCGGCGGGTTGCCGCCGTTGTTCGTCCGGAACTCCACGCCCGCGCCGAAGATGTCGGCGAGCGACTCGTTGAGCGCGCCCGCCTCGCCGAACTGGTTCTGGCGCGCATCCACCCGCGTGGGCTGGAAGTCGGCGGTCGCCTCGATCACGCCGTGGCTGAGCTCGTGGCCGGTGACGTCCAGGGCCACCAGCGGCTGCTTGAACGTTTCTCCATCGCCGTCGCCGTAGAGCATGCAGCCGCACTCGGGGGACCAGAAGGCGTTGCCGACCTTGTCGCCGAAGTGCACCAGGGCGCGCGGGCCGGAGCCGTCGTTCTTGATGCCGTTCCGGCCGAACGTCGCCTTGTAGTAGTCGTACGTGCTCGTGATGCCGAACTGCGCGTCGACGGCGGCGGTGGCGTTGTCGGTGGCGCTGCCGTTGCCCCAGCGGTTGTCGGCGTCGGTGAACGCCTTGCCCGCCGCGAAGGAGTCGAGCTCCTTGGACTGGGCGTCGCGGGTCTCGCCGCCGCCGCGGCTGAGGTCCTTGAGGACGAAGGAGTCCTTGGCCGTCTGGGTGGTCGTCAGCGGGATGCTGCCCGCGAACAGCGAGGCGCCGGTGCCGTTGGCCTGGGCCGGGAACTGCGTGCCGGACTGCGCCTTGGCCGGCGGGGTCGTCCTGGCGCCGGTGCGCGGCTTGGCCTCCTTGCCCTCGCTGCGCAGCTTGGCCTTCAGACCGGGGGAGATGATGCCGTCGCTGAGCGGCGTGCTGCTGATGACCTTGCCGCTGCCGGCGTCCACGACGACGCTGTGGCCGACGCCGGTCTCGGCCTTTCCGCTGCTCGTGACGGTCACGCGGTAGGCGAGGACCGGCTCGGTGCTACGCGCGTCGACCACGAGCTCGGTCTTGGCGGCCTTGCCGTCCACCGACTTCGCGGCCTTCGCCGCGGCCTGCGGCGCGGTGAGCTTCGGGGCGACCGACGGCACGGAGACGCCGTGCCGGATCGCCCGGGTGACGCCGAGGTAGTTCTTCTTCGCGTCGAGGTGGACGACGAGGTCGCCGCCGACGACGGGGACGCCCTGGTAGGCCCGGACGAAACGGACGTGGCGCTTGCCCTCGGGGTCGATGAGGGTGTCCTTGACGCGGAGCGTCTCGTTCTTGCCGACGCCCGTGGCGTCCGCGTGGGCGAGGGCGGCGGCGGTGGCCGCCTTCACGGTCTCCGCGTTGGCGGCGAGGGCGGCGGCGCTGACCGAGGAGTCCGCGGCCGCTGCGCGGGCCCGGTCCCGGAGGGAGTCCGCCGTGTCCACGGGCTGAGACGGGGCGGCGGACGCCGTGCCCGCCATGGTGGCCGCGGCCACGATCGTCGCGGCGGCGATGAGTATTCGTCTGCGGGTTGTGGGGGTCGTACGCAAGTTCAGCGCCCTTTGCGTCAAGGGCGGTTCGGGGTGCACCCGGCCGCCTGCATGCACGCGGTGCCGTCACTCGCGCACCGCGGGAACCTGTGGTCCCGCGGAGGACTCTGCCGGTGCTGGCATGGGCATGAAAAGAGCAGATAGGCGTGATGTCCGGACAGTTGATCAACTGTTAACAATGCCTCAACGCAAGGTGCCCGGACCGTGACGCGACGTCAATCCACGGGTGAAGAGGCGAGGTTGGGGGAAGGGGTTGCGGGCACCCTTCACCGTCTCGCTATGTGAGATGGCGGAGGTTTCGCGCCTACGCCGGCCCGGGCGGCCAGCTGCCGCCCGCCACCCGCGTCCCCACCGCCCGCAGCCGCCGCGCCGTCCGGTCCGCCGCGAGGTACACCCAGGCGCGCACCGCACCCCCGCGCTCGGGCAGCACCTGCAGCCCGACCCGTACGTACATCTCCCCGCGCCCGTCCGGACCGCAGCCCTCCAGCTCGTCCAGGGAGGCGAGCACCGCCGCGTACTCCCCGGGCGCGACGGAGACCAGCTCCCCGCGGACCTCCCCGCCCGGCTCTGCCACGGCGTACGGATAGCCGGGCCCCTCGTACAGCACCGCGCCCCGCAGCCGCGCCGGCTCCTCGGCCACCGTGCGGCCCCGCAGGTGGTACCCGTGGTTGACCTGCCCGGGACGCAGCGTCCCGTAGACGAACACGGGCAGCCGCTCCGGCTCCACCGCCATCTCCCGCTCCCTCCACCCCTCGCCACGGGCGCGCGCCCGGCACCGAAAGGCGGGGGCGGGCGGCCCGCCGTAAAATTACCGGTATGGGAGACCGGCCTGCCGCGCCCTCCGCCCCCGAACTCGTCATCGAGTCCGAAGGCGGCTCGAAGACGATGGCCCCGGTCCGCTCCTACCTCGTGGGGCGCGACCCCCGGAGCGACGTCGTCCTGCAGGACGACCGGGTCTCCTGGCACCACGCCGTGCTGCGCCCGGGCGCCGGCCACTGGACCGTCGAGGACACCGGCAGCACCAACGGCACCTGGGCGGAAGGATGCCGGGTGCAGGTCCTCGACGTGGGGCCCGGCACCGTCCTGCGCTTCGGCAACCCCACCGACGGGCCCGCCGTCGTCCTCAGGAACGCACCGCCCCCGGCCCCGCCGCCCCCGCCGCCCCCGCCGCCCCCGGCGGAGCGTCCCGCACCCCCGGCGGAGCGCCCCTCGTCCGTCGCCATGCCCGCCGCCACCGGCACGTTCCGGCAGCCCACCTCCGTACGCCCGCTGACGCCCCGCACCGTGCGCATCGGTCGCGGCCCCGACAACGACGTGTCCGTCGACGACCTGGTGGTCTCCCGCCGCCACGCCGAACTGCGCGCCGGGCCGGGAGGCGCCTACGAGATCGTCGACCTCGGCAGCCACAACGGAACCTTCCTGAACGGCCACCCCGTGCGCCGCGCCCCGGTCCTCCCCGGCGACATCATCGGCATCGGCCACTCCGCCTTCTGCCTCGTCGGCGACCAGCTCCAGGAGTACGTCGACAGCGGCGAGATCTCCCTCGACGTCCAGGACCTGTGCGTCCACGTCGAGGCCGACGGGGGCCGCAAGCGGCTCCTCGACGACGTCTCCTTCCCCGTCGAGGAGAAGTCCCTGCTCGCCGTCGTCGGCCCCAGCGGCTCGGGCAAGTCCACCCTCCTCAACGCCCTCACCGGCCTGCGCCCCGCCGACCAGGGCGCGGTGCTCTACGACGGCCGCGACCTGTACCGCGACTACGCCGAGCTCAGGGCCCGCATCGGGCTCGTCCCCCAGGACGACATCCTGCACGTCCAGCTCACCGTGCGCCGCGCCCTGTCCTACGCCGCCGAACTGCGCTTCCCCGGCGACACCGCCAAGTCCGAACGCCTGGCCCGCGTCGAGGAGGTCATCCGCGAACTGGGCCTCGAACAGCGCGCCGACCAGCCCATCCACAGCCTCTCCGGCGGCCAGCGCAAGCGCGTCAGCGTCGCCCTGGAGCTCCTGACGAAGCCGTCGCTGCTCTTCCTCGACGAGCCGACCTCCGGCCTCGACCCGGGCATGGACCGCTCGGTGATGAACACGCTGCGCAGCCTCGCCGACGACGGCCGCACGGTCATCGTCGTCACCCACAGCGTGCTCAGCCTGGACGTCTGCGACCGGCTGCTGGTCCTCGCCCCCGGCGGGCGGACCGCCTTCTACGGACCGCCCGGCGACACGCCGGAGTTCTTCGGGTTCAAGGAGTGGCCCGAGGCGTTCGAAGCCTTCGAGAACGACAAGGACCGGGACTGGCCCGGGGAGTTCCGCGCCTCGTCCCAGCACCGGCAGTTCGTCGAGGCCGCCGCCGAGCAGCCGCGCCTCGCCGCGGCGGCGGCCCCGGAGGCGCCGCCCGAGCCGCCCGCCAAGCCCCAGAGCTGGGGCGCCCAGCTGTGGACCCTGATGCGCCGCTACGTGATGGCGCTCAGCACCGACCGCACCTTCCTGATCATCATGATCGTGCTGCCGTTCGTCACCGGCGCGATGGCCCGGCTGTCCTCGGGCACCCGCTTCGCCTCCGCCGACAAGGCGAACACCGTCCTGCTGATCCTGTGCGTCGGCGGCGTGCTGACGGGCGCCGCCAACGCCGTGCGCGAACTCGTCAAGGAACGGGTCATCTACCGTCGCGAACGAGCCGTGGGCCTGTCCAGGTCCGCCTACGTGATGTCGAAGATCATCGTTCTGGGCGTGATCACGGTGGCGCAGGCGATCGTCCTGTCCATCGTCGGCCTGGGCGGGGTGGACACCCGCGCGCCCGGTGGCAAGGGCGTGCTCATGCCGCCCCTGATCGAGATGACGCTGGCCCTGGCGGTGCTGTCGTTCACCTCCATGCTGCTGGGCCTCCTGGTGTCGGCGGTCGTCCGCCGCGAAGAGGTCACCATGCCGCTGCTGGTGCTCATCACCCTGGTCCAGGTCGTCTTCTGCGGCGGAATGATCGAACTCAACAACAAGTTGGTGCTGGAGCAGCTCTCCTGGCTGGTCCCCTCGCGCTGGGCGCTCGCGGCCATGAGCTCCACGATCGACTTCACCCACATCCCGCCCGCCACCGGGCAGCTCCCGCCGTCGGCCGGGGGAGGCGACCCGCTCTTCCGGCACGCCGTCGGCACCTGGCTGCTCGACATGGGCATGATGGTGGTCCTGTCCCTCGTGTTCGCCTTCCTGGTGGCCCGCCTCCTGCGCCGCCACGAACCCGCGGTCATGCGGAAGTGACGGAGTCGGAGTCATTCATGAGCACCGTCCCCCTCTCGCCCGGCAGCGCGTCCGGCATCCCCGGATTCCTGCCCACCCACGTCGTGCCCCCCGGCGGGCTCGCCACCTGGACCGCCCCCGACGGGACCGTCCCCACCCAGCCGCTGGACCCGCTGCTGCCCGTACGGCTCGTGGAGCGCCGCGGCGAATGGGGGCAGGTGCTGTGCTCCAACGGCTGGGCCGCGTGGACCGACGCCCGGCTCCTGGTGTCGCTGCCGCAGGGGCCGCCCGCGGCCGGAGGCCTGCCCGAGCGGACGCAGGACGCGCGCGCCCTCCTCGCCCGCGTCCAGGAGGCCCTCGGGCAGTACCGCACGGCGATGGAGGACCTCGCCGCCGGGCGCACCGACGGGGAGACCTTCGCCGGCACGACCCGGGGGCTGCGGATCGGGGCCGTGCTGGACGGCGACGCCGTCTGGCTCTACGACGCCGGACGGGACGTGTGGTGCTACTGCGACGGCACGGCCATGGCCGCCCTGGCCTCCCCGGCCGGGCCCGGCGGTGAGAGCTGATGGCCGGGGCCGGTGAACGCCCGTCCGAGCTGATCGGCCGCCGCATCGCCGGCTACGAGGTGGAGAGCGAAATCGGGCGCGGCGGCATGGCTGTCGTCTACCGCGCCCGCGACCTGCGGCTCGGCCGGATCGTCGCGCTCAAGCTGCTCGCCCCCGAACTGGCCCGCAACGACACCTTCCGCAAGCGCTTCGGGCACGAGTCGCAGGTCGCCGCGGCCATCGACCACCCGCACATCGTCCCGGTGTTCGAGGCCGGGGAGGCCGACGGGCTGCTCTACATCGCCATGCGGTACGTGGCCGGGCAGGACCTGCGCGTCCTGCTCGACCGCGAGGGGCCGCTGCCGCCGGACGCCGTGTGCCGCATCGCCGGCCAGGTCGCCTCCGCCCTCGACGCCGCCCACGCCAACGACCTCGTGCACCGGGACGTCAAGCCGGGGAACATCCTCGTCGCCGAGGGCACCGACGCCGACCACCCCGAGCACGTGTACCTCACCGACTTCGGGCTGACGAAGAAGTCCCTGTCGCTGACCGGGTACACCCGGGTGGGCCAGTTCGTCGGCACGCTGGACTACGTCGCCCCCGAGCAGATCGCGGGCAAGCCGGTCGACGGGCGGTGCGACGTGTACAGCCTGGGGTGCGTGGTCTTCGAGATGCTGACGGGAGCGCCGCCGTTCCGGCGCGAGGACGACATGGCGCTGCTGTGGGCGCACCAGTACGACGCGCCGCCGAAGCTGTCGGAACGGCAGCCCGGGCTGCCGGACGCGGCCGATGACGTCTTGGGCAAGGCCTTGGCGAAGACGCCGGACGAGCGCTTCGAGAGCTGCTGCGGGTTCGTGGCGGCCCTGCGGGCCGCCACATCCGGCAGCGGCCCGGGGGACGGTGGCAGGACGCGGAACGGCGAGGGGATCGAACCGCCGCCGGACGAGCCGCCGGAGGTCCCCGAGCCGCCGGCGTGGGCGGCGGCGGTGTTCCCCGAACGGTGGCGCTGAGCGGGAGTCTCAGGCCGGGAGAGGGCTCCGGCCCGCCCGAACTCTCCCGGCCTGAGGCTGCCTACGGTTTCCCGGCCTCCTCCGCGAGCCCCCGTCGCCCGGCTCTCCGGGACAGCAGGCTGCCCAGGTAGCCCGCCACCAGTCCCCACAGCAGACCGACGCCGGTCAGCGTCAGCAGGTGCGGGGTCAGGGCGACCTCGCCGCCGAAGGACGACAGGTCGCCGATGCCCAGCAGCGACAGCCCGACGCGGGCGGAGATGCGGGTGAGGGCGCCGATGGCGAACAGCGTGACGGCCAGCGCCGCCCCCAGCTGCAGCGCGTGCTCCCAGTGCTGCATCGTCGCGGGCGACCGCACGGCCAGCAGGAAACCGGCCGCGAGCAGGGCGACCACGGCGAGGGCCACCAGCAGCCACGCCCGCCCGTCGTGTTCGGCGAGCGAGGCGATGGTCACCCTGGACGGCTCGTCACCGCCCCCGCGCAGCACCGCCGTGAGCGCCTTGGGCAGGGGCAGCCCGAGGGACTGGCCCGGCACGCGCCCCTCCCAGGAGCCTCCGAGGCCGAGGCCCAGGGAGATCCAGGCCAGGTTGGGCAGGCCGAGCAGGAGCACCGCCATGGTCCCCGCCGGGTTGCCGCGCGTGACGGCGGCGACGAGCCCGACGAGCAGGAAGAGCAGCACGTAGCCGAGCAGCAGTGCCACCACGGCGAACGCGGCGGGCCGCACCGGGTCCTGGAAGCGCAGCAGCCGCGACGGCAGCGGCGTCTTGCGGGAGGCCGCGACCGCCACGGCGAGCAGCACGAGCAGCCACAGCAGCCCGTAGCCGAGGGTGGGCCCGACGTCCGCGCGGAACCCGACGCTGGGGGAGACTTCCAGGGCCTCCCCGATGTCGCCGAGGAGGGAGTCGCCCAGGTCGATGCGGAAGGTGTGCCGCGCGCCGAGGGCGATGAGCAGCAGGGCGATCAGCCACAGTACGGCCGTACGGGCGACGCGGGCGAGCAGGTCGCGCCCGCCCGCCACCGCGTGGTGGCGCAGCGGGCGCAGGAAGACGGTGGCGAGGGCGACCGCGCCGGCCAGGGTCACCGAGAGCGGCACGACGTCGAGCGAGGCCCCCGTACGGCCCAGGACGCCCGCGCCGCCGGACAGTTCCACCGTGCCGCCCACGGCCGAGACGACCGTGGCCGCGGTCACGGCCGGGAACGCGCCCGGCAGGCCGTCGGCGCCGGCGGCCCACAGCCCGAGCGCGGCGACGGCGAACATGGCCACCACCGCGGCGGCCACGGCCGCGAAGGCGTCCCACCAGACGCGGACGAAGGAGGGCGCGCCCCCGGGCGGCTGGCTCACACTGCCTCCGCATGCCTCGTCGACGGTCGGGTACCCGGGCTCGGGAGGGGGAGCCCGCACGCTCAACGTACGCCCGTGCGGCCCGCTCCACCTGTCGGGGATCCGCCTGCCGGGCCACCCCTCCCCGGGCGAACCCCGCTTGCGGCCCGTGCCGGTCTGCGGCACACAATGATCACGGGGGGCGGTGACATCCCAGCGCAGGACCCATCAGAGGACCAAACGGAGGAGCAGGGCCCGTGTCGTCCGAACCACCGTCAGAAGACCGCCCCACCGGCCCGCCGTCCGGCCCCCTCTCCGGTGGGGGAAGCGGATCCGGCCGGGCCGGTCCGCCCACCCCGGCCGAGCCGCCGGAGCCGACCCGGGCGGACTGGCCCTCGTCCGGCGGCGACCGGAGCGTGCCCTCGGGCCCGGAGCCGCCCGGGCCGCCGGGTCCTCCCGCACCGCCGGCCGGCGACCACGCCGCGCCGCCGCCCGGCGGGGAACCGCCGCGCCCCTGGTGGCGGTCCGGTCCCAGGGTGGCCCTCGTCGGGGGCCTCGCGGTGGTCGTGGCGGCGCTCGCGGTCTACTTCCTCCGGCCGGAGGGCGGCGGCGAGGTCTTCCTGCAGGCCGCCTCGGCCGAGGGCAGGGACCCCTTCACCCCGTCGACGGCCAAGGAGAAGGGCACGAAGGAGGCGACCGCGGCCCCCGTCTCCCCGGCCCCGGGCGGCACCCGCACCATCGAGGGCTCCAGCCCCGGTCTCTACGGCGGCAGCGAGAACGAGTCGAGCTGCGACGTGGAGCGCCAGATCAAATACCTGACGGAGAATCAGACAAAGGGCCGGGCCTTCGCGAGCGCGGCGGGCATCCAGCAGGGTGAGATTCCCAGCTACTTGCGCGGCCTGACCCCCGTACAGCTGCGCTCCGACACCCGCGTCACCAACCACGGCTACAAGAACGGCTCGGCCACCCCCTACCAGGCCGTCCTGCAGGCCGGAACCGCCGTCCTGACCGACAACCGGGGCGTGCCCCGGGTGCGCTGCGCCTGCGGCAACCCGCTCGGCCCGCCCGTCGCGATCAAGGGCAGCCAGAAGACCCGGGGCCAGAGCTGGAGCACGTACAAGCCGAACCGGACAGTCGCCGTCGCCCCGGCCCGCACCGTCATCGTCGTGATCATCATCTACGACCCGCGCACCGGCCAGTGGTTCGAACGGCCGGTGGGCACCGACGGCAGCAAGGACCGCCCCATCCCGCCGCCCAAGGGCGGCGTGACGTCCGGCCCGGCCACGCCGTCGTCGGAGGAGCCGAGCAGCATCGAGCCGTCGACGCCGTACTCGTCCCCGCCGCCGTCGCCCCCCACGGCCCCGCCCCCGCCGCCGACCGAGCCCGGGCCCGCGTACGGCCCGCAGAACCGGAACGCCGGATCCGGGGGAGCGCCGTGAGCCGGACCGCCCGGCGGCGGATCTGAGACCGCCTCCGATGCCCGACGCGCCGCTCGCGCCCCGGCCGCAGGAGGCCGGGACCCGCCCGGCCCCGGCCGCCGCCGGGGCGCGGGCGGCCGCGCGCGAGCCGCGCCCGGCGTGGCTGCTGGCCGCGGCGGCGGTGGCCTACAACGCCTGGCTGCTGGAGTTCCTCCTGCCCACGGGCCTGGACGCCCGGCACTCCTACGTCAGCGAGCTCTACGCCGCCGACCAGCGCTTCCACGGGCTCTTCGGCGCGATCGAGATCGTCACCGCCCTGCTCGTGGCCGCGGGGGCCGTTCCCCTTCCGCGCCGGCCCGGCAGCAGCCGCTGCGTCCTCGCGAGCCGCTGGTCGCTGGTCGCCTTCGCGGCGTCCTCCGTGGCGGACGTCATCGTGCCGATGCGCTGCGCCCCCTCGGTCAACAGCGCCTGCGAGGTGGTCAACCCCTTGCACACGGCCACCAGCGCGCTGGCCCACGCGGCGCTGTTCGCCTCGATGGCGCTGATGGCGGCGGCCGCGGCGGGCGGCACCCGGTGGCCGCTGGTCCGCCGCTGGGGGCCGTGGGTCCTGGCCGCGGCCCTGACGACCGCGCTGCTCACGGTCGGACCGCTCCTCGGCCGGCCGGGCTGGCACGGCGTCCCGCAGCGCGCGCACCTGGTGCTCGTCGGGGTGTGGCTCGCCCTGCTGGCCGCCTCGTTCGGAGGGGTGGCGAGAACCGGTCGTCACAGGAGTACGTGACGATCGAATCTGGTCGATTGTGCAGGAGAGCGAAGGGCTCCGGAGGTCCGGACCGCTCGGACGCTCCGGAGTCCGTCCGGAAATCGAACCTGATCAGGAACCCACCGGACAGGGCGAGTTCACTTCTGCACGAATCTGTCGCTTCGTCAACGGGCAGTGTTTTAAAGCCATGACGTATTGCTGCAGTCTTGTGAACGCAATGTTTCCAACAAGACGATCATCCTCGTTGCCCACACGAGGAGGTCATCATGAACGACCGGCTGAGTCTCAGCCCGGACGCGGCACGGCAGCTCGCGACCACCACCAAGACCGCCCCGCAGATGCGCGGCATCACGCCCCGCTACCTGCTCCGCGCCCTGCCGTGGGTGGACGTCGAGTCCGGCACCTACCGCGTCAACCGCCGGCGGACCTTCGTACTCGGCGACGACCGGATCACCACGTACCGGAACGACGACGCCCACCACATCGTCCCGGAGGACCTGCGGGAGATCCCCTACCTGCGCGAAGCGGACGAGGACCTCCTGCGCGAACTGGCCTCCTCCTTCACCGAGGTCACCTTCGAGGCCGGGCAGACCCTGATCGAGGAGGGCGGCACCACGGGCAGACTGTGGGTCCTCGTCCAGGGCCGGGCGGAGAAGCGGGCCACCGGCCGCTACGGCGAGGACGCCCTCCTCGAAGTCGTCGGCGACGGCCAGTACTTCGACCTCGACTCCTGGTCCCACGGCCGCCCCGCGCCCTACCGCGTCCAGGCCCTGACCCCCGGTACCGCGCTCTGCGCCGACCGCGACCAGCTGGCCCGGCTCGCCGGGCGCGACGAGGCGCTGAGCGCCGCCCTCGCCGCCTTCAACGCCGGCGAGCGGACCGCCCCCGGCTCCGAGGTGCCGGTGGACCTCACCGCCGGGCACGTCGGCGAGCCCGACCTGCCGGGCACCTTCGTCGACTACGAGGACGTGCCCCGCGAGTACCACATGACGCTCGCCCAGACCGTGCTGCGCGTCCACTCCCGCGTCGCCGACCTCTACAACGAGCCCATCGACCAGACCCGGGCCCAGGCCGACCTGACCGTCCAGGCGCTGCGCGAGCGCCAGGAGCGGTCGATGCTCAACCACCCCGAGTTCGGCCTGTTCAACAACGTCGCCCCGGGCCAGCGGGTGCAGACCCGCACCGGCGCCCCGACCCCCGACGACATGGACGAGCTGCTCAGCAGGGTCTGGAAGCAGCCCTCCTACTTCCTCGCCCACCCGCGCGCCATCGCCGCCTTCGGCCGCGAGTGCACGCGCCGCGGCGTGCCCCCGGTCATCGAGAACCGCTTCGGCAGCCCCCTGCTCACCTGGCGCGGCGTCCCGCTGCTGCCCTCCGACAAGGTGCGCATCACCGGCCCGAACGGCGCCGGCACCACCGAGATCCTGCTGATGCGCGTCGGCGAGGCCGAGCAGGGCGTGGTGGGCCTGCGCCCCGCGAAGGTGCCCGACGAGGTCGAGCCGGGCCTGTCGATGCGCAACATGGGCATGGACCGGAAGGGCATCACCCAGTACCTGATGACGGCCTACTTCAACGCCGCGGTGCTGGTCGAGGACGCCCTCGCCGTGCTCCGGAACGTCGAGGTGTCGAAGTACCATGACTACTCCTGACATGTCGTGGGGCGCGCACGCCCCGGGCATGGCCCCGAACCTCCCGTGGGCGCCGGCCGCGCCCCAGCGGCCCACCGCGGGCAGCGCGGCCACCCGCAGCGGCGGGTTCACCCCCGAGGCCGCCCGGCAGGACGTCCCCGTCCTGCAGCGGCCCGTCAACGGGCGCCCCGTCGTCTGGCTCGACAACGGCGCGACCACCCAGAAGCCCCGCCAGGTCATCGAGACCCTGGCCGCCTACTACGCCACCGCCAACTCCAACATCCACCGCGGTGCGCACACCCTGGCCCGCGAGGCCACCGAGATGTACGAGGGCGGACGGGCCGCGGTCGCCGGCTTCCTGGGCGCCCCGTCACCCGACACCATCGTCTTCACCCGGGGCACCACCGAGGCCGTCAACCTCGTCGCGCAGAGCTGGGGGCGCGCCAACCTCGGCCCCGGCGACGAGATCCTCGTCTCCACCCTGGAGCACCACTCCAACATCGTCCCCTGGCTGATGATCGCCAAGGAGCGGCGGGCCCGGGTCGTGCCGATCCCCCTGCTGCCCGACGGCAGCATCGACCAGGACGCCTACGCGGACCTGCTCTCCTTCCGCACCCAGCTCGTCGCGATCAGCCACGCCTCCAACGTGCTGGGCACGGTGCCGCCGGTGAAGGAGATGACGGCACTGGCCCACCGCTACAGCGCCAAGGTGCTCGTGGACGGCGCCCAGGCCGTCGCCCACTTCCCCGTGGACGTCCAGGACCTGGACAGCGACTTCTACGTCTTCTCCGGACACAAGCTGTACGCCCCCACGGGCATCGGGGCGATGTACGCCAAGCCGGAGATCCTGTCCGCCATGCCGCCCTGGCAGGGCGGCGGCAACATGATCGACCAGGTGGAGTTCGGCCGCGTCACCTACGCCCCCGCGCCGCACTGCTTCGAAGCCGGCACCGGGCACATCTCCGGCGTCGTCGGCCTCAAGGCCGCCATCGACTGGCTGACCTCCTTCGGCCGCGACGCGGTCGCCGCGTACGAGACCGCGCTGCTCGGCCACGCCCAGCAGGCCCTGGCCGCGGTACCGGGCCTCACCGTCCTGGGCAGCGCGCCCGAGAAGATCGCGGTGCTGACCTTCACGCTCGCGGGCCGGGACCCGATGGAGGTGGCCCGCAGCCTGGACCAGGACGGCATCGCCGTCCGCGCCGGCCACCACTGCGCCCAGCCCTCGCTGCGCCACTACGGGCTGGAGGCCGCGACCCGGGCCTCGCTGGCCCTGTACAACACCGCCGAAGAGGTGGACCAGCTGGCCGCCGCGCTCATGCGGATCCAGGCGCAGGGCGCCACCTGACCCGCACTCACATGGCCCGAACCGCCGTGCAGTCGCCCCGGTGCACACCGCGCCGGGGCGCGCTGCCGTCCCCGGGCTTGCGGCATCCGGGGTGTCGCGCCGGACCGATGCGCGGCACAACTACGAGATTCCGCGGTATTTCCGGTGGCACAGGGAACCATCAGGTACGGAAGACAATCTCGTACGTCAGAGACGCACGAGTGTGCGTACGACCCGGAAGCAGGGGGCGGTACATGTCACGAAGAGTCGCGCAGCGGCGGTTGTCGGCGGTGCGGGGCGCCATGGGATCGGTGGCCGCGCTCGCGGCCGGGCTGATCCTCGTCGCGGGGACGCCCGGGACGGCCGCGGCCATACCGGCCGCAGGCAGCTCGCGGACGGCACCGGACTGCGGCGGCGACCAGGAGACGCGCCGGCCCTCCGCCGCCGGGGCCGCCGCGGCGGGCGCCGCCACGGCGGAGCCGCCGGCGGCCGCGGTCGGCACCGCTGCGGAGAAGGTCTCCTTCAGCCTGCCCTCCCAGCTGCCCATCGGCATGTGGTCGCGTGCCGGCGTCACGCTGCGCACACCCGTCTCCAAGGGCACCGTCCGGCTCGACGTCCGCAGCCGCGGCTTCAGCACCGACTCCCTCGTGATCCAGCGCTACGTGCCCAGGACCCACACCTGGACGGACCTGAAGACCCGTCCGTCCGGCTCGGGCACGCACGGCGTCTTCACCTTCCCCCTCACCGCGGACGCGAGCGCGTCCCGCCCGCACAGCGTGGCCCTGCGCCTCCAGGATCTCGACCGCCCGGGCACCGTCAGCGTCACCACCTCCGTCGAGGACGGCAAGGGCCGCACCCACCGCGCCCCGGCCCGCACCGCCAAGGCCACCCGGCCGGACGTCTCGGCCGGCGGCTGGAAGAGCGGCACCGCGCTGACCCGCGGCGGCGCGGCGAGCGCCCCCTTCACCCTCACGGTGAAGAACACCACCGACCGCCCCTACCCCTCCCTGTACGCCTCCTACTTCGCCTACGGCGCCGGCACCGGCCACGCCCTGGCCCCCAAGGACCTCGTCCTGCAGCAGTACCGGCCCGGCCACGGCTGGGAGCGCGTGCAGCTCGTCGCCGGCGGCTGCGACCCCGGCATGAGCGCCGCGCTGCTGCCGGTCACCAAGGGCCCGCTGGTGCCGGGCGCCACCGCCACCTACCGGCTGCGGGTCGCCGTCGCCGGGTCCGCCCCGCGCGACGTGACCAAGGTCGACGCGGGCCTGACGGTGGGCAACGGCGACTCGTCCTTCTTCCACCGGGACCTGCCCTTCACGGTCCGGGCGGGCAAGGCCCCGGGCAAGTAGCAGCACCTGCGCAGTGACACCGCGGGCCGGCCCTTCCGGAAGGGCCGGCCCGTCGGCGTTCCGCGGCCCGGCGTGGCGTCAGGCCGGGCCCGGGTCCCCGTCCTCCGTCCGGTCGAACGCCGCCCACCGGGCGAGCGCGAACTTCCCGCCCTCCCGGCGCACTTCGGCTGCCCCGTGACCCGGAAAGTGCGCAGGGAAGACCAGGGCCCGCGTGTCGGCGGCCTCCTCCAGGAACCGCCGCCGCGAGCGGGTGGCCTGCGCCTGGTCCTCGCTCAGGCACGTGTCGCAGTCGGGCTCGCCTATCTGCAGCGGGCTGTGCACCAGGTCGCCGATGAACAGGGCGCGCTCCGTGCCCGATTCCAGCCGCACCACGGCCGAACCCGGCGTGTGCCCGGGAGCGGCCTCCAGGCTCAGCCCCGCGTCGATGCGGTGGCCGTCACCCTCCCAGAGCACCATCTGCCCGGCCCGCTGCACCGGGAGCACACTGTCCTCGAACACCTCGGCGACGCCCTCGGCGAGGCTCAGGTCCCCGAGGACGCCCCGGGGCGTGTGCGGGCCGTCCGGGTTCCAGTAGTCGAAGTCCGCCCTGGCGACGAGGTACGTCGCGTTGGGGAACGTCGGCACCCACACGCCGTCCTGCAACCGGGTGTTCCAGCCGATGTGGTCCGAGTGCAGATGGGTGTTGACGACGACGTCCACGTCCTCGGGACGGACCCCGGCGGCAGCCAGCCGCTCCAGGTAGCCGGTCTTCAGGTGCGACCAGTCCGGCATGTGCGGCCGGTCCTTGTCGTCGCCCAGCCCCGTGTCCACGAGCACCGTACGGCCCTCGCTGCGCAGCACCCACGTCTGCACGTTGCACACCAGCTGGTCGGTGGCCGGACGCCAGAAGTCCGGCGCCAGCCACGACTCGTTCTCCTTCCACATCCGCGGAGTGCTGGAGGGAAAGATGGCGGGAACGGGCGCGACCGGCGAGTGCCATTCCACGATGCGGGTGATGTCCACTCCACCCAAGGTGATCGTCTGCATGCCAACGACGCTATGCACCACAGGCGGAACCGCCAAGAGGCAGATATCACCGTTGTGCTGAGCAGCTTTACTGTTCGCGCCGCACCGCGAGGAGCGCCGCGTCGTCCGACAGCTCGCCGCCCGCGTAGGCCAGCAGATCCGCGACGACCCGGTCCAGCAGCGCCGCCGGGGCCGACTCCGGCATGCCGGCCAGGCGCTCCGCCAGCGGATAGAAGCGGCCCGCCGCGTCCCGCGCCTCCGTCACCCCGTCGGTGTACAGCAGCAGCAGGTCACCCCGCTCGAACACGAAGGCCTGCCCGCGGTAGGTGTCGTCCGCCATGCCCAGCAGCGCCAGCGGCGGCTGGGGGACCGGGACCGGCACCTCCCGGACCCGGCCCGCCCGGCACAGCAGCGGCGGCAGATGGCCGCAGTTCACCAGCTCCGCCCGGCCCGGCTCGGCGACCTGCACCAGGACCGCGGTCACGAACTCCTCGCCGGGCTGCCGACGGCACATCGCGGCGTCCAGGCGCCCCGCCACGGCCGCGAGGGAGGGCTCGACCTGCGCGGCCTCCCGGAACGTCCCCAGCACGGCCGCAGCCGTGTCGATCGCGGAGAGCCCCTTGCCGCGCACGTCCCCCAGCAGCAGCCGCGTCCCGAACGGCGTCGCCAGCGTCTCGTACAGGTCGCCGCCGACGCGGGCCTCCGCGGCGGCCGCCAGATAGCGCACCGCCATCCGCAGCCCGTCCAGCCGCTCGGGCGGCGGCCGCAGCAGCGTCTGCTGCGCGGCCTCCGCCACCGACCGCGACTGCAGCAGCTCCCGCTCCCGCGTGGCCACCAGCAGCACGTTCGCGGTGCTGACGCACGTGATGGCCAGCACCGTGAAGCCCGACGTCAGGTGGACGAGCATCGGCACCTCGTCGTCGGCGAGCGCCAGCGGGGCGACCAGGGCGAGCGCCCCCAGGCCGACCAGCATCGGCACCATGGCCTTCCGGGAGCCGATGCTGGCGAGGACCGGCGCGGTGGCCAGGACGGGGGAGACCGTCCACCGCGGGTCCGACGCGAGGTCCATCACGACGGCCGTGCCCAGCAGCACGTACGCCGCCACGACGAGGAGGCGCGCGCGGTGCGGCAGGCGCGGCGCCCGGGGCTGACCGTCCGGGCCGGTGACGTGCGTCATGATTGATTTCCACCATTAGGCACACCCGCCCCGGCCGCAACCCGTCCCGGCCCCGCCCGCCCCGCCGTCAGCGCTCCCCGGGGCCGCTCCCCGGGGTGAAGTGCCAGTACGTCTGCGCCCGCGGTCGCCGGCGCCGCGCCAAGGGGTCGCGCACCCTCCGCCGGCACCAGCCCCACGGGGTGACCACCAGGTAGTACACCGCGGTCAGCAGCACCGTCCGCACGGCGTCACACCTCCTTCCCCGGCAGTCAGTCCATCGGGATCCCGTCACGCCAGTCCCGCTCCTCCTGCCACGGCGGCTGCTCCTCCTTGCGCAGCAGGAAGCCGCCCAGCGCCAGCAGGTCGATGTTGGTCCGCATGAAACACGCGTAAGCCTCCCGCGGCGTGCGGACGATCGGCTCGCCGCGCACGTTGAACGACGTGTTCACCAGCACCGGACAGCCGGTGCGCTCCTTGAACGCCAGCAGCAGCCTGCGCAGCCGCGGGTGGCGCCCGTCCACGGTCTGCACCCGCGCCGAGCCGTCCACGTGCGTCACCGCCGGGACGGTCGACCTCGGCACGTGCAGCAGATCCAGGCCGCGCACCCCCTCCGGCACCTCGGCGGCCAGCCGCTGCGCGGCCGCCACCCGGCCCACGATCAGCATGTACGGGCTCTCCTGGCGCAGGTCGAACCAGTCCTTCGCGTCCTCGGCGAGCACGGCCGGCGCGAACGGCCGGAACGACTCGCGGAACTTCGTCCGCAGGTTGAGCGCCGACTGCATGCCCGGGTCACGAGGGTCGGCCAGGATGGAGCGCGAGCCCAGTGCCCGCGGCCCGAACTCCATCCGGCCCTGGAACCAGCCCACGATCGCGCCGCCCGCCAGCGCACCGGCCACCTGCTGCGCCACGCCGTCGAAGCCCGGGCGCTCGTACGGGATGCCGTGGGCGTCCAGGTACGCGCCGATCTCCTCGTCCGAATACGCCGGGCCCAGCAGCGCGCCCGCCATCGCGTCGTGCCCGGAGCCGAGGTGCGCCCGCGGCGCCCCCCGCTCGTGGGCCTCCGCGAGCGCCGCCCCCAGCGAGCCCCCGGCGTCCCCGGCCGCGGGCTGCACCCACAGCTCCGTCAGGCCCGCGTCCTCCAGCAGCCTGCCGTTGGCCACGCAGTTGAGCGCGACTCCGCCGGCCAGGCACAGCCGCGGCTCACCGGTCAGCCGCCGCGCGGTGCGGGCCAGCCGGACCACCACCTCCTCCGTCACCTGCTGCACCGACGCCGCCAGGTCGAACTCCCGCTCGGTCAGCGGCCCTTCCGCCCGGCGCCGCGGGCCGCCGAAGAGCTGCTCGAAGCCGGGGCCGGTCATCACCCGCCCCCGCAGGAACTCGAACCAGCGCAGGTCCAGCCGGAACGATCCGTCCGGCTTGACGTCGATCAGCCGCTCCCGGATCAGCGGCGCGAAGCGCGGCGTCCCGTACGGCGCGAGGCCCATCAGCTTGTACTCGCCCGAGTCGACCTTGAACCCGCAGAAGTAGGTGAACGCCGAGTACAGCAGCCCCAGCGAGTGCGGGAACCGCAGCTCGGCGAGGTGCCGCAGCCGGGTGCCCGCGCCCTGCCACACGGTGGTCGTCGCCCACTCGCCGACCCCGTCGACGCACAGCACGGCGGCCGAGGGGTAGGGGCTGGCGAAGAACGCGGACGCGGCGTGGGACTCGTGGTGGCGCCGCGCCACGACCTCCGGAACCGCCCGGCCCCGCGGCCCGGCGAGGTGGTCGCGCACCGCCCGCGTGGCGTGCCGCTTCCAGCCGAGCCACGCCGGCATCCCGTCCAGGAACGAGGGGAGGCCGTGCGGCGCGGCCCCCGCGTACGTCGCGAGCACCCGCCGGAACTTCAGCGCCGGATCCTCGTAGTAGGCGACCGCGGAGACGTCACCGAGCTCCGCCCCCGCCTCCCGCAGGCAGTAGCCGACCGCCTCGTGCGGGAAGGACGGGTCGTGCCGCCTGCGGCTGAACCGCTCCTCCTGCGCGGCCGCTACCGGGACGCCGTCGGCGACCAGCGCGGCCGCGCTGTCGTGATAGAAGGCCGACAGGCCGAGAACCAGCTGCCTCACGCGGCGTCCCTTCCCGCATCAGAACCCCGAACCCGAATCCGAACCCCGGATCAGAACATGGGATAGATGGACGCGTCGTCCGCCGGCTGCGGCTTCAGCGCCCGCTTGCGGCGCAGCAGCCGCGCCAGGATCCTGCGGAGCAGTGCCATGCTGTCCCTCCCCTCAGGACGACGTGCCGAGGCGGTCGGCGAGGACGCGGGCGACCGCGTCGTACCCCGCGTCGACGCAGTGCACCCGGTCCACGAACAGCCAGTCCGCGGGCCCCGTCGCCGCCCCGAGGGCCTCGTTCATGTCGAGGAACGGCACCCCCAGCCCCGCGCAGCCCTCGCGCAGGGCCGCCGCGTAGGCGCGGCCGACGTCCATCGAGGCGATGTCGTTGTGCAGCCGGCGCCAGTTGGAGACGTCGTCCAGCTCGTCGAACAGCGCCTTCTCCTGGGCCGCGGGCTCCTCCCGCACCCAGGGCGCGAGCGGCTGCAGGACGAACGTCAGCCGCGCCCCGAGCGCCCCGGCCAGCAGCTTCCACCCGCCGAGGTGGCGGATCGTCAGAGCGGTGGCGTGCGCGATCCGCTCGGCCGGACCCGGCACCGCGGCCGCGTCCGGAGCGGGCCCGCACTCGAAGAAGGCGCCATGCCGGCCGTGCTGCGCCGCGGGCAGCCGGCTGAGCACGAGGTTGTTGACGCCGGAGAAGAGGACGATCTCCGCCACTTCGGGCAGCAGCAGGTGCTGGAAGAGGGTCAGCAGCATCAGCTCCTGCGCCGAATTCAGGCTCTGGCCCGCGAAGTTGAGCCAGGGCAGGCCGGGCGCGTAGTGGCTGCCCAGCCGCGAGGAGACGGTCGCGTGGTCCCCGCTCGCCCCCACGCCGAAGACCGCGGAGCTGCCGGCCAGCAGCCGGACGGGGCCCGGCGGGCGGCCGTCGGCCACGGTCGCCGGGCCGTCCGCCGTGTGGGTGACCCGGAATCCGCAGGAGTCGGTGGAGTACACCGGGGTCCGCTCGTTGCCGTACTGGAAGAAGCCGATGTAGGGCTGGTCCTCCAGGACGAAGGTGTAGTGCTCCATGTGGGGGACGAGTTCGGCGCGCGGGGACTTCATGGGGCAGGGCTCTCCTCGGGTGTCCGGGCGGCGGGGCCGCGGTGTCAGTGGGCGGCGGGCGGCAGGTCGTAGAGCGCGCCGGGCCGGTCCTCGCGGACCAGGTCGGCGTTGATGGCCATGGCGGCGAGACCGCCGCTGGCCGCGGCCATGGCCGCCTGCTGCATGTTCTTGCCGAGGTCGCCGGCCACGTACAGGCGGGGGAGCGAGGTCCGGCCGCGCTCGTCGGTCTGCACCGAGGTGAGGTCGGCGGCCTGCAGCCAGGGGCGCAGCGGCTCCACGCGCGGCTCGGTGTCCATGTGCAGGAACAGGGCCGTGAAGGACAGCGAGCGCCCGCCGGCCAGTTCGACGGCCACCCCGTCGGGGTGGGCCGAGACGCCGGTGACCTCGTCGGGCACGGTCTCCACCCCCGAGGCGGCCAGGAATCCGCGCTCCTCCTCGGGCAGCTCCCGCCGGTCCGACAGATAGGTCAGCGAGGACGTCCAGGCCGTCAGGGTCGCGGCGAGGCACTCGCCGGGCACCGCACCGCCGTACACGCCGAAGGAGCCGTCGCGCACTTCGTAGGCGTGGCAGTACGGGCACTCGAAGACGCCCTTGCCCCACAGCGCGGCGAGGCCCGGCACGTCGGGGAGCTTCGAGCGCACGCCGGCCGCGTAGAGCACCGTGCGGCTCGTGAGCGCCCCGGCCTCCTTGGCGGTCGTCACCAGGCGGTCGCCCTCGGGCGCCACGGTGATCACCTCGTCGTCGAGGAACTCCACGCCGTAGCGGGAGATCTCGGCGCGGGCGCGGGCGCGGAAGTCCGCGATGGTCACCCCGTCGTTGGTGAGCATGTTGTGCATGACGCCCGCCGCCATGTTCCGGGCGTCGCCGGAGTCGACGAGTGCGACGCGCCTGCGCGACCTGCCCAGGTACAGCGCCGCGTTGAGGCCCGCCGGGCCGCCGCCGACGATCACGGTGTCATACGCTTCCGCGGTCATGCTCTCCTCTTTCGGTGTCGGTGTGCTGCTGCTGCTGGTGCTGGTGCGGTACGCGGGAGGACTCCGGCTGTTCTCCGGTGAGCATGTCCTGGCGCAGCGGCGCGAGCAGGGCGACGGATCCCAGGATCAGGACGGCCCCGGACGAGACGAAGACGGTGGTCACGGACGTGGTGCGGGCGAGCAGGCCGCCGAGGGCCGCTCCGATCGGCATCGTTCCCCACGAGCACAGCCGCGACACGCTCATCACGCGGCCCTGCAGCTCCGGCGGCGCGAACCGCTGGCGCAGGGACAGGACCGGGATGTTCCAGCTCATCATGAAGAGACCGTTGCAGAAGATCGCGGCACCCGCGAGGACCGTGTTGCCCGCCAGCCCCAGGCCCACGTAGGCCGCGCCCGACAGGATCAGCGACCACTGCGCCAGGACGAGCGTGGGCAGCCGCCGCGCCAGCCGGGGCGCGAGCCACGTCCCGGCGATCGAGCCGACGGAGCCGACGGTCAGCAGCAGCCCGTAGCCGGTGGCGTGCAGGTGCAGGGTGCGGTGGGCGAGCAGCACCAGCATCGAGAACGTCGCGGAGTACACCAGGCCGTAGAGGGCGCTGGCGGCCAGCGTGCGGGTGAGCGCCGCCCGCGTGAGCACGAAGGCGACCCCCGTGCGCAGGTCCTGCCACAGGGACCGGGCCGCGGACGTGCCGGGCGGGGGCGCCGTGCGCGGGGCCGCCTTGACGCCGGCCAGGCCCAGCAGCAGGACGGCGGCGAGCCCGTAGAGCGCCCCGCCCGTCGCCAGCGCCAGGGTCGCGCCGACCCCGACCAGGAGACCGGCCAGCGGCGGGCCCGCCATCTCGTTGAGGATGATCTGCGGGGCGAACAGCCTGCCGTTGGCGTGCTCCAGGTGCTCCGGTTCCACGATGTCGGGCAGCATCGCGGGCGCCGCGGTCTCCGCCAGGGTCTCGGCGATCCCGAGGACGAACGACAGCACGTACAGCACGGCCAGCGACGTGCCCGCCGCGAACGCCGCGACGGCCGCCAGCAGCGCGGCCGCGCGCGTGACGTTGCTGACCAGCAGGATGCGCCGCCGGTCGTGACGGTCCGCCAGGACACCCGCGGGCAGCGCGAACAGCAGCCACGGCAGCATGTTGACGGCCGTGAGCCCGGCCACCACCATCGGCTGCGGGTGGCTCGCGACCACCAGCAGGGGGAGCAGGGTGCGGGTGACTCCGTCCCCGGCGTTGGACGCCACGGACGACGACCACAGCCAGCGGAAGCGGCTGCCCAGCACGGGCTTGCGGGCCGGTGCACCGGTCTCGGTCAAGGGATCTCACTCCGCGTCCGGCCGTGCCCCGCGGCCCCGCCGCCCGGCGCGGTCACGACCAACTCGTGAGCCCCAGGAGCCGCTCGCCCAGCGGAGTGAGCTCGGCGCGCCCGTAGAGCTCGCGCTCCTTCTTGCGAGGGCTTCCGTGGTGCTCGTGCTCGTGCGGCGGGATCCGGTCCCGCCAGAACCGTACGCGGCTGTCCCGCAGCGCGGCGTCGTCCTCCAGGGCGGGCGCCATGGAGATGTACTGTGCCATACGCACCCGGTCCGCGGAGCGGTTCGGGCGCACTCCGTGCGGCAGCAGGCTGTTGAAGATGATCAGGTCGCCCGGGTCCACCCGCAGCGTCTCGATCTCGTGGCCGGTGATGTCCGGCGTCATCGGGTCGCGGTCCGGTGGCTGTTCCTCCAGCCAGCCGTCCAGCTTCTCGAAGATGCCGGGCACGCACTGGAAGCCGCCGATCTCCTCGTTGCCCTCGCTGACCGAGAGCACGCCCTGGCAGCTGATGGGCAGCGGCCGCCGGGAGGTGTCGACGTCCCAGTGGACGAACCCGCCGAACTCACGGCTGCCGCGGTTGGGCGGGTTGACGTTGGCGAAGTCGATCACGACCCACAGGCCGGTGGTGTCCCAGATGTCGACGAACGCGTCGTACACCCGCTGCGTCTGCCGGTTGTCCCACATGGCCTGGTGGTTGTAGATCTCCACCAGCCCGCTGTGGCCGGGCAGCCGCTGGTTGTCCGTGCGGCCCGCGTACCAGGTGGAGGGGTCGCCGGGGGTCATGTCCTCGAATTCCCACAGGGCCCTCTCCAGCCGCTCCACGTTGCCGGCGGGCACGGCCTGGCGGACGACGACGTAGCCGCGGGTGATCCAGTGCTCCCAGTCCTCGGGGGACAGCACACGCAGGGGCAGCTCCTTGCGGATGTCCCTGAGCTGGGTCCTCGCCATGTTCGGTGCTCCTTGTGACTCGTGCTCCGCGGACGGACGGACGGACGGACGGGCGGGCGGGCCGGGCGGTCACCCGGCCCGTTCAGGTGATGACGGCCCGCTCGTCGGCCAGGACGACGGCGTCGAGCGCCGTGGTGTCCAGCAGCTCCAGCGCGTCCCCGAGGTCGTTGAGGATGGGCCGTCCGCCGCCGTTGGCGCTGGTGTTGATGAGGATCGGCAGGCCGGTGCGGCCGGCCAGCGCGTGGCACAGGCGGTGCAGCAGCGGGTGCTCCGCGGCGTACACGGTCTGCAGCCGCGCGGTGCCGTCGATGTGCCGCACCTCGGCGAGCCGCTCCGCCATCTCCTCGCGGACGCGCACGGCGAACAGCATCGTGCCGGTGTGGTCGAGCGGGCCGGTGAAGTACGCGTCGGCCACTTCGGCGGGGCACAGCGGGGCCACCGGGCGGAACCACTCGCGGCGCTTGATGGTCTGCGAGACGTGGCGCCGGGCGCCGGTCCAGTGCGGCGAGACGAGCAGCGACCGGTGCCCCAGGGCGCGCGGCCCGGTCTCCATGCCGCCGCCGAGCCAGGCCACGCACTTGCGCCCGGCGAGCAGGGCGGCCACGTGGTCGACGAGGGCGGTGTCGCTCGCGAGGGTCAGGCGGGTCCGCCCGGTGCGCAGGGGGTCGCGCGCCGTGAGCCGGGGGCCGCAGTAGGCCAGCGCCGGCCCGGGGCGGCTCCCGCCGGCCGCCGGCGCCGGCCGGTCCTCCGGCGCGGCCACGGCCAGCGCCGCGCCCAGCGCGATCCCGGAGTCGTCGCAGCAGGTGGGGATGGAGACCCGGGTGAACAGACGGCTCTCCGCGATGCGCGTGTTCGCCGTGATGTTCAGGGCGCAGCCCCCGGCGTAGCAGAGCGCCGGATAGCCGGGCCAGCGCTCGTGCAGCCCGGTGACGAGGTGGGCGAGGTCCTCCTCCACGGCGGTCTGGAGCGTCGCCGCCAGGGTGCGGCAGACCGGGTCGCCCGGGCTGTGGCCCACTAGGTGGCGGTGCCCGCGCGGGGTGCGGATCTCGTCGGGGAACACCCCGCCGTAGGAGTGCACGACGTCGTCGTCGGTGGCGTCGGCCAGCAGCCCGTCGAGGTAGCCGCCCGCGTCCTCGTCGTACGGGTACCAGGTGTCCTCGTACCGCAGGGCGCTGCCGGCGGGCGCCCGGCCGCCCAGGGGTGCGAGGAGGTCGGGCGTGGTGCGCCGGGCGCGCTCCCCGGCGAGCATCGTGCGCAGCACGGGCAGCAGGTCCGGGTCGGTGGCGCCGGTGGCGGCCAGGCCCAGCAGCTTGCCCGTGTCGAACTGCCCGCCGTGCACCCTGCGGGCCAGCGCCTCGTAGAGCAGCCCGAAGCGGGGGCCGGTGCGGTTGTTGAAGGACAGGACGGGGGTGAGCGACGGGCCGTCGCCCAGGCACACCATGCCGCACTCGGCGTAGTTGCCGGTGCCGTCGAGGACGAGCGTGAGGGCCTTGGCCGCCCCGGAGGTGTAGTAGGCCAGGGCCGCGTGCGCGTAGTGGTGGCGGACGGCCACGACGGGCAGGGGGCCCGCGGGGCCGTCGGCGAGCGGCCAGTCCACGGACTTGACCGGGCGCAGCACGGACGTGGCCAGGGCGTCGCCCGGGCGGCTCCAGGTGATGTCCTCGCAGACGAGCTCGACGAGCCCCTCGGGCAGGATCCGGCACGCGGGGGTGTACCAGTCGGCGACGGCGAGCGCGCCGACCGGGCCGCCGGCGAGCGCGTGCAGCCGGTTCACCCAGTCGCCGATCTCGCCGGCGAACCGGGCGTTGCCGCCGCACACGTGCCGCAGCCCCACCTGCCGCTCGCCCTCGATGAGGTGGAGCCCGCCGGGCCGGACCAGTGCCGCGCCCCCGTCGTGCCCGAAGTTGAGTCCGATCGTCGGCATCTGCCGGGCTCCTCAGACGCCCGCGCAGAACTGGGCGTGGTGGCGCTCCAGCAGCCCTTGGACGACTTCGCGCATGTACGCGCAGTAGCCCGGGGACATGACCTGGATGGATCCGTTCTCCTCCTCGAGGGCGCCCGCCGAGCCGCCCGAGCACGTGCCCTGGAGCTCGCAGCCCTGGCAGCCGGGCCCGTTGGTGTAGGCGCGCATGCCGTAGTCCCGGTAGGCAGAGGAGTTGAACACGCCCCGCCAGTCGTCGATGGTGCCGAGCCTGCGCGCCGTCGCCTTGCAGGCGAACACGCTGCCGTTGGGCTCGATGGACAGCTGCCGGCCCACGGCGGGGCACGTCTTGTAGTCCGCCTGCGCGGCCCACTTCGCCTCGTCGGCGATCATCTGGAACGTCTGGTACCAGTAGCCGCTGAGCTGGACCCCGCGCTCGCGCCCGTAGTCGACGGCGGACAGCAGCTTCTGCGCCACGTCGTGCGGGCTGTGCTGCTCGAAGAACTCGCGGGCCTGGAAGGAGACGATCACGTCCAGGGAGTCCAGGCCGGCCTCGGCGACGAAGTCGATCAGCGGCGTGCCCCACTTGTCCCACGTGTACTGCGACAGGACGGTGGTGATGCTGACGGGCACGCCCGCGGCCTTCATGTCGAGGATGGCCTTGCGCACCACCGGCCACGGCGTGCGCTGCTGCTGCCCGCCGCGGAACTCGCCGGTCTCGGGGACGAGGTAGTCGATCGAGACGGTGGTGGAGACCCGGTGGTCGGCCAGGGCCTGCAGCAGCTCGGCGTCGATGCGCGAGCCGTTGCTCGTCATGTCGTAGGACAGCGAGACGCCGTCGTGGAAGTGCCCGAAGGTGCGCAGGATGTGCAGGATCGTATTGCGGGCGAGCGTCGGCTCGCCGCCGAAGAAGGACACGGTGAGCTCGCCGCCGCCGTTGGCCTTGCGCAGCGCCACCGCTTCCCGCAGCGTCTTCTCCGCCACCTGCGGGGACATGTGCATCGAGGGATTGCGGGCGCCGTCGGTGCCCTCGTTCCAGTCGCCGCGGGCGAGCGTCGGGCCGCTGTCGCCGCGCGCGGTGCGCAGCTGGACGAGGACCGGGCCCGGCTTGACGGACTCCCCGGACGTGTTGCGCTCCTCCACGCCGCCGTCGAAGTTGTAGGCGAAACAGCCCTGACAGGAGAAGTTGCACGCGTTGGTCAGCACCAGCTGGATGGAGGAGTGGAAGACGCCGCTGCTGAGCGCCTCGCCCCGGGCGGCGAGGAGTTCGTCGATCTGCGAGGCCTCGTCGTGTCCGGCCTCCACGAGGTACTGCGCCTCGATCAGGCTGTCGACGGCCTCGCTGCCCGCCCGCTCCCGCAGCAGGTCCAGGGGGATGCCGCCGGCGGCTTCGCGGAGCAGTTCGACCGTGTCGCGGTCCACCAGGCGGGCGTTGCCGAAGAGGGAGTGGAAGGCCACCGTGCGCTCGGTGCCGTCGTAGGCGTCGAGCCGGCCGCCGAACCGGGCGAAGTCACGGTCCTTGGCGGTGCGCATCGTACGGACGTAGCGGGAGGACTGGTAAACCGGAGCCGACATCGGTGGACTTCCTCCTGGAAACGGTGCGAGATCGAACGGCCAGGACGGGCCGGGACCGGCCGGGACGGGCCGGGGGAGCGCGCTCGTGGAACGGGCCCGCCGCGGGCGTGAGGCGGCGGGCCCGTCGGAACCGGTGCGCCGGGACGATCAGGCGGGCGTGGCCGGCGCCTTCGCCCCGGAGGCCTCCGTGACGGACTCCGCCTTCGGCACCGGCGTGATCGTCGGTGCGTTGCCCTTGTCGGGCGAGACGAACCCGCAGGGGCGCGACGACGCCGTGGGCGTCGGCGTGATCATTTTCTTGACTTCGGCCATCAGTCTCTCCTCGCCGTGGTCGGGCGGTATGCGTACATACGCGGTCAGCGAATCATGGCCGGGTTGGGCCGGGGGATATTTGTTCCGGCCACTTTTTTCGGAGCGTATTACTTGATCGAGGGCGATGCGATGACCATACGAATGCCATGGATTCCTGTTCGAGAAGGGCGAAGGTGCCGGCAGGCTGAGGGCGAGGATCCGGGCTCACCAGGCATCATGCGAAAAACGGTCCTTCTGCTCGCCGTGCCGGGTATGCATGTGCATGGCATGGATCAAATGCCAGCGCCTTACGGGCCGTTACGGAGCGGGAGGGAATCGGCGCCGGGAAGGGGAATGATCTGTGGCCCGCTCTTTTCCTGCGCCGCCCGGCGCTCTTCCTTGCCCGCGCCATCGCGGCCGTGCGCGTACGCGGGGGAGCACGGCGGATTCCGCGTGTGCGCCGGGCGGACGCTGCGCGTGCCGCCCGGCGCGCCCCGGGCCTAGCGGAGGTCGTCCCACGTGACGACCGGGCTGCCGGCGCGCAGGCTGTAATCCACGGCGGGATTCCGCGCGGGCCACTTCAGGCGCAGCCAGCCGGGGACGGTGGCGGGAATGCCGTCGTCGGCCGCCAGGTGCCAGAACGTATTCGAATCCCGCCGTGCGAAATAAGGGCAGAAGAGGGAGATCACCAAAGTCACCCGGTGGCCCTTCGTCACGGGGGTGACCGCGTGGAAGATACGGCTGCCGTGCAGGAACAGCGTGGCACCGCGCTCCCCGCAGTCCGCCGCGCGGAACCGGGAATCCTCCCGCCCCGGGCCGGGGAATTCGTCCGTGCGTCCCTGGAAGTACGTGAAACGGCCGCCGTCGTAGTCGTCGTAGCCGCTCAGCTGAATGGTGAAGACGTAATCCATGCCGTCGCGGTGCCAGCGGACGCCGCCCTGCCGGCCCCGGCCCTCGCCGTAATTGACCTGGGCCGTGGGCAGCCGCAGCGGATGGGGGATCAGCGGGATGCCGACCAGCCGGGAACAGGTGAGGAGGAAGCCGCGGTCGCGGATCATGTTCGCGATGAACGGCGAGAGCAGGTCGGCGGCGCGCAGCCGCCGCGTCGCGGTGAACCCGGCGTCCTGCGCCGCCGCTTCGAGCTGCCGGCACACCGTGGCCAGGTGGTCCAGCCCCTCCTCCGTCAGGATGCGCCACGGCCCGGCGAGGGCCGCGTCGTCGACCCGCCCCTTCCAGCGCCACAGCTCTTCCTCGCGGTAGCCGAACTCCCGCAGGGAGGTCACCGGCCCGGCGGGGTCCGGCGACACGAACCGGCTCCGCCAGGGCGGCTCCGCGGGGAGCCGGGCACTGCGCAGGGGCGCCCGGGCGCGCAGCGCCTTGAGGGCCTTGCGGAATCCGTCGGGGGCCTGGGGCAGGGCGAGTGCGCCGGCTCTGCCGCTCCCTGTCGACGTCGTGGGCACGAGGCATCTCCTATGGGGGAGAACGCTTTCGGCTGAACGGCCGGACGGGGCCACCGAGAATCTCCCACCGCACCCCTCCACTGGCAAGGGCTGCGACGCGCGTTCCCGAGTTGCTGCCTTTATGGGGATATGTAGCATTTTCAGGGAGGTGCGTCGGATGCGGATCGCGGCAGGACCGCTGGACTGGTCCCTGGTGAGCGGATGGATTCCGGTCGCCCTGCTGGCCGTGGGCCTGTGCGCCCTGGCGGTGCTCCTCGTCTCCCGCCGCCGCACCTGGTGGACCCGGTGGGCCCCGCTCGCCGTCCTGCTGGCCGCCGTCCTCACCTGGCTCCTGCGGACCGCCGTCGACGACTGGTGGCAGCCCTTCCCCGACCCCCTGCCCCTCAACGTCGTGATCTGGGCCGGGATCGCCGTCCTCGGCATCTGTCTCGCCGCCTTCCGCATCCCGCTGCTGCGCCCCCGCCACTGGGCCGGCGCTGCCCTCGCCGCCCTCCTGGCCGTGCTCCTGGGAGCCTCCGAGATCAACCGGCACTTCGACCAGTACCCCACCGCGCGCTCCGCCCTCAACTCCTGGCTCACGAAGACCACGAGCATCACCGACGCCACCGGCCGCACCGAGCCCGCCCTGCGCGTCCCCGCGGGCAGGACCATCGCCGAGGTCTGGCAGCCGCCCCCGGGCATGGCCGCGAACGGCACCCTCTCCAAGTCGTCCATCCCCGGCACCCGGTCCGGCTTCGACGCCCGCAGCGCCTACGTCTACCTGCCGCCCGCCTACCGGGCCACCCCGCGCCCCCTGCTCCCCGTCGTCGTCCTCATGGCCGGCCAGCCCGGCTCCCCCGACGACTGGATCAACTCCGGGCGGCTCGTCGACATGATGAACGCCTTCGCCGGCGAACACCGCGGACTCGCGCCCGTCATCGTCGTCGTGGACCCGCTCGGCTCCCAGTTCGCCAACACCCTCTGCCTCGACTCCCGCCTCGGCAACGTCCAGACCTACCTCGCCACCGACGTCCCCGACTGGATCCGCACCCACCTCCAGGTCGCCACCGCCCGCACCTCCTGGGTCGTCTCCGGCATCTCCTTCGGCGGCACCTGCTCGATCCAGCTCGGCGTCAACGCCCCCCAGGTCTACGGGGTCGTCAACGACATCTCCGGCCAGGAGGCGCCCACGCTCGGCAGCCGTCAGAAGACCGTCGACAAGGCCTTCGGCGGCGACGAGGCGGCCTTCACCGCGGTCAACCCCCTCGACGTCATGGCACGGCAGCGCTTCCCCGGCACCAAGGCCGCCTTCGTCGCCGGCAGCGGCGACAGCACCTACCGGCCCCAGCAGCGCAAGGTGTACGACGCGGCCGTCAAGGCCGGGATGCGGGCCGAATGGGTCCTGCTCCCCGGCGGCCACAGCTGGCAGGTCTGGCGTCCCGGCCTGGAGAGGCAACTGCCCTGGATCTCCCGCGAGACGGGGCTCATCCGATGAGCGGGACCACCGCCCCGCCACCCGCGCCCACCACCGGCGACAGCACCCACCCCTGGCGCGTCACCCTCGACCGGCTGCTCGCCCCCGTCCGGCACGCACCCTTCACCCTCGCCTTCCTCGCGGTGCTGTGGATCGTCGGAGCGGCCACCGGCAGCCTCGGCAGCGGACCGGGCCCGCACCGCATGGAACACGTCGGCGTCGGCGTCCCCGCACTCGCCGAAGGCCGCTGGTGGACCCCCGCCAGCTCCCTGCTGTGGTGCCCCGGACTCGGCGGCTACATCGGCGCCACCGTCGTCATCCTGCTGCTGGTCACCCCCTCCGAGCGGCGCCTGGGCGTGGCCCGCACCGCAGCGGTCCTCCTCGGCGGCCAGATCCTCGGCACGCTCCTCGGCCTGGGCGCCGTCCAGCTCGGCAACGTCGCGGGGGAGTGGTGGCTGGAAGAGCTCGCCGGCTACCTCGCGGTGACCCCGACCGTCGGCGCCCTCGCCGTCGGCGGCGTCCTCAGCTACCGGCTCACCGCCCTGTGGCGGCGCCGCACCCGCCTCGGCATCGTCGCCTTCGCCCTCGTCATGGCCCTTTACGTCGGCCACCTCCAGGGCGTCCTGCGCCTCGGCGGAGCCGTCGTCGGCCTCGCCATCGGCGCCCTGCTCCACCACCGGACCGGGCCCTGGCGCCTGCGGCACTCCTCCCACACCGAGGCCCGCGTCCTCGTCGCGCTCGTCGTGGTCGCCGCCGCCATCGGTCCCATGGTCGCGATCCTCTACCGGGACGCCTACGGGCCCCTCGACTCCTTTCAGATCTACGTCTCCGTGCAGCCCACGGCCGAGGAGGTCGCCGACGCCTGCGCCGCCTCGAAGGAGGACTGCCACTTCGTCCACGCCCTGCGGAACTTCTACGACTCCCCGGCCACCGTCATGGCCGTGCTCGTCCCCGCCCTCATGCTCGTCCTCGCCGAGGGGCTGCGCCGCGGGCTGCGGCTCGCCTGGGCGCTGGCCGTGCTCGTCCACCTCGCCTGGGTCGCCCTCTTCTCCTGGTGGCTGCACGACTTCCTCAGCCACCCCGCCGGATGGGCCGAGCCCGCCGAACGCTCCACGTACGCCCAGGCCTTCGCGGAGCAGATGCTGCTGCCCGTCCTGATCGTCGTCCTCCTGATCGTCACCCGCGCCCGCTTCGACCTGCGGCTGCCGCGCTCCGCCACGCGCGGGCTCGCCGCCGTCGTCGGCGGCGCGCTCGTCCTGGCCTGCGCCGCGTACGTCGGGATCGGCTACGCGGTGCGCGACCAGTACGACCCCGAGGCCACGCCGTCGGTGCTCTTCTCCGGGCTGGCCTCGGAGTTCCTGCCGCCGACGCTGCTCGCCACCTTCACCGACTGGCCGGTCCCCGTCGGCGGGACCGCGCAGGCCCTCTTCCACTACTGCGGGCTCGTCTTCTGGCTCGCCACCCTGATCGCGCTGCTGGTCACCTTCCGTCGCCCGCGCCTGCACACCGACGCCGACGCCGCCGTGCGCGCCCGCGGAATCCTCGTCGCGCACGGCGGCTCGACGCTCAGCTACCTCACCACGTGGGACGGCAACTACTACTGGTTCGACGCGAAGGGCCGGGCCGCCGTGGCCTACCGGGTGGTCGCCACCGTGGCCCTGACCACCGGCGAGCCCTTCGGCGCGCCGGACGCGCGGGCCGCCGCCGTGGCGGGCTTCTCGCGCCACTGCGACGAGCGCGGCTGGACGCCGTGCTTCTACAGCGTCGGCGAGGAGTCGCGCGCCGCGGCCGAGGCCCTGGGCTGGCGCTCGGTGCAGGTCGCCGAGGACACCGTCGTGCCCCTGCCCGGCCTGGCCTTCACCGGCAAGAAGTGGCAGGACGTGCGCACCGCCCTCAACAAGGCCAAGAAGGAGGGCATCACCGCCGAGTGGTGGTCCTACCCCGATGCCCCGGTCGCCATCACCGACCAGGTGCGCTCGATCTCCGAGGAGTGGGTCGCCGACAAGGGACTGCCGGAGATGGGCTTCACCCTGGGCGGCCTGGACGAGCTCGACGACCCGGCCGTGCGCTGCCTGATCGCCGTGGACGCCGACCGCACGGTGCACGGCATCACCAGCTGGATGCCGGTCTACGAAGCGGGCCGGCCGGTCGGCTGGACGCTGGACTTCATGCGGCGCCGGGCCGCCGGGTTCCGCGGCTCGATGGAATTCCTCATCGCCTCGGCCGCGCTCGGCTTCCAGGAGGAGGGCGCCCGCTTCCTCAGCCTCTCGGGCGCCCCGCTCGCCCGCAAGGCCACGGAGGATCCGCCGGCGGCGCTCCAGCGGATCCTCGACTACGGGGGCAAGGTCCTCGAACCGGTCTACGGCTTCCGGTCGCTGCTGAACTTCAAGGCGAAATTCCAGCCGCAGTACCACCCCATGTACATGACCTATCCGGACCCGGCAGCCCTCCCCGCCATCACCCGCGCCATCGGCAAGGCGTACCTGCCGCACATGACGCCGGCCCAAGGAGTGCGGCTGATGCGGCAGTTCTCCGCCTGAGCGGTCGGCTGCGGGCCTGAGGCAGGCTCACAGCAGCCTCACGGCAGCGTGAGGACCCGCGGACCGTCGTCCGTGATGGCGACCGTGTGCTCGATGTGCGCGGCGCGGCTGCCGTCGGCGGTGCGCAGCGTCCACCCGTCGGGGTCCGTGCGGTAGTCGTTGCGCCCGCCCGCCATGAGCATCGGCTCTATCGCGAGGACCAGGCCGTGCCGCAGCGGCAGGCCCCTGCGCGGGCGGCCCCAGTTGGGGACGTGCGGGTCCTCGTGCATCTGCCGCCCGATGCCGTGGCCGCCGAAGTCCTCGGGCATGCCGTAGCGCCCGGCGCGGGCGACCGCCGTGACGGCGTGGGAGATGTCCCCGATGCGGTTGCCGACGACGGCCGCGGCGATGGCGGCGTCCAGGGCCCGCTGGGTGGCGTCGACGAGGGCCGTGTCGGCCGGCCGGGGCTCGCCGACGATGAAGCTCACCGCGGAGTCGCCCGTCCACCCGTCGAGCCGCGCGCCGCAGTCGATGCTGACCAGGTCGCCGTCGCGCAGCGCGTAGTCGTCCGGGATGCCGTGCACGACCGCGTCGTTGACCGAGGCGCAGATCACCGCCGGGAAGGGGGTGGGGGCGAAGGAGGGCCGGTAGCCCAGGAAGGGGGAGCTCGCCCCCGCCTCGCTCAGCACGGCGCGCGCCGCCTCGTCCAGCTCCCGCAGCCGCACTCCGGTCCTCGCGGCGTCATGTGCCGCAGCCAGCGCATGGGCGACGACCCGGCCCGCCGCGCGCATGGCCTCCAGTTCACCGTCGGTCTTGATCTCCACCATGGTTCCGAACCCCCTCGACGTACTGCCAATTTTTATACCGGCATTCTTATACCGGTATTAGTATCACGGTCTAGTATCGGGGGCATGGTGAGGACCCCTTTGACCCCCTGGGAGCGGCGCCGCGGCGAGATGCTCGGCGCCCTGCTCCGCGAGGCGCGCGGCGAGCGGAGCATGGTGGAGATCGCTGCCGCCTCCGGGCTGTCCGCGGAGACGCTCCGCAAGATCGAGACCGGCCGCGCGCCGACGCCCGCCTTCTTCACGATCGTGGCGCTGGCCTCCGTGCTGAACCTGTCCATGGAACAGCTGGCGGCCGCCGCCGCGGCAGGCGCCGACGCCGCGGAGGGGGAAGCGCTGACGGCGTGAAGGCGAGGGCCGGGCCCCGCTCCTGACGGCTTCTCGGGCCCTCCCGCAAGCATCGACTGACCGATCGGTTAGATTGCTGACCGATCGGTCAGAGTCATGCGCGGAGTCATGCGCGACGAGAGGCGGGAAGCATGGAAAGCACGACGTGCTGCGTGGTGGGCGGCGGACCTGCGGGCATGATGCTGGGGCTGCTGCTGGCCAGGGCCGGGGTCAGGGTCACCGTTCTGGAGAAGCACCGCGACTTCCTGCGCGACTTCCGCGGCGACACCGTCCACCCCTCCACCCTGCGGCTGCTGGACGAGCTCGGCCTGGGGGAGCGGTTCGCGGAACTGCCCTTCCCCAAGCTGGAGGAGATGCGGATGGAGATCGGCGGCACCACCGTCGTCGCGGCCGACTTCCGCCGCATCCCCGGCCGCCACAAGTACATCGCCATGGTCCCGCAGTGGGACTTCCTCGACCTGCTGGCGAGCGCGGCCGCCGCCGAACCCTCCTTCACCCTGCGCATGTGCACCGAGGTCACGGGCCTGCGCAAGGAGGGCGGCCGCGTCACCGGCGTGCGCTACACCGCCGAGGACGGCACGCCCGGCGAGATCGCGGCCGCCCTGACCGTCGGCTGCGACGGCCGCCGTTCCGTCGTCCGCAGGGAAGCCGGCCTCGTCCAGGACGAATTCGACGTCCCCATGGACGTCTGGCAGGTCCGCGTGGACGCGCCCCGCGGCGGCATCAAGGACGGCCGTGTCTTCGCCCGCTTCGGCGGCGGCCAGGCCGCGGTCACCATGGACCGGGGCGCGTACTTCCAGACCTCCTACCTCATCGCCAAGGGCCGCGACGCCGAGCTGCGCACGCGCGACATCCAGTGGTTCCGCGACCGGCTCGGCGGCCTCTTCGGCTGGGACGCCGGCGTCACCGGCGCGATCCGCTCCTGGGACGACGTGAAGCTGCTCGACGTGACGATGGGCCGGCTGCCGCGCTGGTACGCGGGCGGCCTGCTCTGCATCGGCGACGCGGCCCACACCATGTCGCCCGTCGGCGGCGTCGGCGTCAACCTCGCGATCCAGGACGCCGTGGCGGCCGCCCGCATCCTCGCCGGCCCGCTGCGCGAGGGAAGGGTGAGCCTGCACGACCTGGCCCGGGTGCAGAAGCGCCGGCGGCTGCCGACGGCCCTGGTGCAGCAGTCGCAGCTGGGCGAGCACCAGCTGATCCGGAGCGCCCTCGACGGCACCCTCGACGCCGCCGCCCTGCCCCTGCCGGTGCGCCTGCTGCGCCGCGCGGCGCCCCTGCGCACGGTCACCGCCTACCTGGGCGGCGTCGGGATCCGGCCCGAGCGCGCCCCCGCGTTCGCGAGGGTCTAGCGCGCCGCCTTCGTGAGGGCCTAGGCGCGCACCGCGCCGGGCACCCGGTTCAGGAGGCCGGGGACCGGACAGCGTGGAGCGTGAACGTCACCAGCTCCTCGGCCGCCGCGCCGAGGTCGACGTCCGGGTCGGCGAGCCAGTGCGCGACCACCCCGTCGATCGCCCCGCCGATCGCGAGCGCCACCGCCCGCGTGTCGAACGCCCGCAGCCGGCCCGCCGCCTGCCCGGCCGCCAGCAGCTCCGCCAGGGCCTGCCAGCGGCCGCCGGTGTCGTGACGGCCCGGCGTCTTCAGCTGCGTGCCGCCCTCGTCGTCGAGGAGCATCTCGGTGATGACCCGCACGTGCCGCCGGTTGGCCTGCTGGTAGCCGACCATCGCCCGGACGTAGGCGACGAGCGCGTCCAGCGGGTCGGCCTCGCGTTCCACGCGCTCGGTGACGTACGCGCCGAACTCCTCCAGCACCTGCGCGAACGTCGCGCGCGTGAGGTTGTCCTTCGACGAGAAGTGGTAGAGGACCGCGGCCTTGGAGATACCGGCCCGCTCCGCGATCGCCGACAGCGACGTCGCCGGATAGCCCCGGGTGGAGATCAGGTCGATGGTGCTCTCGATGATCTGCTGCCGGCGCGCCCGCTCCGTGAAGGTCGGCGCGCCGGGACCGGCACTGCGGCGAGGGGTCATCGCGACGCCACCTCCGCCTTTCTCGCTCTGCGGCCTTCACCGTCCTCCGGCCGACGGACACCAGACCGTACACCGCCGTGCCCGCGCCCGGACGAGCGGGGATCCGGACCCGCCCGCCGGTCAGTCCCACCAGTTGAACAGGACGTCCCCCAGGCACGCGGGCCTCCAGTAGCGGATCTCGGTGAGCTCGGCCGGAGACAGGTCCGTGACGTCGACCTCCTCCAAGGGCGTCATCAGCTCCTTGACGCCCATCACCCGCAGCCCCGCCGTCTCGAAGGCCTGCGCCCACAGCGGCGGGTCCGCGAAGCCGGGAACCGGCTTGCCCTCGCTGACCGCGTCGGTGGTGAAGGCGACCACGGGCAGGTGGACGTGGCCCAGGGCGGTGAACGCACGGCCGTACCCGTCGGTGAGGGTCGCATGGCGGAACGTGTGCATCTCGCCGGGGACCATCTCACCGGCCCGCCCCCGGGCCTCCATGGCCGCGGTGAAGCAGGCGGCCCGGAACAGCGCCGCCTCGGTCCGCGGCAGAGGGGCCTCGTGCGGCCCCCGGAAACCCGTAGCCCCCCGCGCCAGACGGATCAAGGTGACTTCCTCCCGTGCGTCTCGTCCCGTCACGCACGTGCTCATCCGTGACGCCTGGCTCCTCCCTACCCAGCACAACGCGCGAACCGCCTCTGCGTACGCCCCACCAGCAGTGCGACCGGCCTGCCGCGCCACGGCACGCGCCCCCCGGCGTGCACGCGCCAACGCACCTCCGCGCAACGGGGCGAGCGCGCCGGCACCCCTCAAGTAGCCTGGGGGAAAGGGTGAAAAGGGTGGGAAAGGGGTGGCCCGGTGGTCACAGAAAGCGGCGGCGGACAACTCCGGGGGCAGCCACATGACCACGCGGCCCGGCTGGCCCGGCTGCTGGACTTCGCGCAGACGGGGGAGAGCGGCGACGACGCGTCCGTACGCCGCCTGGTCCACTGGCTCGCCGGAGCCCTCGGCGGCACCGTCACGCTGACCGGAGGGGACGGAGCACCCCTGACCGGCCCGGCCTCCCGCGCCGAAGCCGCCGCCCACCGGGAACTCGCCGCACGCGCCGGCGAACTGCTCGGCCAGGTCGCCGGCGGCCGGCTCCATGCGGCGGCCGTGGACGACCACCACGGACAGCTGCGGCTCGTCGCCCTCGGACGCCGCACCCCGCACCCCGTCCTCGCCGCCGCCCTGCCCCGGCCGTTCGACGAACAGGACGCCGCCCTCCTCGGCCGGGCCGCCGCCGTCCTGGCCCTGCTGCTCAAGGCCCGCGAGGCCGAGGAACACCGCCGGAACGCGGAACGGGCCACGGAATGCCTGCGGCTCGCCGTCTTCCAGCTGCTCATGGGCGGGGAAGTCGCCCTGGCCCAGCGCACCGCCGCCGGCCTCAGCCCGGGCCTGCTGGACGCCGACACGGCCCGCGTCCACGTCCTCGAACTCCCCGGCCACCGGCGCGACCTCCTCGTCCGCGCATGCGAAGAGGCCACCGGGGACCGCGCCCTGGCCGTGCGCTGCGCCGCGTACGACAGCCAGCTCATCGTCGTCGCCCCCACGACGCGGCGGGGCGGCCCGGAGGACGGTGCCGCGCACGACGCCGGCGACCGCGACGTCGCCGCTGCACTGCACCGCTTCGTCGAAGAGCGCCCCGGCGTCCTCCTCGGCTCCGGCGGCCTCCACCCGCTCGCGCAGGTGGCCGACGCGTACGGCGAGGCCGCCCGCGCCCTGGCCGTGGCCCGGTACCGGCCCGCCAGGGTGGCCGAACACCTGCCCCAGACCCGGCTGACCGCCCTCCTCGACCCGGCCGCCTCGGGCGCCTGGGCCGCCCGTGTCCTGCAGCCGCTGGACTCGCTGCCGTACCACGGGCGCGGCCCCCTGCTCGCCACCGTCGGCCTGGGGCTGGAGTTCACGGCGGTCAACGCGGCCAAGATCCTCGGTATCAGCCGCAACACCGTCCGCGCCCGGATGGACAGGGCGGCCGCGCTGCTCGGCGCCGACCTCGCGGACGTACGCGCCCGCGCCGCACTCCACCTGGCGCTGCAGATGCCCCCCACCGCACCCGGCACGGCGGCGGACGACGGCTCCCGGCCGGCAGGCCTGGAACGCCTGCTGGCGGCGGGCCCCGTCCGCGACTGGGCGCAGGAACTTCTCGGGCGCCTCGCGGCCGCCGACCGCGACCTGCGCCGCACCCTGCGGACGTGGATCGCCGGGAACACGGCGGTCGAGGAGACGGCGGCCCGCCTGGGCGTACACCCCCGCACCGTGCGCGACCACCTGCGCGGCGCCGAGCAGCTGCTGGGCCGCCGGCTCGTCCCGGGCGGCGGCGACCTCTACGAAGTGGTCCTCGCGTGCGCGGCCCTGGAGGAAGTGGACCTCGGCTCCCGGCCGGGCTGTGTCCTGTGCGCCGCGTGAGGCGGCACACAGGAGGAAAGTTCAGGCCTCCGCACCGTGCACCCGTGACAGAAACCGGCGCACAACCGTGCACCCATGACGTGTCCGCGCCCACCCGCCGGGACCTAACGTGGTCCCACCGGCGCTGCACCGCGCCGGTTCACGGGGGAACGGTGCCGCCGGCCCGACCACCCGGCGAGCCTGTCCACGCCCGCCTGATCCGCACGCGGGCGTGGACACGGAGCCGGGCCCGGGGCCGCGCCACGGCACGGCCTCCGGGCGCCCGCACTTGGGGGTGCGCCCGCGCCCGGGGCCGGCGGCCCGTCGGGAAAACCGTTGGCCCGTCCACGAGCGCTCCCGCTAGCGTCACGCAGGTGACGACGACCAGTGGGCAGACGGACAGCGGGCGGACCGGCCGGGCGGAGGACTGGCGCGAGACCAACCGCGCGATGTGGGACGAGCGGGTTCCCCTCCACACGGGCAGCGCCTTCTACGACCTCGCGGGGTTCAGGGCCGGCCGCAACGACCTGCGCGGGTTCGAGCCGGACGAGGTCGGGGACGTCACCGGCAAGCGCCTTCTGCACCTGCAGTGCCACATCGGCACCGATACGCTGTCCTGGGCCCGCAAGGGCGCGGACGTGACCGGCCTGGACTTCTCCGGCGCGGCGGTGGAGGCGGCGCGGAACCTGGCGGCGGAAGTGGGGGAGGAGCGGGCCCGGTTCGTCGAGGCGGACGTCTACGACGCGCCCGCCGCGCTGCGGGGCGAGACCTTCGACATCGTCTACACGGGCTTCGGGGCCCTGTGCTGGCTGCCCGACCTGGCGCGCTGGGCCCGTACGGCCGCCTCGCTGATCGCGCCGGGCGGCTTCCTGTACCTGGCGGAGTTCCACCCCGTGGCCATGTGCCTGGGCGAGGACGGCAGGGCCTTCGCCGAGGACTACTTCGCCCGCGGACCGCTCACCTACGACGAGGCGGGCTCGTACGCCGACATGAGCGCCCCGACGCGGCACAACCGCTCGGTGGAGTGGCTGCACACGATGGGCGACGTGGTGAGCGCGGTGAGCGCCGCGGGGCTGCGGCTGGAGTTCCTGCACGAGTACGACTTCACGCTGTTCGAGTTCCTCGACGACATGGTCCGGGGGCGGGACACCAGCGGCAGCCGGGGAGGCGGGGGCACGGTCTACCGCCTCCCGGAGGGCCGTCCGCGCGTGCCGATGGTCTACTCGCTGCGCGCGTCCAAGGACTAGAGCACGGGAGAAGAAAGGGAAGGGCACCGGTACGCGCTGCGGGAGCGCGTACCGGTGCCCTTGCCCGCCCGTGCGGGGCCTACTTGCGCCGGCCCGCCGTCGAGACGGTTCCCTCTCCGCCCGCGAGCTTCCACTCCTTGTGGAGCGAGCCCAGCGGAATGGGCTTCTGGAAGATCGGCGTGCCGAAGATCTTCAGCTGGAGCTGGAGGGCTCCGGCCAGGTCCAGCCCGCCGTACGCGGCCCACTTGCCGGTGGCCGAAGCCGAGCCGTCGGCGGCCGCGGCGGCCCGCCCCTCGACCTCGGCCCGCAGGTACGGGGCGACGTCGGCCGTGACGCCGACCGCGCCGTACAGGCCGACGGACGCCTCGGCGCCGAGCGTGGCCTTCACCTTGCCGGCCGCCGCCACCGACGCCTGCGGCGAAGTGGCCGTGATGTCGGAGGTGTTGACCGGCGACCAGCCCTTGCCCTTGGTGTACTCGCCGCCGACGCGGAAGCCTCCCTTGAGGTCCTCCTTGACGTCGACGTTGACGTGGCCGTCGGCGTCCACCTGCAGGTAGCAGGTGAGGCCGAGGTTGACCACGACGGGCACCGCGCCGACCTGGATGACCGGCGAGGCGTGCAGCTTGGCGAACGGCAGCCGCAGCGGCTTGCCCTCCGTCGAGGCGGCGGCCTGGCCCTTGAGCTCCCACTGGGAGGACCAGTCGCCCGACAGGGACACCGAGGCGCCGGCGGGCGCCCCGCCGAAGCCGGAACCGCCGCCGTCGTAGGCGAAGTTCACCTCCGGAGCCAGCTGGACGTAGCCCGAGGCCGACGCGGAGGCGGACGCGGGGGCGTCCTTGGCGGTGGCGATGGACGTGCCGACGTCGATCCGCAGGTTGCCCAGCGGAAGCTTCGCGCCCTTGGGCCCGAAGTGGAGGTTGCCGGTCTTCGCCCAGGAGACCTTGACGCCCTTGACGAGCGGCTCCACGCCGACCGTGGACGGGTCCACGGGGACCGATCCGCCGGCCTTGGCGTCGCCCAGCAGGGCGCCCATCGTCGCCGGTGCGGTGTTGACCTCGGTGCCCTTCTCGGTCTTGCCGAGCACCTTGGTGACCTTGGCGAGGACACCGTCGGGGGCGCCGGGGGCGGGGGCGCTGGCGATGATGTCGCCGACGTCCACCTGGTTGTTCTTCTCGGGGGCCGCGCTGCTTCCGGCGCTCGCCGAGCCGGAGGGCGTGGGGGTGCGGCCGGGGGCCAGGCCCTTCGGGGGCTTCGCCGCGCCGGAGATGACGGCGCGTCCGCTCTTGCGGTCGAACGAGGCGACCTTCAGAGAGGACTTCTGCGCCGCCTTGCCGGAGCCGGACGGGCGGGCCACGGCGGTCGGGGCGCCCGCGCCCTCGGGCGCGGCCCGGACGGCGAGCTGGGGTTCCGCGGCGGGCGGACGGGCCGCTGCGGCCTTCTCGGTGCCGGCGCCGGTGTCACTGCCGGACGGCCCGGAGGCCGCGGAGCATCCGGTGGCGAGCAGGGAGGCAGCGGTGATGGCGGGTAAAGCTATGAATCGTGCGGGCTTGCGCAAATTCGATCCTCGGGAGCGTGAGGTGGGGGCAGGTCGGAGGAGTTCGCACTCCGGCCCGCATCACACGGCATGGACGGGTGAACCGGACGGCTACCCGCCGGTAACGGCATGATCATGCCATGGGCGCGCGTGCCCTCAGAAGCCTTAAACCACTGGCGGGCAGTGATCTGGATCACTGCCCGCCAGTGGGGTCGCCCGGCGTGGAAAGTTCAGTTTTTGACCGAGCGCAGAACGACGAACTTCGGGTCGCTCGCCACGATCTCGCAGTTGCCGAAGAGGCGGCGCAGCTTCACGTGGTACCCGAGGTGGCGGTTGCCGATGACCCACAGCTCCCCGCCGGGCCGCAGCGCGGCACGCGAGCCGGTGAACATGCGCCAGGCCGTCGCGTCGGTGGTCGACTGGTGGGAGTGGAAGGGCGGGTTGTTGAGCACCAGGTCCACGGAGTCGGCGGGCATCCCCGACAGCCCGTCGCCCACCCGGAACTCGGCCGCGGCCCGCGCGCCCGCGTTCTCCCGGAACGTGGCCTCCGCGGACGCCACCGCCTGGTACGACTCGTCGACGAACACCACCTCGGCCTGCGGGTTGGCCAGGGCCGCGGCCGTCCCGACGATGCCGTTGCCGCAGCCGAGGTCCACGATGCGCTCCCGGCCGTGCCGCTGCGGAAGGTTGCGCAGGAAGAAGCGGGTGCCGATGTCGAGCCGCTCGGCGCAGAAGATGCCGGCGTGGTTGGTGACCGTCAGCCCGGAGGCCGGGCCGATGCCCAGCGGCAGCGAGTAGCTGTGGGGCCAGGGGCTCGCGGCCCGGGGGAGGGCGGGGTCCGGCGAGCAGAAGATGAGCCGGGCCTTCTTCACGGCCAGCGAGGTCCGGGTGGGGCCGGCGATCCGCTCGAACAGCTTCAGCGTCGAGGTGTGGATCTCGGTCACCTTGCCCGTGCCGACGACGACGGTCCCCGCGTGCAGCCGGGGGGCGAGCCGGTGCAGCTGGTCCTCCAGGAGCGCGAGGCTCTTGGGCACGCGGACCAGCAGGACGTCGATGCGGTCCGGCGGGGCGTCCTGCGTCGACAGCAGGGTGGCGGCGCCGGGTGCGACGCCGTTGCGCTCGAGGTTCAGGCGGGTGGCCTGCTGGGCGAGGAACGAGTCGGTGATCTGCACCGGGCTGTGGCCCTGCCCGGCGAGGGCGGTGGTCAGCGCGCCCCACCGGTCGCCCAGCACGACCACCGTGCCGGACAGGTCCGTGGGGCCGTCCGCGGTCTCCGCGCTCCCCGCCAGATGGCTGAGGAGGTATTCATCGGCGGCGTCCCAGGCTCGGAGCTGGTCGCGGGGGTCCTCGGGGAAACGAGTCAGGCCCAGCTCGCCCCATGGCGTCATCAAACGGTTCATTGTGCCCTCAGGCTAGTCGAGACCCGCGGTGTAGGTGAGCACGGCCGCTCCGCCGGCGAACGAACGGCTGTCGACGAGGCCGAACCGGCGGGGCCGGAACGCGGCGCTGAAGAGCGGGATGCCGGCGCCGACGGCCACCGGGTAGCACTTGACGATCAGTTCGTCGATCTCGGGCAGGAGCGTACCCGCGAGCTCTCCGCCGCCGCACAGCCAGATGCCCATGCCGTCCTGCCGCTTGAGCTCGCGGACGAAGGCGACCGGATCGTCTCGGGTGCCGGGAGTCCAGGTACGTGGCCATCTCCTCGGAGTGGGGGAAGGAGTCGGAGCCGCCGTCGGGGCCGGCGATGAAGCCGTCGATGGTGGTGGCGACGTAGTGGGTCAGCTTGCGCATACGGGTGTCCGTTCCCTCGGTTCGACTCCATCCGTAGTACTACGCCTGGAGTGGTTTGATGTGGGAAGCGGAAGAGGAAGCGCGAGAGGGAAGAAGAGAAGACCGATGCGACAGAACCCGGAGCGCCGTGCCGCGCTCGTCGACGCCGCCATCGAGGTCCTGGCCCGCCAGGGCTCGCGCGGGCTCACGTTCCGCGCCGTGGACACCGAGGCCGCCGTCCCCAACGGCACCGCCTCCAACTACTTCACGAACCGCGACGACCTCCTGAACCAGGTGGCCCGCCGCACCCGCGAACGCCTGTCGCCCGACGCCTCGGCGCTCGCCGGCACCATGGAGGCACCCCCCTCGCGGGACCTGGTGGTACGCCTCCTCCACGACCTCGTCGGGCGCATGCGCGAGGACCGCAGCAGCTACCTGGCCATGATGGAGCTCCGCCTGGAAGGCACCCGGCGGCCCGAACTGCAGGCCATGCTCACCGAGGTCTTCAGCAACAACGTCCAGGAAGGCATCCGCTTCCACCTCGGCGCCGGCCTGCCCGGCGACCGGACCACCGTGCTCCTGCTCTACCTCGCCATGAGCGGCTTCATCGTGGACGACCTCACCGTCCCCGACGTCCTCGCCCCGTTCCCCCTCGACGACCTGATCGCCGGCCTCGTGGACCGGACCCTCCCGCCCCCCGCCGCGGAGTGAGCGCCGCACCGCCCGTCCCGATCACTGGGTAAAGTGTCGCCGCCACACGAACAACGCAGGTGAAACGGGGTCAGGGCATGGGCATACTCAACCGGGTGAAGAACCTGGGCGACCAGGTGGGAACGGCGGCCACCTCCTTCGGCAAGGACGTCGCCAACGCCGTACAGCGCGGCGTCGACGCCGGGCGCGCCGGCACCAACGCCTCCGGCGACTGGGCCCTCTCCGTCCTGCGCTCGCTGCCCGCCCCCGCCGCGCCCACGCCCGTGGAGTGGGAGTTCTCCCTCGGCGCCCTGATCTGCCGCCACCCCAAGGTCCCCGCCATCACCGCCAAGGCTCTGCGCCCGCTGGACGGCATCGGCGCGCTGCGCTTCGGACCCGAGTCGGTCGGCTTCGACGGCGAGGACATCCCCTGGGACAAGGTCGTCCACCTCCAGCTGCACGACGCCTTCAGCGCCATGACCACGGAGGCGCTGGACGCCGAGATCGACCGGATCCGGGACCTCCTGCCCCCGCTCCCCGGGCGGAAGTGGGTCGTCACCAAGGTGGTCGAGGGCCTCGCCTCGGTCATGCTCGCCGCGCTCGAGCAGGCGGGCGAGCAGCGGCTGGAGACGGTGAACGTCGCCTGTGAAATCACCTACCGCGGCGCGCTGGGAATGAAGAAGACCCTGCGGGCCAACATGTTCAGCACGGCCCTGCTGGCCCAGCAGGCCGAGGTCATGCACAGCCTGGTGCTCACGGCCCAGGCCAAGGGCATCCCCGTGCTCCCCGCGGAACCCCCGCTGCACGGCACCAAGACCGGCGAACGCGTCCTCGCCCTGCGGGCCCGCACGGACACGGTGGCCGCCCAGCTCCGGGCCGAACAGGCCACGGAACAGAGGGCGCTCGACACCCCCTGACGTGCACCGGCCCCGGGCCTGCGCTGCGGGCCCGGGGCCGGCGTGCGATGGCCGGATTGTTTCGCCGAGGGCCGGCCGCGGGGCGGCGGCCGGCCCTGCGGGTCACACGGAGGCTGCGGCCTTCGCTTCCGCCTCGCGCCGGAGGAGCTTCTTGTCCGGCTTGCCCGCGTCCGTCAGCGGGAGGGCGTCGATGAAGGAGATGCGGGCCGGCTCGTACATGGCGCCGCGCTCGCGGTTCACCATCTCGCGCAGCTCCTTCTCGTCGAGCTCGCTGCCGGGGGCGGCCACCACCGCCGCGTACACCTGCTCCATGCGGTTGGCGTCCGGGACGCCGAAGACGGCGCTCTGCAGGACCTGCGGGTGGGTGTTGAGCAGGTCCTCGAGCTCGGTGGTGTACACGTGGCCGCCGACCACCACGATCATGTCCTTGATCCGGTCGACGATGGTCAGGTAGCCCTCGTCGTCCAGGAATCCGATGTCGCCGGTGTGCAGCCAGCCGTCCCGCAGGACCTCGGCGGTGAGCTCGGGCTGCTTCCAGTACCCCTGCATGATGTGCTCGGAACGCACGCAGACCTCGCCGTGCTCACCGGTGGGCAGGTCGCGGCCGGACTCGTCGCGTATCGCGATCTCGACGCCCTTCATGGCCTTGCCGGCGGTGCGCAGCCGGTCCGGGTTCCCGGGGTCGTGGTCCTCGGGGCCGAGGACGCTGATGCCGCCCGCCTCGTTCTGCCCGTAGAACTGCGTCAGCACGGAGCCGAAGCGCCGGACGGCGGAGGCGAGCCGGGCGGGGGAGGACTGGCAGCCGCCGTAGGTGATGTTGCGGAGGCTGGAGGTGTCGGTGCGCTCCACCTCCGGCTGGTCCATGAGCTGGTACAGCAGGGGCGGCAGCAGGAACATGTGGGTGATGCGCTCGCGCTCGATCGCCGCCAGGGCCTCCACGGGATCGAAGTCGTCGAGCAGGACGACCGTGCCGCCGCTGGTGCGGAGGGTGACGTCGGCGAGCAGGCCGGCGGCGTGGGCGAGCGTCGTGCAGACCAGCTGCCGCATCCCGTCCTCGTTCGTGCCCTCCGGCTCCAGGATCTCGTCGACGTCGTCCTGGAAGCCGGGCAGCCGCTCGAAGGCGGTGCAGATGGCCTTGGGGTGGCCCGTGGTGCCGCCGGTGTGGCGGATCATGCAGATGTCCTCGGGGCGGGCGAGGCCGCCGAGCGGTTCGGCGGACTCGCCGGCGGACAGCTCCAGCAGGTCCGCGCCCACCTCGGCCGGGCCCAGCGAGAGGACGGTGCGGACCTCCGTCAGCCCGGCCAGTTCGGCGGCGCGCGACGCGTAGGCGGGGTCGGCTATCAGGGCGCGCGTCTCGACGTCGCGGATGATGTTGGCCTGAACGTCGGCCGCCAGCTTGTTGTAGAGGTGGTTGACCGAGCAGCCGATCAGGTTGGCGGCGTAGCGGGCGGCGATCGTCTCCGGCAGGTTTCCGCTGAGCAGCGTGACGGTGTCCCCTCGCCCGATGCCCTGGGCGAGCAGCGCGCGGGCCATGCGGTGGACGAGGTCGCGCAGTTCGCCGGCGGTGACGCGGCGGTCGTGGTGAACGACGGCCGTCCTGGTGGGTTCGGCTCCCAGGACGTCGAGGTTCCGCTCCACATATGTGCGGAACTGCTGCGCCGTGGCGGTCATGGGTGATTCCTCCTGATGCGGCAGTACGATTGCCGGCAGTTGACTTAGGCAACCAGTTGGATGGTAATGCCAGCGATCAACAGCTCCAAGTCGGCAGGCGCCGCAGCCGCGCTTCACGCGACCGAAACGTCGATATTCGGTCAACAGGGGGGAGGAGCGCGGTGACAAGGGTGCCGGGCGGCCGTCCACTCGGCCGCCCGGTCCGCGCCCCGTCCGTCAATTGACCGGAGTCCCCACGCGCAGCCGGTTTCCGTCGGGGTCCTGCAACTCGATCTCGCGTGCCCAGGGGGCGGAAACGGGTGGGACGCCGAACTCGGCGGCGACGGCGTCGATATCGCGGACCCGCAGATAAATCAGCGTGCCGGGCCGGGCGTCCCCCTGATGCTCCGACAGGAACAGCCGCACCGGCCCGCGCGCCACCTCGACGAACGCCGGGAGGCCCGGCTCGAAGCGGTGTTCCCACTGCTCGGTGAAACCGAGCCGGGCGTACCACGCGACCGCTGTGCGCGCGTTCTCGACATAAAGCACGGGGATGGCTTCTTCGTCCACGGTGCCATCATTCCAGACCGCGCGGATCGCCGAGTGCGCCGAGCGGGCCGGGTGCGGGCAGGAGCCGCCCGGTCAACTCCCCTCCCGCACGCGGCACAACGCCGGTCCGGTCGAACGCGCATTTCCCCGAGATCTTGGTTCACCTGCGTGGCGCGATACCGCTAATGTGGGTGAGCCAAGTTGGTTCCCCCCACGTGTCGGCAGCGATTTCCCGTGTCCGCAGCAAAGCGGAATCGCGGATTTCGAAGTGCGGCTTTTCCCCTGCCCGTTCCGCTCGTGGAGTCCCCTGGCCATGTCTTCCTTCAGAACTTCCCCGGCTTCCCCGGAATCTCCTTCCTCCTCCGCCCTTCGCCGTCGCTGGGTTGCCGCCTGCGGCATAGCCCTGGCCGGCGTGCTCACGCTGGCCGGCTGCACCGGGGGCGACGAGGACACGTCGCCGGGCAAGAAGCCCTCGCCCGCCGTCTCCGCTTCGGTGTCCGCGACCCCGTCCCCGTCCCCCTCGCCCTCGACGCCGCCGTCGGACGCTCCGACCACCGCGCCTTCCCGCAGCGCAGCACCCTCGCCGGTCCTGCCGAAGCCGCCGCGCAGGACAGCCACCCCGCCCGCTGCCGAGCAGACCGGTGCAGCCGGCTCCGCGGCCCGTACGCCCGCGCCGGGCAACGCCGGTACGACGTGCGAGATCCGCTCCAACGCCGGCAACTGCTACAAGGCGGGCCAGTTCTGCCGTTCGTCCGACGCCGGGGCGCGCACGCACGACGCCCAGGGCCGGGTCATCATCTGCGGCAGCGACAGCGGCAAGCCGCGCTGGCACTACTGACGGCCCCGGGACGTAGAGGCCGCGCGCCGTCCCTCCGTACCGCGCTCCGTACCGCCCTCCGTACCGGCCGCCGCAGAGCGGCCGGTACGCGGGACTATCGCGCGTAGGGGGCGTTGACCTCGCCTGCGACCTCCTCGAACACCGCCAGGGCGTCCTCCGGCATCTCCTGATGCCACCGCAGATCGAGCACCACGGCGGGCGGATGCCGGGAGTAGTGCTCGCGCTTGGCCGCGTCGACGGGGAAGTCCGCCGGCGCCGTACCGTTCGCGCGGGAGCCCCGCGAACGGGCGAGGAGGAAATGGGTGCCGCTGTTGCCGCCGAGCGGATGCTGCTCGCTGTTCCACGGATCGAGCATCGCGGGCTCGTAGGCGAGACCGAGCGAGGCGGTCAGCCGGCGCAGCGTGCTTTCGGTGCTCGTGGCCAGGTCCTCGTAGTGGAGGCGGGACACCGGGCCCGGCCAGCGCGCGGCGAGTTCTTCCGAGGCGCGGATCTGCGCCGCCCACTTGCCGACGTGCTCACGCGCCGGGATGTGGGGGTACTTGCGCAGCTGCGAATTCACGACGGCCCGTCCGTCCCGGCCCAGGAGGAGGAGATGGGCCGGGACGACGTCCCGCACCGCTGCCGCCTGCATCTCGATCCAGCCGACCGCCTTGGTCGATTCGACGACGACGGGGCGCCCGGACCGCACGGACAGGGTTTCGTACAGGTCCGGTGAGCCCGCGAGCCCCAGGCCGTCGCTGCCCGGGCGCAGGCCGGCCCACACGGAGCAACCGGCTCCGCAATAGGTGCACCGGACCGTCCACCCGTCGTCCGTCACGGCACCCAGGCGCGTGCTGTTCCACGCCTCACCTGCGTAGAAGATGGACGCGTGCGCACCCAGCAGCAAGCCGAGGAGCGTCGTACCGGAGTGCCCCGCGCCGGCGATGAACGCCACCCTTCGGTTGACCCGTCCGTCGGGGTTCATCGCAGCCCTCCGCGTCAGCGCCGGACCCGCCCGGTCGGTCGTTCACCCATGATGCCCCGGTTCCGCCGCGCCCGTGCCGGGAAGGTGCGGAACCGGCTTGTCGCCGGGCGGGTCCGTGGGCGGCCCGGCAGGCGGCGCCGCGGGCGGAGCGGTGGGCGCGGGCCCCTGGGCCGATCCGGCCGTCGGCGCCGTGGCGGGTGCGGGGACCGGGGCGGCGGGCGCGGGTACGGGCGCGTGCCCGGGAGCGGACGCGGGGGCGGAAGCGGCGGGCGCCTGAGCGCCGCCGGCCGGCGCGCCGCCCGGCGGATGGGCGGGGAGCACGGACGGCAGGAGGGGGACTTCCGGTTGCCCGGGCTCCAGGGAGGGCGGCATGAGGTGCGCCGGCGTGGCGCGGGCGAGGTCGAGCGCGTACTCGGCCCACCAGCGGCCCGCGGGCGGCGCACCGCGGCAGGCGCCGTCGGACTCGCCGGGCCGCTTGATCCACAGGAATGCGTCGACGCGCGGGTTCCCCGTGGCGGTGCTGGGCGGGGCACCGAGGGCCCGCCCGGGCGGGTTGCACCAGGACTCGGGCTCGTGCTCCTCCTCCCCGTCCTCCGGTTCCGCTTCCTCCCCGGGGCCCCGCGTGCCCACGGCCCTCCTGGCCTCGGTGGCCGCCGGCACGGGCAGCTTCTCCTTCTCCTTTTCTTTCTCCTTCTTGTGTTCGTCCTTCTTTTTCGCGCCCTCCGGCGGCGCCGGAAGCGGGCCGTTGCCGTTGCGGCTCGTGTCGATGACGTAATGGGCACCGCCGAGCAGGGCGGAGAGACGGTCGCCGTAAGCGCGGGTGACGGGCGTCGTGTGGAAATTGGAGACGTTCAGCGCGAACCCGTCGGCCTCGGCGATCCCCGCTTCGGTGAGCGCCGTCACCATCATGTTGTGGTCCTGGATCCAGCCGGGGTTCCCGGCGTCGATGTAGACGGAGACGCCGGGCTTGGACTTGAAGGTCCGCACGGCCTGCGCGATAAGGGCCAGGCGCTGCTTGGCGGCCGCTGCGGGGACGCAGCCCGACGCCCACTGGGCGAGCGCGTCCGGTTCGAGGACGATCCAGGCCCGGCGCGCGCCGATGCCGGCCGCGGCCCGCGCGGCCCAGGCGCGGTAGTGGGCGGCGTCGGGAGCGCCGCCCGACGAGTACTGACCGCAGTCGCGCTGGGGGATGTTGTAGGCGACCAGCACGGGAATGACCCCGCTGCGCTCGGCCTGCCGGGTGACGCTCTCGGCCTGCGCCTTCGGATCGTCACCGGTCAGCCAGACCGCCATGGGTTCCTTCGCGATGCGCTGCAGGACGACGGCGTCGTCCTCGCGCCCCTGCTCCTGCCAGACCCGCACCTGACGGGCCGCCGGGCCCCGCGGCTCGACCCAGAAAGGGGACGTGGCATCGAGGTTGTCGTCGTCCTCCGTCAGTGCCTCGCTGGCCGGTCCGGCCAGCGACAGCGCCCCTGCGCACACCAGGACGACCGCACCGCAGCGCAGGGCCCGGTTCCTCGCCTTCTTCTTCGCTCCCGCCGGTCTCGTCGTACTCGTCGTTCTCGTCGTGGACACCCGGGCCTTGCGGGGCCGGGCCGTGTGTCGCCGGGACTTGTGTGACATCGATCCCCCAATATTTCATATCGGCCGATCTGTCCATTCCAGACAGAGTGACAGGTGTCGACCCGTCAGACACGTCGGATTACGCCGGACGGGGTTTGAAAAAAGGGGAAATCGGAGGAGAGGCGCGATGGTGCGCATCGGATACACGATGATGACCGAGCAGGCAGGCCCCCGTGAACTCGTCGCGCACGTGGTGGGTGCGGAGGAAGCGGGATTCGACTTTTCCGTCACGTCCGACCACTACTTCCCCTGGCTCGCGTCCCAGGGCCATTCGCCCAACGCGTGGGCCGTCCTGGGTGCCGCGGCGCAGGCGACCTCGCGGATTCCGCTCATGACGTTCGTGACCTGTCCCACCACGCGCTACCACCCCGTTGTCGTCGCCCAGCAGGCGGCCACGGTGCAGCTGCTCTCGCAGGGGCGCTTCCGCCTCGGGCTGGGGTCGGGCGAGAACCTCAACGAGCATGTGGTCGGACGCGGCTGGCCGGGCATCAGCGTCCGGCACGAGATGCTCGAAGAGGCGGTCTTCATCATCCGGGCGCTCCTGGACGGGGAGCTCGTCACCCACCACGGCACCCACTACGACGTCGAACACGCCAAGCTGTGGGACGTTCCCCGGCCCGCCCCGCCCATCGGCATCGCCGTCTCGGGGGAGCACTCCTGCCGCCTGGCAGGCCATCTGGCCGATGTGGTCGTCGCGACCGAGCCCCGGAGGGAACTGCTGGAGGCGTTCGACCGCCACGGAGGCGCCGGCAAGCCCCGCATCGGACAGCTGCCCGTCTGCTACGACACCGACCACGACGCGGCGGTCGAGCGGGCCCACGAGCAGTTCCGCTGGTTCGGGCTCGGCTGGCCGGTCAACTCCGAGCTGCCGCACGACGCGGCCTTCGCCTCCGCGTCCGCTTCCGTCACCAAGGACGACGTCGCGAAGGCGATCCCCTGCGGATCCAATACGGACCGCTTCGTCGAGGCGGTGCGGGCCTACACGGAGGCGGGGTTCACCGAGGTCGCCCTCGTCCAGATCGGCGGCGACCAGCAGGCCCCGTACCTGGACTGGGCCAAGAGGGAGCTGCTCCCCGCCCTGCGCACGCTCTGAGCGTGCGCGCCGCGGGCGGCGCCCGCCGCACCCCTCACAACTGGAGGATGTCGGCCAGCTTGTAGGCCGCCGGTTCCTCCAGCTGGGCGTACGTGCACTGGTGCGGCTCACGGTCGGGGCGCCAGCGGCGGAACTGAGTGGTGTGCCGGAAGCGGTCGCCCTGGAGGTGGTCGTAGGCGACCTCGCAGACCCGCTCGGGCCGCAGGGGCACCCAGGACAGGTCCTTGGTGCCGGTCCACCGGCTGGGCCCGCCGGGCATCCGGCCGGCTGCCTGCGCCTCCTCGGCGGCCCACTCCTGCCACGGGTGCCCCTCCACCGTGGGCATCCGCAGAGGTTCGAGCTCCTCCATCAGCTCCTGCCGGCGGCGCATGGGGAAGGAGGCGCAGACCCCGACGTGCTGCAGCCGCCCGGCCGGGTCGTAGAGGCCGAGCAGCAGGGAGCCCACGACGGGCCCGCTCTTGTGGTGGCGCAGCCCGGCGACGACGCAGTCGGCGGTCCGCTCGTGCTTGATCTTGGCCATGGCCCGCTCGCCGGGCCGGTAGGGGGAGGCGGGCGGCTTCGCGACGACCCCGTCGAGCCCGGCCCCTTCGAACTGCTCGAACCACGCGTGGGCCGTCTCGAGGTCGTAGGTGGCGGGTGCGATGTAGACCGGGGCCCGTACGCCCTGCAGCGCCGAGGTCAGTGCGTCCCGCCGGTCCCGCTGCGGGGTCGTCAGCAGGGATTGCTCCCCGAGGGCGAGCAGGTCGAAGGCGATGAAGCTCGCCGGGGTGACCTCGGCCAGATGGCGGACGCGGGAGTCGGCGGGGTGGATGCGTTCGAGCAGGGCGTCGAAGTCCAGTCGCCCGCCGCGGCTGATGACGATCTCCCCGTCGAGCACGCAGCGGGGCGGGAGCTGCTCGCGGAAGACCTCGACGAGCTCCGGGAAGTAGCGGGTGAGGGGTTTGCTGGAGCGGCTGCCCAGCTCGACGTCGTCGCCGTCGCGGAAGACGATGGCCCGGAAGCCGTCCCACTTCGCCTCGTACAGCATGCCGGGCGGGATCTTCGCCACGGACTTGGCGAGCATCGGCTGCAGCGGGGGCATCACGGGGAGATCCATGACCGCGATTGTGCGGGCCCCGGGCCCCGGCCGCCTCTTCGCGCGCCCGCGCTCCCGCACGGCGCCGCCCGCAGGCGCCGTGCGGCGGGGGCCTCTAGCGTGAGGGGTATGGCAGAGGAGGCGCTGGAGCTCACCGCCGGGGAGCGGACCGTACGGCTGTCGCACCCGGACAAGGTCTACTTTCCCGAGCGCGGCTTCACCAAGTACGACCTGGCCTGCTACTACCTCGCCGTCGCCGACGGCATCGTCCGGGCGCTCAAGGACCGCCCGACCACGATGGAGCGCTACCCGGACGGGGTCGAGGGGGAGTCCTTCTTCCAGAAGCGGGCGCCGAAGAACCTGCCCGAGTGGATCCCGACCGGCCGGATCGCCTTCCCCAGCGGCCGCTACGCCGACGAGATCTGCCCCAACGAGCCCGCGGCCGTGCTGTGGGCCGCGAACCTGGGCTGCCTGACCTTCCACCCCTGGCCCGTGCGCCGGACGGACACCGAGCACCCCGACGAGCTGCGCATCGACCTCGACCCGCAGCCGGGCACCGGCTATGCGGACGCCGTCCGTGCCGCTCTCGGACTCCGGGAGGTCCTCGACGGCCTGGGCCTGACCGGCTGGCCCAAGACCTCCGGCGGGCGCGGGCTGCACGTGTTCGTGCCCATCGCGCCGCGGTGGACGTTCGTCCAGGTGCGCAGGGCGGCCATCGCCGTCGCGCGGGAGCTGGAGCGGCGGTCGCCGCAGGAGGTCACCACGGCGTGGTGGAAGGAGGAGCGCGGGGCCAAGGTCTTCGTCGACTACAACCAGACCGCCCGCGACCGCACCATCGCCAGCGCCTACTCGGTGCGGCCCCGCCCGCACGCTCCGGTCTCCGCACCGCTGACGTGGGACGAGGTGGCCGGCGACGCGGTGCCCGAGGACTTCGACCTGGCCACCATGCCCGCCCGGTTCGAGGCCGTGGGCGATCTGCACGCGGGCATGGAGGACCGGCCGTGCGGGCTGGAGGCGGCCCTGGAACTGGCCGACCGGGACGAGCGCGAGCACGGGCTGGGCGACCTGCCCTATCCGCCGGAGCACCCGAAGATGAAGGGCGAGCCCAAGCGCGTGCAGCCCAGCCGGGCCCGCAAGGACCCACCCCCGTCCGGCTGAGAGTGCTTTGTCCAGGTTTAATCGAGATTGCGGCGTGGTACGTCGGCATTGCTTCATCAACCCCTCACACAGGGAGCCCCCATGCCCAGGACCCTCGCAGCCCGCAGCAAGAAGATCTCGACGGACGCCATCGTGGTGGCCGCCCTGGCCGGCTCGCTGCTGGCCGCCGGATCCGCCCAGGCGGCCTCGGGCCCCGGCGTCCCGCCGGTGCCGCAACGCCCCGCAGGCACCATCACCAGCCCCACGGGCGTCAACGAGCGGATGTACCCCAGCACGGACTCGGCCGTACGGGGAACCTTCGGCCGCGGCGCCAAGGTCGGGCTGCGCTGCAAGGTCCACGCCCAGAGCGTCGGCGGGAACGACGTCTGGTACATGCTGCGCAACCGCCCCACCTGGGTCGCGGCGGCCTACGTCGGCAACGTCAGCGCCGTCCCGCTGTGCAAGGACGTCAACCGCGGCACCGTGGAGGACTCTCCCGCCACCCGGGCCGCGATGGGCTGAGCCGCCGTCACGAGCCGTAGCCCCCGCACGAACCGCCCGCACGGTGCCGGACCCCCGTCAGCGTGCGGGTGTCAGACCGTCCTCGGCGGCGCCCCGGGACAGCACGGCCTCGGTGATCTCCTTGCGCGCCCGGCCCAGGACGGCCCGCCCGCCCGGCCGGGCGCGCAGCGAAGGAGGGAGCTCCAGGACGCGCCACGGCGGCCCGTGGTCCGTGACCTGCGGGATGAACTCGGCCTTGACGACCCGCCAGCGCGAGCCCGCCCGGGCGGGCGGGGCGAACGTGAAGCGGGCGATGCTGCTCTCGTTGCCCCGCAGGTCCGGCTCGCCCTGCGGGTTGATCATCCTCCCCGCGAGCTGATCGCCCATCCCGTAGACGACCCACGTGCCGTTGACCTTCTCGTAGGCCTGCGGCACATGGTTGTGCGTGCCGAGGACCAGATCGACGTCCGGCCGACGCCTGCCGCCCGCCCGCGTCAGCTGGCGGGCCAGGGACAGCTGCTCCTCGTCCGGCTCGCTCTGCCACTCGGTGCCCCAGTGCATGCTCACCACGACGACGTCCGCCCCCGCCGCCCGGGCGGCCCGCGCGTCGGACAGGATCCGCGCCGGGTCGGTGAGGCTGACCATCCACGGGCGCTCCTTCGGCACCGGAGCGTTGGTCGCGTAGGTGTAGGCGAGCTGAGCCACCCGGGCGGGCCCCGCCCGCAGGAGCGTGACCTGCCGCGCCTCGGCCTCCGAGCGCGCCGAACCCGCGTGCCGCAGGCCCGCCTTGTCCATGGCCGCGAGCGTACGGGCGACCCCCGCACTCCCCGCGTCCGTCGTGTGGTTGGACGCCGTCGAGCACGAGTCGTACCCGGTCTCCTTCAGCGCGCGGGCGACCTGCGGCGGTGAGACGAACGACGGATAGCCGCGGAACGGCCCCTCCTCCTTGCCGTAGACCGTCTCCATGTGGCAGATCGCCAGGTCCGCGGCGGACACCGTCCCTTTGACGCCGGCGAACATGGGGCCGAAGTCGGGTTCCTTGCGGGCGCCTTCGCCCCTGCCGCCCTGCCGCCGGGACCGGGCGCCGTCCTGCTGCGCCTGCCGGATGATCTCGTCGTGCGGCAGGACGTCGCCGGAGGCCACCAGGGTGAATCCGGTGCGGGTGGGCCCGGGCGGCGGTGCCGTGCGCGCCCCGGGCCGCGGGCCGGTGTGCCTCCCGCTCCCTTCCGCCGCCCGTTCCAGGAGCGGACCGGCCGGGTGGTCCGGTCCCGGACACCCCGTCACCCCCGCGAGTGCGGCGACTACGCCTGCCGTGACCGCGCAACGCCTGCCCGCGGCCCTCTTCGCCGTATCTTTCATCGCCCAGCAGCTCCCGGTGCGCCCGCGCGGCCTCACAATGCCTTATAGGACGTATATAGGGGAGTGATATCGCGCGCGGGGTCGGTTACTCCGGGTGGCTGATGGCAACGGATTGTGCTGCCGCTGCGGGAGGCGGGCGGAATAATGGTGGTGTCTTGTTTCCCGGCCGAATGCTGTCGTGATGCTGTGTAAGGACTGTCTGAACCCGGTCATCGAGGGCCCCGAGGGCGGTTACGTCTGCGGCCAGTGCTTCCACGTCGTGGAGCCCAACGGCTACGCGGAGCGACGGGCCGAGGGGGTGCGGCGGGCCGCCGAGGAGCGCCGCATCCGGACGGAGGAACGGCGTGCCCGGGCCGAAGCCCGCAACCGCACCTGGCCCTGACCCCGGAGGGCGGGGCCGGTCGCCGCCGGCCGGAGCCCCGTACGACGCCCCGGACGGCGCAGGACCTCGACGCACCCCGTGCCCCGGCGCGCCCGTGGCCTCAGCGCGCCCCGGGCGCGGGCCTCCCGCCCGGCGCGGCCGACGGGGGCTGTTCGCTGCCGCAGTAGCGGCACTTGAGCGCCGCCGCGGGGAGGTCCTCCGACAGGCAGGCCGGGCAGGTCTTGAGCGGGCCCGGGTCCGCGAAGACCACGACCCCGCGCCGCGCCTGCACGTGCTTGTACGGCACGACGATGAAGAAGTACACCACGGCCATGAAGATGAGGAAGTAGACGGCCGCGGAGAGGAACGAGCCGAGGTCCAGGTACGTGTTCTTGTTGCCGGCCCGGCCGAGCTGCCAGCCCAGCCCCATCGAGTGCCCGCCCTGGGCCCGGGCGATGATCGGGTTGATGATGAAGTCGGTGAACGCCTTGATGAGCGTGCTGAGGGCCAGCGCGATGATCAGGCCCACGGCGATGGTGACGATGTCACCGCGCATGACGAAACCCTTGAAACCTTTGAGCATGACCGTCCTCCGGACGCGACCGGCTCCCGCGCACGACCGGTTCCCGGAGTCGGAACCGGCTTGCGGAATCCGGACAGCACGCTACATTCCGTCACACCGCCCTCAGCGGTACGGCACGCCCCGGCGGGCGGCTCACACCGCCGGTCCGCCGAATTCCCGCACGGCATCCCCGACGATGGCCTCCAGCCGCTCGTGGTGCGCCCCGCGCCAGTACACGCGCTCGCAGGCCGTGCACTGCGCGAAGACGTCGTACGTGCGCCGCGTCCCGTGCTCCAGCCGCTCCGCCACGGTGTCCTTCGCGGCCTCCGCGAGCCGCCCGTTGCAGGCGGTGCACCGCGTCCACGGCGCCAGCACCGGCATGAAGCGGCTCAGGACGTCGCGCAGTTGCTCGTCGGGCCGGTCGCTGTAGACGTAGGCGCCGGCCCATATCTCGCGCCGCCGCAGCAGCCCGCGGTCGCGGCTGAGCAGCACCCGGCGTTCCGCAGCGGAGAGCGCCGCGAGGGCGGGGTCGCCGATGTCCTCGCTCTCGTAGGCCGCGTCCACGCCCAGGAGGCGCAACCGGCGTGCGAGCGTCCCGAGATGCACGTCGAGGAGGAAGCGCAGCGGCGCGCCGGGCACCTGCTGCGGGCGCTCGACCGCGCACACCTCCACCGATTCCCCCGCCGCGGGGACGTGGGCCGCGGGCGCGGGCCGTCTGTCGACGAGCAGCCGGCCGGCCTCGGTGAGCGGGACGCCCAGTGACTCGATGACGTGGCCCAGCGACGACGACGCGTCGATCGCGACGGGCGCCCGCTTCCGCCGCAGCTCGGAGTTGACGAAGAGCTGCAGCTCAGGGGCGACGGTGACATGGATTTCCGGTCTGCTCACGCCGTCAGCATGCCACTCGCGGGGGCGCTGCCGGGTGCCGGGTGGCGGCTGCCGGGCGGGCCGGGGCGTGGGTGGTCGTCCGCCGGCCCGGGCCCGGCCCCCTGACAGGGGCCGGAGCCGGGAGGCGCCTCGACGGGACGTCAGGAGGCGCTGGGCAGGGCCGGCACTTGATGGGTCGGGCAGGTGTAGCCGTTGCCGTGGATGTAGCTCCAGCCGAGCTCCTTGATGTGGGGCGTGGCCGTGTGCGTGTGGTGCAGGAGGTGCCCCCACAGGTCGTCGTCGCGCGAGGGGCCGGGGTCGGGGATGACGAGGTCGAAGGTGGTGTGGGTGGTGCAGCCGTGGTGGTCGCACGCCAGGTAGAAGCGGACGGGTCCGGGAGTTTTGCCTGCAGTGGTGAGGCTCATGGGTGCAACTCTCGGGGGATCCACCGGGCGGAGGAGGCCGGATCCGCGGATCTCTCCCCCGCTCCGGTGACGCAGCGTGTGACGGCGGCCGGGGCCGGGTAGTCCTCTTCCCCTGGCACACCTTCGGATTTCGCCGCCGTCCGCTCATGAGTTCTGGCGGGCTGATTACTGTGCGTAGGCGGACCGGTCGCGGGCCGTGCCGCCCGGCGGGCCCGGCGGCGGGGTCCGCGGCACGTGCGGCTACTGACGGACCGTCCAGTGGTCGTTGGCGCCGGCCTGGAGGAACTTCAGCGGCGGGCAGAGGAAGTCACGGCCCTGAGGGCCGGTCTCGGTCCACGGCGAGTCGGCCGGCCGGGCGGGCTTCCACGCCCCGCGGCTGCGCAGCGCGACGGAGCTGGAGTCGAAGACGGTGTTCCTCGCCTCGCTGCAGTAGTAGCCGGTGCCGGTCGCAGGGTTGACGCTTGCGTAGATCTCGAACATGTCCCAGCCGTGCGAGAGCCCGCTCCGGTCCTGCCCCGCGTTCCGGAAGAGCAGGTCCCAGCCGGCCGTGCGGTAGTTGTAGAGGTACGCGGACCACCGGTTGGCCGAGGCGTCGTCCTGGACCATCTGCACGCTGTAGGCGGGCCGCCCGGTCGCGCCGTTCGTGTACGTGGCGAGGAACGAGGCGTCGACGGCCACGGTCTTCGCGGGGCCTCCGGGGTCGGAGCACCAGTCCCAGGCCCAGATCTCGTTGCCGCTGCTCCAGTAGGCCGTGACCACTTCCATGCACGAGTTCTGTGCCTTGGTGGTGGGGGAGTAGGTGAAGTTCTCGCCGTCCGAGACCCGGTAGGAGGCGTCGACGCTGTGGGTGGCCATGATGCCGTCGTGGGTTCCGGGCTGCGGGAAGACGCCCCACCAGTTGTGCGTGAGGCCGGCCTCGGGTGTCGCGGTCCCGCCGCCGGTCGTGCGCGCGTGGTTGCTCAGCGAACCGGCCGAGGTGGCGGCCCGGCGGCCCTCCGCGAAGATGCGGGCGGCCCGTTCGCGGGCGGCGGAGTGGCCGGAGGTGCGCGCGCCGGTGACCGTGCCCCGGTGCGGGGCGTCGGGCGAGGGGGCGGGCGCGAGGGCGGCGCGTGCCGCGGGCTCCGCCGGCCGGGGGTGGGAGGCCGCGGGCGCCGTGCTGCCGAGGGCGGCCACCGCCGCCAGGACGGACAGCAGGGCCGCGGCGGTGCGGGTGTGCGGGCGGCGGGAAGGGGATCTCTTCATGGCTCCTCCGGGCAGGGCGCAGGGGAGTGCGGTGGGGGGTGGGAGCACGGTGCCGCCGGGGGCGGCGGCACGGTAGTTGGTCCGGTCCAAGCAATGAGAATGTCCATGACAATCCCTGGTGTCAAGGGATGCGGAACCCGGGACGGGGCCGGTGCGACGGACCGGTGTGCGGCTGAGGCGCGCTCAGGAGGCCGGTGCGGCAGGGCGGTGCGCCAGGCCGGTGCATCACGGCGGTGCGGGCCCGCCGGGCCCGCACCGCCGTGCCGGTTCCGCAGGCGCTCAGCTCAGGATGCCCTGCAGCACCCCGCCGACCAGGCCCACCAGCCCGCCGACGACCCCGCCGACCGTGTGCACCAGGCCGCCCAGCAGCCACGTGACCACCGAGAGCAGCCCCGAAGAGTCGTGGTCGTCGTACCGGTCGTCCTTGTGTCCACCCTTGTGTCCACCCTTGTGCCCACCCGTGTGCCCGTCCTTGTGCCCACCCTTGTGCCCCGGGCTGCGGGCCAGGTCGGAGACGTCGACGCCGTCCTTGGCCAGGTAGGCCGTGGCCGCGGCGGCGTCCGTCGTGGCCCTGGTCATCTTCTTCAGGTCCGGCCGTGCGGCCTTCGCCTGCTCGGCCAGCGCCGCCCGGGCGTGCCGCAGTTCCTCCAGGTGTCCCTTCAGCTTCGCGCACGTCTCGCCCTGCTCCGCGTCCCCGGCCGCGTCCGCCGCGGAGCACTCCTCGACGGCCTCCGCGGCCCGCTGGCCGATCACGTTGCGGTCGATGGCCCGGGCGCCGGCGGCGGCCGCCTCGCGGGCCGCCCGGGGATTCGCGGCCGACGGTTCGGTCACCACGGGCTCGGTGGGCGGCATCGGGGGCGGGAAGCCGGCCGACGCGACGGCGGAGCCGGTCGCGCCCAGGGCCAGCGCACCACAGAGAACACCGGAGACCATGAGAGCGGTTCCGCGGGAAGCACCCATGAACGAAACTCCTTCGGGCAGGGCGGGTGATCTTTACGCTCACCTTGCGCCCGGCCCCACCACCCCGCAACCCGGCACGGGCCCGGCGGTGACGGGCGTGCACCGCCCCGGGCCGGGGGCGGGCGATCGTATAGAGGTACGAGCGGAAAAGCCAATGAGGACCACGCGTGAGTGAAAGCGGCCCCGACGTCCTGGCTCCGCGCGTCCCCGCACGGCAGGCTGCAGGCGCACCACCCCCGCTCCTCCCGTGCCCCCACCCCGTGCACGGCCCCCAGCTCCCTCCCGCCGACGGAATGAGCCCCACGCCCCCATGCCCGACAGCAACCGATCCGCCGACCTCTTCGACAAGCCCCTGAACTCCCCCTTCCTGCAAGCCGTCCACGCCACGCCGGTCCGCCCGTACTACCGGCCCCTCCACGCCCGCGACGGCGAAGCCGTCATGGACGGACGGCAGGTCGTGATGGCCGGCTGCAACGACTACCTCGGCCTGGCCACCGACCCCAGGGTCACCGCCGCCGCCGGCGCAGCCCTCCGCACCTACGGAGCCTCCTGCTCGGGCGCCCGCACGCTCAACGGCACCCTCCCGCTGCACGGTGAACTGGAGTCCGCCGTCGCCGACTTCCTCGGCACCGAGGACGCCGCCGTGGTCACCACGGGCTTCCAGTCCAACCTCGCCCTCGCGGCCCTCTTCGGCACCGGCGACGTCGTCCTCAGCGACAACGCCAACCACGCCTCGCTGATCGACGGCATCCGGCTGGGCGCCGCCCACCGTCTCCGCTACCGTCACCGCGACCCCGCACACCTGGACCGGCTGCTCGCCGACGCCGACCCCGCCGCCCCCAAAGCCGTCGTCACCGACGGCATGTTCTCCATGGACGGCGCCCTCGCCCCGCTGCCCGCCCTGACGGCCGTGGCCCGTCGGCACGGCGCCCGCACCATCGTCGACGGCGCCCACGACATCGGACTGCTGGGGCCCTGCGGACGCGGCGCCGCCGAGCACTTCGGCGTCCACGACCGGGTCGACCTCTTCACCGGCACCTTCTCCAAGTGCTTCGGCTCCACCGGCGGGTTCCTCGCCGGCCCCGCCCGCGTCATCACCTATCTGCGCTACGCGGCCCGGGCCATCCTCTTCTCCGCCTCCATGCCCCCGCCCGCCCTCGCGGCCGCCAGGAGCGCCCTGGAGATCAGCATCGCCGAGCCCTGGCGGCGCCACCGCGTCCTGGCCCTCGCCGCCCGCCTCCGCGAACGGCTCGCCGGCCTCGGCTACGACACGGGCCCGGCGACCGCGACGGAAGAGAGCGCCGCGGACCCCGCCGGACCGGTCATCGCCGTACGGGCCGGGGAGCCCGCCGCGTGCGTCGGGCTGTGGCAGCGCCTGCTCGACGCGGGCGTCTACACCAACCCCGTCGGGCCACCGGCCGTACCGGAAGGGTGCTGCATCATCCGCGTCACCCTCCAGGCCACCCACACCGACGCCCACGTCGACCGCATCGCCGACGCCTTCGCGGCCGCCCGGCGCCTGCCGCCGGCCCCCGCCGTCCCCGTCCTGGCCCGCCCCCGCCAGGCCCCCTCCCCGGAGACCGCACGATGACCGACGTCACCATCACCCCCGTGCGGGGACGCGCCGCCACCACCGCCTTCATCCGCCTGCCCTACCGGCTCTACCGCCACGACCCCCACTGGGTCGCCCCCCTCGAGCACGAGCTGCGCGCCTGCCTCGACCCCCGCCGCAACCCCTTCCACGCCACCGGCACCGTCCAGCTCTTCATCGCCCACCGGGGCCCGGTCCTCCTCGGCCGCATCGCCGCCCACATCGACCCGCGCTACCAGCAGCGCCACCGGGCGGGCACCGGTCACATCGGCTTCTTCGAGTCCACCGACGACCCGGCCGTCGCCGGTGCGCTGTTCACCGCCGCCGGCCGGTGGCTGGCCGAGCAGGGGGCCGACCGCATGCTCGGCCCCCTGAGCTTCACCACCAACGACGAATGCGGCCTGCTCGTCGACGGCTTCGACGGCCCGCCCACCATCCAGATGCCGCACAATCCCCCGTACTACTCGGAGCTGTTCACCGAACACGGCTTCACCAAGGCCAAGGACCTCCACACCTTCACCGGGCCCGTGCCACCGGACGGCGAGGTCCCCGCGGTCATCCGCCGTGCCGCCCGGCGCGCCCTGGCCGCCCCCGGCGTCCGCGTGCGGCCCCTCGACCGCCGCCGCTACGACGAGGACCTCGCGGTCGTCCAGCGCATCTACAACGAGGCCTGGGCCGAGAACTACGCCTCCGTGCCCCTCACCGACGCCGAGTTCAGGCACCTCGGCCGCCGCCTCAAGCCCCTCCTGCAGCCCGACCTGCTGCAGATCGCCGAAGTCGACGGCGAGCCCGCCGGTTTCACGCTCTGGCTCCCCGACGCCAACCAGGCGCTGGCCGCGGCCCGCGGCCGCCTCACCACCTGGGGCCTGCCCCTCGGACTCATCCGGGCCACCCTCGCGCGCCGCCGCATCACCCGCACCCGCGCCTCCACCTCCGGCATCACCAAGGAACACCGCGGACGGGGGTTGATGGCCGCCCTCTTCTGCCGGGCCCAGGAGGCCGCCGCGCGCCTCGGATACACCGAGAACGAGTACTCGTGGATCCTGGAGGACAACCAGGACGCCGCCCGCTACGTCCGGGCCATGGGCGCCGTCCACACCCGCACCCACCGCCTCTACCACCGCGCCCTCGACGCCGCCCCCGCCCCTTCTCCCGCCCCGGCCGCAGCCCGATGAGATACGCCGTCACCGGCGCCACCGGATTCATCGGCACCCGCCTCGTCGCGCACCTCACCGCGCTCGGCCACGACGTCACCGCGCTCGTGCGCGACCCCCGGCGCCCCGTCCCCGGCGCGCGCACCGAGACCGTCGACCTCGTCACCGGCACCGGGCTGCGCGAGGCCACCGCCGACGCCGACGTCGTCGTCCACCTCGCCGCCCTCACCCACGCCGCCGACCCCCAGGCCCTCACCACCGTCAACACCGGAGGCACACGGCGCCTGGTGGCCGCCCTGGCCGCCCAGCCCCACCCGCCCCGCCTCGTCTACTGCTCCTCACTGGCCGCCAGCGGACCCGGGCGGCTGCGCCACGAGAACGACCCGCCGGTCCCCGTCTCCGCCTACGGCCGCAGCAAACTCGGCGGCGAACAGGCCCTGCGGGAGGCCGACACCCGCCTGCCCGCCCTCACCGTGCGGCCCCCCATCGTCTACGGACCGGGCGACCGCCATTTCCTGCCGAGCCTGGCCGCGGCCGCCAGGACCGGACTGCTCCCCGCCGTGGGCCGCCGCGGCCCCCGCCGCTACTCCCTGCTGCACGTCGACGACCTGTGCCGGGCCCTGCTCGCCGCCGCCGAATCCGGCACGCCGGGCGCGGTCTACCACGCGGGGGACGGCACGGAACACCTCTGGAGCGACATCGGCGCGGCCGTCGCCGCGGCCATGGGCCGGCGCCCGCCCCGGGTGGTGCACCTCCCCGTCCCCCTGGCCCTGGCCGCCGCCCGCACCCTGGGCCGCACCGGCATCCTCAACCCGGACAAGGTCGGCGAGGCCCGGCACCCCTCCTGGACCACCGCACCCGGCACCCTCCCCGCGTTCACCCCCCGCATCACCTGGCCCGACGGACTCCGCAGCACCCTGAGTCCCGCACCCCTCGACATCCGGAGCATCACATGACCGTGCGCCGACGCCTCTCCCCGTACGAACGCGTGGTCTGGGCGGCGGGCGAGGCACTGCCCACCACCGTCATCGCCGCCGTTCACGTGGAGGGAGCGACGACACCCGCCCGGCTGCGGCACGCCCTGGCCGCCGTCCGCGACCGGCATCCCCTCCTCGGCGCCCGCGTGGAGCGCACCGGCCCCTGGCGGGCGTGGCTCACGACCCGCGACGTGCCCGAAACACCCCTGCGCGTGGTGGGCGCAGGCGCCGGACGGTCCCTCACCCGCGTGATGGAGGAGGAGCTTCAGCGTCCGTTCGCCCCCGCAACCGGCCCCCTGGCACGGTTCGTCCTCGTCGACGGCGGGACCTCGTTCGACCTGCTCGCCACCTTCCACCACGTCGTGGCGGACGGCCACTCCGCCGCCATCGTGATCCGCGACGTCCTGGAACACCTGGCCGCACCCGCGGCGGAGCAGCCGGTGGTCGCCGCGCCCTCCGCTGACGGCCTCCTCCCCGGGCCCCGCGTCCGCCCCTCCGACCTCGTCAAACTCTCCCGGTCCCTGCGCATCCCCGGCCAGGCCACCGGACCGGCCCGGGCCTGCAGCCCCGCCACACCCCTGACCTGCCACACCTGGACGATCGGCAAGGCGGAGACCGCCGCGCTGCTCGAACGCTGCCGCGCCGAGCGGACCACCGTGCACGGAGCCCTCTGCACGGCCTTCGCCCGCGCCCGGCGGGCCTCCGGCCCCGCCCGCATCGCCGTCGCGGCGGACCTGCGCCGCATCCTGGTCCCCGCGCCCCAGGAGTCCGTCGGCCTCTACGCCGCCAGCTTCGTCCTCCCCGTCGACCCGGGCCCCCAGGACGGCTTCTGGAACCGGGCCCGCGACGTCAAGGAACGCCTGCACCGCCGCCTGAACCCGGAGGAACTGCGCCCCCTCGTGGCCGGATTCCGGCTGATGCCCCTGCCCCACCGGATGATCACTGCGCTGCTCCACCGCAGCGAGAAGAAGGGCGCGCGCTTCGACGTGGCGCTGAGCAACGTCCGCATGTCCATCCCGGACACGTACGGAGACCTGCGCCTGACCGCCTTCCACGGCGTCGCCCACACCACGCTCTCCGGCGCCCCGGTGGTCATCCTGATCGGCCTGGGCGGCCGGCTGTTCCTCAGCGTCACCTCCACCGACCCCGATGCGGCGGGCCTGTGCGAGAGGGCCATGGCCCACCTCAGGGCGGCAGCGGCACCCACAGCCACCGGGGCGCTCGCGCTGGCACGCCCCGAGAGCTAGCGGGTGCCCGCCCCCGAACCGCCGTGACGCGGGCGGTCAGTGCGCGCCCGCGTACACCCGCGACGCGAACTCCGCGATCTGCTTGTCGGAGAGGTTCTGCGCCAGGTTGGCCTCCGAGATCATGCCGACGAGGCGGTGGCCGTTCTGTACGTCGATCACCGGCAGTCGCTTGATCTGGTGCTGCTCCATGGACTCCAGGGCGTCCGTCGCGCTCGCGTCCGCGTCGATCCAGTGCAGCTCCCCGCCGAGCGAACCCGCTTCCACACGCGCAGGATCCACACCGTCGGCCACGCACTGGACGACGATGTCCCGGTCGGTGACCAGACCCTGGAGCCTGTCGTCGTCACCGCATATGGGCAGCGCGCCCACCTGCAGCTCGCGCATCATCTTCGCCGCGTCCTGCAGCGACTCGTGCTCGCCGACGCACTTCGCGCCGGCCGTCATGATGTCGCGGGCCTTGAGCGGCTTGTTGCGTGCCATGATCGCTCCTCCCGTCGTGGCCGGATGTCCTTTCTCCATCGCAACACGGATGACCACCCGACGCCATGCGCGCACGCTCACCGCCCGCGGTCGGCCATGTGCTGTTCGAACATGCTGATCTTTCCGTCCAGCATCCCGGGCTTCCCCGGCCACAGATCGGCCTTCAGGACCAGCTGGACCCGCGGCGCCCGCGCGGCGACGGCCTCCGTGGCCCGCCGGACGACGTCCATGACCTCGTCCCACTCGCCCTCGATCATGGTGTACATGGAGTCCGAGCGGTACGGCAGCCCGGATTCGCGGATGATTCTCACGGCGTCGGCGATCTCGTCGGGAAAGCTCTCCCCGACGCCGACGGGGGTCAGGGTGAAGGCGATGAGCACGGTGGTCCGCCGTCCTTTCTCTTCTGTCTCTTCTCTTCTGTCTCTTCGTCTCATTTCCCCGCGGGCCGCGGGGCGGTCGTGGTCGCGTGATAGGCGGCCGCGACGAGCAGGAGACGGTCGATCTCGTGGGTCAGGCTGCGCGCCGAGGACTCGTCCGCGTCCCGGTCCGTGGGCCCCGTGAGGTTCGCCGTCTGGGCATGGGGCTTCTGGCCCTCGTGTTTGTTCCGCAGGGCGGCCGTGAGCCAGGACGCCGTGATGTGTGCTTCCACCAGGTGTTCCGGCAGGGACTGCCGTCCCACGCTCTGACGGATGGATTCGAGCGTGGCGGGCGGAATGTAATTGCGCAGGACGATCATCGCGTCACGGATCTCGATGACCCGGCGGTAGAGCCGCAGCTGGAGGGGGACGGCCGCCGCGCCGATGCGGTTGGCCGGGCGCAGCACGACGTCCGGCGTGTGCGTGGTCAGGTCCTGCCACAGCCGTTCCAGACCGCGGTAGGACCTGCGGTACTGCAGGTGCGTCCGGATCTGCGCGAACACGGGAAGCGCCACGCCGAGCGCCATGAACGCCGCCTCGACACCGGTCACGGGCGAGAACAGCGGCGCGAACACGGGTGAACGCGTGTACAGGTAGACGAGTTTGAGCGACCACAGCACGGAGGCCAGCAGGATGCCGGTGCCGAACAGGCGCAGCCCGTAGCGCAGGAGACGCGGCGTGCCGTGCCGGCCGTAACTCCAGCAAACGAATCCGCAGAAGGTGTCGGCCGCGAGGTGGAAGGCGAAGAACACCCACCAGTAGGCGTCCGGCACGCTCGCCGTGCTCCGGGACGGCGCGATCCGATTGCGCGCGTGCGCCGGCCCCAGCACGTCCAGCAGCACGAGCGCGGCCATGACGGCGACCGCCGTGCCGAACAGCAGGTGCGTGCGGCGATGGCGGCCGGCCGCCCCGTGGATGAACCACAGGACCGCCGCCGCATCGACGATGCTGAACAGATGGGTGGTCAGATCCACCCAGTGCGCCCCGGGGACGATGCGCGCGAGCACGGCCGTCACGGGTTCGAGGTGCATGGACATCGCCAGGGCGATCATGACGACGGCGAACCACAGGGGCCGCTGCTCCCGGTGCCGGACGGCCTGCGGGGCCCTGACGACGGCCGCCGACCACAGGGCGGCGATGCCCGCGTTCTCTATCCAGGTGAGCACGAAGCCCCCGCAGGACGGCCCACCCGCAGGCCCATCGCCGACTCCAGGCCGCCGAGCATCCCCGACAGCAGCGTAGGCGCCGGTACCCGCCCGGCCGCCTCCAGGATCAGGGTGGCGATCATTTCCGCCTCCTGCTCCTGCTCGTCGCCGTAGCGGATCCGCGGCAGGACCCGGCGCACCGACTGGGGGTCGGTGATGTCGAGGTGGCGGTGGAGCCGGGTGTCGTCGAGCGCGGAGCGGTGGTTGCACACCAGGTGCCCGATCTCGTGAACGATGATGTGCTCCTGGTGCAACGGGCTGGTCTGCCCGTCGTAGAGGATGAAGTCCTGGGTCTCGACGGACAGCAGCATTCCCGACGGCGTCCCGGGGACGGTCGGTGTGGGCAGAGCCAGTAGACGCAGCGGCCGGTCGCGTTCGGCCGCAAGACGTTCGCACAGGTCCTGTGCGGAGAAAGGGTCCGGCACAGGAATCCGGCCGATCACCTTCTGGCATCGGCGGCGCAGATGCCTCCAGTGCATCTCAGTCGCTTCTCCCGCGGTCGTAGGGACGGGCGGGCACATGACCCGGTAGCCGCGCCGGGTCATAGCGGCCCCCCGGAGCCGGTGGTGGGCGGGCAGCCCCGCACGGCATGCTTCAAGGCGGTCAATGGCAGCACCACGAGCCCCCCTCGCACATATGCCCAAGCCGCCTGCGATCGTAGATCGCCGCGCCGCGTCACGCCAGGGTTGCGGAACGTTGCCGGGGAATCCGGGGGAGTCCTGGGAAACCGGGGAAAGCTGCCGCCGACCAGCGGGGACCGGCGGCTACTTGAGCGTGCTGCGACGCCCGTAGCGACTCTTGCGGAGCCGCTGGGCGACGCGGTGGAGACGCGGGTAGCGCTCGCGCTGTTCGCGGGAGTGGCGGTCGAGTTCCTGCGTGAGCCGCTCGGTGCGCTTCTCCACGTCGAGCTCGTCGAGGATGCGGTCGATCTCCGCGAGCAGCGCGCCGTGCAGCTGCCACTGCCGTGGGTGCAGCTGCACCTGGCGGAGGAGGAGGTCCGCGGCGCGGTCACGGGTCCTGCGGGCGGCGTCGAGTTCGCGCGTGAGGTTGTCCTCGGCGTGTTCGGCGCTGGTGGTGACGTGCGTCGTGATGACGATGGCGAAGTGCTCGACCGCCAGGGCCATGTTCGTGAAGACCTCCCGGAGCGCGGCGGCGGTCTCTTCGGGGAAGAGCGATTCCTCCCTGCGGTGGGTCGCGAGGTCGGTGAGGGTCCGGCAGGTCACGCGCAGCACCACCGCGGTGATTTCGAGCGCGTCCAGCCCGGTGCGCAGCACGACCCGGTAGAGGAGCCCCTCCTTGACGCGCGGATTGAGGCGGAGGCTGTCCTCGGCCTGCCGCAGCGAGGCGTCCACCTGGACGATGTCGTGGTCGAGGCGCCGGGCTGCGTGCAGCCGGGCCGCGGCCTCCTCCACGGGGATGTGGCCGCTGATCTCCTCCCCGATGTCCTGCAGGAGGAGGCGCATCCGGCGGGCGAGGTCCTCGATGGCCTCCCCGGCGGGCTGCACCCACACCGGGGGCACGAGCAGGACGTTGAACAGCAGCCCGACCACCGCGCCGATCAGGGTCTCCAGCACGCGGTCCCAGGCCGTTTCCGCGACCCGCGTCACCCCGAGGACCAGCATCGCGCTGATCGCGACCTCGGGGACGAACTCGCCCGCCTTCACGAACCGCCCGATGACGAGGGAGGCCAGGATGATCAGCCCGAGGCTCCACCACGACAGCCCGACCAGCACGCTGAAGCCGATCGCGATCAGGACGCCGGCCACCACGGAATTGACCCGGCGGACCCCCGTGGTGAGCGTGGCGTACAGGGTGACCTGGACGACCAGCAGCGCGGTGAGCGGCGCGGTCAGCGGGGCCGGCTCGTTGCTCAGCCACAGCGCCACGACATAGGCGATCACCGCGGCTGCGGTGGACCGGACCGTCTGCACGACCGCGGGTTCCCTGCCGCGCCTCACCAGCATCGTCAGGGGGTCACGAAGCCCGGGCACATCAGGCTTCCTTCCCCCTGCCGCCCGCCTGCGAGCCATCCGATGCGCCACTCGGGTGGCGGGAGGGGCCGACCGGGCCTGTGCGGCGGGATGGCAGGATTCCCGCCATGACTGAACATCAGGGTTTTCTTGCCGGTAAGTGCGTTCTGGTGACGGGGGCGAGCAGCGGTATCGGCGCTGCCGCAGCGAAGGTGTTTGCGCGCGAGGGCGCCGCCGTCGTGCTGACGGCACGCCGGGAAGAGCGCCTGGCGGCGCTGTGCGAGGAGATCCGCGGGGGCGGTGGTGACGCCGCGTTCGTCGTGGGCGACATACGGGACGAGGACGACGCGCGGCGGGCGGTGGAGTTCGCGGTGGAGCGGCACGGGCGCCTCGACGCCGCCTTCAACAACGCGGGAATCGGGTGGGACCAGGAGCCGATGCACCTGATGAAGGACGACGCCTACGACACGATCATGGATACGAACGTCCGGGGCGTCTGGAACGTGATGCGGCACGAGCTCGCGGCCATGGTGGAGGCCGGGTCGGGCGGATCCGTCGTCAACAACAGCAGCGTCGCCGGGATGCTGGCGATACCCGCCGCCGCGCCGTACATCGCGTCGAAGCACGCGGTGATCGGCCTGACGAAGGCGGCGGCGGCGGAGTACGCGCCGCACGGCATCCGGGTGAACACGGTCGCGCCCGGGACGACGCGGAGCGAGATCATCGCCGGCTGGTTCGAGCGGAACCCGCACATCGAGCCGGAGCTCCATCGCTTGACGCCGCAGGCGCGCACGGCCGAGCCGGCCGAGATCGCGGAGGCCGCGGCCTGGCTGTGCAGCGACCGGGCGTCGTTCGTGACGGGAGCGGTGCTGCCCGTGGACGGCGGATTCACGATGGTGTGACGTTGCACGTGTGACACGGGCGGAGCCCGGCGGCCTGATCCGGCTGCCGGGCTCCGCCCGTGATTCCGCTGTGGTGCGCCTTGTCCGCTTGCCCTGCCTCGCCCTGCCCCGCCCCGGTCCCGTCAGGCGACGGGCGCGGCGGCCGGAGCGGTGTGCGTGGTGGTGAAGACGGGCTGGTCGTTCTGCAGCCCGACCGTCGTGTGGGTGACGGTGTGCGAGGTCGTACGGGTCTCGGTCGTGAGGGTGATCGGGGCGTCGAACTCCGCGTACCGGTGGAACGTGGTGTGCGTGGTGGTGGGCTGGGGGCGGTAGCCGGTGCCCGCGGCGTCCGGGGCGCAGGCGCACGGGCCCGTCTCCGTGTCCGTGTTCGTGTCCGTGCCTGCGGTGACGGCCTCGGTGATGGGCGCGGTGACGGTGTACGCGGCCTGGTTGGCGGCCTCGATGAGCACGAGTCCGGGGACGTGGTCGACGGCGTGGTCGTAGAGGACGGTGTTGTCGAAGGTGTGGCGCAGCTGCCAGGTGCGGGGCTGCGCCGTGGGGCTGAGCACGACCTCGTCGGGCGCGGTGCGGCCGACCTGTACGGGCGGGAGCGGCGGCGTGACGGGCGGCAGGGTGGTGGGCGGCCGGTGGTACGCGCCCCGGAGGCGGCGGTAGACCATGGGGGGAATCCACTCGAAGTCGGTCTCGCCCGTGGCGAGAACGGTCTCGGAGGCCTCGTCGCCGGCTTCGCCGGACCCGGCGGCGGTGACCGTCATGTGGAGGTGCAGGGCGGTGGTGCGCTTGTTGCGCGTCGTGGTGGGGGTGGCCGTGATGTTGATGTGCAGCGGCGTCGCCCGGTGGGTGTCGACGGCGGCGTCGGAGGCGAGGGTGTAGGAGAAGGTGCGCAGCAGAGTGGCGTGGTCCAGCGGGGCCGCGTAGGCGGTGTGGGCGAGGAAGAGGCCCGCCTGGCGGAGTGTCTGGGCGACGGTGAGGGTCTCGTAGTGGGTGCCGTGGCCGGGTATGCGGTGGGCCGTGTGGGCGGGCCAGACCGCGGAGACGGTGTAATGGGTGGCGTCCTGCTGCTCGCAGCCGGTCAGGTACACGGCGTCGTCGAAGCTCAGGTGGACCAGTTCCTTGGCGACGCCGCCGCCGGTGCCGGCCCCCGGGACGCCGGCGGCCCCGCCGGCGGTGTCGCCGGCGTCGTTGCCGGTCGGCGCGTTTTCGGCGCTAAGGTCTGCGGCTGGGGCGCGGAGCCGTCCGGGCGCATCGATCTGATCGGCCTGCGGCCGGGCGTTCCGGCACGTGACGGACCGGCCGGCGTGCTGCGAGGTGCTCTGGTCGGCACGGGGAGCGGGGCTGAGCAGGATCTGAGACACGTCTCTCCTCGAAGTGGATTGGTGCGTCCCGGTGGTTAGCCGGCTCGGTGATAAGATACGTACTATCCGGTTTGCTTTTGGGTGGGTGGCGGGGTATGGAGCCGGCCGCCCGGTGGGCCGGGTGAGGAAGACCCCGGATTCGCCGCACCGGGGGCGGACCGCAGGTTCCGCCGGTGCGCCGGTGTCGTCGTGCTTGCTCAGGCCGTTGTCCACGGGCCCCGCCCGGCTCGTCCGGCTGTGCCCGGCGATCCTGCCGGGTGAGCGGTCTTGTGGCGGTTGGCTTTCGGTGACTGGGAGGTAATCAATGGCGAAGCAGGCGCGGGCGATTCACACGCGCCGTCTCATTCTCGAGGCGGCGGGCGAGGTCTTCGACGAGTACGGGTACGAGTCGGCGACGATCGCGGAGATCCTCGGGCGCGCGGGCGTGACCAAGGGTGCGCTGTACTTCCACTTCGCCTCCAAGGAGGAGCTGGCGCGGGGCGTCCTCAGCGAGGCGTTGACGACCGAAGGCGTCATGCCCCAGGAGTCGCGCCTGCAGGAGTGGGTGGACGTCGGCATGGTGCTGGCGCACCGGCTGCCCAGGGAGCCCCTGCTGAGCGCCGCGATCCGGCTGTCGGCCGACCGCAAGGCGCGGGACCTGTTCGGCACGTCCTGGCCGGGGTGGATCTCCTTCATCGCGGGGCAGCTGGCCGCTGCGAAGGAACAGGGGGAACTGCTGCCCCACGTCGACGCGGACCGGATCGCCGTGCTGTTCGTGAGCGCTTGGACGGGTGTCGAGGTCCTCTCCACGGCGCTGGACGGGGGCGACTCCCTGGAGGAGCGGGTCGCGCTGCTCTACGACACGATCCTGCCGGGCATCGCGGTGCCGGGTGCGCTGCGGGCGCTGGACACGGCTCCCGACCGCGGGACGCGGGTCTGGGACGCCCACCAGGCCCAGCGCGAGCAGGAAGCGGCATCCGCCGCGTCGTGACGACCGGGGCGTTTCCCCGGCGGTGACGCCGGGTGGGCAGGAGAGGTGCGGGCGGCGGGCTGTGCAGGACCGCTGCCGCATGGAGGACAGGCCCTCCGCGCTGCCACGGATGACGACGTCCACGCTTCCCCCTGTGTTTGTGACCGATGCCGGCGCGGGCGCTTGGTGCCAATGGACACGAGCCCCCCTCGTCACTCCCGGCACGGCATCGAAAGCTGTCCCGGAGCCGCTGCTCGTGACGGCGGGGCCTCGGGTGATCCGACGTCAGGGACGCTAACAAACCGGCCATCCTGTTTGTCAAGGCTCGACGGGAATCCCACACTCGTCAGGTGACCTGGGTGAATGTTCCCCCGGGGAGGTGGCCGGGGCGGGCCGAGGGAGAAACCGCGCGGTTGGTTTCTCCTTGCCCTCAAGGGGCGAAGGACGGCAAGGGGACGACAAAGGCCCGCAACGTGCATTGCGGGCCTGGTGGCTGGTAGCGGGTCGTGCTGCTGTTCTCCGTCCGGGGCGGCGGCGCTGCGGGAGCTCAGCCGCGGAGCGCTTCGGCCCCGGCGGGCCGGTCGGCGGTGGTGTCGGTCGCGTTGATGACGGATTCCGTACCGGCGGGCTGCAGTTGGGTCAGCGCCTTGGGCGTTGCCAGTTGTGGCAGCAGGGTGTGCCAGAGGCCGGTGAGGGTGTGGCGTGAGAGCCAGCTGCGGTCGTGACGTGCCAGGGCCTCGAATCCGGCGGTCGCCCCCACGACCGTGGCGGTCAGCTCCTCCCGTACGGCCTGCGGCGGTGTCTGCCCGTGGGTCGCGGACCGTTCCAGCGTGCGGCGTACGCACTCGAGCCATTCCTGGCGCAGGTTCGTCTCGGAGTGGTGTGCGGTACGGCAGTTGAGGTGGAAACCCGCGCGCACCACGACGTCCCACCGCAGCTGCTGGGCGATGACGTGCGACGAGTCGACGAGCGCCTGCAAGGGGGAGGGGCTCTTGCGGTGGGCGTGCCGGGCCAGGGCGTGCAGGGTCCGGGCGGCTTCGGACTCCACGGCCGCGGCCATGGCCGCCTTGGTGTCGAAGTGGAAGTGCAGGGCGCCCGAGCTCACGCCGGCGCCCGCGCTGATGCCGGCGAGCTTGGCGCGGGTGTAGCCGAACTGGTCGAAGGCCTGGGCTGCGGAGCGGATCAATGCGTGCCGGGTGTTCATGGCCCGTTCTTGCTTCGTCACCGGCAACTCCTGGGGGACAACGTCATGGGGCACGTCATGGGCCACATGAAACCAACTAACTGGTTTTATTTCTACTGCCGCTGCCCGGTATCGTGCGGTAAATGAAGTATCTGGCGTCCCAGGGCCCCCACGGGCCGTACTTCTCGCGTTGCACACCGTACCGATCGGGGGAGTAGCGTAAGGGGGCAGCCTTCCTGTGAATGCCGGTAAATCCCCATACTGGGGGACGAGTTGCCTGAATTTTTCAGCCTGCGCCGTGCGCGCGTGCCCGAAATGCGGCTTCTGTTGGTTGAGGCGCCATCTCGCCCTATTGGCTCGTTGACAAACCGACAGCCCGGTTTGTAATCTCGCGGCGAACGGTTGTTCGCGGCACGGCCGCCGCGCGAACGTGCAGGAGCAGCGATGAATCAGCAGGTCAGGGCCCTTCTCGAGGCGTACCCCGGGGAAGCGTCCCGGCGTCGTGGGCCCGCGCCGAGGGCCGGGCATCCTGCGGACCGGGCCCCGGCCCTGACGCGGCCGGGTGAGACCTTGCGGATCCTCGTCGTCGACAGCGACACCCAGGCCGCCGAAACGCTGGCCGGGAGACTGCAGCGCCACGGCTGCGAGACCTTCTCCGTCGCCACCGGGGAGGCAGCCCTCGCCCAGTACCGTTCGGCGGACCTGATTCTGCTGGATCCGGAACTGCCCGATCTGGACGGCCTGGAGGTCTGCCGGGCCGTGAGAGCCGCCAGCGAGGTCCCCATCATCGCGGTGACCGCCCTGGCCGGCGAGCTCGACCGGGTCCTCGGCCTGCAGGCCGGCGCCGACGACTACATCGTCGAGCCCTACGGCTTCCGCGAACTGATGGCCCGTATCGAAGCCGTCATGCGCCGGGCGCGCCCCGCGGTGCGGTCCTCGGCGGGGGTCATCACCAGCGGAGCGCTGACCATCGACCCCGACCTGCGCGAAGTGCGCCTGGGGGGACGCCGCATCGACCTCACCCGCAAGGAATTCGACCTGCTCCACCTGCTGGCCTCCCGCCCCGAGAAGGTGGTCTCCCGCGAGCAGCTCATGACCCAGGTGTGGGACGACTACTGGTCCCGCCCCGGCCGGACGATCGACACCCACGTCAGCAGCCTGCGGGGCAAGCTCGGGTCCGCCGGCTGGGTCATCACCGTCCGCGGCGTCGGCTTCCGCTTCGGGCACGCCTGAGCCCGCCCCGCCCCCGCCCGCACACGAGTGCCTCGTCGATCACCGCTCGACCGCTCTCTGATTGGGTCTGCCGACATCCGATGACTTCCGTTCCGATCGTCTTTGAAAGAGGACATTCATCGTGCGCAAGGTGCTCATCGCCAACCGTGGCGAAATCGCTGTCCGCGTAGCTCGCGCGTGCCGGGATGCCGGGATTGCCAGTGTGGCGGTCTACGCGGATCCGGACCGGGACGCGCTGCATGTC
>NZ_JBHSKJ010000011.1:0-267726 GCF_042657885.1 Streptomyces aureoversilis
ACGTCGGGCGCGCCGATCTGCAGCGGCATGATCCAGTTCGCGAAACCGGCGAACAGCGGCGTCGCGAACATCAGCAGCATGATCGTGCCGTGCATCGTGAACGCCTGGTTGAACTGCTCGTTCGACACGATCTGCAGACCCGGCCGGGCCAGCTCGGCGCGCATCAGCAGGGCGAGCAGCCCGCCGACGCAGAAGAACGCGAACGCCGTGACCAGGTAGAGCGTGCCGATCGTCTTGTGGTCGGTGGTGGTCAGCCACTTCACGGGGGATCTCATGCCCCGTACGTGTCCGGACGTTCGCGTTCCTTCACAGGCGCCGGGCCCACCGAGGTGCGATCCACCTCACACCACACGCATGTGAAGATCTCTGCCATGCCGGACATCAGCCGATCATGAGCACGGAGGAAACCTTCGCCGCTGCCTATCGCGCGCACTACTGGGCGGTCAGCCGCTTCGTGGCGCGACGGCTGGACGGGCAGGCGCACGAGGTGGAAGAAGTGGTGTCGGAGGTGTTCTCCATAGCCTGGAGACGCCGGGCGGAGATGCCCGACCCGCCACTGCCCTGGTTGTACGGTGTGGCCCGCAACTGCCTGGCCAACACCGTCCGCGGCATGTCCCGCTACCGCCGCCTCCTGCTCAGGCTCGGCCACCACGAGACCGCCCACCGCCGGCACACCGTGGACAGCCCCGACGCGGACCGCCCCGGTGCCTGGGTGCACGAGGCCCTCGCCCGCCTCTCCCCGGCCGACCAGGAGGCGCTGCGCCTGACCGCCTGGGAGGAGCTGACCCTCGACGAACTGGCCGTGGCCCTGGGCTGCAGCCGCAGCGCCGCCGCCATGCGCCTGCACCGGGCCCGCCGCCGCCTGCGCGCCGAGGCCGACCGCTTACGGCCCACTGCCCTGCCCGTAGGGTCCGACACACGAACCGACGTGCGCGCTGGAGGCGACGACGATGCATGACGAACTGGAACTGCTGCGCACGGCCAACCCCGTACCCTCCACCGACGGCCCCTGGCGCGACGGCCCGCTGGACGCCGACGCCGAACGCGCCCTGAACCGCCTCCTGCACCGCGACCGCATCAAAAGAACCGGCGTCCTCCTCATAGTCCGAGCCGAGGCCACGGTCCTCGCCCTGGTCGGAGTACTCGCCCTGAGCCTGTCGGCGTGCCGCTGACCGCCGACGGGAGCAAGCGACCGGGACGAACAACATCCCGGCCGCGCCGCGCGGTTGCCGTGACTCTCGGACGCAAGGTACCGGCCGTATCAGCCGGCCTTGACCCTGACCGGGACGATCCCACTCGACTATTGGTCACGCCGCAGCCGGAAAACAGAAAAGCCCCCGGCGAACCGGGGGCTTTTACTGGTGTCCGAAGGGGGACTTGAACCCCCACGCCCGATAAAGGGCACTAGCACCTCAAGCTAGCGCGTCTGCCATTCCGCCACCCGGACCAGGTGTTGTCTCCGGCGGGGTGTTCCCCGCGGCGACATGGATAACAATACCAAGGTTTCACAGTGCCTTTACGCCTCTGTCCTGCGAAAACACCCACCCCCGAAGAGACCGGGGCGCCACAGGGTGGCACAGGACTGGACGGAGACGTTCGGAGTGCCGCCGCCGGGTGTCCGTAACCCGGAACCAGAACGAGGCGCTGTGGCGATTTCCCCTTTGGCGCGGTGGTCTTCATGATCCCGGAGAGCCGAAGTTGCACGGCACAACTGCCGGCGGTGGACTGGAGGCAACGGCCGAACCTCGAACAGCCTGACCGGAGGTCATCATGGTCAAGGTAACGCAGCTGTCCGGCAAGGGTGTGGCGGGACTGGAAAGCGACCCGCCCCTGTACCACTTCGACGCAACCGCGGAAGAGCTGGGACAGCTGATCGCCGACCCTCGCCGCTTCCTCGAGGACGCCGGGTTGCCCGCCTCGGCAGCCAATAGCATCACGCTCAGCAAGTGGGCCGACGCCTACTCGCCGGAGCGGGGGTGGGTGCTGAGGAAAGACGCCGGAAGCGCCTCTAGCTGTTGCTATGTGTCGGACAACGAAATGACCTGCCACGTCCACGAGCAGTGAGGCGGTAGGGCAGCGAGCTGCGGGCTCCCAGCCCGCACGGTGTCCTTGATCTGGAGCAGGACCAGGGCGCCCCTGCCGGTGCCGACCGATTCGAGACTGACGCCCGACTCGGTCCGGGAAAACAGAAAAACCCCAGGTCAACTGGGGTTCCTGCTGGTGTCCGAGGGGGGACTTGAACCCCCACGCCCGATAAAGGGCACTAGCACCTCAAGCTAGCGCGTCTGCCATTCCGCCACCCGGACCAGGTGTTGTCTCCGGCGGGGTGTTCCCCGCGGCGACATGGATAACAATACCAAGGTTTCGGAGTGCCTTTCACCTGGGTATCTGCGCGGGGCATAAGGTCTACTTATGGGCAATACGGGGCAACCCCGGGCGGCGGTGGGTGCGCGGCGGCGGCCGCGGCCGCTGTCGCCGTTGCGGGAGCACCTGCGGGACACGTTCTGGTTCACGCCCACCGCCGGGCTCGTCGGCGCTGCGGGGCTGGCCGCCGGGGTGCTGGAGGTGGACCGGTTCGTCGTCGGGATGCTGCAGGCGGACGGGGACTACGAGGCCGTCGAGTCCTTGATCGGGATCGCCGACGACGCCAAGACGATCATCACGACCGTCGGCTCGGCGATGCTGACCTTCATCGGTGTGGTCTTCTCGATCTCCCTGGTCGCGCTGCAGGTGGCCGGCGGGCAGTTCTCCCAGCGCGTGGTGCGGCTGTACGTCCGCAGCCGGATCACCAAGTGCACGTTCGCGGTCTTCCTGGCGACGTTCCTGTTCGCCCTGCTCGTGCAGGCCGCCTACGAGGGCGACGAGAACCCCCGCACCGTCTCCACCGTCCCGGTCTTCTCCGGCATCGTGTGCGTCGTGCTGGTGCTGGTGAGCCTGGGGCTGTTCATCGCCTACGTGAACTCCACGCTGCGGCTGATGCGCGTGAGCTACGTGATCGACCGGATCACCCGGGAGTCCTTCCGCGTGCTGGACAAGCACGGTGTCGCGGACGACCAGCGGCCCGCGCTCGCGGAGCCGACCGCGGAGATCGCCCACACGGGCCGGGCCGGGGTGCTTCGGGACGTGCACGTCGCCCGGCTGGTGCGGGTCGCGCGGCGGCACGGCGTCGTCCTGCGGCTGATCCCGCGGATCGGGGACTTCGTGGTGCCCGGGACGCCTGTGCTGGCGGTCCACGGCGGGGCCGCGCCGCCGCCCCGCGCGCTGCGGTACACCGTGTCCGTGGGCGTGGAGCGGACCTTCCACCAGGACCTGGGCTTCGGGCTGCGGCAGCTGTCGGACATCGCGCAGCGGGCTCTGTCCCCCGCCGTGAACGATCCGACGACCGCCGTGCAGTGCCTGGACCGGATCACCCAGTTCCTCGCCGCCCTGGCCCGCCGCCCGCTCGGGGCGCTGCACCACTGCGACCGCCGGGGCGCCGTCCGCCTGGTGCAGGACGTGCCCGGCTGGGCGGACCTGGTCGACCTGGGGTTCGCGGAGATCCGCGGCTGCGCGACCGGCAGCCCCCAGGTGACCCGGCGGCTGATGGCCGCCCTGGAGGACCTGTGGTGGCTGGCCCCCGAGGACCGGCGCCCGCCGCTGGAACGGCACCGCGCACTGCTGGAGCACGCCGTGTCGCGCACGGTGCCGGACGCGGCGGACCGGGAATTCGCGCTGCTGGCCGATCGGCAGGGGATCGGATAGCCCGGCGGGCGGGGAGCGTCTGCCCGGGAGAAATCCCTCGAGGCGTCGGCAGGGATCAGTCAGGGCGTCCGGCCGCTGAGCCGGCGCCTGCGCACCCGCCACGCCGCACCCGCACCCGCACCCGCCGCATCGCGGCGGTCGGGCGCCACGGTGGCCCGGTAGCCCAGCAAGCCCCGCGCCCCCCGGCCATGGCGGCGCTCATCCGGGCCCCACGGCACCGCGGCCTCCGCCACAGCAGCAGCCCGCCGTCACGGCATCACAGCCCACCCCACCGCATCGCCACCCACCCTCACGGCATCAAGTGGTACTCCGGGAAGTTTCCCGGCAGCCGTTCGCCGGTCGGGCCCTCCGTCACCGCTCGCACCAGCAGTTCCCCGCCGACGAAGGCCCCGCGCCACGACGCCCCGAAGCCGCCGAAGAGCTCCTCGCGGTCGCCGCGCGAGCGGGGGCCGTTGCGGCCGACCTTGAACGCCCGGATCTGCGGGGCCAGGCGCGCGAAGACCGCTTCGTCGTCGCAGGAGAGGGCCGCCACGAGCGCGCCGTTGCTGGCGTTCATGGCGGCGAGCAGCTCGGCCTCGGTGTCGACCGGGACGACGGTGTCGACGGGGCCGAAGGGCTCGGCGTGGTGGAGGGGCGAGGAGGGCGGCGGGCTCAGGAGCGCGACGGCAGGTACGTAGGCGCCGGTGTCCTGGCCGGGCAGGAAGCGGCCGTCGGCCAGGCGGCCGCGGTGCAGCGGGACGGCGCCCCGGCGGACGGCCTCGGCCACCTGGCCGGTCAGCTCCTCCGCCTTGGCGGCGTTGATCAGGGGGCCGAAGTCGAGCTCGGGAAGGTCGTCGCCGGGTGCCTCCACGGCGAGCGGGTGGCCGAAGCGGACGTCGCGCACCGCGGGCAGGTAGACCGCGAGGAAGTCCGCGAAGGCCTCCCGCTGCACGACGAACCGCGGGTAGGCCGTGCAGCGCTGCTTGGCGTACTCGAAGGTCTTGCGGATCCGCGCACCGAGCGCCGTCCAGTCGCTGAAGCCCCAGACGCCCCAGGCGTTGAGGCCCTCCTGTTCGAGTACGTGGCGCTTGCCGAGGTCGGCCACGGCGGTGGCGACCCGCGCGCCGGTGTCCCGGCCGCCGACGAAGGAGACGCACCCGATGCCCGGGGCGCGCACGAGCGCCTCGGAGAGCTCGCCGCCGCTGCCGCTGACCAGGGTCAGGGGGACTCCCTCGCGCGCCGCGAGCGCCGAGGCCAGCGTCAGGCAGGCCAGGCCGCCGTCGGTGGGGGTCTTGGCGATCACGGCGTTGCCGGCCAGCGCCTGGACGAGCATGGCGTGGACGAGGACGCTCATCGGGTAGTTCCAGCTCGCGATGTTGCTGACGGGGCCGGGCAGCGGGGCGCGCCCCGGCAGCATGCGGTCGATCTCCGCCACGTACCAGCGGACGCCGTCGACCGCGCGGTCCACGTCCGCCCGGGCCAGGCGCCAGGGCTTGCCGATCTCCCAGACCAGCAGGAGCGCCAGCAGGTCGCGGTGGGCGTCCAGGGCGTCGAGGGCCGCGGCGACGCGCGCTTTGCGGTCGGCGAGCGGGACGTGGAGCCACTCGCGGTGCGCGTCCACGGCGGCGCGGACGGCCCGGTGGGCGGTGGCCGCGTCGAGGCGCGGCGGGCCGGGGACGGGGGTGCCGTCGACGGGCGTGACCGCGGGCAGCGGCGTGCCGTCGGGCTGCCAGGTGCCGGCCCAGAGGTTGAGGACCCGCTCGTCGCGGAACGCCTCGGGGGCCGCGGCCAGGCAACGCTGCCAGGCTCCGGCCCACTCGGTGCCGGGCTTGAGCACGAGGGGGGCAGCAGGCGCGCCCACGGGAGGCGTCTGCGTCTCGCGCAAGGGATGGAAAGGATGGAAAGGACGTAAGGGAGGGGTGCGGTCGGATGCCATCGCTGATCTCCGCTCTCGGTACGGGAGGGGCGGGAACGTCGGCGGTCCACTACCGGACGGTAGTCATACGGAACGGTAGCCATGCGGCGGGCCGCCGGAGGCGCCCCGGCCCCCGATGAGGCCCACGTCACGCCCGGGCCACAATGGAGCGTCCAGCAACCCCACCACCACCGGGACTGATCGCTCATGGGACGGGTCACCGAACGCCGCCGCGTCATCCGCATCCGGGACGGGGCGGTCACCGCCCGCCCCGACACGCTCGTGGCCGAGGAGCCCCTGGAGATCCGGCTGAACGGCAAACCGCTGGCCATCACCATGCGCACGCCGGGCGACGACTTCGCGCTCGCGGCCGGCTTCCTGGTGAGCGAGGGCGTGCTGGGCCGCGCCGACGAGCTCGCCAACATCGTCTATTGCGCGGGCGCGACGGAGGACGGGTCCAACACGTACAACGTCGTCGACGTGCGCCTCGCGCCCGGCGTGCCCGTCCCCGACGTCACCCTGGAGCGCAACGTCTACACGACGTCCTCCTGCGGCCTGTGCGGGAAGGCGAGCCTGGATGCCGTACGGACCACGGCGCGGCATCCCCTGTCCGACGGGCCGGAGGGCCCGATGCGGCTCGAACCGGCGCTGCTGGCCTCCCTCCCCGACCGGCTGCGGGAGGCGCAGCGGGTCTTCGACCGCACGGGCGGGCTGCACGCCGCGGCGCTGTTCTCGGCGGACGGCGAACTGCTGGACGCGCGCGAGGACGTGGGCCGGCACAACGCCGTTGACAAGATCGTCGGCCGCGCGCTCCAGCAGGGTCTCCTGCCGCTGTCCGGGACGGTGCTGATGGTCTCCGGGCGGGCCTCGTTCGAGCTGGCGCAGAAGGCGGTGATGGCCGGGATCCCCGTACTCGCCGCCGTCTCGGCGCCCTCGTCGCTGGCCGTTGACCTCGCGGCGGAGACGGGGCTGACGCTGGTGGGCTTCCTGCGCGGGACGTCGATGAACGTGTACGCGGGAGAGCAGCGGATCGCCCTCGGGGAGCGGGCGGCGAACGACTGACGTCGCGTCTGCGGGCGACGGAACGGCCGGGATACGGCCGGGATGCGGCCGGTACAACCCATACAACCGGTACGGCACCGCCGAACCGCCACGGCCCGGCTGCGCACCGCGGGACCGCCACGGCCCGGCTGCGCACCGCCGCAGCGGGGCACGGCCGCCGCGACGGGCACGGGCGCAGGGCCACGGCGGCGAGAGCCCGGCGGACATGCCAGGCGGGCACGTCCGGCAGGCGCATCCCGGCGGACACGCCAAGGGGGGCACTCCCGTCCGCCACATCCGCCAACCACTCCCGGCGGGCACGCCTGACGAACACACTCCCGGCGGACACGTCAGGAGGCCGCTCCCGGCGGACACGCCGGGCGAACGCTCTCAGCGGACACGTCCAGCGGGCACATCCACCAGGTACGTCAGGCGGGCACGTCCGGCAGGCGCACCCCACAGGCGCGCCGGACAGGCACATCCGGCAAGCGCACCCCACAGACACCTCAGACACGCACAACCGGCAAGCGCACCCCGCAGACGCCTCAGGCCACCGGGCCCTGTTCCCGCTCCTCCGCCACGCGCGCGAGCAGCGCGGTGAACTGCTGCCGCTCCGCGGGCGTCAGCGCGCCCAGCAGCGCCTCGTTGGCCTCGTCGCCCAGGCGGGCGAGCCGGTGCAGGCAGCTGCGGCCCTCGGCGGTGAGGGCGATGGCGTTCTTGCGGCGGTCGCCGGGGTCGGGCGTGCGGGTGACGAAGCCGGCCCGCTGGAGGTCGTTGAGGATGCCGACCATGTCCTTGGGGTCGAAGCCGGTCATCCGGCCGAGGGCGGCCTGTGCGACGGGGCCGGAGTCGGCTACGGCGGCGAGGACGGCGTGGTGCGGCATGCGCAGGCCCTCGCGGGCGAACGCCTCGGTGAGCAGGCGGCGGCCCCGTGCGGAGGCGCGGTTGAGGAGCCAGCTGGGGAGGGCGCGGATCTGGTCGAGCGCGGGCTCGTGGGGCTCTGTCATGGTGCGACCCTACCGAGATATCCGTTGGGACCCCCAATAAAAAACGTTGGACATCCCAATGAAAGCCGGTCTATCGTTGGGACTCCCAACGAAAACCGTTGGGGACCCCCACGACATCCCGGAGGTGCGCCCCATGCGCCGTGTCCGCTATCACCAGAACGGCGGCCCCGAGGTCCTGCAGCTGGAGGAGACCGACGTCCCCCGCCCCGGCCCCGGCGAACTGCTGCTGCGTACCGAGGCCGTCGGCGTCACCCTGCCGGTCGTACGAAAGGTGCGCGGCGGCGGCCTCCCGCTGCCCGCGAGCCCGGGCGGCGAGGTGGCCGGGGAGGTCGTGGCGACCGGCCCCGGCGTCACGGGCTTCGCGGTCGGCGACCGCGTCACCGGTCTGTGCTTCGCCGACGCCTACGCCGACCACTCCCTCCTGAACACGGCGATGGCCTCCCCGATACCCGACGACGCGAGCGCCACGGACGCCGTGGCGCTGGTCCGCTGCGGCCTGGTGGCCCGCGGCGCCTACGCGGCGGCCCGGCCGGCCGCAGGCGAGTCGGTGATGGTGACGGCCGCGGCGAGCGGTGTGGGCCACCTCGCCGTGCAGCTCGCCAAGGAGCTCGGCGCCGGGCGGGTCGTGGCGGCGGTCGGTTCCGCGGCGGCGGAGGCCAAGGCCGGCTTCCTGCGGGAGCTGGGCGCGGACCACGTCGTGACGTACGACGACCTCGCCCGCGAGGAGGCCGATGCCGACCGCTGGGGCGGTGCGGTCGACGTCGTCCTGGACGCCGTCGGCGGCGAGTTCCTCTCCCCGGCCCTCGCCGCCCTGGCGCCCGGCGGCCGGCTCGTCGCGTACAGCTCGGGCGGCGGCACGATCGAGGCGTACGACCTGCTCGTCGGCGCGAAGTCCGTGATCGGTTTCCAGATGGCGCTGATCGCCCGCCACCGACCGGAGCTGATGGAGCAGTGGCGGCAGGAGCTGTGGGAGCTGTTCGCCGCCGGCCGGCTTCGGCCGCGCGTGCACGCCGAACTGCCCCTGGAGGCCGCCGCGCGGGCGCACGAGATCACCGAGACGCGCGTCAACCTGGGCAAGGTCGTCCTGCGGCCGGCGTGAACCCGTATGGGCTCATCGGCCGAGTCCGCCTTGTGTGACAGTCGTACGGCACCTACGTTCGGCCTCATGGCGCCGCCGCACGTCCGCACTGGTCCCGCCGTCCCCGCCGTCCCCACCGCCCAAACCGTCCCCGCCGTCCCCGCCTTCCCCCGACGCCCCGTCAGAAGCGCGGTTGCCGCTGCCGCGCTGGCGGGCTCGTTCCTCCTCCTCCCGCCCGTCGCGGCGCAGCAGGCCCGCGCCACGGGCGGCACCCCGGCGCCCGGGTTCACGGGCACCCCGTCCGCCGGGCTCACCGGCACCTCGCCCGCCGCGTTCGAGGAGCAGGTCCTGTTCAAGGCCGGCCAGGAGGCCGACGACGGCGTCTACGCCTGCTTCCGCATCCCGGCGCTGGCCACCACCGCCCGCGGCACCGTCCTCGCCTTCGCCGAGGGCAGGAAGGGCGACTGCAGCGACGCCACCGACATCGACGTCGTGGTCAAGCGCTCGGCCGACGCCGGCCGCACGTGGAGCCCGCTGCAGGTGGTGGACGAGGGCCGCGGCGACACCCACGGCAACCCCGCCCCCGTCGTCGACGCGCGCAGCGGCCGGATCACCCTCCTCACGACGTACAACAAGGGCCGTCCCGGCGGCGGCAACTGCGACGTGCCCTGCGACCGCACCCCCCACCTGCAGTACAGCGAGGACGACGGCGCGAGCTGGTCCGCGCCGCAGGACGTCACCCGGGAACTGCGGCCGCCCGGCTGGAACTCCTGGTACGCCACCGGCCCCGGGCACGGCCTCCGGCTCACCCACGGGCCGCACCGCGGCCGCCTGGTCGTCGGACTCAACGCCGAGAGCCACGACGGCACCCGCGTCCGCGCCAACCACGCGGCGCTCGCCCTCAGCGACGACGGGGGCGCGCACTGGCGGCTGGGGGCCGTGGACACCCACGACATCACCCCTGAGGGCACGTACGGGCAGAAGCCGTCCGAGCTGACGCTCGCCGAGCGGTCCGACGGATCGGTGTACGCGGGCGGGCGCGAGCAGGACGGCACCGAGCTCGGCAACCGCGACTTCGCCGTCAGCCCGGACGGGGGCACGGGCTTCGACGGGCCCTTCCGGGCGGTCCCGGACCTCTACACGCCCATGGTGCAGGGGTCGGTGGCCGTACCGCGCCCCGGGCGCTGGCTCTTCGCCTCGCCCGCCGACCCCGACCGGCGGCGCTCGATGACGATCCGCTCCTCCTACGACGAGGGGCGCACCTGGGAGGGCGTGGAGCACGGCAGGCTCGTGACGGCCGACTGGGCGGGGTACTCCGACATGGCCGTCGTCGAGGCCGAGGGAGCCTCCGAAGGCGCCGGCCGCGGCTCCGACCCCGGCTCCGGATCCGGCTCCGAAAGCCCCGACGCCGAGGGCCGCGCTGCGGACGCCGACGGCGTCACGACCGGCCTGCTCTACGAGGCGGGCAAGCGCGACGCGCGCGACGAGATCCGGTTCGCCCGCTTCACGGAGGAGTGGCTGGGGCCCCGCCCCGCGCCCTCACCCGTGACGCCGGACCGGGCGCCGGGGGCGCGGGGCGCGCTCGTCCTGGGAGGTCCGCGACCGGCCGCCGGGCGCTTCGGCGGGGCCCTCGCCTTCGACGGCGCGGACGACGCCGTGCGGCTGCCCTACCGGCCCTCCCTGCCTCTGGGGACACGGGACTTCACGGCGTCCCTGTGGTTCCGGTCCCGGCCGGCAGCCGGGTCCGGAACCGGGTCCAGGACCGCGGCCGCGCGGGGCGAGCAGCCACTGCTGTGGATGGGCGGGATGGGCGGAGCGCCCCAGGTGGCGCTCCGGCTCACGCCCGGGGGGCGGGTCACCGGACAGGTGACGGCGGTTGCCGGGGCTGGGCCCGCCCGCACGGTCGTCGTACGGTCCGCCGGCGCGTACGGGGACGGGCTGTGGCACCAGGCGGTGCTGCGGCGCGGCGGGGGGCGGATCGTCCTCACCGTGGACGGGGTGGCGGTGACGGCGGCCGGCGTACCGGGGGCGGTGAGCCGCAATTCGACGTTCGGGGTGCACCTGGGGCAGCGCCCGGACGGCCGGGAGCACTTGGCCGGGGAGCTGGACGACGTCCGGGTGTACGGGCGGACGCTGACGGGCCGTGAGGTCGCGCGGCTGCGCGGGGGTGGGAGGCCGGAGTCAGGACCAGGGTCGGGATCAGGACCAGGGTCGGGATCAGGAGCAGGCTCGGGATCAGGAGCAGGCTCGGGATGGGGATCGGGATCCCCGCGCGACCTCGTGCTGTGGCTGCCGCTGGACCGCACCGGCTGACTGGCTGACCGGCTCGGCCCGGGCCGCCCGGCTGACGCGGTCCGGACCCTCCCGACGCGATCCGGCACCGCCCGTTGTGGTCCGGCCCGCCCGACGCGGTCCGGGCGAACGCGCTCGCCGCCGCCCGCCCGCCTGTCACCGTCCAGCCACCCCTGCCCCCTCCCCCCCGTCCAGGCACCGCCGCCGGCAGCGCCGCACCGGTCACGGTCCGGGCGTCACGTGCGGACCGGCGCCGGCACCGCGGCGGGCTCCTGCACCGCCAGGCGCCCGTACCTCTTCGCCAGGACCGCCCCCACCATCAGCTGCATCTGGTGGAAGAGCATCAGCGGCAGCACGGCCAGGCTCGCCTCGGCCCCGAACAGCACGCCCGCCATGGGCAGGCCCGCCGCCAGGCTCTTCTTCGAACCGCAGAAGATGATGGCCAGCCCGTCCTCACGGCTGAAGCCGAGCCGGCGCGAGCCGAAGGTGGTGACCGTGAGCATCAGCCCCAGGAGCGCGGCCTCCACCCCCAGGAGGGCCAGCAGCCGCAGCGGGGTGACCTCGTGCCAGATGCCGCGGACCATGCCCGCGCTGAACGCCGTGTAGACGACCAGGAGGATCGAGCCGCGGTCCACGTAGCCGAGCACCTTCTTGTGCCGGGTGAGGAAGCCGCCCACGCGGCGGCGCAGCAGCTGGCCCGCGAGGAAGGGCACGAGGAGCTGCAGCACGATCGACAGCAGCGAACGGGAGGAGAATCCGCCGCCGCTGTTGCCGAGGAGGAGCGCTGCGAGCAGCGGGGTGAGGGCGATGCCGACGATGCTGGAGAACGATCCGGCGCACACCGCCGCCGCCACGTTGCCGCGCGCGATGGACGTGAAGGCGATCGAGGACTGGATGGTCGAGGGCACCAGGCACAGGAACAGCAGCCCGGAGTACAGCTGGGGGGTCAGGACGACGGGGACCAGGCCGCGGGCGGCGAGGCCGAGCAGCGGGAAGAGCACGAAGGTGCAGCCGAGGACGGTCAGGTGCAGCCGCCAGTGGCGCAGGCCGTCCATCGCCTCGCGGGTGGAGAGGCGGGCGCCGTAGAGGAAGAACAGCAGCGCCACGGCGCCGGTGGAGGCGCCGCCCACGACGGTCGCCGCCTGGCCCCGGGCGGGCAGGAGGGCGGCGAGGGCCACGGTGCCCAGGAGGGCCGCTACATAAGGGTCGATGGGAACGCGTATGCGAATGCGCGGCATGGACCCCAGCCTGCCGCCCCGGGCGCCTATCCGGAACCCCGGTTGCCGCTCTGACTGTCATCACGGATCGCGATGAGCAGCGGGGGTGAGCAGGGTGAGCGGCGATAGGCTCGTCGGGTGTTCGAGCCCGTGCAGCTCCGTACGTTCCTGGCCGTCGCGCAGACGCTGAGCTTCACCCAGGCCGGCGTCCGCCTGGGCGTCCGGCAGTCGACCGTGAGTCAGCAGGTCCGCAGGCTGGAGGCGGCGGCCGGGCGGCAGCTGTTCACCCGCGACACGCACAGCGTGCGGCTGACCGAGGACGGCGAGGCCATGCTGGGCTTCGCCCGCACGATCCTGGAGGCGAACGAGCGCGCCGCGCACTGGTTCGCGGGCACCCGGCTGCGCGGGCGGCTGCGGTTCGGGGCGTCGGAGGACTTCGTGCTGACCCGGCTGCCCGAGGTCCTGGAGGGGTTCCGGCGCGAGCACCCGGAAGTGGACCTGGAGCTGACCGTCGACCTGTCGGAGACGCTGCAGCGGCGGCTGGCGGCCGGGCGGCTGGACCTGGTGCTCGCCAAGCGCCACCCCGACGAACCGCACGGGCGGCTCGTGTGGCGCGACCGGCTGGTGTGGATCGGCGGCGAGCGGCTGCGCCTGGACCCCCACCGGCCGCTGCCCCTGATCGCCTTCCCGCCGCCCGCAGTGACCCGGGCGCGCGCCCTGGAGGTGCTGGAGCGCAGCGGCCGGGCCTGGCGGGTGGTCTGCACGAGCGGCAGCCTCAACGGCCTGGTGGCCGCGGCCCGCGCCGGCCTCGGCGTCATGGCGCACACCCTGGGCATGATCCCTCCCGGGCTGGTGCACCTCCCGTCCGGTCCGGGCCTGCCCGAGCTGGGCGGGGTCGACGTGGTGCTGCTGCACGGCGCCGCGCCGGACAGCGCGGCGAGACAGCCCGCGGAGGCCCTGGCCCAGGCCGTCCTCGCGGCGGGCGACCGGCTGCAGACGTAGCGCGGGCGCGCGGGGCGGTGCCGGCCGGGCGGCCGGGCGGTCCCGGCACCGCCGGGTACGCCGTCAGGCACCGCCGGACACGTCGTTCGGCACCGCCGGATACGCCGTAGGGGGTTGCACGCCGCCGCGGCGGAAGGGAATGACCGGAGCGGCACTCCGGCACCCACCCCGGCGGTGACCAGCAGCGCGCACAACATTGCTCGCCGCCACGGCGGAAAGGGACGGCCGGAGCGGCACCCGCCCCGCCCCGGCCCCGCCGCCGCAGGCGGCCTGCCCGCGGCCGCACGAGACACCCCCCGCACGTCCGGAATCCGGCCACGTCCGGATTCCGGGCGCGCTAGGGGATCCGCCCCAACAGAACACCCTTTCGGGGGGATTGAGGGGAGCGGGGGCCGGGTAGGGGCATCGCGCTGTGCGGAGCATGACAAGGAGCTGCCGTTGCGCCAGAGCTGCCCGTTGCACGAGTACACCGTGCCGCCCCTCGTGACGGCACCCCCCGTCGGAGGCCTGGCGGATGTCGTGTTCGACCGTGCCGCGGAGGATCCCGGGCAGGCGGCGTTCGGCCGGAAGGGGCCGGACGGCCGCTGGCGGGACGTGACGGCGGCCGCGTTCCGGGACGAAGTACTGGCGCTGGCCAAGGGTTTGCTCGCCGAGGGCGTGCGGTTCGGCGACCGGGTCGCCGTCATGTCCCGTACGCGCTACGAGTGGACGCTCTTCGACTTCGCGCTGTGGTCGATCGGCGCCCAGCCCGTACCGCTGTACCCGACGGCCTCCCCCGAGCAGGTCTGCTGGATCCTGCACGACGCGGGCGTGACGGCGTGCGTCGTCGAGCACGGGGACCACGCGATGACGGTCGGTTCGGTCGTCGACCGGCTGCCGGGGCTGAGCCGCCTGTGGCAACTGGACGCGGGGGCCGTCGAGACGCTGAGCGCCGCCGGGGCCCGGATCGGCGACGACGTGGTGGAGCGGCACCGGCTGGCCCTCACCCCGGCGACGCCCGCCACCGTCGTCTACACCTCCGGCACCACGGGCCGCCCCAAGGGCTGCGTGCTGACCCACGCCAACTTCATGGCCGAGGCCGACAACGTCGTCAGACGCTACGAGCAGGTCTTCCGCTCCCGCCCGGGCGACGAGGCGGCGACGCTGCTGTTCCTGCCGCTGGCCCACGTGTTCGGGCGGATGGTGCAGGTCGCGGCGGTGCGCGGGCGGGTCAAGCTCGGCCACCAGCCGCAGCTGACCGCCGCCGCGCTGCTGCCGGACCTGCGGGCGTTCCGGCCGACGTTCGTCCTCGCGGTCCCCTACGTCCTGGAGAAGATCTTCGCGCTGGCCCGGCGCGCCGCGGAGGCGGAGGGCCGGGCCGCGCCGTTCGAGCGGGCCGTCGACGTGGCGGTGCGGTACGCGGAGGCGCTGGAGCACCGGGCGTTCGGCACCGGCGCGGGGCCCGGGGCCGCACTGCGGCTCCAGCACCAGGTCTTCGACCGGCTCGTCTACGCCAAGGTGCGGGAGGCGCTGGGCGGGCGGGTGCGGCACGCCATGTCGGGCGGCTCGGCGATGGACCGGAGGCTGGGGCTGTTCTACGCGGGCGCGGGCGTGACCGTGCTGGAGGGCTACGGCTTGACCGAGACGACCGGGGCCGCGACCGCCAACCCGCCCGAGCGGCCCCGCTTCGGCACCGTCGGGCAGCCGGTCCCCGGCACCACCGTACGGATCGCCGGGGACGGCGAGATCTGGCTGCGCGGCGGCCAGGTCTTCGCCGGATACCTGGGCGACGCGGGGGCGACGGGCGCGGTGCTGCAGCAGGGCTGGTTCGCGACGGGCGACCTGGGGCGGCTGGACGGGGACGGCTATCTGACCATCACCGGGCGGAAGAAGGAGATCCTGGTGACGTCGGGCGGCAAGAGCCTGTCGCCGGTGGCCCTGGAGGAGCGCGTACGGGCCCACCCGCTCGTCGCCCACTGCGTCGTCGTGGGCAACGACCGCCCGTACGTGGCCGCGCTGGTGACGCTGGACGAGGAGGCGGTCGCGCACTGGCTGCACCTGCACGGCAAGGAGCCGGCGGGTCCCGGCGGGCTGCTGCGCGACGCGGACCTGGAGGCCGAGATCCGGCGGGCCGTGGTGGCCGCGAACACCCTCGTCTCGCAGGCCGAGTCCATCCGGACCTTCCGGATCCTCAGCGCCCGGTTCACCGAGGAGGAGGGCCTGCTGACCCCGTCGCTGAAGCTCAGGCGGAAGGCGATCGAGGCGGCGTACGCACGCGAGGTCGATGCGCTGTACCGCAGGTAACACCACAACGGCCCCCGCGCGGCGAAACCGCCGACGACCTCCGGGGAATAGCGTGGTAGCTACACTCGTTCACAAGTGGAGTAGCACGTACCGCTTTCTCCGAACGTAAGGAACGAGCACCCGTGAGCAAGGCACCCTTCCCTGGTTCCTCCGGTTCCTCCGGTTCCTCCGCCTTCCCCGCCACCGTCACCCTCAACAACGGCGTCGAGATGCCGCGGATCGGCTTCGGCGTCTGGCAGGTCCCCGACGCCGAGGCGACGGCCGCCGTCGAGACGGCCCTGGCCGCCGGATACCGCAGCATCGACACGGCGGCGGTGTACGAGAACGAAACCGGCACGGGCAAGGCCCTCACCGGCTCGGGCATCCCGCGCGACGAGCTGTTCGTGACGACGAAGCTGTGGAACCACGCCGCCGAGACCTGGACGCGCGAGGGCGTCCTGCGCGAGTTCGACGCCTCGCTCGAGCGGCTCGGGCTCGACTACGTCGACCTGTACCTCATCCACTGGCCGCGCGCCGTCCGCGACGACTACCTCACCATCTACCGCACGTTCGAGGAGATCGCCGCGAGCGGCCGCGCCCGGGCGATCGGCGTCTCCAACTTCAAGCCCGCGCACCTGGAGCGGCTGCTGGCCGAGACGACCGTCGTCCCGGCCGTCAACCAGATCGAGCTCCACCCGTTCCTGCCCCAGGCCGAGCTCCGCGCCTTCCACGAGCGCCACGGCATCACCACCGAGGCGTGGTCGCCGCTCGGCCAGGGCAAGGACCTGCTCTCCGCACCCGTCATCGCGGGAGTCGCGGAGAAGCACGGCCGCACCCCGGCGCAGGTCGTGCTGCGCTGGCACCTGCAGCTGGGCAACGTGGCGATCCCCAAGTCCGTGACGCCCTCCCGCATCCGCGAGAACATCGACGTCGCCGGCTTCTCCCTCGACGCCGAGGACCTCGCGGCGATCGCGGCGCTGGACAGCGGCACCCGTCTGGGCCCGGACCCGGACGAGTTCGACATCTAGCGCCCTCCGGTAACACCACCCCGCGATATCCCGCCCCCGGGGTGCCGCAGGGGTGGCGGCCCGGGCCGGCGCCCCTGCGGGCCGCTTATAGGGTCATGTCCATGTTCCCCACGCCCTGGACCCCGCCGACCCACATCGAGGCGCAGTTGCAGGCCGCAACTGCACACGGGGACTGGGACGGCCAGCTCGGCGCCCTCGCGGTGGCCGAGCTGTACATGGAGGAGGGCCGGGCCGAGGCCGACGGGCTGGTGCCGCCCGCACCGCTCGTGCCGTACCGCGACCCGGCCTCGGGCAAGCGCTGCCTGCCCGTGCTCACCCGCGGCGCGCTGCCGCCCTGGCGCCCCGACCGGGTCCTCCAGCGCACCACGCTGGACGAACTGGCCCTGGAGTGGCCGCACGACAAGTGGCACCTGGCGGTGAACCCCGGGCACCCGTCCGCGGCGGTCGTCCCGGCCACCCCGCTGGACCGGGAGGCCTGGCTGGAGGTCTGTGCCGAGGCGCCGCCGCGCGTGCCCGGCCTCCTGCTGTCCCTGTACACGGGCCCCCTGCACGGCCCGCTCGCCCACGGTCTGGCCTGCGGCGCGCCCCTCGCCGTGCGCGACGGCGTGCCCTGGAACGAGCTCGGCGGCGTCTACCGCGACTACGACGAGGACCGCGTCACCCTGTACGGCACGTGGGGCGTCGCCGATCCCGCCGGCTGGTGGCACCTGACGCAGCGGCTGCTCGCCGGGGAGGGGGCGGACCGGGAGGCCGAGTTCGCGCTGCGGGCCCGCGAGGGCCTCGCCGAGCACTCCGCCGACGGGGCGCCGGCGACCGCGCAGTGGCGGGAGGCGGTCACCCACGTGCTGACGCACCGCGCCGCGGGCGCAGCGGAGGTGCAGGCGCTGGACGCCACCGTCACGCGCATAGCCGCGGCCGAGGAACAGCTGGTGCGCGATGCCGTGCTGCAGCCCGGCCGGCGCGTCGGCTCCACCGTGGCCCACGGCCTCGCGTGCGCGGTCGTCCTCGCCCGGCTGGGGCTGTCCGCGCGGCTGTGCTCCCCGGCCGACGCGGAACGGGTCGTCCTGACGGCCGGTGAGGCCGCCCGCAGGACGTACGCGTCGTGGCCCGCCTTCTCCGCGGGCTTCCTGCTGGGCGCCGCCCTCGGGTCCGGAGCCGGGGACGCTCGCGCAGGGGGCCCGCACGCCGGGAACCCGTACGCGGGGGTTCCGCACGCGGGGAACCCGTACGCAGGGCATCCGCACGCGGGGAACCCGTACGCAGGGCATCCGCACGCAGGGGACCCGCGCGCCGCCGTCTCCGGACACGACGCCGCCGTGAACGCGCACCGCCTGCTCCTCGGCGACCCGGCCAGTCCCTGGCGCAACATTCCCTGGTCGTGACGGCCCTGCCGCCCCGCCCCCGCGGGGCGCCGGACGGACAATCACGGGATGGGCGTGGATGGACGTAGCGGCCGAGGACGGGAAAGCGCGGCGAACCGGGACGCCGGCGTGTCCGTCGCCCTGTTCACCTCCGATCTCCGGCTGCACGACAACCCCGTGCTCACCGCGGCCCTGCGGAGCGCGCCGCACGTCGTCCCGCTGTTCGTCGTGGACTCGGGCATCGCCGCCACCGGTTTCGCCGTGCCCAACCGCGCCGCGTTCCTGGCCGACTGCCTCGCCGCGCTCGACGAGGGGCTGCGGGCCCGCGGCGGGCGGCTCGTGGTCCGCAGCGGCGAGGTCGTGGCGGAGACCTGCAGGCTGGCCGCCGCCACCGGTGCGGGCGAGGTGCACGTCGCCGCGGGCGTGAGCGCGTACGCCCTGCGCCGCGAGGAGCGGCTGCGGTCCGCTCTGGAGGCGGACGGGCGGGTGCTGCGGGTGCACGACGCGGTGGTCACGGCGGTGCCGCCCGGCGCCGTCCTGCCTGCCGGCAAGGACCACTACGCGGTGTTCACCCCGTACTTCCGCCGCTGGTCGGCCGAGCCGCTGCGGCCGGTGCTGCCCGCCCCGCGCGCGGTCCGGCTGCCCGAGGCGGCCTCGGAGCCGCTGCCCGCGGCGGCCGCCCTGGCCCGGGGCGCGGCGTCGCCCGGGCTGCCGCGCGGCGGGGAGGGCGAGGGGCGCCGCCGGCTCGCCGCCTGGCGGCGCGGCGGGCTCGCGCGCTACGCCGACCGCCACGACGACCTTGCGGGGGACGCGACCTCTCGTCTCTCCCCGCACCTCCACTTCGGCAGCCTCTCTCCGGTGGAGCTCGTCGCGTCGGCCCGGGAGCGGGCCGCCGGGGGCTGCGCGGGCGCCGCGGCGTTCGTACGGCAGCTGGCCTGGCGGGATTTCCACCATCAGATGCTGGCCGCCCGGCCGGAGACGGCCCGCCGCGACTACCGGCCCCGGCACGACCGCTGGCGCGAGGCGCCCGCGGAGCTCGCCGCGTGGCGCGCGGGCCTGACCGGCTATCCGCTCGTCGACGCGGCGATGCGGCAGCTCGCCCACGAGGGCTGGATGCACAACCGGGCCCGGCTGATCGCCGCGAGCTTCCTGACGAAGACCCTCTACCTGGACTGGCGCCACGGCGCCCGGCACTTCCTGGACCTGCTCGTGGACGGGGACGTGGCCGACAACCAGCTCAACTGGCAGTGGGTGGCGGGCACCGGCAGCGACACCCGCCCCCACCGGGTCCTCAACCCGCTGGCCCAGGCCGACCGCTTCGACCCCGACGGCGCCTACGTGCGGCACTGGGTGCCCGCGCTGGCCGGCGTGCCGGGCCGGGCCGTCCACCGGCCGTGGCGGCTGCCGGCCGGGGAGCGGGCGCGCCTGGACTACCCGGAGCCGGTCGTCTCCCTGGAAGAGGGCCTGGCCCGGTTCCGGCAGGCGCGCGGGCTCACCTGAACGGCGGTCAGCGCCCGCCGGGGCGGGGGGCGCGTCAGCCCCCGCCGTAGGCCCAGGACCGCGGTCAGCGCCCGCCGTGCCCCGGGGCGACGGCCTCGATGCGGCGGGCCAGCTCGACGTCCAGGCCGGTGACCTTGCCGCCCGCGCTGTGCGTGTTCACGCTGAGCGACACGGTGTTGTAGCCCAGGGTCGCATCCGAGTGGTGCCCCAGCTCCTCCTGGATCTGCGCGATGTGGATCACCATGGCGGCGGCCTGGAAGTGCCCGTCGAAGCGGTAGGTGCGGCTGATGCGCTCGCCGTCCGTGGTCCAGCCGGGCAGCTCCTGGAGGCGCTCCTCGACGTCCTTCTGCGAGAGCGGTTCGACGGCCATGACTGTCCCTTTCGTGGGTGGGTCCCGTGGTGGGTGCCGTGGGGAGTGCCGTAGTGAGCCGTAGTGGTTGCCCGGGGTGTGCCCGCGCCGGGTGCCGGTGACTCAAGCGTCCCACGGGGCAGGGGTGCTTTCGCGCCAATGTGCGCCGCGGCGCACGGTGAGTCGGACATGTACTACCGGGTACGACGTGCCGCTCCTATGCTCCTGCGCCGGACGTGACGCGTCACCGGCAGCAGGGGGCTGGGCATGGACGGTACGGGCAGCACGCGCAGGAACTTCATCGGCGGAGCGGCGGCCGTCGCGGCGACGGCCGGCACGGCCGCGCTCGGCGGGCGGGCGGAGGCGGCACCGCGCGCCAGACCCGCCGGGGCGGGCGCCCGCAGATCCGGCGGCGGCCCGAGCGTCGCCGTGCTCGGCGGCGGCGTCGCGGGGCTCACGGCCGCGCACGAACTCGCCGAGCGGGGCTTCCAGGTGACCGTGTACGAGAAGAAGGCGCCCGGCGGCAAGGCCCGCAGCATGGACGTGCCCGGCAGCGCGCGGGGCGGCCGCAAGGCCCTGCCCGGCGAGCACGGCTTCCGCTTCTTCCCCGGCTTCTACCAGAACCTGCCGGACACGATGCGCCGCATCCCCTTCCCCGGCAACCCCAACGGCTGCCACGACAACCTCGTGGCCTCGACCGAGGTGATGCTGGCCCGCACCGGCCACGAGGACATCCGGCTGCCGTTCCGCACGGTCGGCAAGCCGCCGCCGCTGCTCACCCCGGACGCCCTGCGCCGCGCGCTGGCCGGCTTCCTCGACGCCTTCGGCAACATCCCCGTCCACGAGACGGTCTACTTCGCGAGCAGGCTGCTCGTCTGGCTCACCAGCTGCGACGCGCGGCGGACCGGCGCGTGGGAGCGGGTGCCGTGGTGGGAGTTCATCCGCGCCGCGAAGATGTCCCCGAACTACCAGCGGCTGCTGGCCATCGGCATCACCCGCAACATCGTGGCCACCAAGGCCGAGGTGGCCAGCACCAAGACGGTGTCGACGTGCATCGAGGCGTTCCTCTTCAACGCCCTGGGGCGGGGCGCGGACGGCGAGCCGGACCGGGTGCTCAACGCCCCCACCAACGAGGCGTGGATCGACCCGTGGGTCGCCCACCTCCGCTCCCTGGGCGTCACCTTCCGGATCGGCTGGGCCGTACGGGATCTGCGGATCGCGCGCGGCCGGATCACCGAGGCGGTCGTGCAGGACGCCTCCGGCGCCAAGCAGTCGGTGACCGCCGACCACTTCGTCTCGGCGATGCCCGTCGAGCACGCCCGTACCACCTGGAACGCCCAGGTGCGGGCGGCCGACCCGCAGCTGGCGCGCTGCGACAAGCTGCAGACGGACTGGATGACCGGCATCCAGTTCTATCTGACGGAGCCCACGCCCGTCCTGCACGGGCACGTCAACCACATCGACTCCCCCTGGTCGATCACCTCCGTCGGGCAGGCGCAGTACTGGTCGGGGCGCGATTTCCGGGCCGACTACGGGGACGGTGCGGCCGCGGACTGCCTGTCGGTGGACGTCTCCGAGTGGGACAGGCCCGGCATCCTCTACGGCAGGACCGCCAAGCAGTGCACGCGCGAGGAGGTCGCGCGCGAGGTGTGGGCGCAGATGAAGGCCGGGCTCAACGACACCAGGCGCACGATCCTGAGCGACGCGAAGCTCCACTCCTGGTTCCTGGACCCGGCCGTGGAGATCGGCGGCCCCCGCCCGGTCAACGACGAACAGCTCCTCATCCACCCCGCCGGCACCTGGTACAACCGTCCCGCGGCGCGCACGGCGATCCCCAACCTCTTCCTGTGCGGGGACTACGTGGCCACCGACATCGACCTCGCGACCATGGAGGGCGCGAACGCCGCGGCACGGGCCGCGGTCAACGCCCTGCTGGACGCGGCGGGTTCGCGGGCGGAGCGGTGCAGGATCACCCCGCTCTACCGGGCCCCGGAGCTCGAACTGTTCAAGACCGAGGACGCGATCCGCTACCGGATGGGGCTGCCCAACGCGCTCGACCTTGGGTGACCCCACCGGGGTCGCCCGACCGGGGTGAGGTGCCCCGGTGGCGGCGCGTTACGGTCGGATCATGACGACTGACGTGGACGCCCCCGGGGTGGGTCCGCTGCTGCGGGAGTGGCGGGAGCGGCGCCGCATCAGCCAGCTGGAGCTCGCCCTGCGCGCCGGCGGGAGAACGAAGCCCCCTTCGCCCTTCCCATGGTGATCGACCACGCGGGCCGCACCCTCTCCTTCGTCTCGACCATCGCGACGTTCAACACGCCGATGGACGTGACGGTCTCGGAACTGGCGGTCGAAACGTTCCTCCCGGCAGACCCGGAAACCGCGCGCCTGCTGGTCACCCTCATGCCGTGACCTCTGACGCCGGGCAGCGGGTGCCGAAGGGGACTCCCGCACCCCCGGGCCGGAGTGCGCCGGCCCGGGAGGACGTGCCCCTCACGATGCCGGGTGCGGCAGGGAGGGTCGATTACCGCCCAGGTAATGGCGTTGTAATGGCGTTCGGTTCCGTTCAGCCCTGCTTGCGGTCCACGTATTCGAAGACCGAGCCGTCCGGGTGGCGGGCCACCAGGTTGCGGCCGATCGGGGTGGGTACGGGGCCGGCGATGATCTGGGCGCCCACTGACTCCAGGTCGTCCAGTGCTTCCTCGACGTCCGTCACCGCGATCGTGGCGGTGATCTTGCGCAGGATGGACAGTTCCTTCTCCGGTCCGCTCATGAGGAAGAAGCAGCCGACCGCGGCCACCGCGACGCCGCCGCGGTGGAAGCGCAGCGCTTCGGCACCGGTCAGGCGTTCGTAGACACCGATCGCGTGGTCCAGATCATCGACGCACACCCGTAGCGAGGTCCCCAGAATGTTCATGGGAACAAGGCTAGTTGGCCGCACGGCACGGTGCGGGGCGGTTCACGCGCGGCACAGGAGTTCGCCGTTCAGTACGGCGAACCAGGCGTCCTCGCGGCGGCCCCATTCCCGCCAGGCCGCGGCGATCCGGTCGAGGCGGGCCCGGTCCGCGTGGCCGCCGGCCACGGCGAGCCGGGCGTACGCGGAGGCGGTCGTGCGGTCCGCCCACAGCCCGCTCCACCAGGAGCGTTCCTCTTCGGTGGCGTAGCACCAGGCGCTCGCGGTGGCCGTCACGTCGGCAAAGCCCGCCTGCCGGGCCCAGGACAGCAGGCGGCGTCCCGCGTCGGGCTCGCCGCCGGCCGCGCGGGCGACACGCCGGTAGAGGTCCCGCCAGTCGTCCAGGCCGGGGACGGCCGGGTACCAGGTCATGGCGGAGTAGTCCGCGTCGCGGACGGCGACGAGCCCGCCGGGGCGGCAGACGCGGCGCATCTCGCGCAGCGCGCCCACGGGGTCGCCGACGTGCTGGAGCACCTGGTGGGCGTGGACGACGTCGAAGGACCCGTCGGGGAAGTCCAGGGCCCGGACGTCGCCGACCGTGAAGTCGGCGTTGGTCAGCCTGCGGGCGGCGGCCGTCGCGCGGGCCGCGCCGAGCACCTCCTCGGCGGCGTCCAGGCCGGTGACCCGGCCCCGCGGGACCATGGCGGCCAGGTCGGCGGTGATGGTGCCCGGCCCGCAGCCGACGTCGAGGATCTCCAGGTGCGGCTCCAGCTCCGGCAGCAGGTACGCGGCGGAGTTGGCGGCCGTGCGCCAGGTGTGCGAGCGCAGGACCGACTCGTGGTGGCCATGGGTGTACAGGGTGGTGTCGTCGTCAGCCATGACAGCACCGTAGATCCTCGTCTCGGATTTCGAGAGTGCCGTCTCGTATTTCAAAACACCCTGCCCCCTGCCCCTCACTCCGTCGGGAGGCGGTACACCACCAGCGCCTCGTTCTCCTTCCGCAGCGTCAGTTCGCCCGGCGCGGGCGCGATCTCACCGTCGTACGCCAGGTGCGTCCCCGGCCGGATGCCGCTGATCCGCAGGCTGCGCACCCGGGCCGTCCTGAGCACCGGCGAGTGCTTCAGGCCGCCGCCCAGCGCCGCGGCGAGCAGCCGCGTGCGGGCCAGCGGGCCGCCCGAGACCGTACGGACGTCCAGCACGCCGTCCGCCAGGTCGTGCCGCCGCACCGGCGCGAGACCCAGCCCGCGGTAGGTGCAGTTGCCCGCGAACAGCATCCACAGCCGGCGCCGCCTGCCGTCCACCTCCAGCCGGAGCGGCCGCGCCGTGCGCAGCACGTGCACCGCCGCCAGCACGCCCGCGGGCCAGGCCCCGGTGCGCGGCGCCCAGCGCTCGCGCACGCGCACCAGCTCCGGGTACGCGCCGATGCTGAAGGTGTTGAGGAACCAGCCCGCCTCCTGACCGCCGCCCGTGCGCATCCGCACCATGTCGACCGCCACGGCCTCCCCGGCCTCCACGGCCCGGCAGGCGTCGGCGAGGGACTCGATGCCCAGGTCGTAGGCGAAGTGGTTGTACGTTCCGCCCGGCAGGACCGCGAGCGGCAGGCGGTGGCGCCGGGCCACGGCGGCGGCCGCGTTGACGGTGCCGTCGCCGCCGAACACGCCGAGGGCGCCGTCCAGTTCCCGGGCCCGGAGCGCCGCCGACTCCAGCGCCTTCCCGAGGTCCCCTCCCCCTCCCTCGTCCCCGCCGTCCTGGCCGTACCCGGTGACCTCCGCGAGCGGCAGCGCCGAGCGCACCTCCTGCACCGGATCGGTGCGCACCCCCGCCGCCCGCTGCCCGGACCCGGCGTTGACGACCACCACCAGTCCCTCGCCGCGCGGCAGGGCCGGGGCGTCCGCCCGGGGCCGGGCCGGGGGCGCGAGCTGGGCGCGGGTGGGCGCGACGCCGCGCACGGCGAACGCGGCGCCCGCGCCCAGCGCCGCCCCCACCAGCACGTCACCCGGATAGTGGACACCGGTGTAGACGCGCGAGAAGCACACCGAGGCCGCCAGCGGCGCGAGGGCCAGCCCCCACGCCGGGTTCTCCAGCGCGACGCCCGTGGTGAAGGCGACCGCCGACGCCGAGTGCCCCGAGGGGAACGACGTCGTGAAGGGCTGCCGGGACAGCTGCCGTACGAGCGGCACCGCGTCCAGCACCGGGCGCAGCCGCCGCACCGACCGCTTGCCCACCGTGTTCACGGTCGCCGAGGCGACGGCCAGCGACGCCACCCCGCGCAGGGCGGCGCGGCGCGCGGGCCGCCCGCCGGCCAGGGCCGCGCCCGCCGCCATGCCGAACCACAGCAGCCCGTGGTCCGCGCTGCGCGACAGGCGGGGCAGGACGCGGTCGCCGCCGGGCCAGTGCCGGGACGCCACCGCGTGGAACGCCGCCCGGTCCCAGGAACTCACGATCTTCCGCATGGCCCACGTGTACCCCGCCGGCGGGGTACGACGCCGCCGGACCGCCGCCCGGACGCACCACCCCGACCCACCGGGCCCACCGCCCGGACCCACCACCCGGACCCGCCGGGCGGGCGCCCGGGCCGCCGCGCCCCGACAATGGGCCCATGACCGATGCGACGCTGCTCAACCGGCACCGGGAGGCGCTCGCGCTGTTCACGGAGCGCGTGCACGCCGTCCGCCCCGGCCAGTGGGACGAACCGACGCCCTGCACCGAGTGGTCCGTGCGCGACCTCGTCAACCATCTGGCCGTGGAGCAGCTGTGGGTACCGCCGCTGCTGGAGGGCCGGTCCATCGACGACGTCGGCGACGCGCTGGACGGCGACCAGCTGGGGGACGACCCGGTGGCCGCCTGGGACGCGGCCGAGGCCGCCGCGCGCGAGGCGTTTTCCGCGCCCGGGGCCCTGGAGCGGACGGTGGAGCTGTCCTCCGGGCCGTCCGACACCCGCGGGTACTGCTCGCAGATGACGGCGGACGCGGTCGTCCACGCGTGGGACCTCTCCCGCGCGATCGGCGCGGACGAGCGGCTGCCCGGGCCGCTGGTGGAGCTCACGCGGCGCGAGGTGGAGCCGTACATCGACAGCCTGGCGGGAACCGGCCTGTTCGCCGAGCCGGTGGAGCCGCCGCCGGGCGCCGACGCGCAGACCCTGCTGCTCGCGCAGCTCGGGCGCCGGGTCTGAAGGCCCGTCCCCCGGGCCGCCGGCACCTCCCCGGACGGCCGACCGGCAGGGGCCGGGTAATCGGCACCGCGCTGGGCAGGATGCCGCCATGGCCTCCCCACTCACGCTCCTCACGCCCCGCCTGACCCTGCGCCGCTGGCGCGCGGCCGACGTCGAGCCGATGGCCGCCGTCAACGCCGACCCCGAGGTGATGCGCTGGACCGGCGACGGCTCGGTGCACGACCGGGAACGGACCGCGGCCGCCGTCGCGGCCTGGGAACAGGGGTGGGACGAGCACGGCGTGGGCCTCTTCGCCGTCGAGGTGCGCCGGTCGCGCCGGCTGGCCGGTTTCGCGGGCCTGTCCGTGCCCGCCGAACTGCCCGAGCTGCGCCCGGCCGTGGAGATCGGCTGGCGGCTCGGCCGCCCCTTCTGGGACGACGGCCTGGCCACCGAGGCCGCGCGCGCCGTCCTGGACTTCGCGTTCCGCGACCGCGGGCTCGCCCGGGTCGTCGGCGTGCACCGCACCGGCCACGAGGCCCCCGCGGCGGTCATGCGCAAGCTGGGGATGCGGCACGACCGGGAGACGACGCACCCGGAGTACGGCGTGCCGGTCTGCGTCCACGTCATCGAGGCGCGGCCGTAGGACCTCCGTGCGCGCCCCCGGCCGGGTCGCTGCCGGGCAGGGTCAGGGGGCGGGCGCTCCGGGAGGAGGGCGCCGGGCCCGGCCACCCCGGAACGGTCCGGGCCCCGGGAAGGATCCGGGACCCGCCGACGGGCAGGTCCCAGAGGTCCTCGCGCGGGCGGCCCGTCGCCTCCCAGGCGGCGCGGACGCGGCGCAGGGGCTCCAGCGGCGGCTCGGCCGAGAGGATGAAGGTCGACCAGTGCATGGGGGCCATCGCCCGGGCGCCCAGGTCCTGGCAGGCGGCGACGGCCTCCTCCGGGTCGGTGTGGACCGTGCCCAGCATCCATCGCGGGTCGTACGCGCCGATCGGCAGCAGGGCGAGGTCGATGCCGTCGTAGCGGCGGCCGATGCGCTCGAACCAGTGGCCGTAGCCGGTGTCGCCCGCGAAGTAGACGCGCTGCCCGCCGGGGGCGGTCATCACCCAGCCGCCCCACAGCGAGCGGCAGGTGTCGGTCAGGGTGCGCTTGCTCCAGTGGTGGGCCGGGACGAAGTCGAAGCGGACGGGGCCGGCCGGGCCGGGCAGTTCGACGGCCTCCCACCAGTCGAGCTCGGTGACGTGCGTGAAGCGGCGCCGCCGGGCCCAGCGGGCCAGCCCGGCCGGCAGGAGCAGCGGGGTGTGGCGGGGCAGCCGCTTGAGGGTGGGCGCGTCGAGGTGGTCGTAGTGGTTGTGGCTGATGACGACCGCGTCGACCGGCGGCAGGTCCTCCCAGCGGACCCCGACCGGGGTGAGCCGGGGCGGCGTGCCGAGGATCCGGCGCGACCAGACGGGGTCGGTGAGCACCGTCAGACCGCCGGTGCGCACGACCCAGCTGGCGTGCCCGGCCCAGGTGACCGCGGTCGTGGCGGCGTCGGTGACCGGCAGCGGACCGGGCTCGACCGGCAGCGCGGCGACCTCCCGCAGGGCCTCGGCGCCGGGCCGCAGCCGCCCCTCGCGGGCCAGCCGGGCGAGGGCGCGCACGCCCGGCAGGGGCGCGGTGAGGCGGTCGGCGAACGACTTGGGCCAGATGCGGAGCTCACCGAGCGGGCGCGGCTCGGCGAGAGGGCGCTCGGTCTGTTCGGTCATCGAGGGGGCTCCAATCGCTGGGGAACCGGGGCGGTGCGGCATGTCCTGGCGTGGCGTGCGCCGGGTCCCGCACGACCGGCCACGGTAGGTCAGCCGCCGGCGAGCCGGCCGAAGGCCGATCCGAAACTGGTCAGTGCGGCGGCGACCCCCGGCGCGGCCAGCGGGTCCGGGGCGTCCAGGGCGCGCTGCCGCTCCTCGTCGGTGTCGCCGAGGAGGGGCGGGGTGGAGATGCGGACCCGCAGGGCGTCGGGGGCGTCGCCGAAGCGGTGGCCGCCGGGCACGGGGCGGCCGAGGGCGGTGCTGAGGTGCGCCTCGAGCTCGACGGAGTCGGTGATGGCGCGGCCGGCGAGGGCGGCGCGCAGCTCGCCGAGGTCGGCGTAGAGGTAGGGCCCGGCCTGCGAGGGGCGGCTGAGGACGCCGGCCGCGGTGAGGTGCTCGTGGGCGGCGCCGGCGAGGGCGCCGTAGATCCGGACCGCGGCGGCGGCCCGGGCGCGGACCGGCCCGGGCTCGTCGAGGGCGTAGGCGGCGGCCGCGGCGACGGGCGGTGCCAGCTCGGCCCGTACGGCGGCGAGCGCGGAGGTGACCCGGGCGCGCAGGACCGGGCCGCGCCCCCCGGCCGGGAAGCGGGCGACGGCGGCGGGCCAGGCCGTGGGGAAGAGGCCGCCGGCCAGGTCGGTGAGGACGACGACGTGGTCGGGCCACATCTCGGCGGGTCCGAAGAAGACCGTTCCGCCGGGGTCGTGGCGCATGTCGCGCCAGGTCTCGTCGCTGACGACGGTCAGCTCCTCGCCGACGGCCGCCTCGCACACCTCGTGCAGGAGCTCGGGCGGGGTGACCGAGCCGGTGGGGTCGTCGGCGACCGACAGGACGAGCACGCGCGGCCTGCCGCCCTCGGCGCGGATCCGGCGCACGGTCTCCAGCAGCGCGAAGGGGTCGGGCACGCCGCCGCACTCGGCGGGCACGGGCACGTGGTAGGTGGGGCGGCCGGCGAGCCGGGCGAGCGGGGGGTACCAGGCGGCGCACGGGCGCGTGAGCAGGACGTCGCCGCCGGCCCCCGCGAGGACCGCGAGCAGCAGGGGCTGGGCCCCGGGCGCGGCGACGACGTGCTCGGGCGCGGTCGGCAGGCCGCGGCGCGCCCAGTAGCCGCAGGCGGCGGCGCGCAGGGCGTCCCCTCCGCCGACCGGTTCGGGCGCGCTGTCCCGGGCGGCCTGCGCGAGGCGCGCGGCGAGCTCCGGCAGCACGGGCAGCCCGCGCTCGGGCACGGTGCCGGCCGGGAGCACGGGAAAGCTGACCTGCATCCGTCCGTACCTCCGACCGCCGCGCCGTGTGCACCGGGCGGCAGCGCCTGTACGGCACCGGGGCCGCCTGCTGCCGCCCCCGTCCACCTTCGCAGATCAGGGGGTGCGGAGCGGGCCGACACGGGCGGGCGGGTGACGTCCTTCGGCCGTGGCCGGGCGGGCGCGGCCCCCGCGGGGCGGGGGCGGCGGCCGGTCCGGGGGCGGCTGGACGAATCACGGCCCGGAGCCCGTCTCGCAGCACCATTTGCGGCCGCCGGGCGGGGGCGGCGGGACAAAAACAAAGGATTTTGCGGACTGCCCAGCTCCGGTCACCATGTCGTGTCGCACATCCTGGCGAACCTGCCCGCTGGACCGAGAGGCACACCCCCTCATGCACGACACCGACGGCACGCACACCCGCCGTTTCGGCCTCCCGACCGCCACTGCCCTGGTCATGGGCAACATCATCGGCGGCGGCATCTTCCTGCTGCCCGCGTCCGTCGCCCCGTTCGGCACGGTCAGCCTGCTGGCGTTCGGCGTCCTGACCGTCGGCGCCATCGCCCTGGCCCTGGTCTTCGGGCGCCTCGCGGAGCGCCATCCGAAGACCGGCGGCCCGTACGTCTACGCGCGCGAGGCCTTCGGCGACTTCGCCGGCTTCCTGTCCGCCTGGTCGTTCTGGACCATGACGTGGGTGAGCAACGCGGCCCTCGCCGTGGCCGGCGTCGGCTACCTGCACGTCATGACCGGCAAGGGCTCCATGGCCGGGGACCTCGCCATGGCGCTGGCGATGCTGTGGCTGCCCACGCTCGCGAACCTGGCCGGTACGCGCTGGGTGGGCGCGGTCCAGATGATCTCCACGGTGATGAAGTTCGTGCCGCTGCTGTTCGTCGCGGTCGTCGGCCTGTTCTTCTTCGACCCGGACAAGCTCGGCTCGTTCACCACCTCCGACGGCAACTGGACCGGCGGGCTGACGGCGTCGGCCGCGATCCTGCTCTACTCCTACGTGGGCGTGGAGTCCGCCGCGATGAGCGCGGGCGAGGTCCGCGACCCGGAGCGCAACGTGGGGCGCGCGAGCGTCCTGGGCACCGTGGGCGCGGCGCTGGTCTACCTCCTGGGCACCGTCTCGGTCTTCGGCACCGTCGAGCACGACAAGCTGGTGGAGTCCACGGCGCCGTTCTCGGACGCGGTCGACGTGATGTTCGGCGGCCACTGGGGCGGCACGCTGATCGCCCTCTGCGCCGTGATCTCCATCGTGGGCGCCCTCAACGGCTGGACGCTGATGAGCGCCCAGGCCCCCTACGCCGCCGCGCAGGACGGGCTGTTCCCGGCCGCGTTCGGGAAGAAGAAGCGCGGGGTGCCGACGTTCGGCGTGCTCGCCGCCGCGGTCCTCGCCTCGCTGCTGACCGTCGTCAACTACACCTCGGGCGTGGGCGGGGTCTTCGAGATCCTGGTCCTCATCACGACGTTCTCCGCGACGGTCCCGTACCTCCTGGCCGCCGCCGCGCAGGTGTACTTCCTGCTCACGGGGCAGCGGGACAAGGTCCGCACCGGCCGCTTCGTCCGTGACATGGCGCTCGCGCTGGGCGCGTTCGCCTTCTCCTTCTGGCTGGTGGCGGGCGCCGGGTACGCGGCCGTCTACCAGGGCGTGCTGTTCCTCTTCGCCGGCATCCTCGTCTACGTGTGGCTGACGGCCCGCCGCCCCGCGGCGCAGACCGGGGCACAGGACGCGGCGCAGGACGGGGCCGGGGCGCAGTCCGCCGCCCCGGAGCTGGCCGGGACGGCGGAGCAGACAGAGCAGGCGGAGGCCGTCAGGCCGTGACGCCGCCGTCGAGGACGAGGTCGGCGCCCACGGTGTAGCCGGCCTCGTCCGAGGCGAGGTGGAGCACGGCGGACGCGATCTCGTCGGGGGTGCCCGCGCGGCCGGCCGGCACCTCGCGGCTCATGCGCTCGGCCTTGTCGAGCGAGGACTCGCCGGGGCGCGAGGACATCGGCGTCTCGACGGGCCCGGGGCTCACGGCGTTGATCCGCACACCCTCGGCGATGTGGTCCAGCGCGGCGTTGCGCGTCAGGGCGGAGACGGCCGCCTTCGTGGCCGTGTACGCGCCGAATCCGGGCTTCCTGCGGTGGGCGCCCACGTTGGACGCGATGTTCACGATGGCGCCGCCGCCGTTGGCGCGCATGTGCCCGATCTCGTACTTCATGGACAGCCAGACGCCCTTGAGGTTGGTCTCGACGATCCGGTCGAAGTCCTCCTCGGGCACGTCCGCCACCTTGGCCGGGGGCACGGCGAGACCCACGTTGTTCACGGCGACGTCGAGGCTGCCGAAGCGCGCGACGGTCTGCTCCACGAGGGCCCGCACGTCCTCGGCCCGGGTCACGTCCGCGGTGACGGCGACGGCCTCGCCGCCCTCCGCCTCCACGAAGGCCACGGTCTCCTTCAGCGGCTCCTCCCTGCGGCCCGCGACCACGACCCGGGCGCCCTCCCGGGCGAAGGCGAGGGCGATGGCCTGGCCGATTCCCGTACCACCGCCGGTGACGAGGACGGTCCGGCCGGTGAAACGTGCGGTCATGTCGACACTCCTAAGCAATGGGTCGCATCAAGGCGGTTGTGTTGCATGAGATGCCGTGACGGCGGCAGCGGTCCGGAAGAGCGGCAGGAGTCCGTCACCTTCGCCTCGCTTCACTCCAGCAGGGCGAGGGCCTGCGCGGCCGCGTCCCGGAGGCGGGCCCGGCCGGGAACCGCCTTGCCGACCACCCGCATGCCCTGCATCAGGACGAGCAGCATCCGGGCGAGGGCCACGGGGTCGCGGCCGGCGGGCAGCTCGCCCTGCTCCTGAGCCCGCGTCAGCGCGGCGGTGAGCGCCGCCTCCAGGGCGAGCCAGCTCTCCTCGACGCCGCGGGCGGCGGCGGGGTCGTGCGGCGCCAGTTCGACGGCGGTGTTGGTGACGAAGCAGCCGCGCCGCAGTTCGTCGTCGGCCGCCTCGTCGGCGAAGCGGGTCACCAGCCTCCGCACGGCCGGCAGGGCCGGGCCGGGGCGCGAGAGCTCCTCGGCGATGCGCGGGCTGTGCTGCTCGCTGTAGCGCTGCAGCGCCTTGAGGTAGAGCTCGCGCTTGCTGCCGAACGTCGCGTACAGGCTGGCCCGTGCGATGCCCAGGTGACCGACGAGGTCGGCCATCGACGTCGCTTCGTAGCCGCGCCGCCAGAACAGCTCGACGGCCGACTGGAGCGCGGCATCCGGATCGAATTCCTTGGTCCTGGCCATGAGTTGACCGTAGCGGATTCGAGAACGTTCGGTCAAGAATGAACGGTCCAGAAAGCCCGGCCGCCGGGGACGGCCGGGCGGCGCGGGAGGCCTACGGGACCGGCCGCATCCTGAAGTCGTACGGCCGGGGCAGCGCCCGGGCCCGCGCCCGCGCGCGGATCTCCTCGGTGACGGGCCCCTCGCCCGCCAGCAGCCGCGCCTGGATCGCGTACCAGGTCTCGCCGAGGGACTCGTCCCCCTCGCGCAGGTCCTCCACCTCGAAGCCGCCGTCGAAGACCTCCTGCGCGGCCGCGGCGTCCCCCTGCGCGAGCAGCACCCGGGCGCGCAGCAGCCGGAAGCGGCCGTGCTCGCGGAGGTCCGGGCGCAGGCCGTCCAGCACGGCCGAGGCGTCGTCCGCCCGGCCGGCGGCCAGCAGCGCCTCCACCGCCTCGCGGCCGAGCGCGGCCATGGCGGCGGTCCACGAGGCGTTCTCGCGCCGCTCCCCGCAGGCTTCGCCGAACGCCTCCAGATAGCGGTCGGCGGCGCGCTCGGGATGGCCGTCCTCGGCGTCGGCGAAGGCCAGGCAGCGCTTCGCCCACCACAGGCCGCCCGCAGCCTCCCAGGCGCGGACGGCCTGCGAGCGGTCGCCGGTGTGCCAGCGGGCGACCCCGAGGTGGTAGGCGCCGCAGAGGTCTCCGTCGCCGATGGTCTCCAGCAGCTCGCGCCAGCGGGGCGAGACGAGCGAGGGCCCGGGCGGCAGGCTCCGGTCCGGCCGCGGGAACTCCCCCCGGTGCAGGAACTCCAGCCAGGGCTCCTGCTCCTCCCCCAGCGTCTCCGGCGCGAAGGGCGTGCCCGGCAGGTCGTAGTGCCCGCGCTCGGCCTCCAGGGCGCCCCAGCCGGAGCCGGTGTGCAGGCTCTCCTTCGGCTCGGCGTCGGCGTACGGGCGCCACGCCGCGTACGCCGCGTCCACGTCGGCACGGGGCAGGGCCGCCTCCAGCCGGGCGGCCGCCTCGCCGCGGGCCGCCGCCCAGTCGCCGCCGTGCACGATGGCGGGGTCCGCGGCCAGCGGCCCGTAGGCCTCCAGCCAGGCGAACGCGCCGCCCGCCTCCAGCGGCACGTGCTCCAGCTGGGTGCGGGCGAGCCCGGCCTGGATCTCGGCGTAGCCGCCGGTGCCCGGCTCCGTGAGCCACTCCTGCCAGCGCCGGCCGCCGCGGCCCGAGCCCCAGACGAAGAGCTTGCGGCCGCGCAGCAGATCGGTCGAGGTCTGCACGAGGCCGTGGCCGTCCGCGCCGAGGGAGGCGATCCAGCGGCGCTCCGAGCCCGGCACGTCGTAGAAGAAGTCGGAGGCGTGCGTGCTGTTCAGGGGGTACGTGCGGTCGGCGCCGTCCCACCCGGGCACCGGGACCCGGCTCAGGCTGCGTTCGTAGCCGAACCGCCAGGCCGCCTCGGCGGGCGCGAGCACGCGCGTGCCCGCCTCCTCGGGGACGGCGATGTTGGACCACCAGTAGACCGGGGCGGGCCGGTCGTGGGGGTTGCGGACGCGCACGCCCACGTAGAGGAAGTCCGAGCCGTCGGGCAGCCACAGGTCGACCTGGAACGGCAGGTCGCGCAGGCGCTCCCACTCCCACAGGCGCAGCATCTCCCCGCCGTCGGGAGCGGGCACGCGGGCCGCGTGCAGCGGGGCCACGGACAGCGTCGTGTGGCCGGTCGCACCGATGTTCCATTCGATGCCGCCGGAGAACCAGGCGCCGTTCAGGGCGAACGAGGCGGGCTGCAGGACGGGGTTGCGGTAGAGCAGCTGCCGGCCCGTCGGCTTGTACTCCAGGGAGTGCACGCGCCCGCCGAGGCCGGGCAGGACGGTGGCGCGCAGCCGGTCGTTCTCGATGACGATCGCCTCGAGATCGGCGGGGGTGCGCCTGCGGGAGTAGCCGTCGCGGCGGCGCACGGGCAGCAGGGACCGCAGGGGCGCGTGGCCGGCCTGGCGGGCCATGTCGGCGGGCAGGGCCCTGCGCTGTTCGGCGTCGATGCGGTGGACGTCGGCGGCCGTGCGCAGGGACGGCAGCGGATCCTCCGCGCCGAGCGGGGCGGCGGGCAGGGACAGCACGGCGCGTCGGATGGTCGTGGGCACGGCAACCTCTCTCAACCCTGGTGGTCCGGGGTCAGCCCCGGCGGTCCGGTCTCAATCCTGGTGCTCCTGCGGCATGTCCGCGGTGATCGCCCAGCGTTCGTGGTCGCGCCACGCCCCGCCGATGAAGAGGAAATCCGGGGAGAAGCCCTCCAGCCGGAAGCCGTGCCGCTTCACCAGCGCGAGTGACGCCGTGTTGCCCGGCTGGATGTTCGCCTCCAGGCGGTGCAGGCCCAGCGGGCCGAAGGCGTGGCGCAGGACGAGCCCGAACCCCTCGCTCATGAGGCCGCGCCCGGCGGACGGCACGAACGCGCCGTAGCCGAGCGCGCCGCACAGGAAGGCTCCGCGCACGATGTTGTTGATGTTGACGAAGCCGGCCGGGCGCCCGGAGTCGCGCAGGCACACGAGGAAGCCCGCCCGCTGCTCCCCGTCGAAGCGGGCGGCATACTGCGCGAAGCCCTCCTCTGTGGTGGGCATGGACAGCCACGGGCGGTGCAGGTCCGCGCTGTCCCGGACCAGGCGGGTGAACTCCGGACCGTCCTCCGGCGTGACGGCCCGGATCGCGACCCGCGGCCCCTCGGCGAGGACGCGGGCGCGGGCGCCGGCGGTCTGGTGATCGGACACCGCTTCATCGTACGGTCCGGCCACCGCCCCGGGGAGGAGCCGCGATCACACCACGACCGGGCGGAGGTCCGGGCCGACGACGTGCGACGGGGGCGGCGGACCGGCCTCGTCGTGGAAGAAGTGGGCCCCGTACCAGACCACGAGGTCCTGCCCGTCCACGGATTCGCCGTTGACGAAGTCACCGATGTGGGCGCGCGTGTCGGAGGGCTGCCCGTCGTCGATCTCCGTGCCGCGGTAGCGCAGGACCCACAGGTCGGCCACGCCGTAGGCGTCCGCCGTGCCGTCGTTCGCGCCCGGCACGAGGGCGTAGCCGCGCCCGGTCGCCGGGGCGACGACGCGCCATTGCCGGTGCCCGGCGGGGTTGCGGGTGCGCTGGGTCTCCAGGCGGACGGGCGTCCAGCCGGTGGCGTCGTCGAACTCGTCCACCCGGTTGGCGGTCGAGCCCCCGACGTCCAGGTCCAGCCGCCAGTACACGTGGTGCGTGTGGGCCAGGCAGGTGCACGGGTTGGTGACGGCGGAGAAGCCGAAGCGCGGCAGGATGGTCCCGTCGTCGGCGAGCCGCCACTCGGTGACGTAGCGGTACCAGCCGGCGGCGAGCTCGCTGACGATGCGGAGCGCGGAGCCGTCGTGGAAGAACGCGACGCCGCGGAAGTTGCCCTGGTCGCTGTGGGTGTCGAGGATCGTGCGCGGCGCCGAGGTGCACAGGCGGTAGCCCGGGCCGACCGGGTCGGAGCCCGTCGCGTTGAAGCAGACCTCCTCGTTCGCCCAGTCGCGGAAGGGGCCGCACCGGTCGTTCGTGTAGCGCACGTTGAGGATCGGCGCGTGGGCCTGGTACAGGACGCGCTCGCCCTTGTGGTCGACGAACCGCAGCTCCACGCCGGAGCCGTTGACGCCGGAGGAGGTCCTGGGCCGGTTGACCACCAGGTTCCACAGCTCGGTGGCCCCGCGGCGCACCCTGACGCGGACGGCCCGCGGACCGCCCGACGGGTCGGGGCAGTTGTCGGCGGGCGGGATGGTCACGCAGTCCAGGGCGGAGGGGGCGGAGACGCCCTCGGGGGCGGGGATCACCGTGCCGTCCTTCGTGCGGACCCCGACGATGCGGTGCTTGACGTCGCTCCCGGGGGTGCGCAGGCCGACGGTGACGACGCGGTCCACGGTGCCGTCGGCGTGGGTGACGTCGGCGAGCGGCGGCATGGGCCGGTAGGCGAGCGCGCCGTCGGCCGCCAGCTGCGGCCCGAACTCGGCGTGGGCGCGCACCGCTTCGACCGCCCGGTCGAACTCCTCGCGGCCGGGCAGCGGCCGGAACCGCACCGAGCGCGCGGTCGCCCCGGCCAGGTCGCCGAGCCGGCCGGTGACCTCGACCGAGCGGTAGGCGTCCGGGTCGTGGACGACGGCGCGGAACGGCGCGTCGGCGCCGGCGTCCTTCTCCAGGAGCCGGAAGTCGGCGACGGCCGACCGGGGTCCGGAGATGCGTTCGCGGACGGCGGGGAGGCCGACGAGGTCGCCGGCGAGGGACGAGTCCGTCGCCGTGCCCTCCTGGTACGGTTCGATGCTGATCGTGATGGGGTCGGGCACGGGAGCCCCCTCTGCCTGATGCCGTCCGGTGCGCGTACCGGCTGTTAGCGCGTGCTGCACGACCGTGTGCTGAGTCACTCAGCGTGCCCGCGAACGGGACAAGCAGGGCATCCACCACACGAGGGGCGCGGGGGGTACTTCCGGGGCGCGCCGGTGCAAGAGCCGCGCAGGGGAAACGGGCCTACGGCAGCGAGCAGTTGGCTCATGCGCACCGGGTGCCCCACCGCCCCCGGGCGTCAGCCATTCCACGGAAGCGGCTGCACTTCCGCGCGCCCCGGAAGTACCCACCATCGCTCCCTGCACTCGATCACTCCTTCCTCCGTAGCTTGTGGATCCGGAGCTTCCGCATCCCTCGGGAAGCGGCCCACGGCTTCACGACACAGGAGGTCGGCATGAAGCGCACCATCATCCTCGCCATGGCGGCGGTCGCGGCCCTCACGGGCGGCCTGGTCACCACGGCCTCGGCGGAGAACGCCGCCGACGACAAGCCCGTCGCCGCATCGGACAAGGCACGGGAATTCGCCGAGGACGGGCCGGAGATCGGTGGATTCGACCAGGTGGAGGGCCCCGCCCTCTCCGTGGCGCCGCAGACCAACGGCCGCACCTTCGTGGCCTGCCCGGCCGGCCGGGTGCCCAGCGGCGGTGGAGGGAAGACCAGCGGCATCCGCATCTTCTTCACCGACTCGTTCCAGGAGGGCAACGGCTGGGTGATCCGCGGTACGAACACCAACCCCGCGGGCGGGGGCGCCGAAACGATCAGAGCGGTCGCGATCTGCACCGCACCGCGCTGATCCCCGGGACCGGTCCCCCTGCACCGGTCCCCCTGTGGTGGGCCCGGCGGCCTCCCCGCCGGGCTCATCCGCGTTCCCCCGGCACCGGCGTCAGCTTCACCGTCCTGTCCTCGCTGCCGCTGGCCAGCCAGTCGCCGTCCGGGCCGAACGCCACGCAGAAGACGGTGTGATGGTGCTGCACGCGCAGGGCGCGGGTGCCGTCCGCAACGGCCCACACGCCCGCCGTGCGGTCCGCGGAGGCCGTGGCGAGCCAGTGGCCGCCGGGGCTGAAGGCCACGTCCTTCACGGCGTCCCCGTGCCGCACGAGCAGGAGCTGGTGGCCGCTGCCGGCGTCCCACACGCGGACGCAGCCGTCGTCACCGGCCGTCGCCAGCCGGCCGCCGTCGGGGCTGAACGCGACGGCCTTGACCGCGTGGTCGTGGCGCAGGCGCAGCAGCGCGTCACCGCCGAGCGACCACAGACGTACGGAGCGGTCGGCCGAGGCCGAGGCGAGGCGCGCGCCGTCCGGGCTGAAGGCCACGTCCGTCACGACCTGGTCGTGGGTGATGCGCAGCATGGTGTCGCCGCTGGTGGAGTCCCACAGCCGGACCGTGCGGTCGGCGGAGGCGGAGGCGACGCGGAAGCCGTCGGGGCTGAAGGCCACGCCGAAGACGACGTGGTCGTGGCGCAGGCGCAGCAGCTCCTCGCCGTTGGAGGAGGCCCAGATGCGGACGGTGCTGTCGGCGCCCCCGGTGACCAGGCGGCGGCCGCCGGGGCTGAACGCGGCGGCGAAGACGGACGAGAGCCAGCCGCCCACCGGCTGCTCCCAGATCCGGTTGCCGGTCAGGGCGTCCCAGACCCTGACCCGGTTGCGGGATCCGGTGGCCAGCCGTCTGCCGTCGGGGTGGAAGGCGAGGGCGTGCACCCACTGGCGGGTGTCGAGGACGCGCGAGGTGATCACCGCGCCGGGCGCCGCGGGCGGGACGCCGGGCGGTGCCGGTGTGCCGCCGGGTGCCGCGGGCGGGCCGTCCACTGCCGCCGGGGGCGTGGGCGGCTTCGGCGGTACGGGGCCCGCGCCGGGCAGCGGCACGGCCGGTCCGGCCTCCGCCCGGGCGGCGGGCATGTCGAAGAGGCGGGCGTCGCCGCCGCGCAGGTAGAGCACCGGGGTCGCCCACTCCAGGCTGTCGTCCTTGTCGACGATCAGGGCGATCCGGCCGACCCGTACGGCCTCGTCGACGGTGCGGCCCTGGGCCAGCGCCTGGTAGAAGGAGGCGGCGAAGCGGGTGGCCGCCTTGTCGGTGACGGCGAACTGCATGGCGACGACGGCCGGTACGGTGCGCACGAGCACGGCGGCCGTGCTGGAGAAGAGGTCCTCGGCGTTGCCCATGCCGCTCTGGCAGCTGTTGAGGATCACCAGCTGCGGCCGGGGCCGGGCCACGCTGAGGAGCGAGGCGAGGGCGGTGGCGTGCAGGTGGTGCTCGCGCCCGTCCGCGTCGGCCAGGGTGATCATGCCCTCGTGGCGCTGCGGGTCGTACGCGCCGTGCCCGATGAAGTGCAGGACGTGGCAGCCCCGCAGCAGCCTGCGGGAGAGGTCGTCCGCGGTCTGGCCGGGCACCCAGTCGAGGTGGACCAGCCCGCGCTCGGTCAGCGGGCCCAGCGCGACGGACAGGGCGGCCCGCTCGCTCTCCGCGCCCAGGGGTGCGCGGGAGCGGGGCAGCGAGGTCATGCCGAGGATCTTCAGGGGCGGTTCGGAGCGCAGCGGGGCGAGGGGCTCGGGCAGGTCGACGTAGCGGACGAGGGGCCGGCGCAGGCACAGGTACTCGCCGGACTCGTCGTCGTAGAGCAGCTCCCAGGGCAGGGCGGCGAGTTCGGGGGCGCGGATGCGCAGGACCACGCGCAGCGCCTCGTCGCGCTCGCCGGCCTGTTGTCGGCTGGCGAGGTACAGCCCGCGCAGGCGTCCGTCGAACACGGCGCGGAAGAGCCGTTCCCCGACCTCCCGCACGGGACGCTCCAGGCCGAGCGCCGCCGCGCGCGGTGTCACGGAGGAGGCGAGGACGGCCCGCTGGAGGTCGGCGAGGCGGGCGCCGATGGCGTCGGTGTCCAGGGCGACGGAGAGGCTCCCCTCGCCGGCCGGTGAGGAGACGGCCACCGTGTACCGGCCGCCGGGACCGCCGCTGACCTCCAGCACGAAATCGGCGGCTCCGCGCATCACGGCTCCGGCAATTCCCGGGAAGAATTCACCATTCTCCTTTCCCGCTTTCTCACGCGGCCGTGCCCGCGCCCGCGCCGTGCAGCGGTCCCGCCGTCATCCACCAGGCGCACAGCCGCCCGTACGAGGCGAGGGGGGCGTGGGCCTCCGCGATGATGTTCAGGTCCTCGCTGGACCAGGTGAGATAGGCGTCGCCGTCGGAAGTCCCGTAACAGGTGAGGTCGCCCACGGTCTTTCCGCCGACTTTGTACCTCTGCCGCCCGTCGAGCGGGACCGAGGGGCCGCACGCGTCCTGCGTGACCGTGGCCTTTCCGGTCAGCCTGTCATAGGCGCCGCTCATGCTGATGCCGTCCACGAACTGGGCGTAGATCACCGGAAATCCGCCGGGCGGCGTGCAGGCGACCACGGCGACGACGGACGGCGGGAACTTGGACGCGTCGCCGTCGGAGCAGCTGGGACGGATGGCGTCGGGCACGCGCTCGATCAGGGCTGCCGTCGCGGAGCGGGTGGATCCCGGGGCCGGTGCCGTGGGCGGTGCGGGCGACGGCGGTGGTGGCGGTGCCGGCGTGCCGGGCGGCCGGCCGGTGGAGGGCGGCGCGGAAGGCGGGACGGACGGCGGCGAGGGCTGCGGCGAGGGCGGCGGCGTGGTGGTCGCCACCACGGTCCCGGGCGGGCCCCCGCGGGAATTCCCGTTCTCCATCAGGACAATGCTCGTCACCACGAGTCCGGCCCCGAGGAGGGCCGCGGTGGACCGGATCACGGGACTGATCCGGGGAAAGGAGATTTCCCTGACGGAAAATCCGCTGCCGAGCAGGGAGATGAGGACCATGAGGCCCCCGAAGACGCATAAGATGATCGAAGCAGAGGTCGGCATGGTTCCCCCCGACGCGCATCATGACCCTCCGCGGAACAGTCAGGCTATAGGTAATTCAGATGAATACCCTCGGGCCGTGCGCCGCTTATTCAGCCGTTCACCACTGCACGCCCCCGGAATGCGCCCCGCGCCCCGTTCAGCGCGGGGCGTTCGTCGCCGCGCCCCCGACCGCGACCGCGACGGCCGCGGCGTAACCCGGCGCCGCGGGGACGTCCTCCAGCACCCACCCGGCGGGCGAGGCCGGAACGGGCCCCGCGCCGACGTACGTCACCGACGGGTTCTCCGACAGGCCCGTGCCGGTGCCCTTCAGGTAGGCCTCCTTGCGCGTCCAGCAGCGCGCGAAGGCCTCCGGGAGCAACGGCGCGGGCAGCGCGGTCAGCTCCGCGGTCTCGGCCGGGTGCAGGACGCCCGCCAGCTCCCGGGCCGTCGCGGCGGGCTGCACCTCCTCGACGTCCGCGCCGACGGGCGTGTCCGCGAAGGCGATGAGCGCGAGGTCGCCCGCGTGCGAGAGGTTGAAGTGCAGGGGGGCGTCGGCGGCGGCCGGGCGGCCGTGCGGCCCGCCGCAGCCGGGGCAGGGCTCGCGCACGAGCGCGACCGCGGCCGGGTCGGTGCCCAGGTAGGCGCCGAGGAGCAGCCGCAGCCCGGTGTGCGAGGCGACGTAGCGCTCGCGGTGCAGGTCGCGCACGAACGCCGCGGCGCGCGCCCGCTCCCCGGCGTCGAGGATGCGCTCCGGGTCCTGCGCGGGGCCGGGCAGGGGCCGGTCGGTCCGCAGGAGCCACACGTGCGGCGGGCCGGGCGTCCACACCCCCGGAAGGGAGTCCTCGCCGAGGACCCGGGGCGTGGTGCCCGGCCCGTCGCTCACGCGCATCAGCTCTCCCCCAGGTGGCGGGTCACCGCCTCGGCGACCTCCGCGGCCGGCCCCGGCTGCGTCATGTGCGCGTGCGGGCAGGCGACATCGCGGTTGATCACCCTACCCGTGACGTAGGGCCGCCACGCCTCCCGCGTCACGGATCCCGCGCCCGGTGCACCCGGTGCGCCCGGGCCGTCCGCGGCCGTTCCCGCAGCCCCGGCCGCACCCGTGGCCGTAGCCGTACCCGTGGCCGTGAAGAACAGCACGTCGCCGTCGAAGACGCGGTGCGGGTGCCGCCCGGCGAGGGCCGTCGTGCCGAGCGCGACGTCCACCACCGCCTGCAGGGTGCGCGGGGTCAGCGCGGCGAAGGCGCCGCCGTCGGCGCGCAGGGCGGCGAGGACGCCGTCCCGGGTGAGCGGGGCGCCGTCGCCGTGCGCGCAGCCCGCCATGTCCAGCAGGGCGCCCAGGACGGCCTGTTTCTCGAACGCGGCGGCCGCGGGGTAGGCGTCGAGCATCGCGAGCAGCTCGACCTTCTCCCCGGCCTCCTGCAGCCGTACGGCGACGGCGTGCGCGAGGACGCCGCCCGCCGACCAGCCCAGCAGCCGGTAGGGGCCCTGGGGCTGGATCTCCCGGATGCGCTCCGCGTGGTCCGCGGCCATCTCCTCCAGCGTCGCGGGCAGCGGCTCGCCGGGCGCCAGCCCGCGGGACCTGAGCGCGTGGAGGGGCTGGTCGGGGCCGAGGCCGGCGAGCAGCGACGCGTAGCACCAGCCGAGGCCCGCCGCCGGGGGCAGGGCGAACAGCGGCGTACGGCTGCCGGTGGCGCGCAGCGGCAGCACGGGCTCCAGCAGCGCGCCGTCCGGGCCGTCCGTGTCCGCGGTGCCGTCCGGGCCGTCCAGCCTGCGGGCGAGGGCGGCCGGGGTCGGGGCCCGGAAGAGGGTGCCCATGGCGAACGGGCCGTCCTCCCCGTCGTCCGCCGCTCCGCCGGCGGAGTCACCGGTGACGCCGAGGCCTTCGCCGAAGACGTCCCGGACGCGGGCGACGAGCCGGACCGCGAGCAGCGACGTGCCGCCCAGGGCGAAGAAGCTGTCGTCGACGCCGACGTGGGGCAGCCCGAGGACCTCGGCGAACAGACGCGTCAGGGTCTCCTCGCAGGGCCCGGCGGGGGCCCGGCCCCCGGCATCGGCCTGCGGGCCGGGCGCGGGCAGTGCCGCGCGGTCCAGCTTGCCGTTGGGGCCCGTGGGGAAGGCGTCCAGGACCACGACGGCGCCCGGCACCATGGCCTCGGGCAGCTGCGCGGCCAGCGACTCGCGCAGGGCGTCCGGGGCGGGCCGCGGGATGGTGCCGGTCTCGGCGGCGGCATCCGCCGAGACCGGAGTCACGTAGGCGACCAGGCGGCGGTCGCCGGGCCGGTCCTCGCGGACGACGGCGCAGGCCGCCTGCACGCGGGGGTCGGCCAGCAGGACGGCCTCGACGCCGTCGGGTTCGATGCGTCGCCCGTGCAGCTTGACCTGGCGGTCGGTGCGGCCGAGGTACTCGGCCTCGCCGTCCTCCCGCCAGCGGGCGAGGTCGCCCGTGCGGTACATGCGTGCGCCGGGCTCCGCGAACGGGTCGTCCACGAACCGTTCGGCCGTCAGGTCCGGCCGGCCGAGGTAGCCGGTGGCGAGCTGGGCGCCCGCCAGGTAGAGCTCGCCGGGGACGCCGGGCGGGCAGGGCTGCAGGGCCGCGTCGAGGATGTAGAGGCGGGTGTTCCAGGCGGGCCGCCCGATGGGGACGGGCCCGGTCGCGCCCGGCCGGCAGGTGTGGTGGGTGACGTCGACGGCCGCCTCGGTCGGGCCGTAGAGGTTGTGCAGGGCGGCGCCGGGCAGCAGCCGGTGGAAGTCCTCGGCCGTGGCGCGCGGCAGGACCTCGCCGCTGCTGAAGACGTGCCGCAGGCCGGTGCACGCGGCCGCGCCGGGTGCGGCGAGGAAGAGCTGCAGCACCGAGGGCACGAAGTGGGTGACGGTGACGCCCTGTTCGCGGATGGTGCGGGCGAGTTCCGCGGGGTCGCGGTGGGCGCCGGGCCCGGCCAGGACGAGGGTGGCGCCCTCGCGCAGCGGCCAGAACAGCTCCCACACCGAGACGTCGAAGCCCACGGGGGTCTTGTGCAGGACGCGGTCACCGGGGGCGAGCGGGTACTGCGCCTGCATCCAGCGCAGCCGGTTGTCGATGGCCGAGTGCGGGACGACGACGCCCTTGGGGGCTCCGGTGGTGCCGGAGGTGTGCAGGACGTACGCGGGGTGCTGCGGGGTCAGGGCCCGGCCGGGGTCGGTGGGCAGGTGCGCGGCCAGCGCCTCGCCGAGCGCGGGGTCGTCGAGCACGACGACGGGCGCGGCGCCGGCGGGCAGGGCGGCGGCCCCGGCGCGGTCGGTCAGGACGCACACCGGTGCGGCGGTGTCCAGCGTCCCGCGCAGGCGCACGGCCGGGTCCGCGGTGTCGAGCGGCACGTACGCGCCGCCCGCCTTGAGGACGGCGAGCAGGGCCACGACGAGCTCGGTGGAGCGCGGCAGGGCGACGGCGGCGAGGGTGCCCGGGGCGACGCCCAGCGTGCGCAGGTGGCGGGCGAGGCGGTTGGCGCGGGCGTTGAGCGCCGCGTAGCTGAGGGACCGGTCGCCGTCGACGAGCGCGGTGGCGTGCGGGGTGCGGGCGGCGCGGGCCTCCACGGGGCCGATGAGGGTTGTGGGCGGCACCGCGGTCGCGGTGTCGTTGAACTCCGTGAGGACCTGTTCGCGCTCGGCGTCGGTGGCCAGCGGGAGGCCGCCGAGCGGCAGGTGCGGGTCGCGTTCGGCGAGGCGGGTCAGCAGGTCCAGGAAGCGGGCCTGGTGCGCGCCGAGTTCGTCCTGGCCGTAGCGGGCGGGGTTGGCGTCGTAGTCGATGCGCAGGCCGCTGCCGTCGGCGCGGTCGTAGATGCCCACGGTGAGGTCGTCGACGGGGCCGGGGGCGAGGTTGTGCGCGTCGGAGCGGGCGCCGGCGAAGGTCAGCCCGTAGTCGAACGGCATGACGTTGACGAGCGGGCCGGTGAGCGGCCGTCCCTCGCCGAGGAGGCCGAGGTCGCGGCGGATGTCCTCGTAGCGGTAGCGCTGGTGGCGGCGGGCGGCCCGGATGCCGAGGACGGCCTGGTGGACGAGTTCGGCGAAGGTCGTGCCGGGGGTGACGGTCATGCGCAGCGGCAGCACGTTCATGACCATGCCGGGGACGCGCAGGGCGACGGAGCCCATGCGGCCCATCATGGGCAGGCCGAGGACGACGTCCTCGCTGCGGGTGGCGCGGGCGACGTAGAGGGCCTGGGCGGCGAAGAGGACGTCGGTCCAGGTGGCCCGCACGGACGCGGCCAGCCGGCGCAGCCTGGCGGTCGCCTCGGGGGCGAGGTGCGCGGTGGCGCGCAGGTGGCTGCGGGAGGGCAGGGCGGGGCGCGCGGCGGGGCCCGCGGAGGCGAGGCTCGGCGCCTCGGGGCGGTCGGCGAAGACCGTCAGCCAGTGGGCGCGGTCGCGGGTGCGCGTGGCGGACTCGCGGTAGGCGGCGTCCTCGGCGACGAGGTCGGCGAGCCGGCCGAAGGGGCTCGGGGCGGGGTCCTCGCCGGTGGCCAGGGCCGTGTAGAGCTCGGCGACGCGGCGGGCGACGAGGGAGTAGCCGTAGCCGTCGAGGACGGCGTGGTGGACGCGCTGGTACCACAGCCAGCGCTCGTCGCCCACGCGGAAGAGGGCGTGGGAGAAGAGCGGGCCGCGCGCCAGGTCGAAGGGCTCGGCGAGGTCGGCGCGCATCCGGGCGAGGGCGCTCGCGTCCGGGTCGCGCTCGTCGCGCAGGTCGGCGGTGTGCAGCGGGAAGCCGTGGCCGGGGGCCTCGACGGCGATGGGCAGCTGGCGCGGGCCGCCGGGGGTGTCGGTGATGCGCACCCGCAGGGCGTCGGCCTCGCCGACGGTGCGGTGCAGGGCCTCGGCGAAGCGCGCGGGGTCGATGTCGCCGTGGATCTCGAGGTACTCGGCGGTGCCGAGGGCGGGGCTGCCCGGGTCGAGGGCCTGGGCGAACCACATGCCCGACTGGGCGGCGGTCAGGGGGAGGCCCTCCGGCGCGGGGGACCGTCCCGCGCCGGAGGTGCCGGTCAGGGGGAGTGCCCCCGCCCGGTCGAGGGTGCGGGCGTTCACGTCCCCGCCCCCAGCAGCGGTGCCCACTGCTCTATGGCCGGCTGCTCGGCGAGGGCCACGAAGGTGACCTCGGTGCCGTGGTCGCGGCGCCAGCGCTCGACCAGGGTCATGATGCGGACGGAGTCGAGCCCGTAGTCGACGAGGTTCTCGTCGTCGGGGATGTCGGCGGGGTCCTCGCCGAGCACGTCGGCGACGTCGGCCCGGATCTGTTCGAGGGTGAGTGCCATGGGTGTTACGCCCCTTCGAAGAGCCGGTCGGTGGTGGTCACCACGGCGCACTTGGCGGCAGCCCAGCGCAGCGCCATGGCGTGGTCCTCGGCCGAGAAGTCGGCGACGGCGTCGGCGACGAGGAAGGACTGGATGTCGCGCATCCAGGCGTCGCAGGCGCTCATCATGACGCCGATGTGCGCGTACACGCCGACGATGATCAGCTGGTCGCGGCCCTGGGCGGCCATGCGCTCCGCGAGGTCGGTCCGCACGAAGGCGCTGTACTTCCACTTGGTCAGGACCGTGTCGGCGGCCGTCGGCGCGACGGCGTCGGCGATGGCCTTGGCGCGCTCGTCGTCCGGCAGGCCGGGGCCCCAGAAGTCCTGCTGCAGGCCGCGCTCGGCGGGGCTCTGGCCGCCGGGCTGGGCGGAGTAGACGACGGGGACGCCGAGGCGGTCGCAGTCCTTCTTCACCGCGGCGACGTTGGCGAGCAGCTCGGTGACGGGCGACGCCCCGGCCTCGAACGCGTCGAGGAAGTAGTTCTGCAGGTCGTGCACGAGCAGCACCGCGCGGCTCGGGTCGACGGTCCAGCCGACCTTGTTCGCGGGGAGGTCGGCCTCCCGCGGCATGGGATACGGGGCGATGGCAGGAAGTGCCATGGTGGTCGGTGAGCCTTTCTCGGTTCTCAGTGCTGTGCTGCTGCTGCGGCGGCGACCTGTGCGGCGATGGCCGCGCGGAGGTCCTTCTTCGACACCTTGCCGATGCCCGTCTGCGGGAACTCCGTCACGAACTCCACCCGGTCGGGGACCTTGAAGGCGGCGAGGCCGCGCTCGCGGACGAACTTCTTGATGGCGATCGACTTGACGGTCCCGGCCCCTTCGCGCAGGACGACGTAGGCGCAGGTGCGCTCGCCCAGGTAGGCGTCGGGCATGGAGACGACGGCGACGTCGTGTACGGCCGGGTGGGCGAGGATGTGGTTCTCGATCTCCTCGGCGGCGACCTTCTCGCCGCCGCGGTTGATCTGGTCCTTGGCCCGTCCCTCGACGACGATGTGGCCCGTCTCCGTCATCCGGACGACGTCGCCGGTGCGGTAGAAGCCGTCGGCGGTGAAGGCCGTCGCGTTGTGCTCGGGGGCCCGCCAGTAGCCGCGGATGGTGTACGGGCCGCGGGTCAGCAGGTGGCCGGTCCCGCCCGCGGGCAGCTCGTTGTCCTCGTCGTCGACGATGCGGATCTCGTCGTCGGGTGAGATGGGGCGGCCCTGGGTGGTGACGATCGTGGCCTCGGGGTCGTCCAGCCGGGTGTAGTTCACCAGGCCCTCCGCCATGCCGAAGACCTGCTGGAGGGTGCAGCCGAGGGCCGGGCGCACCCGGCGGGCCGCCTCCTCGCTGAACTTCGCGCCGCCCACCAGCAGGACCTGAAGGCTGCTCAGGTCGTGCGGGGTCTCCGCCGCGGCCTCGGTCCACACGAGGGCGAGCGGGGGCACCAGGCCGGTGATCGTGACGCCCTCGGCGGCGATCAGCGGGAAGGCCACGTCGGGGCTGGGGCGGGGGGCGAGGACGACGCGGGCGCCGGCGTAGAGCGCGCCGAGGGTGCCCGGGGAGCTCAGGGGGAAGTTGTGGGCGGCGGGCAGCGCGCAGAGGTAGACGCTGTTCTCGTCCACGCCGCAGATCTCGTTGGAGCCCCACAGCGAGTAGATGTAGTCGTCGTGGGTGCGCGGGATGAGCTTGGGCACGCCCGTGGAGCCGCCGGAGAGCTGGAGGAAGGCCAGCTCGTGCGGGGCCGGGGCGTTCTCGACGGCCACCGGCTCGGTGGGGACGCCGGCCAGCGCGGTGTGCTCGCCGGGCTCGCCGGCGACGAAGACGTGCTTGAGGCCGGGGACCTCGGCGCGGACCTTCGTGGCCAGCTCGCGGTAGTCGTAGCCCTCGCTGACGTCGGCGATGACGTAGGCCGCGGCCTCGGTGAAGGCGCAGAAGTGGCGGATCTCGGTCTCGCGGTGGGCGGGCAGCGCGAAGACGGGCAGGGCGCCGATACGGAAGAGCGCGAAGACGACCTCGAAGAACTCGGCGACATTCGGCAGCTGGACGACGACGCGGTCGCCCTTGCCGATGCCGCGGGCCAGGAAGCCGGCGGCCAGCCGGTCGGCGCGCAGGTCGAGCTCGCCGTACGTCCAGCGCCGCCCGTCGCCGGCGGGGTCCACGATCGCGATCCGGTCCGGGTGGGCCTGCGCGCGGTCGCGCAGCATCTGCCCGAACGTTTCTCCACGCCAGTAGCCCGCCGCGCGGTAGCGCTCGGCGAACTCGGCCGGATAGCCCGGAGCGTCGGTCGTCTCGGTCACTGGTCAACCCCCACAGCCTGCAGGAACGTCTGGAACTTGGCGCCGGTCTCGGCCGTCTCGGCCTCCGGCGAGGACTGCGCGACGACACCCGCGCCCGCGTACAGCCGCAGGGTGCGCTCCTCCGCCTCGGCGCAGCGGATGGTGACGACCCATTCGCCGTCGCCGTTCGCGTCGCCCCAGCCGACCATGCCCGTGAAGAAGCCGCGGTCGAAGGGCTCCAGCTCGCCGATGACGCCGCGCGCGGTGGCGGTCGGGGTGCCGCAGACGGCGGGCGTGGGGTGCAGCGCGGAGGCCAGCTCCAGCGCGGACACCGCGGGGTCGGCCGGCTCGCCGGTGACGGTCGTCGACAGGTGCCACATGGCGGCGGTGCGCACCAGCGTGGGGCGCTCGGGCACGTGCAACGTGCGGCAGTACGGGGCGAGGGCCTCGCGGACGGCGTCGACGACGACGGCGTGCTCGTGCAGGTCCTTCTCCGACTGCAGGAGGGCGGCGGCGCGGCGGACGTCCTCGGCGAGGTCGGCGCTGCGCGGCGTGGAGCCGGCCAGCGGGTTGGCCACCAGGGTGCCGCCCCGGCGGGAGACCAGCAGCTCGGGGCTCGCACCGAGCAGGGTGCGGCCGGGGCCGGTGGGCAGGGCGAAGGTGTAGCCGGCCGGGTCGCGGCGGGCCAGGCGCTGCAGGAGGGCCGGCAGGTCGAGGTCGCGGTCGGAGGACAGCTCCAGGGTGCGGGCGAGGACGACCTTGGCGAAGTCGCCGCGCTGCATGCGGGCGACGGCCTCGGCGACCGCGGCGCCGTAGCCGGCGGGCTCGGGCACGGGCCGCACGTCCCAGCGGGCGGCGCCGGGCGCGGCCGCGGGCAGGGCGATCAGGGGGTCCTCGGCGAGCGGCGGCGCCCAGCGGACGGCCTCGGGCACGGCCAGCGCGGCGGGCGCGCCCTGGTCGAAGGGGACCGCGCCGACGACGACCGGCGCCTCGTCGCCGGCCAGCACCCGGGCGGCGAGCGTCTCGGCGACGCGCTGCGCCACGGGGGCGGTGCCGTGCGGCACTTCGGCGCGCACGCCGTGGGCGAGGAGGGTGCGGGTGGGCGAGGCGAAGAACCGGGCGCGCCCGGGTTCGTAGGCGTCGAGGAGCGAGGTCGCGGCGCCGACGGTGTCACCCCCGACGGGGGTGCCGGGCTCGCTGCCGCCCGGCCGATCCGCGACGTGGTGAGCGGTGGTCACCTTTACTGCTCCGTTCCTCCGGTGGGTCGCACCGGGTGGTGTTTCGTGAAGTGTCCGGGTGGGGGCCGGCCTTGTGGGCCATCGGTGCCCCTGACCCGCCCTTTCGCCGTTTCTTGGGGGCGCGCCCCCAACCCCCCGCACCGCGCTGCGCGCGGTGTCCTCAGTCGCCGGACGGGCTCAAATTCCTTGAGCCCGTCCGGCGATTGAGGACCGGGGTCCGGGGCGGAGCCCCGGACAACGGTGCGCTCAGGCGCGCAGCGTGGCGCCGCCGTCGACGTAGAGGTCGTGCATCGTGATGTGCCGCGCGCGGTCGGAGACGAGGAAGGCGACGGCGTCGGCGATGTCGGCGGGCTCGGCGATCCGGCCGAGGGGGATGCCGACGCGGTACGACTCGGGGTCGCCGTCGATGACGCGCTGGGGCGCCTCCTCGTCGGCCCACAGCCCGCGCTGCATGGCGGTGTCGGTGGAGCCGGGCGAGACGACGTTGCAGCGGATGCCGCTGCGGGCGAGCTCGAGCCCGAGGCACTTGGTGAACATGGTGGCGGCGGCCTTGGAGGCGGCGTACGCGGCCATGCTGGTGCGCGGCACGCCGGCGGCGTTGGAGCCGACGGTGACGATGCAGCCGGAGCGACGCTCCGTCATGCGGCGGGCCGCGGCGCGCGAGGCGTTGAAGACGCCGGTGGAGTTCACGGCGAAGGTGCGGTGCCAGGTGTCGTCGGTGATGTCGACGACGGGCGAGGTGCGCAGCACCCCGGCGACGTTGACGAGGATGGCGAGGGGGCCGAGGGTGTCCTCGACCTCTTCGACGACGGCCTCGACGGCGGCGCTGTCGGCGACGTCGGCGGTGTGGGCGGTGACCTTGTCGCGGCCGAATTCGGCCTCCAGGTCCTTGATCCCGTCCGGGGTCCAGTCGAGGGCCGCGACGCGCGCTCCCCGGGCGACGAGGGCACGGGTCACGGCCTCGCCTATGCCCTGGCCGGCGCCGGTGACCAGCGCGACGCGGCCGGAGAGTTCTGACTCCTGCACTTGCGGTTCCCCCGATTCCCAATTCGAACTAAGGTAAGCCTTACCTTACATGACCCGCCCGGCCGGATCGAACGGCCGCACGGAGGGGGCGCCTTGCTCCATCCGTGCGCGGGGGGCGCACGAGCAAGGCTTAGGTTAGGCTAACCTCACGCTCTTGCCTATAGGGGGGTGGCCCCCGGCTGCCCGGCGGCCACCCCCTGCGGGGCGCGAGGTTCCGGCCCGTCAGGTCACGAGCTCCAGGGCCGCCATGCCCGGCGCGGCGACCCCGAAGGTCTGTGCGTACAGGGACAGTTCCGCCTCCAGCGCGCGCACGACCGTGGCGGCCCGGCGGAAGCCGTGGCCCTCGCCCTCGAAGGCGATGTAGGTGTGCGGCACCCCGCGGCCGGCCATCGCCGCCAGCAGCCGCTCGCTCTGCGCGGGCGGGCAGACGGGGTCGGCCAGCCCCTGCAGCAGCAGGAAGGGCGCGGAGATCCGGCTCGCCCGGTGCAGCGGCGAGCGCTCCCGGTAGCGCTCGGGCACCTCCTCGCGGGGGCCGATCAGCGACTCCAGGTAGCGCGACTCGAAGTCGTGCGTGCCGCCCTCCGCCGTCCAGGCCTCCGGGTCCAGCACCGGGTAGAGGATGGTGCCGCAGGCGTAGAGCGAGGTGGCGGCGAGCGAGGCCGCCGCCGTCCAGCCGCCCGCGCTGCCGCCGCGGATCGCGATCCGGGCCGGGTCGGCGACGCCCTCGCGGGCCAGCGCCGCGGCCACCGCCGCGCAGTCCTCGACGTCCACCACGCCCCACTGCCCGCGCAGCCGCTCGCGGTACGCGCGCCCGTAGCCGGTCGAGCCGCCGTAGTTCACCTCGGCGACGCCGATGCCGCGGGAGGTGAAGAAGGCGACCGCCAGGTCGAGGACGAGGGGCGTGCGGCCGGTGGGGCCGCCGTGCGCCCACACCACGTACGGCGGCAGCTCCCCGTCCGGGGCGGCGTGGCCGGGGTTGCGCGGCGGGTAGAGGTGGGCGTGCACCTCGCGCCCGCCCGGCCCGCCGAAGGTGCGCGTCAGCGGCTCGGGGTAATAGGCGGGGTCCACGCGGTCGGTGTGGCGGGCGCCGACGGTCCGGGCCCGGCCCGTGCACACGTCGAGCTCGACGACCTCGTACGCGCTGTGCGGGCTCGCGGCGACACCCACGGCACGGGTGCCGCTCACGGCGAGGGTCGGCGCCCACTCGGTCCACGGCCCGGCGACGTCCGCGATCTCCCCGCTGCGGGGGTCGAGGACGCCGAGGACCGCGGCGCCGCGGCCGTGGAGCGCGGCGACGAGCCCTCCCGGCAGCGGCGCGAACCAGCGCGTCCCCACGCGCCACAGCGGCCCCGCGAACTCCTCCTCGCGGCGGCACAGCGCCGTGCTCTCCCCCGTCGCCGGGTCGACGCGGTAGAGGTTCCACCAGCCGGTGCGGTCGCTCGCCGCGACCAGCGAGCCGTCCTCGGCCCACTCCACCTGGGCCACGGACTCCTCGGGCCCGCCCATGACCGTACGGGCGTCCGCGAGCCGGCCGTCCGCGCAGACCTGAGCGGTCTTCAGCTCGGTGCCCTCCCAGGGCATCCGGGGGTGGTCCCAGGCGATCCAGGCCGCCTGCCGGCCGTCCGGGGAGAGCCGCGGCCCGGTGACGAAGCGGTTCCGGCCGTCGGTCAGCTCCCGGACGGCCCCACGGTCCCGTGCCGCGGAGCCGTCCAGCGGGACGGCCGCGAGCAGCCGGCGCACGTCGCACGGCCCCTCGCCGGTGAACTCCTCCAGCACGCACCACACCTCGCCGCGGCCGGGCAGCAGCACCGGATCGGCCCAGCGCAGCCCGCCCCCCACCGACGACAGCGGGGTCAGGGGCCGCGGAACGGCACCGGGGACGTCGGGCTCGAAGGCGTAGAGCCGCTGGTCGGCGAAGTGGGTGAAGACCACCAGCGGGCCGCCGGAGGCGCGGGCCACCGCCGCCCACGGCAGGCCGCCGTACTCCAGCACCCGGTTGCGCACGTTCCAGGGGGCGGGCAGCACCGTCTCCTCGGCCCCTCCGGCCCGCCGCCGCACGAGGGTGAAGCGGCCCTCCTCCGCCGGGCGTGGTGCGGCCCACCACAGCTCGTCGCCGACCGTTCCCACGAAGTCGGGTCCGCCGCCGGCCGACGCGGCGAGCTCCGCGCCGACCGGGGACTGCCAGGCTCCGTAGGGCGCCGTGGACACCATGATCTGTTACGCCTCCTCGAAACGGCCCGTCAGGCCGTGGTCGTCACGCTGTGTTCGTCAAGCCGTGTGCGGCAAGCTGCGTTCGTCAGGCCGCATTCATCAAGAAGTGGTCGAGCACCCGCACGCCGAAGTGCAGCGCGTCGCAGGGCACCCGCTCGTCGACGCCGTGGAACAGCGCCTGGTAGTCGAAGCCCGGGGGCAGCTTCAGCGGGGCGAACCCGTAGCAGTCGATGCCCAGCCGCGAGAACTGGTTGGCGTCGGTGCCGCCGGACATGCAGAACGGCACCGCGTGCCCTTCGGGGTCGAAGCGCTCGAGCGCCTCCCGCATCAGGGCGAACAGCGGGGTGGCGAGCGGGGCCTGCAGCGCCGTGCCCTTCTGGTAGTACTCCCACTCCACGTGCGGCCCGGTGAGCCCGTCGAGCGTGGTGCGGAACTCCTCCTCGCCGCCCGGCACGACGCGCCCGTCCACGTGCCCGACGGCGGCCCCCGGGATCACGTTGACCTTGTACCCCGCGTCCAGCATCGTCGGGTTGGAGCTGTTGCGGACCGTCGGGGCCAGGAGCCGGGCCGCGGAGCCCAGCTCCTCCAGCAGCGCGTCGGCGTCGAAGCCCGGAGCGCCGGGGTCGGCCTCGATGCCGTGCAGGGCGGCGATCTCCACGAGGGCGGCGCGCACGACCGGGGACAGCCGCACCGGCCAGCGGTGCCTGCCGATCCGGGCCAGCGCCTCGGCCAGCCGGGTGACGGCGTTGGCCTCATTGGGCTTCGAGCCGTGGCCCGCCCTGCCGCGCGCCGTGAGCTTGAGCCAGGCCGTGCCCCGCTCCCCCGCCGCCACCGGGTACAGCCGCAGCCCGCCGTCCGCGTGGAAGGTGTAGGCGCCCGACTCGCCGATCGCGTACCGGCAGCCCTCGAACAGGCCCGGGTGCTCCTCGGCCAGGAAGGCGGCGCCCGTCCAGGCCCGGTCCTCCTCGTCGGCGGTGAAGGCGAGCACGATGTCGCACGGGGGCCGGGCGCCGGTGCGCGCCCAGGCCCGGACGACCGACAGGACCATGGCGTCCGTGTTCTTCATGTCGACGGCGCCGCGGCCCCACACCACGCCGTCGCGGACCTCGCCCGAGAAGGGGTGGACGCTCCACTCGGCGGGGTCGGCGGGGACCACGTCGAGGTGGCCGTGGACGAGCAGCGCGGGGGCGCCCGGGTCGGTGCCCGGGACGCGGGCGACCACGTTCGTCCGGCCGGGCTCCTTCTCCAGCAGCACCGGCTCGATGCCGGCCTCGCTCAGCGCCGCGGCCACGTACTCGGCGGCGGGCCGCTCCCGGCAGTCGCCCGCGCCGCGGTTGGTCGTGTCGATGCGGATCAGATCGGAGGTGAAGCGCACCGCCTCGTCGAGGGCGCGCTCGTCCACCCGGGCATCCGCCCGGGCGTCCGCCTGCTCCGCTCCTACCGCCTCTTCCGTCGTGATCTCAGCCATACTGCTCCTCCACCGCGGCCGACACGACGGTCGTGACCGCCTTGAAGCAGCGGATGCCGTCGTACATGGTCGCCGTGGTGTACGAGACCCGGCGCTCGCCGCTGGGCACGACGCCCGGGATCACCGTCGCCGCCCCGGCCAGGTGGTCGGCGTCGAACTCGATGTCGACGGTGAAGGGGCCGCCGCCGGTGACGGGCTCGTACCGCACGGCCAGGGCCGTCGCCTCCCGGGCCGCGGCGCGGATGTCCGCGGCCGTGCGCGCGGGGGTTCGGCAGACGGCCGCATAGCGGGAGACACAGTCCTTGACGGCCACCGAACGGGCCAGCGGGGCATATCCCTTGGCGTCCGCACAGGTCAGGTCGTCGCCCGTCACCAACACCACAGGGACACCGTATTCCGCGACGACGAGGGAGTTGAGCAACCCCTCGCTCGCCCGCGCGCCGTCCACCCAGACGCCGGTGATGGTGTTGGCGAGGTAGGTGTGGGCGAGGACGCCCGGGGTGCCGGCCCCCGTGTGATAGCCCACGAAGGCGATGCCGTCGACATCGCCGTGCTGCACGCCCTCGACCATGCTCAGGCTCTTGTGCCTGCCGGTGAGCATCTGGGCCCGGTCGTCCAGTTTCTCCAGCAGCAGATTGCGCATCCCCCAGTGCGCTTCGTTGATGACGACCTCGTCGGCCCCTCCGTCGTAGAAGCCCGCGACGGCCGCATTCACGTCCGAGGTGAACAGATGGCGGCACCGTTCCCACTGCGAGGCGCCGGGCAGCACGTCGGCCGGCCAGGTGACACCGGTGGCGCCCTCCATGTCCGCGGAGATCAGGATCTTCACCATGCCTCAGTCCTACCGCAGGTGACAGGCGTCCGCACGGGTCCTGGCACAGTCGCCGCAACGGGCTTGCGGCGGGACTCGGCCGTCCGGCGGAAGGATGCGGAGCACCTGCGGGACGGAGGCCGCGCCGGACACCGCGCTCGATCAGGCGTTCGGCGGGCCGCGGAACAGGCGGCGGCATTCCCTCCCGACCCCGCCCTGCGGTGGCGGAAGACACCGCCGCGCCATGGAGGCAAACCTCCATATCCATGCGGGGGAATTACATATTCCAAGTTTTGCCGCATTTTACCACGCCCCTCGGAACGGTTGCCTCAACCCCATGAAAAAATAAAGCAGTTGACGCCGCCATTGACCTTCGCAATTATCGGTTCCCGGCGACGGCCGGCGCTTCCTTTCGGACAACCGGCCCTCACACCAAGGACACTTCATGCCCACCATCGCGATATCCCGAGGGCCTGTCGAATACACCGTCCTCGAAGGCGACTCCGGAGCCGCCCCGCTCGTCCTCCTCCACGAAGGCCTCGGCTGCATCGCCATGTGGCGGCGCTTCCCGGCCCGCCTGGCGGCGGCCACCGGCCGCCGGGCCCTGGTCTTCTCCCGCCACGGGCACGGCGGTTCGGGCCCGGCCCCGCAGGAGCGCACCCCGCGCTCCCTGCACGAGGAGGCCCACGAGGTCCTCCCCGAGCTGCTCGACCGGCTCGGCGTCCACCGCCCCGTGCTCGTCGGCCACAGCGAAGGCGCCTCGATCGCGCTGCTGCACGCGGCCGGGCACCCCGTCGAAGCCGTCGTCGCCCTCGCCCCGCACCTGTTCGCCGAGCCGCGGACGCTCCGCGGCGTCGCCGCGGCCCGCGAGGCCCACGCGTCCGGGCCGCTCGCCAAGGAGCTGGCCTTCTACCACCAGGACCCGCTCACCGTGTTCCGGCGCTGGAGCGGGCTGTGGCTCTCCGAGGCCTTCCGTGACTGGGACATCGAGGGCGATCTCGCCGGCGCCACCGCCCCCGTCCTCCTCGTCCAGGGCGACAGCGACCCGTACGGCACCTTCGCCCACCTCGACGCCGCCGAGCGAGCCCTCGGCGGGCCCGTGCAGCGCCTGGAGCTGGCCGGCTGCGGCCACGCCCCGCACCTCGAACGGCCCGACGACGTCGTCGACGCCGTCCAGACCTTCCTCGCCACCGCCCCCGGCCCCGCCGGCCGGGCGACGCACCAGGAGATCCGGCCATGAGCGACCTCGACGACGTCCGCCTGGACGGCCTGCTCGCCGCGTCCGCGCGACGGCACCCCTCCCGCCCCGCCCTCACCGCCCGGGGCCGCACCTGGACCTACGCCGAACTCGACCGCGCCGTCGGGGATCTGGCCCGGCAGCTCCGCGCGGCCGGCCTGGAGGCCGGGGACCGGGTGGGCGTCCTGGCCCCCAAGGGCCCCGAGGCGGTCCTCGGCATCTACGCCGCACTGCGGGCCGGGGCCGTCGTGGCCCCGCTCGACGTCGCCGACCCGCCCGTCCGCACGGCCCACATGGTGCGCGGCGCCGGGATCTCCCTGCTGCTCGCCTCTGACCGCTCCCTGGAGGGCTGCCGCCGCGCCGCCGCCGAGGCGGGCGCGGGCCCGGAGCCGGAAGAGGGCGCCCTGGACCACGGCCTGAACCTGGTTCGCACGCTCGCGGGCGCGGACAAGCCCGCCCCGCTGCCCGCGCCCGCCGGCAGCGGCGGCTACGTCCTGTTCACCTCCGGCAGCACCGGCCGCCCCAAAGGGGTGCTCCTCTCGCACGCCAACGTCGCCCACTTCGCGCTGTGGGCCGCCGCCGAGCTCGGGCTGACGGAGACCGACCGCGTGGGCTCGCAGGCCGCGCTGACCTTCGACCTCACGACCTTCGACCTGTTCAGCACCGCCGCGGCGGGTGCCTGCGCCGTCCTCATGCCCGACGTCCTGCGGGCCTTCCCGCGCGACGTCGTCGGCTGGCTCCACGAGCAGCGGATCACCGCCTTCTACGCGGTGCCCTCCCTCTACCAGGGCATGCTCGAACGCGGCGGCATCGCAGAGGACTTCCCGCCCTCCCTGCGCGTGGCGGCCTTCGCGGGCGAACCCTTCGCCCCCCGCCCCCTGGAGCGCTACCTGCGGCTCCTGGGCGACGTACCGCTGTACAACCTCTACGGGCCGACGGAGACCAACGTCTGCACGTACAGCCGGGTGCCCGCAGACTGGACCGCCGACCAGGAGGTCACCATCGGCCGGGCCGTCGACGGCGACGTCGTCGACGTCCTCGGCGAGGACGGCCTGCCCACCGACGGAACCGGCGAGATCCACGTCGCCGGTGCCACCGTCTTCCAGGGCTACCTGCAGGACGGGACCCTCACCGACCCCACCCGCACGGTGCGCTTCCGCGACGGCGTCGCCCGCCGCGCCTACGCCACCGGCGACATCGGCCGCATCACCGCCGACGGCCGCGTGTTCCTGCGCGGCCGCGGCGACACCCAGGTCAAGCGGCGCGGCCACCGCATCGACCTGCTCGACGTCGAGAGCGCCGTGCTCGCGCTGCCCGGCGTCACCGCCGCCGCGGTCGTCGCCAAGGACGGCGCGCACCACGGCGAGATCTGGGCGTACGTCCAGGGCGGCGGGGGCGGGACGGGAGCCGCGGCCGCCGCGGAGACCTCCTCCGGGTTCGCCGAGGAGGTCCTCGCCGGTCTGCGCGGGCTCCTGCCGCTGCGCATGCTGCCCGACCGCGTCGTCCCCGCCGCCGCCCTGCCCCTCAACGCCCGCGGCAAGGTCGACCGCCGCGCGCTCGCCGCCCGCACCGACGGGCCCCTACCGCCTGCCCCGTCCACCACTCCCACAGAAGGAGCCCGAGCGTGAACACCGTAGAGGACCTCTGCACCCTGATCAGCAGCAAGATCACCTGGGGGCGCGGCGAGGAGCCCCGGCAGCTGCGGCCCGACACCCCGCTGCTCGAACAGGGCCTGCTGGACTCGCTGTCCATCATGCAGATCGTCGCCGCGCTCGACGCGCAGGCCGGCATCGTGCTGCCGGACACCGAGATCGTCGCGGCCAACTTCCGCAGCCCGCAGGCGCTGTGGGGCGTGCTGGAGGAGCTCCGGGCGGGAGTGACCCGGTGAGCGCCGCCGATCGCCTGCTGCGCTCCGGTCCCCCGGGGACCGAGGCCGTGGTGGACGAGTACCGCGACCGGGCGCTGCCCCTGGTGGAGCAGCTGACCGGCAAGGGCTTCCGCGACCAGTGGGAGGCCCTGGCCGGACTCGGCGTGCTCCGTCTGGACCCCCCGGCACCCAAGCCGGGGGCGTCCGCGGACGCCGCCGGCCCCGGGCCCGTCACCCGCTCGCTGGCCATGGTCGAGGGCATCGGCCTGGCCGGCGCCGACCCCGGCGTCGTCTACGCCATGGCCTCCCAGGTGTTCGGCATGGAGTACCCGCTGCGCGCCGTGCTCCCATCCGGCGCGTGGCGGTCCGTCGCCCGCATCCAGGAGGGGCGGGAGCTGCTGTGCCACGCCCTCACCGAGCGCAAGGGCGGCAGCGACCCGCTGTCGATGGACACCCGTGCCACGCGCGACGGCGACGGCTACGTACTGGAGGGTGCCAAGACCTTCATCACCGCCGCCCCCGTGGCCGACCTGGCCCTCGTCTTCGCCCGCACCGAGCAGGGCCGCTCGCCCTTCTCCCTGTCCGCCTTCCTGTTCCCCGTCGCCACCCCGGGCGTCACCCGTGCCGACGCCTTCGCCAAGACCGCGCTGCCCGGCGTGCCGATGGGCGAGCTCGTCTTCGACGGCGTACGGCTGGACGCGGGCAGCCTGGTGGGCGGCGAGGGATCGGGCCTGGCGATCCTCTCCTCCACCACCACCTGGGAGCGGGCCCTGCTGCTCGGCTACGCCCTCGGCCCGATGCGCCGCACCCTGCAGCGCCTGACGGACTGGGCCTGCGGGCGCGGCCACTTCGGCCGCCGCATGGGCTCCAGCCACCAAGTGGCCGCCCGCATCAGCGACATGGCGCTCGTCCTGCACCGCTCCCGCACGCTGCTGTACGCCATGGCGGCGCGGCTCGACGCGGGGACGCCCACCCGCCGGCTGTCGGCCGAGGCCGCCCTGACCAAGATCTCCGTCTCCGAGGACTACGTACGGCTGACCGAGCACGCCACCGCGCTGTCGGGCGTACGGGCCTTCATCGCCGATTCCGAACTGCCCGCCGATCTGCACAGCCCCATGGCGGCGCTCACTTATGCAGGCCCCAACGACCTGCTGCGCATCGGGGTCGCCCGTGAATTCGGGCTCCCCGTCGAAAACTGATTCGCGAACCGATTCCCGAGCCGGGAACCCGATTTCCGAAAGGCCCCTCATGGCCATGTCCCTGCCCACCGAGCTGCCGCCCGCCGAATTCGACGAACTGCTCGACGTCGCCGAGGCGACCGGGGCGGCCCTCGCCCCGTTCGCCGCCGAGGTGGACGCGGGCCGATCCACCGGCCACGAGACCTACCGCCTCCTGCGCGAGGCCGGGCTGCTCGGCCTGCTCGTGCCCCGCGAGGCCGGCGGGGCCGGGCTCGGCTTCGCCGCGTACTCCCGGGTGCTCGCCGTGCTGGGCGCGCACAACGGCGCCGCCGCCCTCGGCTTCAACATGCACAACGTCGCGATCGGCTCCCTGTGCGAGTCCGCCGGCACGCCCCTGCCGCCCGCGGCGGAGGCCTTCCGGTCCTGGCTCTTCGACGAGGTGGTCCACGGGCGCAAGCTGTTCGCATCCGCCACCTCCGAGGCCGGCAGCGGCGCCAAGCTCCGCGGCGTGCGCACCTCCTACCGCCGCACCGAGGACGGCGGGTACGTCATCACCGGCGAGAAGTCCTTCGTCTCGCTGGCGGGCGTCGCCGACTACTACGTGGTCGCCGCCCGCGCCGAGGGCACCGAAGGCAGCGGCGAGGTCTCGCACTTCGTCGTCGCCGCGGACGACCCCGGCGTGAGCTTCGGGGAGGTGCACAACCTGTCCGCCATGTACGGCACCAGCACCGCGGGCATGACCCTGGACGCGGTGACCGTGCCGCGCTCCCGGCTCTTCCTCGGCGTCGAGGGGATGTCCCTGTACAAGCTGGTGCGCGAACCCCACTGGATGATCGCCGGGTACACGGGCGCCTACCTGGGCATCGCCGAGGCGATCCTCCGCTTCACCACGGACCACGTGGCCGCCTCGCCGCGGCGCGCGGGGTCGCCGGTGCTGCAGCGCGAGCTCGGCCGGATGTCCGCGCGGCTGAGTGCCGCCCGGGCCCTGGTCGCCGAGGCCGGTGCGCGCGTGGACGCCGCGCGCGGCAGCGCCGGGGCCAACGCCGCGGTGCACGCCGCGAAGTACGTCGTCGGCGAGACCGGGCCCGCCCTCGCGCAGGACGCCGTGCGGATCTGCGGCTCGGTGGCCGTGAGCCGGTCGCAGCCGCTCGAACGGCTGCTGCGGGAGGCGTCCTTCGCCTCCGTGATGCCCGCCAAACCGGAGGAGTGCCTGGAGTACCTGGGCAAGGCCGCGCTCGGCGTGAACCTGTACGACGCGACGGCCTTCGACTGGTGAGGGCCGACGGACAGCGGCGGCTCGCCGCGGCGGGGGCCCCGGCCCCCGCCCTGCCCGCCGTACCTCGCACCGCCGTCCCCACCGTCACGTACGTGCTGTTCGTGGTGATGGCCGGCGGCACCCTGCCCACGCCCGTCTACGCCCTGTACGCGCAGCGGCTGCACCTGTCCCCGCCGGTCGTCGCCCTGGTCTTCGCGGCCTACGCGGTGGGCATCGTGACCGCCCTGCTGCTGTTCGGAGGGCTGTCGGACAAGATCGGGCGGCGCGCCACGCTCGTTCCGGCGCTGGTCGTGGCCGCGGCGAGCAGCGTCGTCTTCATCGCCCTGCCCACCCTGCCGGGGCTGTTCGCCGGGCGGCTGCTCTCCGGCGTCTCGGTGGGCCTGACGACCGGCGCCGCCACCGCGTACCTGAGAGAACTGCACCCCTCGCCGCCGCGGGCCGCCCTCATCGCCTCGGTCACCAACATGGCCGGGCTCGGCAGCGGGGCGCTGCTGTCGGGCGTCCTCGTGGAGTACGCGCCCTCGCCCGAGGTGCTGCCGTACACCGTCCTGATCGCCCTGCTGCTGCCGGGTGCGGCGCTCGTGCTGCTGCCCGAGCGGGTCGTGGCGCGCGGGGGCGGGATCCGCCCGCAGCGGATCGGCGTGCCGCCCGCCGTGCGGCGGCCGTTCACCGCCGCGGCGGTCGCCGTCTTCGCCTCGTTCGCGCTGCTGGGTCTGCTGGCCGCGCTGGCGGGCAACTTCCTCGTGCAAGGGCTGCACAACCACAGCCACCTGGCCGTCGGCCTGGTGGCCTTCAGCGCCTTCGGCTCCGCGGGGGCGGCCCAGCTCCTCGCGGGGCGGATGACGCCGCGCGCCGGCCTGGTCGCGGGCATGACCGCCGTCCCGCTCGGGCTCGGGCTCATCGTCACCGGCCTGTCCGCCGCGTCCCTGCCCGCCTTCCTGTGCGGCTCGGTGCTGGGCGGCGCGGGGGCGGGCACGTCCTTCAAGTCCGGCCTGGCGCTGGTGACGTCCCAGGCCGCGCCCGACCGCGTCTCGGAGCTGGTCTCCGGCTACTTCGTCGCCGCGTACCTGGGCCTGACCGTGCCGGTCGTCGGCGTGGCCGTGCTGCTGGCCGAAGGCACGCTCATGACGGCGGCCGGCGTCTTCGCCGGGGTGGTGACGGTGCTCTGCCTGGGCAGCATCGGCGTCACCGCGGCCCTCGGCAACCGCACACCCACCCGAAGGACCCCGCCATGACCACCGCGCTCTCCCCCGTCGACCCCGACAGCTACCGCGCCCTGATGGCCGCCCATCCCGGCGGGGTGGCCGTGGTCACCACGGACGACGGCCTCGGCACCCCGTACGGCTTCGCCTGCACCGCGTGGTGCGGCGTGTCCCTCGACCCGCCGCTGCTGCTGGTGTGCGCCTCCACCACCGGCAGCACCCTGCCGGTGCTCGCCGGGCGCGGCTGGTTCGCCGTCAACCTCCTGCACGGGGCCGGGCGCCGCGCCGCGGACGCCTTCGCCCACCGCGACGCGGGCCGCTTCTCGGCCGTCCCCTGGCGCCCCTCCCCGGCCACGGGCCTGCCCCTCCTCCCGGAGGACGCCCACACGGCCGCCGAATGCCGCGTCCACCGCCTGGACCCGGTCGGCGACCACACCGTGATCATCGGCGAAATAGTCCGCACGACCACCACGCGGGGCGCGGACCAGCCCCCGTTGCTGTACGGAATGCGCCGGTACGCGACGTGGCCGGTGCCATAGGGGTCCGCCTGCCGCCACCCGCGACGGCCCCGGGTGCCCCGGAACCCCGCCCAGGCACCCGGCAGAGCCACGACGCGGGGCCCGGCATGAGCCGGGCCCCGCGTCGTGGGTGCCCCCGGACCCGGCCGGACGGCTAGTCCGCGTGGCCGAGTTGGAGGTCGCGTTCCGTGCGGCCTCCGCCGGCGACCTGGAGCACCGTGGCCACCGGCGGGTACCCCGCGGCGATGACGGTGTACTCGCCCGCCGAGAGGTCCACGAAGCGGAAGGACCCGTCGGGGCCGGTCGTGGCGGTGTCGACGACGTTGCCCGCGGCGTCCAGGAGGGTGACGCGGGCGTCCTCGACCGGCCGGCCGCCGCCCGCCCGGACGACGCCGCGCAGGACGGCCCCTCCGGCGAGCTCGATGTCCTGGCGGGTCTCGCGGCAGGACTGGACGGTCACCGGCAGCGCGGCGGGCCGGAAGACGGGTGCGCTGCCGGCCAGCGTGTACTCGCCGGCGACGAGTTCGGTGATGTCGTAGCCGCCGTCGCGCCCGGTGCGGGTGGAGGCGACGACCTCGCCGTGCACGTTGGTGAGGGTGACGAGCGCGTCCCGCACGGGCGAGCCGTCGGCGGTGAGCACGGTCCCGGCGAGGCGGCCGGCGCCGCCGAGCACCACGTCGAGTTCGACGGGGCGTTCGCCGACGGTGACGGTGACGGCCTGGGGCTGGTGGCCGCCCGCGGCAGCGATGAGGACGTAGGAGCCGGTGCCGGGCGTGCTGAGGGCGTACCGCCCGTCCTCACCGGTGGCCCCGCGCCCGATCTGCCGTCCCCCGCTGTCGATCAGGGTGAGGGCGGCGCGGGGCACGGTGGTGCCGTCGTGGTGCTGGACGACTCCGGTGACGGGGATGCCCGGGACGAAGGGGGGATCCTCCTCCGGCGGCGCGGTCCGCGCGGAGGGGATGACGGGGGCTTCGGCGAGGTTTTGGGACACCGGCGGTTTCTCCTTCAGCAGGAAGGCGAGTAAAAGGCCCAGGACGAGGACGGGTACGAGGTACAGGAAGATCCGCGGCATGGCGTCCGCGTAGGCGTGCACGTAGCCGCTGCGGAGCCCGGCGGGCAGGGCGCGGAGCAGCCGCGGGGTGAGCGCGTGCGGGGCGGACGGCCCGCCGCTGCCGCCCGGCCCGCCGGCGAGGCCGTGGGCGAGGAGGGCGCCGAGGGAGGCCACGGCGAGCGCGCCGCCCAGCTGCCGGAGGTACATGGTGGCGCCGCCTGCGGCGGCGAGGTCCGCGGCGGGCACGGAGTTGCGCACGGCGCGGGCGAGGGCGGGCAGGGCGAGCCCGGTGCCGGCGCCGAGGGCCGCCGTCGCGAGGGTGTAGGCGGGCCAGGTGGTCCCGGTGCCGAGGCGGGAGAGCGCGTACGCCCCGGCGGCGGCCGCGGCGCAGCCGGCGGCGGCGTGGAGGCGGCAGTGGCGGGTGCGCCGGGCGAACCGCCCGCTGAGGAGGGAGCCGAGGACGGCGCCGGCCGTCAGGGGCAGGAGCAGCAGCCCCGCCCGGACGGCGCCTGCGCCGTCGGCCATCTGCAGGAAGGTGGGCAGACAGCCGACGGCGCCGAAGAGGGCCGCGCCGGTGCCCGCGCCGAGGGCGGCGCAGACGAGGAAGGTGCGGTCGCGGAGGAGGCGGGGCGGGACGAGGGGGTCGGCCGCGAGGTGCTCGACGACGATGAAGAGCAGGGCGGTGCCGAGGGTGGCGGCGGCGAGGCCGAGGACGACGCGCGCGTGCCAGGCGGGGGCGGTCCCTGCCCGGTCGGCCAGCAGGACCGCGCAGACCGAGAAGGCGACGAGGAGCAGCGCGCCGAGGGTGTCGAAGCGCGCCCGCCGCGCGGGCCGGGGGAGCCGCGGTCCGGAGGCGACCGCGAGGAGGGCGAGCAGGCCCAGGGGGACGTTGAGGTGGAAGCACCAGCGCCAGGAGGCGTGGTCGGTGAGGAGGCCGCCGAGCGGCGGCCCGGCGAGGGAGGCGAGTGCGAGGACGGCGGCGGCCGCGCCGAGGCGGCGGCGGCGCTCGCGGGCGGGGGTCAGGTCGGCGATGATCGCGTGGACGCCGGCCAGCACGCCGCCGCCGCCGATGCCTTGGAGGGCGCGGAAGGCGAGGAGCTGGTCCATGGTCTGTGCCCGGGCCGCGAGGGCGGAGCCGGCGACGAGCAGGACGAGGGCGAAGGCGAAGACGCCCTTGCGGCCGGCGGTTTCGCCGAGCCGGCCGTGCACGGGGACGGCGACGGCGGAGCCGAGCAGGCAGGCCGTGATGATCCAGGTCGCCCGGCCGGCGCCGTGCAGCTCTCCGGCGATGGCCGGGAGGGCGGTGGCGACGACGGTCTGGTCGAGCGCGGCGAGGAACAGGGCGAGCAGCAGGCCGGCGAGGACCACGCCCAACCGCCCCCGGGCGGCGGGGGGTTCGGGTGGCGCCGGAGGCGCGGGGGCGGCCTCGGGTGCGAGCAGGACGGGCACCGGCGGCCCGTCGCTCTGTACCAAAGTGGTCCCACCCACGTGCCGCTCCCCTCGTAGCACCTGCTATCGCCGCCCTTTTCTCGCATTTCGCGACAACGGCGGGCAACCGAGGGGATTGACCCGAGAGACCATCGGTGGGGCTTTTGCGCCGGTCGGAGGCATACGGCGGCCCCCTGCGGCGCCGGGGGAAACCACCCGAAACGGTGAAGCCCGGACCGCGACCGGTCCGGGCTTCCACCGACTGCCTCTCGGCCGCGCGCCGCCTACTTCTCGGTCTCCGCGGCCAGCTTGTCGAGGACGGCGTCGTAGATACGGCCGAGGCCCTTGGGGGCGAAGGTGCGCTCGAAGAAGCCGCCGATGCCGCCGGCGCCGTTCCACACGGTGCTGACGACGACCCGGGCCTTGCCCTCGCCGGCCGGGGTGACGGTCCAGGTGGTGACCATGGAGGAGTTGCGGTCCTTCTCGACCAGCTGCCCGGTGGTGGGCTCGGCGACCTCCAGCAGGCAGTCGCGGACGCGCTTGCTGGTGGCCTGGAGCTTCCAGTGCACGAGGGTGCCCTCGCCGTCCCCGCCCTCGCGCACCTCGTACTCGCTGAAGTGCTCGGGCAGCAGCTTGGCCCGGGTGCCGGTGTAGTCCGCCAGCGCGTCGAACACCTCCTCCGGGTCCGCCGCGATGATCCGCTCCGTCGTGGCCTCGACCTGGCCCATGGCTGCCCTCCGGGACATGTGAAAAAGCTGTGCTTGCCGTACCTGCTACGCGGCACAGCCAACCACCATCGCCACACCCGCCCAAATCCGGGCCCCCTCGCCACGCACGAACATGTGTTCTAATCTCGTCGAGAGGGATCGAACATTCGAACGAATGACGTGAAGGAGGTGCCATGCGCTGGTCCAGCCTCGGCGGCGGCGCCGACGACGGTCCGGGCGCGCTCTTCGGCACGGACGTGGTGACGCGCACCCTCGACACCCCCGAGTTCCGCGGGGTCACCTTCCACGAGGTCCGGGCGAAGACGATCGTCAACCGGGTGCCGGGCGCCTCCCGGATGCCCTTCGAGTGGACCGTGAACCCCTACCGCGGCTGCACGCACGCGTGCGTGTACTGCTTCGCCCGCAAGACGCACGGCTACCTCGACCTGGACACCGGCCTCGGCTTCGACACCCAGATCGTCGTCAAGGTCAACGCCCCCGAGGCGCTCCGCCGCGAGCTGGCCGCCCCGCGCTGGCGCGGCGAGCACATCGCCATGGGCACCAACGTCGACTGCTACCAGCGCGCCGAGGGCCGCTACCGCCTGATGCCCGGCATCATCTCCGCCCTGCGCGAGCGCGCGAACCCGTTCTCGGTCCTCACCAAGGGGACGCTGATCCTGCGCGACCTGGAGCTGCTGCGCGAGGCCGCCACGGTGACCGACGTCGGGGTGTCGATGTCCGTCGGCTTCCTCGACCGCGAGCTGTGGCGCACGGTCGAGCCCGGCACCCCCTCGCCCGGGCGCCGGCTCGACGCCGTCCGGACGCTCACCGAGCACGGCATCCCCTGCGGGGTGCTGATGGCGCCGGTCATCCCCTTTCTCGGCGATTCCCCCGAGCAGCTGCGGGCGACGGTGCGCGCCGTCGCCGCCTCCGGCGCCACCTCGGTCACCCCGCTCGTGCTCCACCTGCGGCCGGGCGCGCGGGAGTGGTTCACGGCCTGGCTGGCCCGCCACCACCCGCACCTGGTGCGGCGCTACGAGACGATGTACGCGGACGGCGCCTACGCCCCGAAGTGGTACCAGCGGCGCATCACCCGGCAAGTCCACGAATACGCGGCCGAGTTCGGCATAGGCCCCACGGGCCCCGGAGACCACCGCCGCATCCCCGCCCCACCGCCGGACCCAGCCCCGGCCCCTCCGCAGGCGACCCAGCTGACCCTGCTGTGAGGCTCGCCGCCGCCCGGGCAGCCGGCCGCGGGCGCCTCGACGGCCGTGGCCACCGCTGCGGGCGCGGGCGCCTCGACGGCACCCCCGTACCGGAGGTGCGCCACGCGATGCCCCTCCCCGTCACATGAGCCGCTCCAGCGCCTCGTGCGCCGCCGCCCGGAGGCGGTCGTGCGCGCGGGCCGCGACCAGGGCGTCCTCCGCGCGCCGGTCCCCCAGGGCGCCCAGGCCCTCCACGCAGGCGCGGGCTATCGGCCAGCAGTGGTCGCGGGCCGCCAGCAGCCGTTCGAGCGTGGCCAGCAGGGCGGGGACGGACTCGGGTGCGCGCAGCTCGGTCAGCAGGCGGACGGGGTGCAGGGCGTAGGCGGTGCGCAGCGGGTTGGTGGCGAGGGCCGCGGCCGCGCGGGCGGTGCGGGGGTCCCCGAGGCGGGCGAGGACGAAGGCGGCGGTGGCGCAGCGCACCGGCTCACGGTAGTTGAGGAGCAGGATCAGGGTCTCGAAGGCCCGCCGGTCGCCCTCCGCCCCCAGGACGAAGGCGGCGATCTCGCGGGCCCACAGCGGTCGTTCGGGGGCGACCAGGATCCCGGCGAGCTCGTCGCGCCGCGCGCGCCGGGCGGGGGGTCCGCCCTCGCGCGAGCGGACGAGCGCGAGGAGCCGCTCGAACTCCGAGAACTCGGCCGACGTGCCCAGTTCGGCCCGCACCCGTTTCACCAGCGCACGGAATTCCTCTTCTGCCCTCTCGGCTCCTGTCACTGCCCGCTTCTCCTCCCCGAGTGGCCTGCGCCACATCGTAAGTCGCCGGCCCCGCCCCTGGCGCTCTTGGTTACCCGTGAGTTAATCTCCCCGCAAGAGCGGCACCCCCGCTCGGGCGGCCTGGTGACGCAGCCGCCCGCTGCTTTCGACGTCGGTTCGTCGGTTCGGCCCGTCGAGTACGGCACGGCCCCGGGACAGGGCCTGCCGGTCGCACAACTCCCTTTCCGTGGTCGCCCCTTACCCGTACGTACCCGGAAATCCCGCACCCGGAAAATCCCGCAGCCGCCGCGGCCCGCCGGGGCCGCCCGCCTGCACCGGCAACCGACCGACGCATCCCCGCGCCCGGGGAACACCTTCTGGAGTCTCGCGATGGACCGTACGTCCACCCCTGAGCCGTCCCTCTCCTCCCCCTCCCCCTTGAGGACCGTCGCCGTCGTCGGCCTCGGCACCATGGGCACCGGCATCGCCGAAGTCCTCGTCCGGGCCGGCCGCGAGGTCACCGGCATCGACGTCTCCGAGGCCGCGGCGGCGCACGCCGTCCGCGCGCTCGAGAACGCCACCGCCCGCGCGGTGCGCCGCGAGCGCATCACGGAGGACGAGCGGCGGGCCGCGCTCGCCCGCTTCCGCACGGCCACGGACCTGCGGGCCGCGGCCGGCGCCGACCTGGTGATCGAGGTCGTGCCCGAGGACTACGCCGTCAAGCACGAGGTGTTCACCGCCCTGGACGCGATCGTGCGCCCGGAGGCGATCCTGGCGACGGGCACCAACGCCCTGTCCGTGACCCGGCTGGCCGCCGACTCGGCCCGCCCCGAGCGCGTCCTCGGGATGCACTTCTTCAACCCGGCGCCGGCGATGAAGCTGGTGGAGGTCGTCTCGTCGGTGCTCACGGCGCCCGGCGCCGTCGCGGCCGTCACCGCGCTGGCCCGGGAGCTGGGCAAGGAGCCCGTCGCGGTCGGCGACCGGCCCGGCTTCGTCGCCGACGGGCTGCTGTTCGGCTATCTCAACCAGGCCGCCGCGATGTACGAGGCGCGCTACGCCACCCGCGAGGACATCGACGCCGCGATGCGGCTGGGCTGCGGGCTGCCGATGGGCCCGCTCGCCCTGCTGGACCTGATCGGCATCGACACCGCGCGCACGGTCCTGGAGGCCATGTACGCGGCCTCCCACGACCGGCTGCACGCTCCCGCGCCCGTCCTCGGCCAGCTCGCGGAGGCGGGCCTGACCGGCCGCAAGACGGGCCGCGGCTTCTACACCTACGACGGGCCGGACTCGGCCGTGGTGGTGCCCGACGCGGAGACGCCCGGCGCCGGCGGCGGGGTCGCGGCGCAGGCGCGCGAGGTGCGCGCGGTCGGCGTGGCCGGGTCGGGCACGATGGCGAGCGGCATCGCCGAGGTCTTCGCCAAGGCCGGCTACCGCGTCGTGCTCGCGGCCCGCTCGCAGGAGAAGGCCGAGGCCGCCAGGGCCCGGGTGGCGAAGTCGCTCGCGCGCTCGGTGGAGAAGGGCCGCATCACGGCGGCGGAGCGGGAGGCCGCGCTGGCGGCCGTCGAGCCGGCGGGGTCGCTGGACGCCTTCGCCGACGTCGACCTGGCGATCGAGGCGGTCGCCGAGGACCTGGCGGTCAAGCAGCAGCTGTTCGCCACGCTGGACAAGGTCTGCAAGCCGGGCGCGGTGCTGGCCACGACCACCTCCTCGCTGCCGGTCGTCGCCTGTGCCCGCGCCACCTCGCGCCCGCAGGACGTCGTCGGGATGCACTTCTTCAACCCCGCGCCGGCGATGAAGCTGGTGGAGGTGGTCCGCACGGTCCTGACCGCCGACGACGTGCACGCCACGGTCCGCGCAGTCTGCGCGAAGGTGCGCAAGCACGCCGTGGACTGCGGCGACCGGGCCGGGTTCATCGTCAACGCCCTGCTGTTCCCGTACCTGAACAACGCCGTGAAGATGGTGCAGGAGCACTACGCGAGCCCGGACGACATCGACGCGGCCATGAAGCTCGGCGGCGGCTATCCGATGGGGCCCTTCGAGCTGCTCGACGTCGTGGGGCTGGACGTGTCCCTGGCCATCGAGAAGGTCCTGCACCGCGAGTTCCGCGACCCCGGGCTCGCTCCGGCGCCCCTGCTGGAGCACCTGGTGGCGGCGGGCTGCCTGGGGCGCAAGACGGGCCGCGGCTTCCGCGAGTATGCGAAGGCCTGACCGGACCGCGCGCGAGCGCGACGTGGGCTGGGGCGGACTGCTCGAACCCGGGGACGGTCCGCCCCGGCACGCCCGTACGGACGCGTGTTACGTTCCCCACATGCCCCAGCCCGCCAAGGCCGTCCGCACCCCGCGCACGGCCGGAGAAGTACCCCGCGAGACCAGAGACCCGCACCCCGACACCGAGAGCGCCGGCAGCCGCCGCGCCGCCGCCCAGCGGCTCACCATGCGCCGCAAACTCGCCGCGGCCGCGATGGAGTTGTTCGCGACGAAGGGCTACGAGGCGACGACCGTCGACGAGATCGCGGCCGCGGCCGGCGTCGCCCGCCGGACGTTCTTCCGCCACTTCCGCTCCAAGGAAGAGGCCATCTTCCCCGACCACGACGACACCCTGGTGCGGGCCGCGGGGGTGCTGGACGCGGCCCCGCCGCACGAGAACCCCCTCGACACCGTCTGCCGGGGCATCAAGGAGGTCATGCGGATGTACGCGGCCTCCCCCGCCGTCTCCGTGGAGCGCTACCGCCTGACCCGCGAGGTGCCGGCCCTGCGCGAGCGCGAGATCGCCTCCGTGGCCCGCTACGAGCGGCTCTTCACCCGCTACCTCCTCGGCCACTTCGACGAGAGCGCCCACCACGTCGGCGACGACGACCCGCTGCTCGCCGAGGTCGCCGCCTCGGCCGTCGTCACCGCGCACAACCACGTGCTGCGGCGCTGGCTGCGCGGCGGCGGCCAGGGCGACGTGGAGACCCAGCTCGACCACGCGTTCGCCATCGTGCGGGAGACCTTCGGCACGGGCATCGGGGCCGGGCGCGCCCGGGCGGAGGACGGCCCGGCCGCCTCGGCGCGGACCGAGGGCGAGGTGCTGGTGACCGTGGCCCGGACGGACGCGCCGCTGGGCGAGGTCATGCGGGCGATCGAGAAGGCGCTCAAGACGAAGTAGAACAAAAGCTCTCTTTTACCGACGAAGGCCGCCCCCTCGGGGCGGCCTTCGTTGCTCATACGTGCCTTCCGGATGACATCTGAGAGAAATTGTTGGCACCGAGTGTCTTGTCGTGTGGCACGCGGTGCCATACGTTGTGCGTGTCCGGGCGGCCGGCGCGCAGACGACAACCGTCGTGCGCCGGCTGTCCCCACAAGAACGTTGTGCGCCCGGACGCCTGCGTCACAGGCATTCCCAGCGCGCCCACCGGCGCCGGATCACCGCACAAGGCACCGCCCCGCACCACCGCCGAACCGACGGCACCGCCTCTGCTCCACCCTCTGCACCACCCCCGACGTTCCCTCAAGCCGTTTCCCGACGTGCTTCGCCGGAGGCAATACCGTGAACCAGATACTCGACGCGATCCTCGCGCCGGACACCACGTCCGAGGACTTCGCAGCCCTGGCCGTCCCCGAGTCCTACCGCGCGGTCACCGTGCACAAGGACGAGGCCGGCATGTTCGAGGGCCTGACCACCCGCGAGAAGGACCCGCGCAAGTCGCTGCACGTCGAGGAGGTGCCGGTGCCCGAACTCGGGCCCGGCGAGGCGCTCGTGGCCGTCATGGCCAGCTCGGTGAACTACAACTCCGTCTGGACCTCGATCTTCGAGCCGCTGTCCACCTTCGCCTTCCTGGAGCGCTACGGAAAGCTCTCCCCGCTCGCCAAGCGGCACGACCTGCCGTACCACGTCATCGGCTCCGACCTCGCGGGCGTCGTGCTGCGCACCGGCCCCGGCGTCAACGCCTGGAAGCCCGGCGACGAGGTCGTCGCCCACTGCCTGTCCGTGGAGCTGGAGTCCGCCGACGGCCACGACGACACGATGCTCGACCCCGAGCAGCGCATCTGGGGCTTCGAGACCAACTTCGGCGGCCTGGCGGAGATCGCGCTGGTGAAGTCCAACCAGCTGATGCCCAAGCCGCGCCACCTGAGCTGGGAGGAGGCCGCGGCCCCGGGCCTGGTCAACTCCACCGCCTACCGCCAGCTCGTCTCCCGCAACGGCGCCGGCATGAAGCAGGGCGACAACGTCCTGATCTGGGGCGCGAGCGGCGGACTCGGCTCGTACGCCACCCAGTTCGCGCTCGCCGGCGGCGCCAACCCGATCTGTGTGGTCTCCAGCGACAAGAAGGCGGAGATCTGCCGGCGGATGGGCGCCGAGGCGATCATCGACCGCTCCGCCGAGGGCTACAAGTTCTGGAAGAACGAGCACGAGCAGGACCCGCGCGAGTGGAAGCGGCTCGGCAAGCGCATCCGCGAACTGACCGGCGGCGAGGACGTCGACATCGTCTTCGAGCACCCGGGCCGCGAGACCTTCGGCGCCTCGGTCTACGTCACCCGCAAGGGCGGCACGATCGTCACCTGCGCCTCGACCTCCGGCTACAACCACGAGTACGACAACCGCTACCTGTGGATGTCGCTGAAGCGGATCGTCGGCTCGCACTTCGCCAACTACCGCGAGGCGTGGGAGGCCAACCGCCTGATCGCCAAGGGGAAGATCCACCCCACGCTGTCGAAGACATACCGCCTGGAGGACACCGGGCAGGCCGCGTACGACGTGCACCGCAACCTCCACCAGGGCAAGGTCGGCGTGCTCGCGCTGGCCCCCGAGGAGGGGATGGGGGTCCGCGACGAGGAGATGCGGGCACGGCACATCGACGCCATCAACCGCTTCCGGAACGTGTGAGAGCCCAGGAATGACTGAGCGTCAAAAGGACCGGCCCTGGCTCATGCGGACCTACGCCGGGCACTCCACCGCCGAGGCGTCCAACGAGCTCTACCGGCGCAACCTCGCCAAGGGCCAGACCGGTCTCTCGGTCGCCTTCGACCTGCCGACGCAGACCGGCTACGACTCCGACCACATCCTCGCCCGCGGCGAGGTCGGCCGGGTCGGCGTGCCGGTCGCGCACCTCGGCGACATGCGGCGGCTGTTCCGGGACATCCCGCTGGAGCAGATGAACACCTCCATGACCATCAACGCCACCGCCATGTGGCTGCTGGCCATGTACCAGGTGGTCGCGGAGGAGCAGGGCGCCGACATCACCCGGCTGCAGGGGACGACGCAGAACGACATCGTCAAGGAGTACCTCTCGCGCGGGACGCACGTCTTCCCGCCGGGCCCCTCGCTGCGGCTGACCACCGACATGATCACGTACACGGTCAACAACATCCCGAAGTGGAACCCGATCAACATCTGCAGCTACCACCTGCAGGAGGCGGGGGCCACTCCGGTCCAGGAGATCTCGTACGCGATGTCCACCGCGATCGCCGTGCTCGACGCGGTGTTCGCCTCCGGCCAGGTCCCCGAGGACCGCAAGGGCGACGTCGTCGCCCGCATCTCCTTCTTCGTCAACGCGGGCGTCCGGTTCGTCGAGGAGATGTGCAAGATGCGGGCGTTCGGCCGCATCTGGGACCGGATCACCCGCGAGCGCTACGGCATCGAGAACCCCAAGCAGCGCCGCTTCCGCTACGGCGTCCAGGTCAACTCCCTCGGCCTGACCGAGGCCCAGCCGGAGAACAACGTCCAGCGCATCGTCCTGGAGATGCTGGCCGTGACCCTCTCCAAGGACGCCCGCGCCCGCGCCGTGCAGCTGCCGGCCTGGAACGAGGCGCTGGGCCTGCCGCGCCCCTGGGACCAGCAGTGGAGCCTGCGGATCCAGCAGGTCCTCGCGCACGAGAGCGACCTGCTGGAGTACGACGACATCTTCGCGGGCTCGCACGTGATCGAGGCCAAGGTGTCCGGCCTGGTCACCGAGTGCCTGGAGGAGATCGAGCGGATCCAGGGCATGGGCGGCGCGATGGCGGCCGTCGAGTCCGGCTACCTGAAGTCGCAGCTGGTCTCCTCGCACGCCGAGCGCCGGGCCCGGATCGAGGCCGGCGAGGAGAAGATCGTCGGCGTCAACTGCTACGAGTCGACCGAGCCCAACCCGCTCACCGCCGATCTCGACACCGCGATCATGACGGTGGACCCGGCCAACGAGGCCCGCGTCGTCGCCTCCCTGCACGCCTGGCGCGACGACCGCGACGAGGCCCGCGCCCAGGAGTCGCTGTCCGCGCTGAAGAAGGCCGCGGCCGGCTCGGACAACCTCATGGCGGCCACCCTGGAGTGCGTCCGCGCGGGCGTGACGACCGGCGAGTGGTCCTGGGCCCTGCGCGACGTCTTCGGGGAGTTCCGGGCCCCCACGGGCGTGAGCAGCGCCCCCGTGGCGGTCACCGCGGAGGCCGGCACCCCACTGGCCGCCGTCCGCGCCAAGGTGACCCGCACCGCCGACGACCTGGGCAGCGGCAAGCTGCGCCTGCTCGTCGGCAAACCCGGCCTGGACGGCCACTCCAACGGCGCCGAGCAGATCGCCGTCCGCGCGCGCGACGCCGGCTTCGAAGTGGTCTACCAGGGCATCCGGCTGACCCCGGAGCAGATCGTCTCGGCGGCCGTCGCCGAGGACGTGCACTGCGTCGGCCTGTCGATCCTCTCCGGGTCGCACGCCGAGCTCGTGCCCGACGTGCTGGCGCGGCTGCGCGCCACGGGGGCCGACGACGTCCCCGTCATCGTCGGTGGCATCATCCCGTCCGCGGACGCCACCGCCCTGCGGGCGGCCGGCGTCGCCGCGGTCTTCACCCCCAAGGACTTCGGCATCACGGAGATCATCGGCCGTATCGTCGACGAGATCCGGAAAGCGAACCACCTCGACCCGTTGGAGGTCCCCGCATGACCACGCCCGCCCCGGTGAACCGGCTGCGCCCGCGCCGCTCGTGCCTCGCGGTCCCCGGCAGCAACCCGCGCTTCCTGGAGAAGGCCCAGGGCCTCCCCGCCGACCAGGTCTTCCTCGACCTGGAGGACGCCTGCGCCCCGCTGGCCAAGGAGGGCGCCCGCCATTCGATCGTCGATGCGCTCAACAACGGCGACTGGACGGGCAAGACCCGGGTGGTCCGCGTGAACGACTGGACGACGCACTGGACGTACCGGGACGTCGTCACGGTCGTCGAGGGCGCGGGCCCGAACCTCGACTGCATCATGCTGCCGAAGGTCCAGGACGCCCAGCAGGTCGTCGCCCTGGACCTGCTGCTGACCCAGATCGAGAAGACCATGGGCTTCGAGGTCGGCCGCATCGGCATCGAGGCGCAGATCGAGAACGCCAAGGGCCTGGTGAACGTGGACGCGATCGCCGCCGCGTCGCCGCGCATGGAGACGATCGTCTTCGGCCCGGCCGACTTCATGGCCTCGATCAACATGAAGTCCCTGGTCGTCGGCGAGCAGCCGCCCGGCTACCCGGCGGACGCCTACCACTACATCCTGATGCGGATCCTGATGGCGGCCCGCGCCCACGACCTGCAGGCCATCGACGGCCCCTACCTCCAGATCAAGAACGTGGACGGCTACAAGGACGTCGCCCGCCGGGCCGCGGCCCTCGGCTTCGACGGCAAGTGGGTGCTGCACCCCGGCCAGGTGGAGGCGGCCAACGAGGTCTTCTCCCCCACGCAGGAGGACTACGACCACGCCGAGCTGATCCTGGACGCCTACGACTGGTGCACCTCCGAGGCCGGCGGCAAGAAGGGCTCGGCGATGCTCGGCGACGAGATGATCGACGAGGCCAGCCGCAAGATGGCGCTGGTGATCGCGGGCAAGGGCCGTGCGGCGGGCATGACGCGCACGTCGAAGTTCGAGATCCCGGAGGCCTGAGCACGATGCAGTTCGGCCGGACCTACGAAGAGTTCACCGTCGGCGACGTCTACAAGCACTGGCCCGGGAAGACCGTCACCGAGTACGACGACCATTTGTTCTGTCTGCTGACCATGAACCACCACCCGCTGCACATGGACAGCAACTACGCGGAGAAGACGACCGATTTCGGCAAGAATGTCGTGGTCGGCAACTACATCTACTCCCTGCTGCTGGGCATGTCCGTCCCGGACGTCTCGGGCAAGGCCATCGCCAACCTGGAGGTGGAGTCGCTGAAGCACATCGCGCCCACCTTCCACGGCGACACCATCTACGGCGAGACGAAGGTGCTCGGCAAGACGCCGTCGAAGTCGAAGAGCGACCGCGGGATCGTCCACGTCGAGACCATCGGCTACAAGCAGGACGGCACCGTGGTCTGCACCTTCCGGCGCAAGGTGATGGTGCCCACCGCCACGTACATCGAGGAGCGCGGCGGGGAGCAGCCCGGCCGCCCCGAGCCGATCATCCGGGAGAAGTGAGATGGGCCGCCTGGCGCAGACCGACGGGCTGACGGACGTCCAGCAGGAAATCCTGGCGACGGTCCGTGACTTCGTCGACAAGGAAATCATCCCGGTGGCCACCGAGCTGGAGCACCGTGACGAGTACCCCACCCGGATAGTCGAGGGCCTGAAGGAACTCGGGGTCTTCGGCCTGATGATCCCGGAGGAGTACGGCGGCCTCGGTGAGTCCCTTCTCACATATGCGCTGTGCGTGGAGGAGATCGCCCGGGGCTGGATGAGCGTGTCGGGGATCATCAACACCCACTTCATCGTGGCCTACATGATCAAGCAGCACGGCACCCAGGAACAGAAGGACTATTTCCTGCCAAAGATGGTGGCGGGCGACATCAGGGGTGCTTTCTCGATGTCGGAGCCCGGTCTGGGCTCGGATGTGTCGGCAATCACATCGAAGGGTGTGCGCGACGGCGACGCGTACGTCCTCAACGGCCAGAAGATGTGGCTGACCAACGGCGGCACGTCCACGCTGGTGGCCGTGTTGTGCAGGACGGACGAGGGCCATCCGGAGGGGACCGCCCCGCACAAGTCGATGACCACCTTCCTGATCGAGAAGGAGCCGGGGTTCGGCGAGGTCAAGCCGGGTCTGACCATCCCCGGAAAGATCGACAAAATGGGCTACAAGGGCGTCGACACCACCGAACTGATCATGGACGGCCTGCGCGTTCCGGCCGACCGCGTGCTCGGCGGGGTCACGGGCCGGGGCTTCTACCAAATGATGGACGGCGTCGAGGTGGGCCGGGTGAATGTCGCAGCGCGTGGCTGCGGCGTCGCTCAGCGCGCGTTCGAGCTGGGTGCGGCCTACGCGCAGCAGCGGCACACCTTCGGAAAACCCATCGCGCAACACCAGGCCATCCAGTTCAAACTTGCCGAAATGGGGACAAAGGTCGAAGCGGCGCATGCGATGATGGTGAATGCGGCCCGGAAGAAGGACTCGGGCCGTCGCAACGATCTCGAGGCCGGAATGGCCAAGTACCTGGCCTCCGAGTACTGCAAGGAGGTGGTGGAGGACGCTTTCCGTATCCACGGCGGATACGGGTTCTCCAAGGAGTACGAGATCGAGCGCCTCTACCGAGAGGCCCCCATGCTGCTCATCGGTGAAGGGACGGCAGAGATCCAGAAAATGATCATCGGCCGCCGGCTACTCGAGGAGTACCGGATCCAGGGATAAATATCCGATTAGGGGTGATTTGACCGAGAAGAAGATCACACCCAGTCATCGGAGTTCGGCCATCTACTGGCCCTGGCGCTTAGCCAGTTGCCGGTCGCAACCGATAGCATCCCCGGAAAGCCGCCGTCCCCCAATCGTTTCGCGGCACCCTCCGCTACGAAGGTCACCCATGCCCCACAGCTCTTCCTCTGCACACCGCGACAGCCTCGCCGGCGTACGCCTCGCGCGCGGAGCATCGCCGTGGCTTCTTCCGACCGTCGCCACGGCGGCGGTCAGCCTCACCCGCGCCCGGCGCTCCGGGCGCTGGGCGGCGCTGGCCGTGCCCACCACCGCGCTCGCGGCGGGCATGCTGTGGTTCTTCCGCGACCCCGATCGCGAGATCGCCAAGGGCCGGGTCATCTCCCCGGCCGACGGCGTGGTGCAGAGCATCATGCCGTGGAAGGACGGCCGGACCCGCGTCGCCATCTTCATGAGCCCGCTGAACGTCCACGTCAACCGCGCCCCGCTGGCCGGCACCGTGACGTCGGTCGAGCACATCCCCGGCGGCTTCGTTCCGGCGTTCAACAAGGAGAGCGAGAACAACGAGCGCGTCGTCTGGCACTTCGACACCGAGCTCGGCGACATCGAGATGGTGCAGATCGCCGGCGCCGTGGCCCGGCGGATCGTGCCCTACCTCCCCGCGGACACCAAGGTGGAGCAGGGTGAGCGGATCGGTCTGATCCGTTTCGGTTCGCGCGTCGACCTCTACCTTCCGGAAGGCGTCGAGGTCGCGGTGGAGGTCGGACAGAAGACCACGGCGGGGGTGACACGCCTTGACCGTGATTGATCAAGAGGCATCCTGGGTGCCCGAGGCCGACGAGGCCGAGGACGCGGAGGACATGCCGCTGTCCACCCGGCTCTCAATAGCGGACACGCTCACGCTGGGCAACGCGATCTGCGGGTTCATGGCGGTGTACTTCACCACCACCGGCGTCCTCATCCCCCACCTCACGGGGAACGAGGACGGCGGCATGGCCCGCCACAGCGCGGCCACCGCGGTGATACTGATGCTGCTGGCATCGGTCTTCGACCTCTTCGACGGGCTCGTGGCGCGCAAGCTGCGCAGCTCGGCGATGGGCGCGGAGCTGGACAACCTCTCCGACCTGATCAGCTTCGGGCTCGCCCCGGCGTACTTCGTGGTCGTGTGGGGCATGGTCGCCGACGACGCCCACCAGCGGGTGTCGGCCGTGGCGGCCGTGGTGGTCCTGCTGGCGGTCGTCCTCAGACTGGCGCGCTTCTCGTGCGTCCAGCTGCGGGACGGCATCTTCCAGGGCATGCCGAGCCCCTTCGGGGCGCTGACCGTCGTCTCGATCGTGCTGCTGGAGCTGCCCTTCGTCCCGACGCTGCTGGCGATCGTGGGCGTGGCGTGGCTGATGGTGAGCCGTGTCGAGTACCCGAAGCCGCGGGGGCGCCTCGCGGTGGCGATGCTCAGCTGGATCGTGCTCAGCATGGGCCTGCTGGCCGCCTGGGCGTTCGACGCGCCCGGCGGTGAGCTCCTGCTCCAGACGGGCTGCGCGCTCCAGGTCGTCCTGGGCGCGGTGATCCCCCTGTTCGCCACGGCGCGCCGGGTGAACACGTTCCGTGACAACCGCCGCGAGGCGAGGGCGACGCAACTGCCGTAGCGACTGCGTCGCGGGGTGACCACGAGTGGGTGGTCCCGAACCTCCGGGTTCGGGACCACCCACTCGGCGTTTTCCGGCGCCGTCGCCTCGCGGGGCGGTACCTGTGCCCGGTGCGGGGCCGTCGCGTTCGGTGCCCATCCAGATCCTGAGGCGGACGGGCACCGCCGGGCACCTCCGGTGGGGGTTGCGCGCCGTTGCGGCGGGAGTGAGAGGCGAGGCCTCTCGACCCTGCCGTACCCCGGCAGAGGCGAGAGCCGGGCCTCCCGGCCGGCTTCACGCCGCCTCTGCCGCAGGCAGAGAAAACCCGCCGCAACGGCGCGCAGCCCCCACCGGACGTATCCGGCGGTGCCGTACCCACGGGCCGTGCCTACTGGTCGTTCCTACGGGCCGTGCCGTGCCTACGGGAGGCAGTCGGCCGCGATGCGTTCCGCGAGGCGTTCCAGCAGCGGCCCGGCGAGGGCCATGCACCGTTGCGGGTCCGGCTCCAGGTCCGTCAGGGCGTACGCACGCCCGATCCCCGCGCCCTGGAGCGCGGAGCTCTCCAGGGCCAGGCGGCCGCAGACCGCCACGACCGGCACGCCCCGCTCGCGGGCCGCCGCGGCCACCCCCGCGGGCGCCTTGCCGTGGAGGGTCTGGGCGTCCAGGGACCCCTCGCCCGTGATCACGAGGTCCGCGTCCTCCAGGGCGCCGGCGAAGCCGAGGACGTCGAGCATGACCTCGATGCCGAGCCGGAACCTCGCGCCCAGCCCGGCCAGCGCCCCGTACCCGAGCCCGCCCGCGGCACCGGCGCCGGGCGCGCCCGCGAGCGCGCCGCCGTCGAGCACGGCGGCGTAGTGCGCGAGGGCGGCGTCCAGCACGGCCACGTCGTCCGCTCCGGCACCCTTCTGCGGGCCGTAGACGGCCGCGGCGCCCGCCGGGCCGGTCAGCGGGTTGCGGACGTCGCTCGCGAGCACCAGGGCCGTGGTGCGCAGCCGCGGGTCGAGGCCGGAGAGGTCGGCCGTGGCGAGACCGGCGAGGGCCGCGCCGCCCGGGCCGACCGGCGTGCCGGACGCGTCGAGGAGCCGCGCGCCGAGCGCGCTCAGCATCCCGGCCCCGCCGTCCGTGCCCGCGCTGCCGCCGATCCCGAGGATCACCGTGCGGGCCCCCGCGTCGAGCGCGGCCCGCAGCAGCTCGCCCGTGCCGTAGGTGGTGGCCGTGAGGGGCGCGGGGACCCCGCCGGGGAGCCGCCGCAGCCCGGACGCCTCGGCCATCTCCACGACGGCGGTGGCGCCGCGCAGCGCGAACGCGGCGGTGACCGTGTCCCCCGCCGGCCCGGTCACCCGTACCTCGCGGCGCTCGAACCCGGCCGCCAGGGCGGCGTCGACCGTCCCGTCCCCGCCGTCGGCGACGGGCAGCTCGCTGACGGCGAGCCGCCGGCCGGCGGCGTCCGCGCCGCGCCGGAGCCCGGCGGCGACGTGCCGGGCGACCTCGGCGGCCGTCAGGGATCCCTTGAACTTGTCCGCGGCGATCAGCACCCGTACCGCGTCCGTCATCGCGCGCCACCCCTCGCATCGGGCCCGGCCCGCCTCGCAGGGCCGCGCGGCCTGGACCCTACCGGGGCGGATCCGCCCTTGCCCATGCCCGTGCACGGCGTGCCAGTCCGCCCGATTCCGCACACTTCCGGCCATAGTGGGGCGTCATGAGCACCGATGTACATGATCCGCCCGGCCCGTCCTCCGCTGCCGCTCCAGGCGGCGGGGAGGAGCCCCCGGACCCGGCGCTGGTCGCGATCGGCGGTGCCGCGGTGCTCGCGGTCGTCGCGTGGGCGGCGCTGGGCAAGCACTCCTTCGACCGGGTGACGAAGTCGGCGCTGGACTGGGTGCTGTCCAACTTCGCGTGGCTGTTCGTGATCGCTGCCGACGTCTTCCTCGTCCTGTGCGTGGTCATCGCCATCAGCCGCTTCGGCCGGATCCGGCTCGGCCGGGACGACGACCGGCCGGAGTTCGGCAACCTCGCGTGGATCGCGATGATGTTCAGCGCGGGCATGGGCATCGGCCTGATGTTCTACGGCGTCGGCGAGCCGCTCCTGCACTTCGTCTCCCCGCCGCCGGGCAGCGGCATCACGGCGAACACGCCCGCGGCGGCCCGCACGGCGCTGGAGTACTCGTTCTTCCACTGGACCCTGCACCCGTGGGCGATCTACGGCATGGCCGGCCTCGCGCTCGCCTACGCCGGCTTCCGCAAGGGCCGCGGCAACCGGCTGAGCTCGGCGTTCGTGCCGCTGCTCGGCGAGGAGCGGGCGGCGGGATGGCCGGGCCGGGTGATCGACCTGCTCGCGGTCTTCGCGACCGTGTTCGGCACGGCGACCAGCCTGGGCCTGGGCGCCCTCCAGGTGTCCAAGGGGCTCAACATCACGACGGGCGTGCAGGACAGCACGGCCCTGGAGCTGGTGATCATCGGCGGGCTCTCGGCCGCGTTCGTGCTGTCGGCCTTCTCCGGGCTGCACAAGGGCGTGAAGTGGCTCAGCACGCTCAACATCGCGCTGGCCGCCTGCCTGATGCTCTTCGTCTTCCTCCTCGGCCCCACCGTCTTCGTCCTCAACACCATCCCCGCGGCCACCGGCGGCTATCTGCACGACCTGCTGACGCTCGCGACCCGTACGGGCGCGTTCACCGACTCGAAGTGGCTCGGCGCGTGGACGATCTTCTACTGGGCGTGGTGGCTGTCGTGGGCGCCGTTCGTGGGCACCTTCATCGCCCGGATCTCGCGCGGGCGGACGATCCGCGAGTTCCTCGTCGGCGTGCTGCTCGTGCCCAGCGGGGCGACGGTGGTGTGGTTCTGCGTGATGGGCGGGAGCGCGCTGCGGCTGGACATGACGGGCGCGGCCGACATGGCCGGGACCGTCAAGGACGGCGCGGAGGCGTCCCTGTTCGCGCTCCTGGACACCCTGCCGCTGGAGACGCTCACCTCGTGGATCGCGATGGCGCTGGTGATGACGTACTTCATCACCAGCGCGGATTCCGCGTCCCTGGTGATGGGCTCGCTCTCCAGCCGGGGCGCGCTGCACCCGCGCACGTGGCTGGTGGTGACGTGGGGGGTGCTGATGGCGGCGGTGGCGGCGGTCCTGCTGGTGGCCGGCGGGCTGCAGTCGCTGCAGTCGGCGACGATCCTGGTGGCGCTGCCGTTCGTGCTGGTGATGCTGGCGCTGTGCTGGTCGCTGATGAAGGAGCTGCGCGAGGACCCGGGCGCGGGCCCGGCCCGGCACCACGCGGTGCACGGGCTGCGGGACGCGCTGCGGACGATGGTCGGCGACGCGATGGAGGAGCGGGCCCCGGGCCCGGTGCGCCACCCGCGGCTGCGCCGGGTCGCGGAGAGCGTCCGCGAGCGCGACGACCGCGACGACGGCCCGAAGGGCGGCGGGCCGCGGGGCTAGGGCCGCCCGCGGCCGGGCCGGGCGGTGCGTCAGACGGTCTTCACCGTGCCGCCGTCGATGACGTGGTCCGCGCCGTTGATGTTGGCCGCCACGTCGGAGAGCAGGAAGGTGATGAGGGCCGCGACCTCGCCGGGCTCGGTGATCCGCGGGCTGGCCATGCCGAAGCGCTCCGGGAGCTGCTCCAGGAACTCGGCGTGGCCGACGCCGGCCGCCGCGGCCACCTTGCCGCCGAACCCCTCCGGGTCCTCCCAGATCGCCGTGCGGACCACGCCCGGCGAGACGGTGTTGACGCGCACGCCCCGCGGCCCGAACTCCTCGGACAGGGACTTGCCGAACGCGGTGAGCGCGGCCTTGGCCACGCTGTAGGCGACGGGTCCGGCGGCGGGGAGCCGCGCGTTGATGGAGGAGACGTTGACGACGGACCCGCGCCGCTCGACCAGGGACGGCAGGGCGGCGCGGCTGACGCGCACGGCGCTGAGGAAGTTGAGGTCGAGGTTCGCCTGGAACTCGGCGTCGCCGGAGTCGAGGAACCCGCCGAGCACGACCTCGTCGCCGCCGCCGACGTTGTTGACCAGCAGGTCGAGCCCGTCCCCGAGCCCGGCGACCGCCTGCTCGACGAGGCGGCGCCCGCCGTCGGGGGTGCTGAGGTCCACGGCGACGACCGCGGTGGCGGCCTCCTTCAGCTCGGGGGTGATCGTCCGGGCGGCGCCGACGACCCGTACGCCCTCGGCGGCGAGCGACCGGACGGTGGCGAGGCCGATGCCGCGGCTGGCACCGGTGACGAGGGCGGTCCTGCCGTTGAGGTGGAGATCCATGAGGACACTCTTTCTTTACCTGTAGGTACAAAATTTGGATAAGCGGGACCGCGGAGCAAACGGAACAGCAAACGGAACCGCGGGAAGAGCCGCAGCCAAGGAGGCTCCGGAAGCCCCGGAAGGCCTCGGAGCCCGCCGGAGGGCGCGCCTCACAGCGAGTCGAGCACCGCGTCCACGATGCGGTGCAGCCGCTCCCGGCCACCCTGGGCCCGGGCGATGACCCGCATCCCGACGAGCGCCGCGAGCATCAGGCTCGCCGCCGCGTCCGCGTCCCGGTCCGGGGGGAACTCGCCCGTGCGCTGCCCGCGCTCGACGGCCGCCTTGAAGGCGCCCTCGGTGCGCTCGAACATGCGGCGTACGAGCTCGGTGGAGGCGTCGTCCCTCCCCCCGAGCTCGGTGGCGGTGTTGACGGCGAAGCAGCCGCGGCGGCCGGCCGGGCCGAGGTCGGTCTCGATCAGCAGCTCCAGCGCGGAACGCAGCAGCGGCCGGACGGGGCCCGCCTGATCGAGCAGCTCGACCAGCGCCGCCGACTGGGTGTCGCGGTAGCGCTCCAGCGTGCGCTCGAAGAGCGCGTGCTTGCTGCCGAAGGCGTTGTAGAGGCTGCCCTTTCCGATGCCGAGCTCGTCGACGAGGTCCTGCGGTGTGGTGGCCGCGTAGCCCTTGCGCCAGAAGACGTCCATGGCCTTGCCGACGGCCACGTCCGGGTCGAACTGCTTGGGTCTTCCCATGGGGGGACCGTATGACTTTTTGACCTGCAGGTCAATTATTTGGGGTCGTGGCCTGCCCGTGACCCCGGTCGCGCGCGGAGCGGAGGGCGGGCGGCCCGCCATGCCGGACGGGCCGCCGCCGCTTCACTGCCGGCGCTCCACTGCCGCCGCTCCGCCGCCCCCGGCCGCGCAATCGGCCGGACGGCCGACTGGACAACTGGCCGGACGACCGGTCAGGCCACCGGTCAGGCCACCGGCTGGCAGACGGCGAAGACCCGCAGGTTGACGGCGGCGGGGCTCGTGTTGTTCACGCCCACCAGATAGACGTTCCCGGTGACGCTGGGGTACGCGTCGACCGTCTCCACGCCGCCGATCCGGCCGCCGGGCTGGAAGTAGCCCCCTCCGGCGATCCGCGTGCCGTCGGGGCATGTGGGGCTCCTCAGCAGCTGACGGAGGGACATCGGCGGGACGGTGTAGTCCTGCGCGACGGTCTGCATCCGGCCGGAGGCGCCGGGGACGTCCGGCAGGCCCGCGGAGCCGCCGGGGCCGACCGGTCCGGTCGGCTTGGTGGCGCCGGTGGGTTTGACGGGTTTAGTGGGCTTGGTGGGCTTGGTGGGCTTAGTAGGTTTGGCGGGCTTGTGGGGTTTGGCGGCACCGGCAGGCTTGACCGGCGCAGCGGGCTTGGCGGGGGCGGCAGGCTTGACGGGCACGGCGGGCCGGGCGGGACCGGTCGAGCCGGCACCGTCCTCGCCTCCGGCGGCGGGCGGGCTCGCCTGGCCCGCGGGACCGGCAGTCCCGGGCGCCCCCTGCGGGTCCGGCACTCCCGCACCGGCCACAGGGCCCGACGGGCCGCCACGCCCGGGGTCACCCTTCTGCCCCTTCGGGCCGCCCTGCTGCCCCTTGGCGCCCGCCGGCTTGCCTGAGCCCCCGCTTCCGCCGCCCTTGCAGACCGGGACGAGCCCGGACACGTGGACGTAGTGAGCGCTCAGCCACCCCCGTCCGTCGGCCAGCCGGTACCAGAGGCCGTCGCCCTCCACCCGTCCACCGGCGGCCTGGCAGGCGATGAGCACATGCGCTCCGGGCCCGTAGCTGCCGACGACCGGCGCGGAGAGCGCAGGACTCTTGCGCACCTTCTGACCCACCCGCGAGATCACTTCACCCGGCACTCCACCGCGCGCGTCTTCGTTGCCGTCGGACACCCCTGCGCCCGCCGCGGCGCAGAACGTGAACAGCACGCCCAGCGCGACGACACCGCTTCCCGCCACAAAGACCCCGGCACGTCTCTGTTTTAGCGACATATCGCTCCTTTCACTCCCAGGGACCCGGAATGGCACAGGAACACAGCCGTGGCCGCACACCGGCGAGGCGAGTCCGGCCCTTGGCCCGGATGCCGCCTCCGCATTCACCCGCGCGAAGGAGCCCCGGGCATAAAAAACGACGCCATTGGAATGACGCGCGGAAAAGTCGATAAATCATTAGCTCGACGGCCCGCTCGGCGAGGTCCGGCCAAGGGCCCGAAATATCGACAGATCCATAGGAAAACCCGTCGCCGGGCGGCCACCGGCCCACCTACGCTCCCGCCATGAACACCCCCAAGAAGCGCCCCCTGGTGGCCATCCTCAGCGGCGCCGGGATCTCCACGGATTCCGGCATCCCGGACTACCGCGGCCCCGACGGGTTGTGGCGCCGCGACCCGGAGGCCGAGAAGCTCGTCACGTACACGTACTACATGTCCGACCCGGAGATCCGGCGCCGGTCGTGGCGGATGCGGCGCGAGGGACCCGCGCTGCGCGCCCGGCCGAACGTCGCGCACGAGGCGGTGGTGCGCCTGGAGGAGTCGGGCGTCCCGGTACGGGTGATCACGCAGAACGTGGACGGGCTGCACCAGCTGGCGGGGATGCCGGAGCGCAAGGTCCTCGAACTGCACGGCTCGGCGCGGGCCGTGCAGTGCACCCGCTGCAAGGCGCGTTCCGGCATGGAGGCGGCGCTGGAGCGGGTGGCGGCGGGCGATCCGGATCCGGCGTGCGAGGCGTGCGGCGGCATCCTCAAGTCGGCGACGGTCATGTTCGGCGAGGGCCTCGACCCGGTGGTGCTGGGCGAGGCGGTGGCCGTGACCAAGGCGTGCGAGGTCTTCATCGCCGTCGGCACGAGCCTGCAGGTGCACCCCGCCGCATCGCTGGCGGGACTGGCGGCCGACCACGGCGCGCGGCTGGTGATCGTCAACGCGGAGCCGACGCCGTACGACGACCGGGCCGACGAACTGGTGCGCGAGCCGATCGGGACGGCGCTCCCGGCGCTGCTGGAGCGGATCGCCGCGGGGTAGCCTGCCCGGTCGAACAGGCCGGTCGGCAGGCAGGCGGGCGTCCGGCCCGGGCGCGCGTCAAGGAAAGGTTGACAAAGAGGTGGCGTCAAGGAAAAGTTGACGTCATGATCGGTTCGCCGCGGCCCGGGGCCGCCTCGCAGTCCACCCTCGTCAACACCGCCATCGCGCTGCTGATGAGCGCCATCGCCCTGATCACGCTCGCCCTGTCGATCTCCGACGACCTCGGCGACGGGGCGTTCTTCGCGCTGATCGCCGCCGAGATCGTCCTCATCGCCACGATGGGCGCCCTCTACGGGTCGGTGCACGCGCAGAGCATCGCCGACACCGCCCAGCGGCAGCGCGACGAGGAGGCCCTGGACGCCCTCGAACCGCTGCACGGCGGCGAGCGGCGATGAGCGAAATGACGCCGCTCAGCCCGGAGGAGGAAGCCCGCATCCGCGAGGGCATCGCGAGCGCCGTCCTCGGTGCGCCGGAAGGGCTCGCCGAGTCCCTGGAGCACGACCCGGAGGGCTATCTGCGCCTGGTGGCCGCCACCCGGACCGGCGCGGAGGAGACGAGCAGGCTGCTGTGCGAGGCCGTACAGGGCGCCCGGGCCGCGGGGCACAGCTGGGACACCATCGGACGCCTGCTGGGCGTGAGCCGCCAGGCCGCCCAGCAGCGCTTCGCCGCCAAGAGCGGAGCCGTCCCCGAGGGATCCCCCGAGCGCCGGATCCTCACCCCGCTGACCGCGTTCAACGAGATGGCCGCCCTGGCCGAAGCGGGCCTGGACCGCTGGGAGCTGATCGAGTTCGGCCCGCTGTACCACGCGGTGGAGGCGTCCGACCGGCAGTGGGAGTACCGCCGCGTCCCGCTCGCGGTCGCCGGGCGCCGGCGGCGCATGGAGGCGGACGGGTGGACCCAGGTGGGCACGGACTCCTTTCCGTGGAGCTACTTCAAGCGCCCGCTGGACCCACCCGCCAACGACCCATCCGTCAACGACCCATCCGTCAACAACCGTTGACACCTCCGCGCCTGTCATCCTAGGTTGACAGCATGGCCGGAACGGATGCGAAGGACGCGGTCGGCACCACCGAGGCCGCCATGGACAGCGATCCCCATGTGGGACTGCGCGCCGTCGCCGCGCTGCGCCGGCTCGTCGAGCGCCTGGAGGCGCTCCAGGTCGACAGTGCGCGCCGGCAGGGCTGGTCCTGGGAGGAGATCGGGGCCGCGCTCGGAGTCAGCAGGCAGGCAGTGCACAAGAAACACGCCAGGAGGTAGGCATGTTCGAACGGTTCACCCGGGATGCACGTGTCGCCGTCGTACAGGCGCAGGAGGAGGCCCGCACGCTGGGTCATCCGTGGATCGGCAGCGAGCACCTGCTGCTCGGCGTCCTCATGCAGGACGGGGCGCCCGGAGTCGCCACGCTGGCCCGGTTCGGCATCACGCCCGAGAGGTGCCGGAGCGCGGTCGCGCCCGCCGGAGCCCTCGGTACGGACGACGCGGAGGCACTGCGCGCCTTCGGCATCGACCTGGAAGCCGTACGGGCGCAGGCCGAGGGCACGTTCGGGCCGGGGGCCCTGGACCGGACCGGTCCGCCGGAGGAGAGGCGGCGGCGGTTCCTGCCGTTCGGCCGCCGCCGGGGCGAACCCGGCGGGCAGGGCCACATCCCCTTCACGCCCCGCGCGAAGAAGGCCTTGGAGCGTTCCCTGCGCGAGGCCCTGGCCCGCAAGGAACGCCACATCGGCGCGGAACACGTCCTCCTGGGCATCCTCCACCCGGACGACAAGGTGACGGGCGGCGTCCTGCGGAAGCTGGGGACCGACGCCGTCGCCGTACGGAACGGGATCCTGGCGGACCTGCCGGGCGCCGCCTGAGCAGCCTGCACCTGAGCGGCTCTGCGCCGCCCGGCCGCACGGCGCCCGCCTACCGCGTGCGCAGCCTCCTCCACACCGCCTTCGCCGCGTGGTGCCCGCACATGCCGTGGACGCCGGGGCCGGGCGGGGTGGCGGAGGAACAGAGGAAGACGGCCGGGTGGGCCGTGGCGTAGGGCACGCGGGCGAGTTTGGGCCGGATGACCAGGCGGAGGCCCGCCACGGAGCCGATGGCGAAGTCGCCGCCCACGTAGTTGGCGTTGCGGGCGGCCAGCTGCGGGGGGCCGGCCGTGGCGCGGGCCAGGACGAGGTCGCGGAAACCGGGGGCGAAGCGCTCGATCTGACGCTCAATCACCTCGGTGGCGTCGCCCTCCCAGCCGCTCGGCACGTGCCCGTACACCCAGAAGGTGTGCTTGCCCTCGGGCGCACGGGTGGGGTCGACGAGGCTGGGCTGGGCGGTGATGAGGAAGGGCACCGACGGGTCCCGGCCCTGCAGCGCGGCGCCGAGGGCGGCGTCGATCTCGCCATACGTCGGGCCGATGTGGACCGTGCCGGCGCGGCGGGCCTCCTGCGCCGTCCACGGAACGGGGCCCGACAGCGCATAGTCGATCTTGAAGACGCTGGGGCCGTAGCGGTAGCCGCGGTAGGCGTTGCCCAGGCCCGCGATCCGGGCGAGGGCGGTGGGCGAGGTGTCGAAGACGTAGGCGCGGGCGGGCGGCAGGTCGTCCAGGCGCTTGACCTCGAAGCCGGTGTGCACGGCGCCGCCGCACGCGCGCAGGTACGAGGCCAGGGCGTCGGCGATGGACTGGGAGCCGCCGCGCGGCACCGGCCAGCCGCCCGCGTGCGCGGCCAGCGCGAAGATCAGCGCCATGCCGCCGGTGCCGGGGCCGGTGAGGGGGGCGATGCCGTGCGCGGCGAGGCCCGCGATCAGGGCCGCCGCCTTCTCGTCCCGGAAGCGGCGGGCCAGCAGGGACGCGGACTGGATGCCGGCCAGGCCGAAGCGGGCGTAGAGGAGGGGGTCGCGCGGCAGGCCGTCCCACTGGGTGCGCAGGAAGTCGGCCGCGAGCGTCTCCCACCTGCCGTGGAAGGGCTCGACGAGGCGCCGGTACGCCCCGGCGTCGCGCGGCCCGAACGAGTGCGCCGTCTCCCCCACGCTGCGGGCGAGGACGGCGGCCGTGCCGTCCGGGAAGGGGTGCGCCATGGGCAGCTCGGGGTGCACCCACTCCAGGCCGTGCCGGTCCAGCGGCATCGCGGCGAAGGCGGGCGAGCCCGCGGCGAGCGGGTGCACGGCGGAGCACGGGTCGTGCCGGAAGCCGGGGAGCGTGAGCTCCTCGGTCCGCGCGCCGCCGCCGACGGCACCGGCGGCCTCGAAGACCTCCACCGACAGGCCGCGCCGGGCCAGCTCCACGGCGGCGGTGAGCCCGTTGGGCCCGGCACCTACGACGACGGCGTCGAGCATGGTCGGCACCGGACGCCACTCCCCTCGTCTCGTCCTCGGGATCAGCCGGCGGACGCCAGCAGGTCCAGGATATGACGGAGCGTCGCCTCGTCCCGCGCGGCGGCGAAGGGGAGGGCGTTGCCGCCGGCTATGCGGAAGGACTCCCCGGCGACGGTCCCGCTCGCCCCGCCCGCCTCGGCGACCAGCAGCAGCCCTGCGGCGTGGTCCCAGGGGTTCTCCCAGCTGAAGGCGAGGCCGTCGATGACGCCCCGCGCCACGTTGAGGTACTCCAGGCCGGCCGAGCCGCAGGGGCGGGGCGCGACGCCCTCCGTGGCGAGCGCCGACAGGACGCGCTTCTGCTCGTCGTCGGTGAAGTCGTAGTGGGAGATCGCCACTTCCAGGACCTTGCCCGGGGCGGGCGAGCCGGCGCTCAGCGGCTCGCCGTTGAGCCGGGCCCCGGCGCCGCGGCGGGCGACGGCCATCAGGTCGAGCGCGGGCGCGTACGTCCAGGAGGCGAGGAGCTCGCCGCGGTGGGCGAGGCAGACGAGCGTGGCGAAGCCGGGCTCGCCGTTGACGAACTGGCGGGTGCCGTCGACCGGGTCGACGATCCACACGGGCGCGTCGCCGCCGACGGCGCCGAGGATGCCCGGATCCGCGTGCACGGCCTCCTCGCCGACCACGACCGAGCCGGGCAGCAGGGCCGTGAGGGCGGCGGCGAGGTGCTCCTCGGCGCGCCGGTCGGCGACGGTGACGAGGTCGTGCGGGCCGTTCTTCTGGACGATCTCGTCCACGGCGAGCTGCCGGAAGCGGGGCATGATCTCGGCGGCGGCCGCCTTGCGGACCGCCTCCTCGACGTCGGTCAGATCACCTGCGAGAAAGTCTTCGAGCATGTGTCCATCGAACCACGCCCCACCGACAATCGGTGGCGGGCCGGCGTCCCCCGGTTGTCTCCCCGGTGAACCCCGGGATGTTCGCCCGGTGAACCCCGGGATGCGGGCTCGGTGGACCACAGGATGTTCGCCCGGTGCCCACGGGCCCGCCGCAGCCCGCCGGGCCCCGTCAGCGGCCCACGGCGTACCCCTGCATGCCGCGCGGATTGGCCGCCGCCGACAGCACGCCCGTGCGCGGATCGCGCGCCACCGCGCACAGCCGTCCCTCCGACCACGACTCGCCCACCGTCACCCGGTGACCCCGCCGGCGCAGCTCCCCGATCGCCGTCTCGCCCATCCGCCGCTCGACGACGACCGCTCCGGGGCTCATGGTGCGCGGGTAGAAGGAGCCGGGGAAGGAGTCCTGGTGCCAGTTGGGCGCGTCGATCGCGCCCTGCAGGTCCAGGCCGCCGCGGACGGGCGGGCGCAGGGCGACGGCGAGGAAGAAGTGCAGCTGCCACTGGTCCTGCTGGTCGCCGCCGGGGGTGCCGAAGGCGAGGACGGGCTCGCCGTCCCGCAGGGCCAGGGACGGGGTGAGGGTGGTGCGCGGGCGGCGTCCGGGGGTGAGGGAGTTGGGCAGCCCGGGTTCGAGCCAGGCCATCTGCAGCCGGGTGCCGAGCGGGAAGCCGAGCTCCGGGACGACGGGGTTGGACTGCAGCCAGCCGCCGCTGGGGGTCGCGGAGATCATGTTGCCCCAGCGGTCGACGACGTCGAGGTGGCAGGTGTCGCCGCGGGTCGCTCCGCTGACGGTGACGGTCGGCTCGCCCGCGCCCGCCGCGGCCGGGGCGGTCCGCTCCGCCGCGGCGACGACGTGCCGGGCCAGGTGCGGGCTGCGGCCCTCCGGGCTGCCCGGGCGCAGGGTGTACGAGGCGAGGTCGCCGATCAGCGCGCGGCGGGCGGCGTTGTAGCCCTCGGAGAGCAGGGCCTTCAGCGGCACGTCCGCGGCGTCGCCGTACCAGGCCTCGCGGTCGGCCATGGCGAGCTTGCTGCCCTCGATGAGGGTGTGGACGTACTCCGGGGTGCCGTAGTCCGGCGGCCCGTCGAGCAGGGCGAGCTGCTGGAGGAGGACCGGGCCCTGCGACCAGGGGCCGGGCTTGCAGACCGTCCAGCCGTTCCAGTCGTGGCGCACCGGCTCCTCGTAGGCCGCGCGGAAGCCGGCGAGGTCGTCGCCGGTGAGGGGCGCGGTGTGGCGCTCGCCGGAGGTGTCGAGGGTCGGGCGCGCCGCGGCGGCCACGAGCGCTTCGGCGACGAAGCCCTCGCGCCAGACGCGGCGGGCCGCGTCGATGCGCTGCTCCCGGCTGCCGCCGCCCGCCTCGGCCTCGGCGAGGAGGCGGCGCCAGGTGGCGGCGAGGGCGGGGTTGCGCAGGAGCGTGCCGGGGGCCGGCGGGCGGCCGCCGGGCAGGTAGAGCGCGGCGGAGGACGTCCACTCCGTCTCGAAGATCTTGCGGACGGTGGCCACGGTCCGGCCGATGGCCTCGACGGGCGCGTGGCCGTGCTCCGCATAGCCGATGGCATACGAGAGGACGTCGGCGAGCGGCTTGGTGCCGTGGTCGCGCAGGAGCAGCATCCAGGCGTCGAACGCGCCCGGTACGGCGGCCGCGAGCGGGCCGGTGCCGGGAACCAGGTCGAGGCCGAGCGAGCGGTAGTGCCCGATGGTCGCGCCCCGGGGCGCGGGGCCCTGGCCGCAGAGCACCTGCACCGGGCCGCCGGCCGGCGCGAACACGGCGGGCACCTCGCCGGCCGGGCCGTTCATGTGCGGCTCGACGACGTGCAGGACGAATCCGGCGGCGACGGCGGCGTCGAAGGCGTTGCCACCGCTCTCCAGTACGGCCATCGCGGACTGCGAGGCCAGCCAGTGGGTGGTCGACACCATGCCGAAGGTGCCCTGCAGGGTGGGCCGGGTGGTGAACATGGCGTCCAGAAAGGCAGATCCTCCCGCCGGTGCGCAATACCGCCTGCGGGGGACCCGTGGGCCGTCCGTCCGAGGGCCGTCCGCACAGGGCACGGCGTTACGGTTGATTCCGCTGCCGGCAGCCGGGCCGGCCGGGGAAAACAAGCTGGAGGATGCGCCGTGCACGGTGAATACAAGGTGCCGGGCGGCAAGCTCGTCGTCGTCGACCTGGACGTCGCCGACGGGGTGCTGCGCGACGTACGGGTGGGCGGGGACTTCTTCCTCGAACCCGACGAGGCGCTCCTCGACATCAACCGCGCCCTGGAGGGCGCGCCCGCCGACCTGACCGCCCCGCAGCTCGCGGCGCGCATCGACGCGGCCCTGCCGGAGGGCACGGTCATGTTCGGCTTCTCCGCCGAGGCGGTGGGCGTGGCGGTGCGCCGGGCCCTGGCCCAGGCCACGGACTGGACCGACTACGAGTGGCAGCTGATCCACGACGGCCCCCAGTCCCCCGCGCTGCACATGGCGCTGGACGAGGTGCTCACGGCCGAGGTGGCGGCCGGACGGCGGCCGCCGACCCTGCGCGTGTGGGAGTGGGGCTCCCCCGCGGTGGTCATCGGCAGCTTCCAGTCGCTGCGCAACGAGGTGGACCCGGAGGGCGCGGAGCGCCACGGGATGACGGTGGTGCGCCGGATCAGCGGCGGCGGGGCCATGTTCATCGAGCCGGGCAACACCATCACCTACTCGCTGTGCGTGCCGGACGCCCTGGTGCAGGGCCTGTCCTTCGCCGACAGCTACGCCTACCTGGACGACTGGGTGCTGGGCGCGCTGGAGGGCATGGGCGTGAAGGCCTGGTACCAGCCGCTCAACGACATCGCCACCGAGTCGGGGAAGATCGCGGGCGCGGCGCAGAAGCGGCTGGTGGGCAGCGCGGGGGCCGTCCTCCATCACGTGACGATGGCGTACGACATCGACGCGGACAAGATGCTGGACGTGCTGCGCATCGGCAAGGAGAAGCTGTCGGACAAGGGGACGAAGAGCGCGAAGAAGCGCGTCGACCCCCTGCGCCGCCAGACCGGGCTGCCGCGTGCCGACGTGATCGAGAAGATGATCGAGTCCTTCCGGGGCCGGTACGGGCTGACGGCCTCCTCGGTCACCCCCGAGGAGATGGCGCGGGCACAGGAGCTGGCGGCGGCGAAGTTCTCCTCTCCGGAGTGGACGGCGCGCGTGCCGTAGGGCCGGTGGGCGGGCGGACGGTGGGCGGGCACGTGCGCCGTGGTCCGGCGGGGCGGGCCCACCCCGCTCGCCTCGGCTCGGTTCAGCTCAGCTCAACTCAGCTCAGCGCGGGGATCAGGTGCTCGCCGTAGGCGTCGATGGTCGCCTCCTTCGCGTCGTGCATGGCGTAGACCGCGAACTGGTCCACTCCGAGGTCGCGCAGGTGCTCCAGCCGTTCGCGGTGGGCCGCCACGGGGCCCAGGAGGCAGAAGCGGTCCACGATCTCGTCGGGGACGAAGTCGGTGGAGGGGTTCCCGGCGCGGCCGTGGTGGCTGTAGTCGTAGCCGTGGCGCTGCTTGATGTAGGCCGTGAGGGCCTCGGGCACCAGGCCGGAGTGTTCGCCGTAGCGCTCGACCAGGTCGGCGACGTGGTTGCCGACCATGCCCCCGAACCAGCGGCACTGCTCGCGGGCGTGGGCGAGGTCGTCGCCCACGTAGGCGGGGGCGGCCACGCAGATGCTGACCGCGGCCGGGTCCCGGCCGGCCTCGGCGGCGGCGTCCCGCACGTGCTTGATCATCCATTCGGTGAGGAACGGGTCGGCGAGCTGGAGGATGAAGCCGTCGGCCTCCTGGCCCGCGAGGGCGAGGGCCTTCGGCCCGTAGGCGGCCATCCACACGGGCAGCCTGCCGTCCCGGATCCAGGGGATCTTCAGCGCCGTGCCGCCGACGTCGGCCTCACGGCCCTCGGCGAGGTCGCGGATGACGCGGATGGCCTCCCGCAGCGAGGCGAGGGTGTTGGGCTTGCGGCCGGCCACCCGCATCGCGGAGTCCCCCCGGCCGATGCCGCACACCGTGCGGTTGCCGTACATGTCGTTGAGGGTGGCGAAGGTGGAGGCGGTGACCTCGGGGGTGCGGGTGGAGGGGTTGGTGACCATCGGCCCCACGACGAGCCGCTCGGTGTGCTCCAGGATGCGGCTGTAGATGACGAACGGCTCCTGCCACAGCACGGAGGAGTCGAACGTCCAGCCGTAGCGGAAGCCCGAGCGCTCGGCGCGACGCATCAGGTCGACGACGGCGGTGGCGGGCGGGTCGGTCTGCAGGACGAGGCCGAAGTCCACGGCGGTGCTCCTTACGTCATACGTGGTGCGTCATTGCGTCTCACGTCAGGTACTGGCAGGTGGCGCGGGGGACGTAGCGACCGTGGCCGGCGCGTCCGGTGAACTTCCGCTCCTCGATGACGGCTTCGCCGCGGGAGAGGACGGTCTCGACGCGTCCGGTGACGCGCTTGCCCTCGTAGGCGGAGTAGTCGACGTTCATGTGGTGGGTGGCGGCCGAGAGGGTCTGCTCGGCGTGCGGGTCGTAGATGACGATGTCGGCGTCGCCGCCGGGGGTGATGGTGCCCTTGTGCGGGGCGAGGCCGAACATCCGGGCGGGGGCGGCGCAGGCGATCTCGATCCAGCGGCGGCGGGTGATGTGGCCGTCGACGACGGCCTGGTGCAGGAGGTCCATGCGGTTCTCGATGCCGGGCAGGCCGTTGGGGATCTTCGAGAAGTCGCCGCGGCCGAGCTCCTTCTGGCCGGAGAAGCAGAACGGGCAGTGGTCGGTGGAGACGACCTGGAGGTCGTCGGTGCGCAGGCCGCGCCAGAGGGCGGCCTGGTGCTCGCGGGGGCGCAGCGGCGTGGAGCAGACGTATTTCGCGCCCTCGAAGCCCGGCTCGGCGAGGTTGTCGGTGGACAGGAAGAGGTACTGCGGGCAGGTCTCGCCGAAGACGGGCAGGCCCTTGTCCCGGGCCTGCGCGAGCTCGGCGACGGATTCCTCGGCCGAGACGTGCACGACGTACAGGGGGCTGCCGGCGACGCGGGCGAGCTGGATCGCCCGGTGGGTGGCCTCGGCCTCCAGCAGCGCCTTGCGGACCTCGCCGTGGTAGCGGGGGTCGGTGTGCCCGGCGGCGAGGGCCTGTTCGACGAGGACGTCGATGGCGATGCCGTTCTCGGCGTGCATCATGATCAGCCCGCCGTTGCCGGCGGCGCGCTGCATGGCGCGCAGGATCTGCCCGTCGTCGCTGTAGAGGACGCCGGGGTAGGCCATGAAGAGCTTGAAGGAGGTGACCCCTTCGGCGACGAGGAGGTCCATCTCCTTCAGGGAGCCCTCGTTCACATCGGAGAGGATCATGTGGAAGGCGTAGTCGACGGCGCAGCGGCCGGCGGCTTTGGCGTGCCAGCGGTCGAGGCCTTCGCGCAGGGCCTGGCCGCGGCTCTGGACGGCGAAGTCGACGATGGTGGTGGTGCCGCCCCAGGCGGCGGCCCGGGTGCCGCTCTCGAAGTCGTCGGAGGAGGCGGTGCCGCCGAAGGGGAAGTCGAGGTGCGTGTGGGCGTCGACGCCGCCGGGGATGACGTACTTCCCAGTGGCGTCCAGGGTGCGGTCGGCGTGCCAGCCCTGGGCGAAGGCGCTGCCGGACGCGGCGAGGGCCGCGACCTTGCCGTCCTCGACGAGGACGTCGGCGCGGGTCTCCTCGGCGGCGGTGATGACGAGGCCGCCGCGGATGGCCGTCGTGGTCATGGCCGTTCCTTTCCGGCGATGGTGAACTGCACCTGCTGCAGCACGGTTTCGAGGGCGGCGGCCCCCTCCTCCGCCTCGGCGATGGTGAGCGACAGCGGAGGCGCGATGCGCAGGACGTTGGCCTCGCGGCCGCCCTTGCCGATCAGCAGGCCTTCCTCCCTGGCCAGTTCGAGGGCGAGGGAGGCCGCTTCGGGCGAGGGCGACCCGTCGTGCTCGACCAGCTCGATGCCGATCATCAGGCCGCGGCCGCGCACCTCGCGGACGACGGGGAAGCCGGCGGCGACGGCGCGGAGCCGCTCGATGAGCAGGCCGCCGACCCGGCGGGCGTTGCCCTGGAGGTCGTGCTCCAGGAGGTGGGTGAGGTTGGCGAGGCCGGCGGCCGTGGTGACGGGGCTGCCGCCGAAGGTGGAGATGGAGTTGGCGTCGAGGCAGTTCATGACCTCGGCGCGGGCGACGACGCCGCCGACCGACATGCCGTTGCCGATGCCCTTGGCGAAGGTGAGGAGGTCGGGCGGGCCGTGCTCGGCGTGGGCCTGCCAGCCCCAGAAGTGGTCGCCGGTGCGGCCCCAGCCGGTCTGCACCTCGTCGGTGATCCAGAGGATGCCGCGGGCGGCGAGGACCTCGCGGAAGGCGGCGTAGAAGCCGTCGGGCGGGGAGGTGAACCCGCCGACGCCCTGCACCGGTTCGGCGATCAGGGCCGCCACCCGGCCGTGGGTCTGGCCGAGCATGTCCTCGAGGTCGGCGACGCAGGCGGCGGTGAAGGCGGCGTCGGACAGGTGGGCGTAGGGGCCGGAGGTGCGCACTCCGCCGTGGACGTAGAGGGTCTGGAGGGGCGAGAGGCTGGTGGGCGACCAGGCGGAGTTGCCGGTGATGCCCACGGCGGAGAAGGAGCGGCCGTGGTAGCTGTTGCGCATCGCCAGGATCTGGTTGGAGCCGCGGTAGGAGGTGGCCAGCAGGAGGGCCGCGTCGTTGGCCTCGGTGCCGGAGGTGGTGAAGAAGACGCGGGCGTCGGGGATGCCGGAGAGGGCGGCGATGCGCTCGGCGAGCTCGACCATGTGCCGGTCGAGGTAGAGGGTGGAGGTGTGCAGAATGCGCCCGGCCTGCTCGGATACGGCCTTGGTGACCTCGGGCAGGGCGTGGGCGGTCATGGTGGTGAGGATGCCGCCGAAGAAATCGAGGTAGCGCCGGCCGTGGGCGTCCCAGACGTGCCGGCCCTCGCCGTGGGTGATCTCCAGGGGTTCGCGGTAGTAGAGGGAGAGCCACTCGGGCATCACCGCGCGGTGCCGGGCGTGCAGGTGGGTGGCCGGGGAGCCCCCGGGCCCGGGCGCGGAGGTCATGGCCGGACCAGCCCGTCGTAGGCGTCGGGCCGGCGGTCGCGGTAGAAGGCCCACTGCTGCCGGACCTCGTCGATGAGGCCGAAGTCCAGGTCGCGGACGACGAGTTCCTCCTTGGTGTCGCTCGCCACGTCACCGACGAACTGCCCGCGGGGGTCGACGAAGTAGGAGGTGCCGTAGAAGTCGTTGTCGCCGTACTCCTCGCGGCCGACGCGGTTGATGGCGGCGACGAAGTACTCGTTGGCGACGGCCGCGGCGGGCTGCTCCAGCTTCCAGAGGTGGCCGGAGAGGCCGCGGGAGGTGGCCGAGGGGTTGTAGACGAGCTGGGCGCCGTTGAGGCCGAGCTGGCGCCAGCCCTCGGGGAAGTGGCGGTCGTAGCAGATGTAGACGCCGACCTTGCCGACGGCCGTGTCGAAGACGGGCCAGCCGAGGTTGCCCGGGGCGAAGTAGTACTTCTCCCAGAAGCCCTTGACCTGGGGGATGTGGTGCTTGCGGTATTTGCCGAGGTAGCGGCCGTCGGCGTCGATGACGGCGGCGGTGTTGTAGTAGAAACCGGGGCCCTCGGTCTCGAAGACGGGGACGACGATCACCATGCCGGTCTCGCGGGCCAGCTCCTGCATGCGGCGGACCGTGGGCCCGTCGGGGACGGGCTCGGCCCAGCGGTAGTGCTCGCTCTCCTGCACCTGGCAGAAGTAGGGGGCGTTGAAGACCTCCTGGAACCCGATCACCTGCGCGCCCTGGGCGGCGGCCGCGCGGGCGTGCTCCTCGTGCTTGGCGAGCATGGATTCGGTGTCGCCGGTCCAGGTGGCCTGGACCAGAGCGGCGCGGACGACATTGGCCATGAGCTGCTCCTTCACGGGGGCGTCAGCCGGGCCGACCGGCCAGGCTGACACGCGTAGATCCACGTGTGGTTGCGACCGTAGGACGCGGCACGCCGCGCGGCAAGACCATCGATCGTCCTGTGGATAACCCGGCCCCCGCAAGACAGGACAGACAAACTTGCAAGTTTGCCTGTCGATATTTACGGTGGGCGCATGCCCGACCAGGAAACCGACCAGGAAACCGATCAGGAACGCGCCGCCGCCGATCTGGCCGCGACGGTCTCCCAGCTCATGCGCCGCCTGCGCGTGGCGTCCCCGCAGGGCTCCCTCACCCCCTCCCAGCGCACGGTCCTGGGCCGCCTCGCCAACGGCGGGCCCGCCACCACCGCGGACCTGGCCCGCGCGGAGCTCGTCCGGCCGCAGTCCATGCGCGTCATCGTCGCCAGGCTGGAGGAGCTGGGCCTGGTCGCCCGCTCCCCGCATCCCACGGACGGACGCCGGGTCCTGTTCTCCCTCACCGGGGACGGCGAAGAGGCCGTCGCCTCCGTACGGCACTCCAAGCACGCCTGGCTCGCCGACGCCATCGCCCACCGGCTCGCCCCGGACGAGCAGCGGACCCTCGCCGACGCCGCCCTCCTGCTCAAGCGCCTGGTGGAGGAGTGAAGCCTCAAGGCCGCACCTGCCTGCGCCACGGGCTCGTCTGCCTGGCGATCCACTGCGCCCTGTACGGATACGCCCAATGGCTGGAGGAAGCCCGCGGCTGCACCTCCTCCGCGCCCCTTCGCGCGCGTACCCGCACCTGACCCCGAAACGGAGCCCACGGCCATGCCCGTCACCACCCTCGACACCACCACCGCCCTCGTGCTCACCGACCTCCAGAAGGGCATCGTTGCGATGCCCACCGCCCACCCCGCCCGGGAGATCGTCGAGCGCGGCGCGCGCCTGGCCGCCGCCTTCCGCGACCGCGGCCTGCCGGTCGTCCTCGTCCGCGTCGTCGGCACCGCCCCCGGCCGCTCCGAGGCGCCCCTGCGCGACGGGCGCCCGCCGGCCGATTTCGCCGACCTCGTGCCCGAACTCGGCCGGGAGGAGGGCGACATCGTGGTCACCAAGCACACCTGGGGCGCGTTCCACGCCACCGACCTGGACCTGCATCTGCGACGCCGCGGCGTCACCCAGATCGTCCTCGCGGGCATCGCCACGGGCGCGGGCGTGGAGTCCACCGCGCGCGCCGCCCACGAGCACGGCTACCACGTGACGGTCGTGACCGACGCCGTCACCGACCCCGACCCGGAGGTGCACCGCATCGCCGTGGAGAAGGTCCTGCCGCGGCTGGCGGAGACCGGTACGACGGACGAGGTGATCGAGCTGCTGGGCTGACGCGGCGGCTAACCCACATAGGCGGCGTACGCGACCATCGCCCCGGCGACGGCCGCGTACGCCGCGAGGGCGATGACCGCACCGCGGTGGTGCAGCTTCTCGACGCGCTCCGGGTCGCCGCCGCGGACGGTCCAGCGCCAGAACAGCACGGTGGCGACCACGGCCAGCAGCACGTAGACGAGCGTGAGCAGGTGCAGCGCGTCGATGAGCGTGAGCCCCACGGTGCTGGTGATGACCGTGTTCACCTGCTGCATGTTGATCATGACGACGAACAGTCCGCCGCCCAGCAGGGACAGCCGGCTCTGCATCGAGTCGAGCTTCTCCCCCATGCCCAGTTGCTCACTGTGCGAGGGCAGCAGGAAGGTGGCGGTGCCGATGAGCAGCATCAGGTAGAGCGGGCCCGTCAGCTTCCAGAAGATGACGGGGTCGCTGCGCGACAGGGAGATCTGGACGAGCAGCCGGCTGCGCGTGCTGCCCTTGCCCCTGGGGAGGGTGGCGTCGCCGAAGTTGGTGGGGAAGTGGCGGTCGGCCGCGACGAGCCGGAAGCCGGTGATCCGCCAGCCGGGCGGCGCGATCCCGGAGTTCACCCCGGAGTCCTCGTTGTCGGCCACGAAGCGGAACTGGTCGGCCTCTTTACGAGAGGTGATCTTGATTTCGATGCGGTGGCGGTCGAAGGGGAAGGCCCGCACGCCCCAGTCCTGCCGGAAGGTCCCCTGGATCCTGACGACGTCCCGGAACATGCCCTTCTCGCTGGTCAGTTCCGGTTTGCTCCGCTCCAGGTCGTCGTTGTAGTTGCTGAACGCCACGCCGGGCAGCGGGTCCAGTTCGCGCCGCGGGCAGACGCTCCACACCGTCACCCGTGCCCCGAAGGTGTGCCCGACGGGGTCGAGGCCGTAGAGATCGCTGAGGTAGGCGCCGGTCCGGCAGGTGTTCGGCTCCGCCGCGCTCGCGGCGGGACTGCCGAGCAGCCACGCCGCGAGCGCGCCGAACAGCGCTGCCAGCATGCCCGGGACGCGGGTGAGAGCCCGGCGCAGGCCAATGGTTTCCCCACAGTGCACAGCCATATGCCGGTGATCCTGACCGGAACGGGGGCCGGTGATTCACCCTCCTCCCTCACCCGCCCGGGCGCATTTCAGCGCACCGGCGGCTTGCCGCTCGGGTGCACCACCATCGCCGAGCCCCCGCCGCGCCGGGTCCGTTCGGCTGCGGCCGCCCACCGTCCGTCCGGCAGGAGCTGGACGCCGGTCGCCGCGCCGATCTCGGGGTTGAGCTTGAAAGCGTGCCCGATGCCCTCCAGGCGGCCGCGCAGCGGGCTGTTCCACAGGCCGGGTTCCAGCTCGGTGGCGGCGGCGTTGCGCTGGCTCGCGCGCGGCGCCGCGATCGCGTCGACGAGCGGCATCCCGCGGTCGACGTGGTTGAGGAGGGTCTGCAGCACCGTGGTGATGATCGTGGCGCCGCCGGGCGAGCCGAGGGCGAACGCGGGCCGCCCGTGGTCGAGGACGATCGTGGGCGACACCGACGAGCGCGGGCGCTTGCCCGGACCGGGCAGGTTCGGGTCGTGGACGCCCGGGGTGACGGGGACGAAGGAGAAGTCGGTCAGCTCGTTGTTGAGCAGGAAGCCGCGGCCGGGGACGGTGATGCCGCTGCCGCCGGTCTGCTCGATGGTGAGCGTGTAGGCGACGACGTTGCCCCACTTGTCGGCCACCGTCAGGTGGGTGGTGTGCTCGCCCTCGTAGGGCGTGGGTGCGGCCTTGCCGTGGGTGCCGCAGGGCACCGGGCGGCGCGGGTCGCCGGGCGCCAGCGGGCTGGTGAGCACCGCGCCGTCCTTGATCAGGCACGCGCGCGAGTCCGCGTAGCGCTGGGAGGTGAGGGCCTTGGTGGGCACGGACTCGAAGGCCGGGTCGCCCACCCAGCGGTTGCGGTCGGCGAAGGCGATCCTGCCGGCCTCGATGTAGCGGTGCAGGTAGGTCTTCGCGTCGAGCTTCGAAACGTCGCTCTTCTCCAGGATGTTGAGGGCCTCGGCGACCGTCGTGCCGCCGGAGGACGAGGGGCCGATGCCGTAGACGTCCAGGCCGCGGTAGGACGTGCGGGTCGGCGCCTGGCGCTTCGCCGCGTACGCCCGCAGGTCCCGCTCGGTCAGGTCGCCGGGGCGGGCCACGCGCCCGGAGGCGGGGTCGACGGGCGGCTTGCGCACGGTCCGGACGATGTCGCGGCCCACCTCGCCGCGGTACAGGGCGCCGACGCCGCGCTCGCCCAGCAGCGCGTAAGTGCGGGCGAGGTCGGGGTTCTTGAGGGTGCTGCCGACGGCGGGCGGGCGGCCGCCGGGCAGGAAGAGCTTCGCCGTCGCCGGGAAGTCCTTGAAGCGGGCCTCGTTGTCGGCCGTCTGCTGACGGAAGGTGGCGTCGACGGTGAAGCCCGAGCGCGCGATGCGCTCGGCGGGCCGCAGCAGCTGGGCGAGCGAGCGGGTGCCCCAGGTGCGCAGGGCGGTGTCCCAGGTGGCGGGGGTGCCGGGGGTGCCGACGCTCAGGCCGCTGGTGACGGCGTCGGCGAAGGGGACCGGTTTCCCCTTCTCCAGGAAGAGGTCCTTGTCCGCGCTCAGCGGGGCGCGTTCGCGGCCGTCGATGGTGGAGACCTGGCGCCGCTTCGCGTCGTAGTGGACGAAGTAGCCGCCCCCGCCGATGCCCGCGGAGTACGGCTCGGTGACGCCGAGTGCGGCCGCGGTCGCCACGGCGGCGTCGACGGCGTTGCCGCCCTTGCGGAGCACTTCGATGCCGGCGGCCGAGGCGTCGGCGTCGACGCTGGCCACGGCGCCGCCGTAGCCGGCGGCGACGGGGGTCTTGGCGGGGGCGCGGCCGGGCTCGGCGGCCGGGCCGCCGGGCTGGGCGGCGGCCGGGAGGGCGCCGAGTCCGACGACCAGCGAGGCCGCCGCGGCGAGTACGGGCAGACGTCGGTGGGATGGCTTCTTCGTTCTCGGGCGGGCCATTCTGCCTCCAAGCGGCGAGCGGGCCCCGGAGCCTACCCCCGCCGCCACGTCGCGCAACCCCACCGGACGCAATCGGCGGCGCCGACGGTGCGGCCCGTGCGCCGACTTCACCCACCGCGCGAACGGCGGTGCCGCACCGGCCTCGGCCTGTACGGCACCGCCGAACATCGCCGTCGTGGCGCGCCACGGCTGCGGCGGAAGGAAAAGCCTGCGCACGCGCAGAAACCTCCGCAACAAGCCACTCCCACCGCCGCGACCGGCAATGCCGCACCGGCCTCGGCCTGTACGGCACCGCCGGACACCACCGTCGTGGCGCGCCGCCGTCGCGGCGAGAGGAGACGGCTTGCGCACTCGCCCCCCCGCAACAAGTCACCCCCGCCGCCGCGGCGCGCAACCCCCACCCAACGCGAACGGCGGTGCCGCACCGGCCTCAGGCCGTGCGGCACCGCCGGACACCACCGTCGTGGCACGCCACCGCTGCGGCGGAAGGAAAAGCCCGGCACCCGGGCCGTCGGGGGACGGCGGGGTGCCGGGTGCGACCCGGTGCGGCGCTCGTGGCCGGCGGGTCAGCGGCCGCGGGCCGCCGACGTCACCGCGGTGGCCATGGCCGCCTCGCCCTTGGCGTTGGGGTGGAACGGCGCGGCCGGGTTCTCCGGCTGGGCACCTTCGATCCAGCGGTCCGCGGTGGGCTTGCACACGTCGTGGCCGAGGGTCGGCTTGTAGGTGTCCGCGAAGCGGACGCCGGCCTTGCGGGCCTCGCCCTGCAGCATCGTGTTGAGCTTCTTCTCGGTGTCCCGCAGGTACGGGACGTCGCCCGCGGCGATCGGCACGGCCGGGAAGCAGCCGACGCCGTCCTCCGGCATGATCGCCGGGTAGCCGACGAGCACCACGCGCGCGTGCGGGGCGCGCTTGTGCACGTCCTTCAGCACCTTGGCGACCTTGGGCGCGGCATCGGCGATGCGGCCGGTGAGCTGGTCCGTGCCGCCCTCGGTGTACTTCGTGCGGCAGGGGGCGCCGGCCGGGTCGGTGACGGACAGCTGGGCGCAGGTGCCGATGATGTCGCCGAAGCCGATGTCGTTGCCGCCGATGCCGAGCGTGACGAGGCGGGTGTTCGGGCCGAGCGCGTTGAGCTGCGGCGGGTTGTCGCCCTGGGCGCGCCACATGTCGTCGGTCTTGGCGCCGCTGCAGCTGACGTCCTTGAAGGACGTCTGGTGCAGGGCCTTCGCGGTGAGCGCCGGGTAGTTGACGCTGGAGCGGGCGCAGTCGCCGCCGCTCTGCTCGGGGACGCCGGGGGCGGAGGTGTAGGAGTCGCCGAGGGCGACGTAGCGCTGGCCGCCCGCGGGGGTCGCGGTCGCCTCGGCGTCCGCCGCCGTCGCAGTGCCGGCGACGGACGCCGCCAGGGCCGCCGCCACGCCGAGCGCCGCGAGTCCCTTCCCGTACCGCCCACCACGTTTGTGCGCGTGTGCCACCAGTGCCTCCATGAAATTGTCCGGTGTACGTCTTGCGATGATCGCGGACGTCAGACTCGCCGGGCGGTGACCGTCTGTCAACTAACAACCCAAGGCTAAATTGGAGTACAAGACTCGAATTAGGTAGAGTGCAGATGTGCGATTGACCAAGAGCACCGACATAGCGCTGCGCATCGCCATGCGCCTGGCCGTGACCGGCGACGACAGCCCGACCACCCGCGAGGTGGCCGAGGCGGTCGGCGTGCCGTACACCCATGCCGCCAAGGTGGTCAGCAGGATGCAGCACCTGGGCGTCGTCGAGGCCCGCCGGGGCCGCGGCGGCGGACTCACCCTCACCACCGCCGGACGGACAGGCTCTGTCGGCCGGCTGGTGCGCGAGCTCGAAGGCACCGGCGACGTCGTCGGCTGCGAGGACGATCCACCCTGCCCTCTGCGCGCGGCCTGCCGGCTGCGCGGGGCCCTGCGGAACGCACAGGAGGCGTTCTACGCCGCCCTGGACCCCCTCACGGTCGAGGAGCTGACCGGCCCGCCGACCGGGCCGGTCCTGCTGAGCCTCGGCACGAAGCCGCAGGACTGAAGCCCCTCCCCTCCCCTCCCCGTGGCCCTTCGCACGATCAAAAATACGCATTCAAGATGCCTATTAAGGAGCGCCGATGCTGTCCCCCAAGTCGACCGAGATCGTCCGCGCCACCCTCCCCGCCGTCGGCGGCGCCATCGGCGAGATCACGCCGCTCTTCTACGACAAGCTCTTCGCCGCCCACCCCGAGCTCCTGCGCGACCTCTTCAACCGCGGCAACCAGGCGAACGGCACCCAGCAGCAGGCCCTCGCAGGCTCCATAGCCGCCTTCGCGACCGCCCTGCTCGAGCACCCGGGGACCCGCCCCGACGCGATGCTCTCGCGCATCGCCCACAAGCACGTCTCGCTGGGGATCGCCCCCGCGCAGTACCACGTCGTCCACCTGCACCTCTTCGCCGCCATCGCGGAGGTGCTGGGCGAGGCGGTCACCGAGGAGGTGGCGGCCGCCTGGGACGAGGTCTACTGGCTGATGGCCAACGCCCTCATCGCCCTGGAGGCCCGCCTGTACGAGCAGGCCGGCGCCGCCGCCGGGGACGTCTTCCGCCCGTACCGCGTCACCGGCCGCATCGAGGAGACCGCGGAGGTCACGACCTTCCTGGTCCAGCCGCTGGACGGCCGCCCGCTGCCCGCCGCCCGCCCCGGGCAGTACGTCTCGGTCCGGACGGAGCTCGCGGACGGCGCGCGGCAGATCCGCCAGTACAGCCTTTCCGGCCACCCCGACGACGCCCTGCAGTTCTCCGTCAAGCGCGTGACCGGCGACCCGGACGGCGAGGTCTCCCACCACCTCCACGACCACGCGCGCGTGGGCACCACGCTGATGATCGGCGCGCCCTGCGGGGACGTGGCCCTCGACGACGGCACCTCCCCCGTCCTGCTGGCCTCCGCCGGCATCGGGTGCACCCCGATGACCGGGATGCTCTCCCACCTGGCCGCGACCGGCTCGCGCCGCCGCGTGATCGCCGTCCACGCCGACCGCAGCGAGGCCACCCACGCCTTCCGCACCGACCTGCTGCGGCTCACGGAGAAGCTCCCCGACGCGGTCGCGCACATCTGGTACGAGCAGCCCGAGGGCGACTGGCCCGCCGACCGCACCGGTTACGCCGACCTCTCCCGCATCGACATCCCCGTGGGCACCACGGCCTACCTCTGCGGCCCGCTGCCCTTCCTCCGCTCGGCCCGTACGCAGCTCCTGGCGGCGGGGGTCGCGGCCGCGGACATCCACTACGAGGTCTTCGGCCCGGACCTGTGGCTCGGGCAGGACACCTGACCGGCAGGGACCGCGAGCCATCGATGAGGCGCCGTCACCCACCGGCGCCTCATCCGTACACCCGCTCCCCTATTCGTTAGCACCTTCGAGTGACGGGCGGTTCTCCGGTCGGCCGGAGGGAAGAGTCATCGCACTCACGTCCGAGGAGGGCTCTCATGCCGCACTCATCCGCCCGTTCGCTCCTCCGCCTCCTCACCACCCTGCTCGCAGCCCTCTCGCTGGGGGCTCTCATGGCCGGCCCCACAGCCGCCGAGAGCAAGCCCTTCGCCGCGCGCACGGTCTCGATGGTGAACTTCCAGTTCGTCCCGCAGACGCTGACGGTCAACGCCGGTGACACGGTCACCTGGGTCAACAACAGCGGCAGCACGCACACCACCACGTCCGACGCACCGCGCTGGGACTTCACCGTCGGCCCCGGCCAGTCGTCCCCGCCCGTGTCCTTCAACACCCCGGGGACCTTCCCCTACCACTGCACCCCGCACGCCGGGCTCGGTATGACGGGCACCATCACCGTCCAGTAGCCGCCGCGAGCGTCACGGATGGATCTGCCCGGTGCCCGGCAGCAGGGTGCCGGGCTCCGCCGGGGCGACCTCCACCGCCTCCGTCTTCGGGCTGCGGCGCTGGCGCTTGGCGACCCACGTCGCGAACCACGACAGGAGCATGCACATGCCGATGTAGATCGGGGAGATGACCATGACGACGGGGATGAACGGCAGCCCGTAGTCGAGGTTGCTGGCGATGAGCTTGCCCGCGTGCAGGAACTCCTCGTAGGTGATCAGGAAGCCCAGAGAGGTGTCCTTGAGCGCCACCACCAGCTGGCTGATGATCGTCGGCAGCATGGCGCGGACCGCCTGCGGCACGAGGACGTGGGTCATCACCTGCGTCTTGCGCATCCCGAGGGCGTACGCCGCCTCCCGCTGGCCGCGGTCGACGGAGTTCACCCCGCTGCGGAAGACCTCGGCGAGCACCGAGCCGTTGTAGAGGGTGAGCCCGGTGACGAGGGCCGGCAGGGGCTGGACCTTGAGGGCCACGAAGACGAAGAAGATCATGACCAGGACCGGCATGGCCCGGAAGAACTCCACGAGGAGCGTGGCGGTCCAGCGCAGGATCCGGTGCTCGGACAGCCGGCCCGCGGCGAGCAGCCCGCCGAGGGCGAGGGAGAGCACGGCGGCGAAGGCGAAGGCCTTGAGCGTGTTGCCGAGGCCGCGCAGCAGCAGCTCCTGGATGCCCTCGTACGCGAAGGGCCGCCACTTCTCCGCCGTGAACTGGTGGGTGTCGAACAGCAGGTAGATCACCCCGGCGACGATCCCCAGGATCACGGCGGTGGAGACCAGTCCGTAGATCAGGTGGCGCCGCCGGGCCATCGGCCCCGGGATGTCGTAGAGCGCGGTGTCGGTCATCGGGGTACTCCCCAGCGCTTCTCCAGCACGTTGAAGATCGCGCTGATGGACAGGGTGACGATCAGATAGCCGACGGCGATCCAGATGAAGGACCAGATGACGCTGTAGCCGAGCTCGTTGAGCGGCTTGTACGTGCCGAGGAGCTCGGTCACGCTGAAGGACCCGGCGATCGCGGAGTTCTTGGCGAGCGCGATCAGGGTGGAGCCGACCGGCGGGATGACGGAGCGGAAGGCCTGCGGCAGCACGACGAGGCTCAGGGTCTGCGCGAAGGTCATGCCCAGGCTGCGGGCCGCCTCGCCCTGCCCGGTCGGCACGGTGTTGATGCCCGAGCGCAGGGCCTCGCAGATGAAGGCCGAGGTGTAGCAGCCGAGGGCGAGGACGGCGAACAGCTCGAAGGGCAGGACGACGCCGAAGCGCGGCAGGCCGAGCAGCACCGCGAAGAACAGCAGCGTCAGCGGGGTGTTGCGCAGCACCGTCACCCACACCGTGCCGAAGACCCGCAGGGAGCCGACGGGGGCGACCCGGAAGGAGGCCATCACGAAACCCAGGACGAGGGCGAGCAGCGAGGCGTAGACGGTGAGTTCCACGGTGCCGAGGAGGCCGTCCCCGTAGAGGGAGAGGTTGTCGGTGAGTACGTTCACAGCGGGCGCCTCCCGGTGAGGTGACGGGCGGGCCGTTCCGGCCGGAGGATCGGGGGGTGTTCCCCGGGAGAATGCAGCACGGGGCTCCTCAGCTCGCCGGGTAGCGGTCGACGGCGGGCGGCGCCGGGGCGGGCACCCCGGAGAGGCCGAGCGTCGCGTCGTACGCCTTCTTCCAGTCGCCGTTCTTCTCGTGCGCCTGGATCGCGTCGTCCAGGGCGAAGCGCAGGGCGTTGTCGCCGCGGGGCACGCCGATGCCGTAGGGCTCCTTGGAGAAGGGCTTCCCGGCGATCTTCAGCTCGTCGGGGGCCTTGGCCGCGAAACCCATGAGGATGGTGTCGTCGGTGGTGACGGCGTCGACCTGGAGGCTGAGGAGGTTGTCCACGCAGACCGAGTAGGTGTCGTAGGCGACGGCGATGGCCTTGGGGTACTCGCGCTGGATGCGCTGCAGCGGGGTGGAGCCGGCGGCCGAGCAGACGCGCTTGCCCGCCAGGTCCTGGGGCCCGTTGATGTCCGTCTCGTCGGTGCGGACCAGCAGCGACTGCCCGGCGATGTAGTACGGCCCGGCGAAGCCGACCTGCTTCTTGCGCAGGGCGTTGATGGTGTAGGTGCCGACGTAGTAGTCGATCTGGCCGTTCTGGAGGGCGGTTTCGCGGTTGGCGGAGGCGATGGTGCGGAACCGGATGGTCTTGGGGTCGAAGCCCAGGGAGGCGGACATCATGCGGGCGATCTCGATGTCGTAGCCGGAGTAGACGCCGGTGGCGGGGTCCTTCTCGCCCAGGTACGGCTGGTCCTCCTTGGCGCCGACGACCAGGTGGCCGCGGGCCTTCGCGGCCCGCCAGGTGGGCGAGCCGGGGAGCTGGAAGCCCTTGTCGACCGTGTAGACGGGCAGTTCTTCGGGTTTGGGGCCCTTGACGGGCGGGCTGCCGGGCTTGCCGCAGGCGGCGGCGAGCAGGGCGAGCCCGGCGAGGACCAGGCCGCCGGCGGCTCGGCGGCCCCGCGTGCGGGCTCCCGGAAGGTGCCGGTTGCCTTGCCCGTTCTCCTGCCTGCTCCCCCGCCCGTTCCCTTGCCTGTTCCGGTTCCCTTGCCTGTTCATGTGCGCAGCACTCCCCGCTCAGTGCTTGAGGATCTTGGAGAGGAAGTCCTTGGCGCGCTCGCTCTCGGGTGCGGTGAAGAACTGCTCGGGGGAGCGGTCCTCGACGATGCGGCCGTCGGCCATGAAGACCACGCGGTTGGCGGCGGAGCGGGCGAAGCCCATCTCGTGGGTGACGACGACCATCGTCATGCCGTCCCGGGCGAGCTGCTGCATGACCTCCAGCACCTCGTTGATCATCTCCGGGTCGAGCGCGGACGTCGGCTCGTCGAAGAGCATCACCTTCGGCTCCATGGCCAGGGCGCGGGCAATGGCCACGCGCTGCTGCTGGCCGCCCGAGAGCTGGGCCGGGTACTTGTCCGCGTGGGCGAGCAGGCCGACGCGCTCCAGCAGCTCGCGCGAGCGCCGGTCGGCCTCCTCCTTGGACCGCTTGCGGACCTTCAGCGGCGCCAGGGAGACGTTGGCGAGCACGGTCTTGTGCGCGAAGAGGTTGAAGGACTGGAAGACCATCCCGACCTCGGCGCGCAGCTTGGCGAGCTCGCGCCCCTCCTCGGGCAGCGGCCGCCCGTCGAGGAGAATGGTGCCGGACTCGACGGGTTCCAGCCGGTTGATCGCCCGGCACAGGGTGGACTTGCCGGAGCCGGAGGGGCCGATGACGACGACCACCTCGCCCCGGCCGACGGTGAGGTCGATGTCCCGCAGGACGTGCAGCTTGCCGTAGTGCTTGTTGACACCACGTAGTTCGATCAGGGGATCGACGGCCATGCCCAGTCCCGCCCACTCTCCGCGCTCTTCGGGTCGACGCTCACCATCCGGGCAAGCTATTCCCCTCTATAGGGGACTTCAGCCATGACACGCATTCATATGGGCATTCGTTGCACATTGCCCGCCATTTGCCCTAGGTACACAGACCGGGCCTGGGTACCTAGCCTGAGGGGGACGGACTGGGGGAACTCGGGGGAAAGGAGCCGGGGGTGGGCGACAGCAGGCCCGTCTACCAGCGCATCGCGGACGATCTGCGCCGGCGCATCGACGAGGGCGGGCTCGCCGTGGGCGAGCGCATCCCCTCCCGCTCCGAGCTCAAGCGCACCTACGCGGCGAGCGACCAGACCGTGGACCGGGCGGTGCGCGTGCTGAAGGCCGCCGGGTACGCGGAAGGCCAGTTCGGGCGGGGTGTGTTCGTCACCGACCGGGCGCCCCTCGGCAGCCTGCTCCGCTCCACCGGGGCCGTCGACTCCCCCTTCGCCGCCCAGATCCGGGGGTACGGGCCGCCCGTCCCGCGCCGGGGCGAGCAGTCCGGCCGGCAGCCCCCGCCCGACGGCGGCACCGCCCGCAACACCACCCTTACGTGGGAAGCGTCGTCCACCGAGACCGCCGCTCCGGAGCGGATCGCCGAGCGGCTGCACATCGGCGCGGGCACCCGCGTGCTCTGCACGCACTACGAGTACCTGGCCAACCGGCACCCCGTGCAGCTCGCCACCAGCTGGGAGCCGCTCGCCATCACCGAGGGCACGGACGTCGCCCTGCCCGAGCGCGGCCCCTACGCCCGGCGCGGGGTCCGCGGGCGGCTCGCGGCCATCGGCATCCGGGTCGTGCGGGCCCGGGAGCTCGTGGGTTCACGGCCGGCAAGCACACCGGAGGCCGAGGCGCTCGGCTGCCCCGCGGGGAGCTGCGTCACGGTCATCGAGCGCACGCACTTCGACGGCGACGGCCGGGCCGTGGAGACCTCCGACATCGTCGTGCGCGCCGACCGCTGGCGGGTCGAGTACGACATCGCCTTCACCAGCTGAGGCCGCTCCCCCGGCCCACCGCCCCCGCCCGTCCCCGTCCTGCCCCGCCGCCCCCGGCCGCCCCGCCCCCGCTTGCCCGGTCAGTTCTCCGCGAGCTCCGCGTACAGCTGCGACAGCTCCGGCGCACCGTCGGCCGCCCACTCCCGGCCCGCCTCGACCACGTCGACCTCCCGGCCGTTGGCGAGCCGCACCACCGGCTGGCCGTCCGGCCAGATCCACCACCCCGCGCCCGGCACCGTACGGATGACGACCGTGCCCAGGTAGAGACCCGCGTCGTTGCCCAGCCAGGGCACCAGCTCCGGGTCGTCCCGCCAGCGAGGCTGCAGCTGGTCCAGCGCCTCCAGGGAAGCGGGGGAGTCGTCGAGCACCACCCCTGCGGACTGCGCGTGCGTGCGCAGCAGTTCGCACTCGGACAGCAGCTCCGCAAGACCTTCCGGGTCGCGGTCGACCGCGTTCGCCAGTGCCGCGCCGCGCTCCGGTCCGTGTCGCTTTCGCCAACTGTCCAAGAAGGGAATGTTCATACCGGACAGGATCGCACTCGCACGGATGGCCCCACCACAGGCGCGCGGCGCCCGACGTGACCGGATGGCCTCCTTGACGTTGCCCATACGTCTCCTTAGCTTCATGCAGCCACTGACCGAGCGGGGAACCAAGGGAGGCATGAGACACATGCTGCTCCGAACGCAGACACCGGGCGGGAAACGGCACAGACGGTGGACGGCGGCGCGGGCCACGGCCCGGGCCGCCGCGGTGGGGATCGTGGGCGCCGCCTGCGCCGTCGCTGCCGCAAACACTCCGGCGCTCGCCGCCGGACCACAACCCGGTGCGCAACCCTACAGAGAGCCGCTCCCGCTGGAGCGGCTCTTCGACAACCGGGCGGTCAGCGACGACGCCCGCCCCGGCGGTGCCGACTTCGACGGGGCCGGCAACTCCCTCTCCGCCCAGGACCTCACGGCCGCCGGCTGGACGCCCGGCCGCGAACTCGCCTTCGACGGCGCGCGGCTGCACTGGCCCCGCTCCGCGCCCGGGAAGCCCGACAACGTCCGCGCCGCCGGCCAGGCCGTCCGCCTCGGCGGCCGCGGGGAGGCCCTGACGTTCCTCGTCGCCGGCACCACCAAGGGCGCGCCGGGCGGCGACGCCGCCGGCACCGGCACGGTGCGCTACCGCGACGGCTCGCGCAGCACCTACCGGCTCGCCGCGCCGGACTGGCGCGGCGGCCTCCTGACCACGAAGGCCGTCGGCCTCCCCCACCTCAACACGGGCAGCGGGCGGAAGACCGCGACCACCCGGCTGTACACGGTGTCCGTGCCCGTCGCGCCCGGCCGCGACGTCGAATCCGTCGTGCTGCCGCAGGACCCCGGACCCGAGCGCGACCTGCACGTGTTCTCGCTCGCGCTGCGCGGCGGCACCCGCGGCTGGACCGGCACCTGGGCCGCCTCCACCTCCGGCTACGCGGCCGTCGGGCCGTGGACGGACCGCACGCTGCGGCTGGTCGTGCACTCCAGCGCCGGCGGGCCCGCGACGCGCATCCGGCTGGAGAACACCTTCGCGCCGCGCCCGGTGCGCATCGGCCACGCCACCGTCGCCCTGCAGGGCAAGGGCGCGGCCACGGCCGGCGCGCCGCGGGCCCTGGCCTTCGGCGGGCGGCCGGGCACGGTGATCCCCGCAGGCGCCCAGGCGTTCAGCGACCCGCTGGGCTTCCGGGTGCCCGAGGACACCAACCTACTGGTGAGCATCCACCTGCCCGGCACGGTGCCGGCCGTGCCCGTGCACAGCTACACCAGCCAGGTCTCCTACCTCACCGGTGACGGCAGCGGCGACCGGACGGGCGAGCGCGGCGCGGGCGCGTACACCGGCACGCTCTCGACGTGGCCGCTGCTGACGGGCGTGGACGTCGCGGACGGGCCCGGGTCCGTGGTGACCCTGGGCGACTCCATCACCGACGGCGAGCGGTCGACGCCCGGCGCCAACGGCCGCTGGCCCGACCTGCTGGCGCGGCGGCTGCAGGGGCAGCACGGCGTGCCGCGGTTCGGGATCCTCAACCACGGCATCTCCGGCAACCGCGTGGTGACCGACCGCTACCCCGGCGACGGGACCAGCACCATCATGAGCGGCGTCAGCGCCCAGCACCGGCTGGAGCGGGACGTGCTGGCGCAGACCTCGGCCCGTACGGTCATCGTCTTCGAGGGCGTCAACGACATCCGGTCCGGCACGAAGGCCGAGCAGGTCATCGCCGGGCTCAAGGAGATCGCGGCGCGCGCCCACGAGCGCGGGCTGCGGGTCGTCGCCGCGACCATCGCGCCCTGCGGCGGCTTCTACGACTGCACGCCGGACGCCGAGGCCCAGCGCACCGCCATCAACCGGCACATCCTGGCCGGCGGCGGCACGTACGACGCCGTCTTCGACTTCGACGCGGCGATCCGGGACCCGCAGCGGCCGGACCGGATGCTGCCGGCCTACGACGGCGGCGACCACCTGCACCCCAACGACGCCGGCATGAAGGCGTTCAGCGACGCGATCGACCTGCGCAAGCTGGTCTGACCGCGCCCACCGCCGGCAGTGCGCGGCGGCGCGTGCGGCAGAGCGCGGCGGGCGGGGCGCCCGGGCTCAGACGTCCAGGTCGACGACGACCGGGGCGTGGTCCGAGGCGCCCTTGCCCTTGCGCTCCTCGCGGTCGACGAACGCGTCCTGCTTCGCCTTCACGAAGGGGGTGTTGCCGTAGACGAGGTCGATGCGCATGCCCCGGTTCTTGGGGAAGCACAGCTGGCGGTAGTCCCAGTACGTGTACGGGCGGTCGTACTTCAGCGGGCGCGGCACGACGTCGGACAGGCCCAGGTCGCGCAGGGCGCCCAGCGCCGCCCGCTCGGCCGGGGTGACGTGCGTGGCGCCCTCGAAGACGGCCGGGTCGTAGACGTCCTCGTCGGTCGGGGCGATGTTGTAGTCACCGAGGACGGCGAACGGGCGCTCGCCCTCCGCATCGGCGGCGACGGCGTCCCGCAGGGTCTCCAGCCAGCGGAGCTTGTACGCGTAGTGGTCGTGGCCGACCTCCCGGCCGTTGGGCACGTAGACCGACCAGACGCGGACGCCGCCGCACGTCGCCGAGATCGCGCGGGGCTCCTGCCCACCGTCGTAGTCGGGCCCGCCCGGCAGGCCGCTCACCACGTCCTCCAGGCCCACCCGGGAGACGATCGCCACGCCGTTCCACCGGCCGGTGGCGTTCACCGCGGCCTCGTAGCCCAGCTCGCGGAGCTCGTCGAAGGGGAAGGCCTCCTCCGCGCACTTCGTCTCCTGTATGCACAGCACGTCCGTGCCGCTGCTCTCCAGCCAGGCCAGCAGCCTCGGGAGACGGGCGGTGATCGAGTTCACGTTCCAGGTGGCGATGCGCATGGAGCAACCCTAACGGCCGGGTCCGACATTCCCCGTGCGTCAGAGGGTCACGGACTCCCCGGGCGCCAGCCGGGCGTGCTCGGCGCCCACCCGGGCGGGCGTCAGCATCCGGTCGTACACCGGCCGCGCGAGGTCGGTGAGCAGCGCGTCGTGAACGTCGATCGCGAGGCGCGGCGCCAGCTCCCGCACGTAGTCGATGACCTCCGAGATCTTGTTCCAGGGCGCCATGACCGGCAGCATCAGCGTGTCCACCGGCACGTCCGGCAGCGTCAGCGCGTCGCCCGGGTGGAAGACCGAACCGTCCACGAGATAGCCGACGTTCGTGATCCGCGGGATGTCCGGGTGGATCACGGCGTGCAGCTGCCCGTGCACCTGCACGTCGAAACCCGCCGCCGTGAAGGCGTCCCCCTCCCCCACCGTGTGCACCCGGCCCGGGAAGGCCGGAGCGATCTGCTCCGCAACGCTGCGCAGCGTCCACAGCTCGGCCGCGGGGTTCGCCTCCAGCGCGGCCCGCAGCCGGTCCTCGGCGAAGTGGTCGGGGTGCTCGTGGGTCACGAGGATCGCGTCGGCACCGACGGCCGCGTCCGCCTCGCTGAAGGCCCCGGGGTCGATGGCGAGCGTGCGGCCGTCCTTCTCCAGGCGGACGCACGCGTGGCTCTTCTTCGTCAGCTTCAGCTTCAGCTCCATGAGCCCATACTGCTACGCCCCGGAGCCCGCCTCCTCGGCGATGACACGCTGCGCGGCGGCGAACGCGGCGCCCGCGGCCGGCAGGCCGCAGTAGACGGCCGTGTGCAGCAGCGTCTCCTTGATCTCGTCGGGGGTGACGCCGCTGCGGAGCGCTCCGCGGGTGTACGGGGCGATCTCGTCGACGTGGCCGCGGGCCGTGAGGGCGGTCAGGGTGATCAGGGCCCGGGTACGGCGGTCGAGACCGGGCCGGGACCAGGCGCCGCCCCAGGCGGAACGGGTGACGAGGTCGTGGAAGTCGCCGGTGAAGCCGTCCCGGTCGGCGGGCTCCTCGCCGAGGACCTCGCGCCGGACGCGCTCGCCGCGCTCGCGGTCGTCGGCGGGGCCGTGCATGTCCGCCGGGGGCGGCCCGAACCCGAGCGGGGCGGCGGGGCCGGGTGCCGCGGGGCCGCTGCCGGGGCCGCCTGCGGGCGTGCCGAAGCCGGCACCGGCGTGACCGGCCGTGCCGGGCAGCCCCGCCCCGGGAGCGGGCAGGCCCAGGCCCACGCCCCCGAATCCGCCACCGGCCGACGCCGGCCCGGGTATCGCGCCGGGCGCCCCCGGGCCGGGGACGCCCACGCCGGAACCGGAGGCTCCGTTCCCCGCAGTCTCCTGCGCACCCGCCCCCTGCCCGACGGCTCCGAAACCGGTACCGGAAGGTGCCGGCGACTCCGCGCCGGGCCCGTTGGCCCCGGATCCCGCGGAACCGTGAACACCGGCCGGCTGCCCCACCGGCCCGGGGCCCGCCCCCGGAGTCCCCGAGGTGCCCGCACCGGAACCGGTAGCGCCAGGGCCCGCGGCATCCTGGGCACCGGCCCCCGGCCGCACCGGGCCGAAACCGGTACCCGAAGCGCCCGGCACACCCGGTCCACCTGGACCACCCTGACCACCCGGACCGGAAGCGCCGGGGCCGGGCGTGCCGGGCGTGCCGGGAGCGGGAACGGCGGGGCCCGTCCCCGGTGCGCCGAAGCCGGAGCCTGCGCCCGGCGGGGTCGTGCCCGGCGCGCCGACGCCGGTCTCGGCGGCCCCCGCCGCACCCGCTCCCGGCGGCACCGCCGGCCCCGTGCCCGCCGCCGGGCCGCCGAAGGCGCCGCCCGTACCGGAGCCCGGCGCACCGAAGGCCGGGTTCGCGCCGTCCCGGCCCGTGCCCGGCGGCATGGCCGAAGCCGTACCGGACCCCGGGCCGCCGGACGGCGCGCCCGTACCGAAAGCCCCGCCCGCGCCGGACCCCGGCGCACCGAAGCCGGCTCCGGGCACGCCGCCGGCCGAGCCCGCCGCGCCCTGCCCCGTGGACGCCCCCGTGACCGCCGACAACCCCTGCTGCGTCGACATCTGCCAGGCCGTCGTGAAGTGGCGGACCAGCAGGTCCGTCACCGCCGACGGCTGTTCCACCGGGGCCAGGTGCGACGCGCCCGGCACCACGGCCAGCTTCGCGTCGTGGATGCCCGCGACCAGGACGCGCGCGTCGGCGGGCGGCGTCGTGGTGTCCTCGGCGCCGACGATGACCAGCGCCGGCACGCTGATGCGGGTCAGCTCGGCCCGTACGTCGAAGGCGGCCAGCGCGTCGCACGCGGCGATGTAGGAGTAGGTGTCGGTGGTGCCGACCATCTGCACGGCCCAGTCGACGATGGCGGGCTGGGCGCCGGAGAAGTTCGCGGTGAACCAGCGCTCGGGCGCGGAGCGGGCGACGGGATCGAGGCCGTCCCTGCGGACCGCGGCACCGCGCTGCCGCCAGGAGTCGGCCGTGCCGTAGCGGGCGGAGGCGGCGACGAGGGCGAGGGAGGCGAGCCGGTGCGGGTGGCGCAGGGCCAGGTCGATGCCGACGGCGGCGCTCAGGGAGCAGCCGGCGTAGCCGAAGCGGTCGACGCCGAGCGAGTCGAGCGTGGCGACGAGCCGGTCGCCGAGTTCGCCGACGGTGGGGGCGGGCGCGGCGGGGGCGCCGCCGTGGCCGGGCAGGTCGAAACGGAGCACCCGCCAGTGCCGGGTCAGCTCGGGTGTCTGGCGGTCCCACATGTGCCATGTGGTACCCAGCGCAGGCCCCAGGACCAGGACCGGGGCGTCTTCTGGCCCGTCAGAGCGGTATTGGAGGGTGTTCGCCGGTGTCTCACTCACCCGCCAGACCCTCTCATCTGTCACGACAGCCCCTATGAGCGGGGTCCTGGCTGTAGCGGTCTGACCAGGTGGAAGACCTCCCGGGCCGCGTAGCGTTTGAGGCATCGGACGATTTCGCGACGGGTCTTACCCTCCTTGATCCGGCGCTCGTAATTGCCCTGGGTGCGCAGGTCGACCCACAGACGGGTGAACACGATGCGATGGAGCGCAGCATTTGCCTGACGGTCGACACCACGGTTGAGGCGACGGTACTGCACGTCGTCCCGAGGAACGCTCGACAGGACTGACCCCGCACAAGGCGGCGAAGGAAGCCTCACTGCCCAGGCGTTCCGGATTGTCCCCCACCGTGATCAGCAAAGCGACGGCCGTGTCCGGACCGATGCCCACCACGTCGAGCAACTGCGGGGCATGACATTCCACGAGGCGAGCCAGACGAGCGTCCACATCGCGGATCTGCTCGGAGAGCTGGCCGATCCGCTGGGCCAGCAGACCCAGCGTGATCCGAGTCGCCTGCAGCACCGACTCCTCGCCGACCTCCTCGTGACCGCTCACGTCGGCGAACCGCGCACAGGTCCGGAAGAGTTCGGCATTGCCCAGTCCGGCCAGTTCTTCCCGCAAGACGGGGTCAGCAGTAACGAGGACGGACTTGAGCTGGTTGATAGCCTGGGTACGGGCTTTGACCGCCGACGCCTTCGTGAGCTTGTACATTCTCGCGATCTGCACCGGCCCGTCGCCGGCTTTCGCCCGGGCAGTCGCCCGCCCACTCAATACGGCTCGCGCCGCGTTCTGGGCATCGAGCGGATCCGACTTGCCGCGCCGGCGACGATCTGCCCGGTCCATCCGATTCACGTCAAACACATCTATGCCCTGGGACAGCAGATAGCGGGACAGGGACGCCCCGTAAGAGCCGGTCCCTTCCACACCGGCCCGCTTCACGGCTCCCCACTTCCTGGCCCACTTCAGCAGATCGCGGTATCCCGCAGCGGTGGCCGGGAACTCGCCGGTGGCCAGCACCGTCCCCATCACGGCGAGCACTGCAGCCACATGGGCATCCCGGTGCGTGTCCGCTCCCAGAACCACCTCCCCCGCAGGGCGGCGACGGCGGTTCTGCGAAGCAGGCGGCGTACTGGACATGGTCGATGTGGACATGTCCGCTCCCCTTCCGGTCTGATAGCGCGTCGCGTTGCCGGTACCGGGCCGCGTCGGACGGTCAGAATCGTGAGGACGCCACAACAATCGGCAGGCCCCTATCGGGACACGCTCCGTCGGCCCGGCACCGACAACGCGCCATCCCCGACCATCGGCCGACATTGTGACATCAGGACACTTTGGTCAGAAAAGTCATGAGTCAGACCCCGGATCCGGGACAGCACCCACCCATCCTCCCGCCCGTCACCGCACCCCACCCAGAAACACCGAGCATGCTCAGTCCCAACTCCTGGAACATCCGGATCTGACTCCGGCCGATCGATATACGGCACAAAAGTCGGCATCTTTGCTCAGGTCGCATCACGACCGGGGCGGCTTCTCCACGACCGTCTACACCACGGCACAGCGCATCAACGTGCTGGTGATCGGGTCCGATCCGCAGTGGGCGGCCAAGCGGCGACGCGTCCGCTGTGGGCACTCGAAGCGTCCGCAGACCCGGTAGCCCATCCCGATGGGGGTGACGATCGCGGTGCGGCCGAGGTCGAGGCGGTCGGGGTGGAAGAGCCGGTGGGCCTGGCGGACCTCGCTGCAAGTAAAAGCCGAGGGCGAGCGTGGCGGGCTGGGTTCTCGGGGCTGTGGTCGGGGCAGGCACGCGATGGGCTTGCCCCGCTACCTGGACACCTCCTCATCGGATCCCACGATCCAACCTTCAAGAGATGTCCACGTTTCGGGGCAAACCCTACACACCCTTTACTCCCGCTCCGTAGCCTTCGAGAACAGCTGCCCGAGGTGACCGGTAAGTTGATCCCTTCATACAGATGGGAGCCGGAGTGGCGGAGCGCGGAGGCCAGGCGGCAGCAGATGGATTTCAGTACCAGTACCTCGTGACGCTGGAAGCGCTCCTCGATGCCGCGGAAGACCGTATCCCCCGAGTCGCCGCAGCACTGATCGAACCCGCCGTCACCCCCGATCAAGACTCGACCGACCCCGACGCAATCGACTTTGAGCTCGTCGACCACGACAACGGCACCTTGCACGCCGCGCAGGTGAAATCGGGCGGCTCAGGCACGGAAATGTCGGCCCCCGACGCCTTCGGCATCCTCCTTCGAATGATCCGTGCACGGCCCCGGGCACAGTCCTACAGCCTGATCACGAATATGCGGCTCCATCCCAAGGCCATGCAGCTCAACCGAGCCTTGAGCACCGACGATCCGCAAGACCTCCGCGAGCAGCTTCAACGATTGATGGAGCGAAGCCGCTGGCGCCAAGAGCCTGCGGCGATGAGCGACGAAGAGCTGGACCGGCTCCACCGGGCACGAATCTCGGTCGATTCCCGGGAGCGGTATCAGTTGCGTAATCAGCTCCGGGAACGCATGCGACGGCTGCGCAACGAGCACCGCGACGGGCTCGGCCATGCCTCTGCAGGCCGCCTCACGAACTACCTGGCGTTCGAAATCCACCGGCGCGCTTCGGGCGAGTTCCACGGGGTGTTCACCCTCACACAGTTCCGCGACGATCTACTGACTCCAGGCCGCCATCTCGCATACGAACTCGGCGAGTTCGACTGGGGAATCATGGTGAGCGCGGTGCCTGCTCCCCCGGGCATCCCCCGCCCAGACCTTATCGATCACATCCGTACGGCGCTGACCGGCGGTGACAGGGCACGCGCGGTGAGCATCTGCGCGGTACTCGGCCCATCCGGCATCGGTAAAACCAGTATCGCAGCCAGCTATGCCCACGACAGGGCCGATGCCTACGACCACATCTTCTGGGTCAACGGCGAGAGCAGCGCGTCCCTGCGAGCTTCCTTTCAGTCCATTCATGACTGGCTGGTCTCCCGCGGGATCGAGGGCGCTGATGCGGACGGCAGCCGGCTCCGCGACAGAGTGCGCACATTGCTCGGCGCCTCGGCGCGACCCTGGCTCATGATCATCGATAATGTCATCGACCGCCGTCTCGTACAGCCCTGGATGCCGTCCAGCGGGCGCGGCCACATCCTCATCACCTCGACCAACCAGGTCAGTTGGGCAACTCACTCAGCCAGGGTCGCGGTTCAGGTCATGACCCCCGATCAGGCGACGGCACTGATCCAGATGCGCCTGGGCGAGCAGGAAGGTTGGGACGCGCGCAGCGAACGGACTGCCGCAGCTCTTGCAGAGCGTCTCGAGTACTGGCCGCTGGCGATGGAGCTCGCCTGCGGCTACCTTGCCGGATGCGAGTTCGGGCTTAGCGAGGCGGACGCCTACCTCGAGCAGATCCGTGATCTGGCACTGAATGACAGGTACTCCATCCCGCATGGATACCCCGAAACGCTGGTCGGAACGATCCGGCTGGCACTGCAGCGCCTGATGAACAAACAGGAGCTGCAGCCAGCGTCGGATGGCGCCGCCTACGCGCTGTTCCCGGCTGCCTACTTCGCTTCCCGGCAGATCCCAATCTGGCTGCTCTACTTCGCCACCCTGATGTCCAGCGAAGATGCCGCCCGCGCGGGCCTTCGCCATCCAGCGGTCTTGGGCCCGTCAGCCACGGTGCCCTTCACGGCCCACGAAATGCATCGCGCACTGCGTACCGAGTCGCTTGCCCAGCGAGATGAACCTCTGTGCACGCTGCCTCAGGAGCAATGGTCGGCCGCTCACTGCGAGGGCGTCGACGACACCATAAGCGTCAACGAGATTGTGCAGCACGTCATCCGCACACTGGCCGAATCCGGCAACGAGGTGCCGGCCATCCTAAGCCAGGCCGCCTTCCATGCGCAGGGTTGGCTGGCGGCATTCATCGAGGCGAATGACGAGAAACACCTCCTCGCTGTCCTGCCTCACGTCCAGAACCTCGCCAACCATGCACGGCGGCTGGGCATCGCCACCGACATGCTGGCTGTCTTGTGGGGCAACCTGGCTGGCGCATACGTCCTGCTGGGAGAGCTGGACGAAGCCCGAGAGGCACTTGAGAGCGAACTGGCGCACATCCTCGCCCGCAAGGAGCCCACGCCCTTGCTTGAACTCAAGACCCGCGCCCAGCTCGCCGATGTACTGCGAAACGTCGGAGAAGAATTGGCAGTCTGGCTGAAGCAGCTCTACCACGCCCGAGACCTTGCCGGCCAACTCGTCGATTCCTGGCCCGAGGATGTCTCCCTTGTTGTAAGCAACTGCCTGACGATCCTCGGCGGTCACGCGGGCCGTGGGGTTGCGGACCCGGCGATACAGGCCCTCGCAGACGATCTTGAGTCACTGCAGGAGCGAGTGCCAGGCACGCGGCACACGCAGGTACAGCGCGAGATTCGCCAGATCAACTTGGCTTTGAGCAACGGGCACATGTCGGACGAGGAAGTCGAGCTGCGCTGCCGATCGCTCTTGGAGGACGAGGGCCTTCCCCGCCCGCAGCGCCTCCAACTGACCGCGTTCCTGACCGAGGCCCTGGCGTTTCAGCACCAGTGGAGCGATGCCCTGGACAATCTGCAAGCCATCCGCGAGTACATGGTCGAGTGGCCGCTGCACCCTCAGTTGATGGCCAGGACCGTGCACAACGTCGGCTTGCGGGTTGGGCTGGCCATGGCCTCCGGCGTGCCCGAGTGCCGCATTGCGTTGACTCTTCTGATCGGCGGAGCCGACGCATCGCCTGCCCCTGAGTGCCGGCCGCTCCTGTCCACCCTCATCAGCATGGTGGCGCACATGCCCGCGGGACACCTCAGCCTCGAGGCCGGGATGAGGTGCATGCCATTCAAGATGCAGACGCTCCGTCTCCTCGAGGCCGTGTGCGATCAGGACCACGAAAGAATTCGCACCACCCACACGGGTCTCACCGAGCACGACTCAGCGGCTCTCACCCGGGATGACGAAATCGGTTGGCGGTTGCTGTCCGAGGCCGTCATCGCATCCGCTGTCAGCCTGATGCTGCGCGGTGCTTGAGCTGGTCTCTGAACGGTGACTACCACTAGGCCAGGATTTGATTCTAACTTCCCTTCAGCCCAGGCCACTTGGCCCTCAAAGAGGAGGCAGACCTTGGAGATCAGACCCCGGAACCGCCGTGAACCCCTCGGCAGCCAGCCAGACGTCGATTTCCCGCCGGTCCAGAACGGCATCGACTACCTCCTGAGCGTCACCGACCACCTCACCCACGGCGATCCGCCCGAGCCTCGGGACCTGAAGTACGCGATCCTGCACCTCCAGGCCGCCGTCGAAGTACTCCTCAAGGCCCGCCTGCAACGCGAGCACTGGTCCCAAGTCTTCAAGAACCCCGGTGCCGCCACCCGCGTGCGGTTCGAGTCCGGTGACTTCGAGAGCTGTACCACCGATGCTGCGCTCGACCGGCTGGCGGGCATCGCCGGCGTCACCATCGCGGACAAGGCCGTGAAGACGCTCGGCGTGCTGACCAAGTCCCGCAACGCATTGCAGCACTATGGGCTGACCACCTCCGCCCCTGCCGTCGAGGCCCGCGCCGCCGAAGTGCTCACCTTCCTCATGGAGTTCTTCACCACCGAACTCCAGCCCGACCTGAGCATCGACGAGGACAAGCTCGTGCAGCGGGACCTGGCCGATATCCGGGCCCGGCTGGGCACCATCACGTCCTACCTGAAGCAGCGTCACAACGAGATCCGCGCGGAGCTGGCCCTGGTGGCGGACAGCGTCGTCGAGTGCCCGGTGTGCGCGCAGTTCGCCGTCCAGGTCGGCTTCCCCGACCCACAGTGCAGCTTCTGCCACATGGGCTGGGTCCACTCCTACGGGCTGCTGTTCGACTACCTCAGGGCCTTCGACCGGCCCGGCCAGCTCACCGAGGAGTGTCCTGACTGCGGCCACGAGGAGATGCTCCGCCAGACCCGCGTTGCGGCCGCCCCCGCCAGCCCGCGCACCCTGTGCTTCGGCTGTGCCACCTCCCTCGGCCCGCAGACCGCGACGTGCACCAACTGTGCTGCCCTGTACGAGCCCGGTGAGGACGATCCCGGCATGTGCCCGCGATGCCTGGCTCAACGGTTCGAGAAGCTCTGACCCCCAGACCACGCCCTCCTTAAGGACGACCATGCCGCTCATCGAGCACGACCCCGCCGCGGCGCTGCCCGTCGCCTGTCTCCACAAGACCGCCACCGGCACTTCCGGGCGGGGCCTCAGCGCGCGCAGGCACCGAGCAGCAGGCGCCGCCGTTCAGCCCGGCATCGGGTTTCGGGCTGAGGTACCAATGAGACCCAACAACGGCCAGCCCCAGCCCAGTTGGATTGTCAGTGGAGCGTGGTATCCCTGAAGGCAGTGCACTCCAAAGATCATGTTCGGAATATTCCGAGGCATAAAGTCCTGTATCCTCAGTAGAGTCGCGACTTGTCAGGGATGGAGTGGCCGTGAGTGGTTACAAGGAGTTGGTCGCAGACCCCTCCATGCTCGCCCTCGCACGCGACTCGCGCGGTTGGACCCAATCCGAGCTTGCCGAGCAGATGTCGCGCGTGGACGGCAGCCGCGTGACGCAGGGGTACGTGAGCCGGGCCGAAGCCGGACGCATCCCAGTCCGAGCTGAACGGGTACACCTGTTCGCCGCCGCACTTCGCTTCACGCCCGAAACGCTGTGCCAAGGCGCTGATACAACCGGGGTCAGCATCGGGCTGATACATCACCGCAAGCGCGCCTCCCTGGGAGCCCCCGCGCTGCGCCGGATCCATGCCACGTTGGCACTTACCCGCTACCAGGTCGAAGCGGTGACCCAGGCAGCCGCCCTCCGCCATGTCAACCTGTTCAGACACATTGAGGTCAATGACTTCGACACTCCCGCGGACGCCGCCGAGACGGTACGCGAAGAGTGGAACGTTCCCGCCGGCCCCGTCGACAACCTGGTCGCGCTGCTCGAAGATGCCGGCGCGCAGGTCGTCGTCCGCGACCTTGGCACCACCGATCTCGACGCCGTGAGCCAGTGGCCGCCCAGCAGGGCGCCGCTGATACTCCTCAACTCCGCAGCGCCTGGCGATCGTTCACGGTTCAGCCTCGCGCATGAGCTGGGCCATCTGATCATGCATCGCGAGCCCGGTGAGGGGCGCGTCCAAGAGGCACAGGCCGACCGGTTCGCCGCCGAGTTCCTCATGCCACACGAGGTGATCCTGAGCGAGCTGAAGCCCAGCATCGACGCCGCCCGCCTCATGGATCTCAAAGCCAGGTGGGGGGTTTCGATGGCCGCTCTCATCCGGCGGGCCGTCGACCTGGGGGTCATCAGCGAGTGGCAGTACCGCACGTTCATGGTCGAGTTGTCCGCACTCGGCTACCGCACGAACGAACCGACGATCATCCGGCGCGAAACCCCGCGCCATATCGCTCAGGCCGTCACCCGGCTTGAGGAGCAGCTCCACCTCAGTCCGACCGAGACCGCCCACCTGGCGGGCCTAGGTCGCGAGGAGTTCCACGAGATCTACGTGTGCGCTTCTTCTGCGTCTGGACACAAGGACGTGCCGGACCCTTCTGCGAGGTGATTCATGAGCAACGCCCATGATCCGAGGCGGCGGCCGCCCGCCTTGAAGACGCTCGACCACACGGTGGCGGCTGTGCCGCTCCTGCAGGGACGCGTGCTGCTGCACGAGCATGCCCGCAACATTCCTCGACCCCGCCTCACCCTGGATGATGAGCTGAGCGGCGTGGTGTTGACCGGCGCCAACGCCGACGCTCGAGCGTTCCAGCTCCGCACCGCCGTTGGTTACGAGGGGACTCTGCTGATAGACAGCGCCGCCTACAGCACCTACACGGCAACGGCGGAAGAGCCGTTCATGGCGCCTCCCGACGAACTGTTCGCCACCGTGGACGACTCCTTGAACTTCCAGAAGGCTCGAGGGGCAACCGCAGCGCTGACTCCCACCGGATACATACCGCCGGCGAGCTCCCGCGCCCTCAAAGCAGTGATGCGGGACGCCAACCGGATCGAGCGGGCTGACACGCTGGTCTCCCTCCCGATCGACGTCGCCTGGCTCAATCGGGAGAACATCGGTCAACTCATCGCGGTCTGCGCCAAGATCCGTCACCCCAAAGCCGTGATCCTCTTCCGCCAGTTCGACCCGCTGGAACAGGCGAAGGACGTTCCGGCCAACCTGCGGCGGCTGTTCACCGAGGTCGAGCACATGGCACTGCTGCGCACGGATCTCGCAGCTCTCGATGTGCTGGCGCATGGCGCCCTCTGTGCGGGCATCGGCGTCCAGAGCTCGCTCCGCCACGCGATACCTCCCGACGAGAAGGCCCAGATAGGCAAGCGAGGTGGCGGCCCCACGTACCCGCACGTGCTGATGCCACAGTTGATGTGCTTCAAGGGTGCCGAGTCCCTGTCCAACCTCTACGCCAACGTGGATCCTGCAACCTGCGACTGCGAGGAATGCGACGGGCGCGGTCTCGACCGCTTCTTCCTGCCCGACGGCGACACGCGACGCGAGGCCGACAACCACACCATCGCCACCTGGAGCGGCTGGGTCAGCGAAATGGCCAGCTACCGAGCCGGTACCGAGCGCAAGACGTGGTGGCGCAACAAATGCACTGCGGCCGTCGACCGCTACGCGCTGGAGAATCAGCGCATCGGGCAGGGCGCAAGCTCAAGATCCGGATTCCAGGTACCCCCGCCACTCAAAGCATGGGCGACGCTGCCCGTCGCTCCTTAGCCAGTCGCAAGCAGAGCCCTCAGGGAAGCTGACGGTGGATTTCTTCCAGGAACTTCCAGGCGGCAACCGTGTGGCGCCTGCGCACGAAGGGGCTCGGCGGCACGACAACCTCGACCGCGTCCCCCTGGGTCAGGAACAACCCGATGCCGTAGAAGTCCGCGCGCATCACAGCCTCATCTCTGCGCCGCAGCACACCATCGACCAACACCGAACGAGCAGTGAACGGCGTGAACCGCTCAGCCTGCTCCATCGCCGACTCCCAGCTGCGTCCCGGCACAAACACCATGTCGATGTGCACTGGCTGCGTCGCCTGTCGGGTGATCAATCCGTCGCGGCGAACCACCGCGCCCTTCGGCAGAGACTTCAACACCCGACGTTCCTTCTCACTCAACGAGCCAGCGGGAACTGGCTCACCGAGTGGAAGGGCCATTAGGAGATTCAGTACCTCCGGGCGCGTCAGCGGTGGCATCCCCACGGCTGTCCGCCGCTCCCGCTCTTGCGCCTCGTACCGGTATGCCGCCACAGCCTTCGCCCCGAAAGCCTCGACAACCGCCAGCTTTGCCTCGCGGGGTACGAAATCGCCGGGAGCCAGCGCTCCCGCGACCACATCCATGGGCTTCCGTGCCGCGATCGCCATGAACCATCCCGCTCTCGTCCTGACCTGACGCTCTCCCCAGCGGGGCTGTACGCGCTCATCCTTACCGCTTGCCCTGCACCATCGGAAGCAATTTCGGTCGACCTACTACGAGTCTTCTTCCGCCGCTGTACCGCAGCGCGGATGACGCACCGAAGAGCCAACCGACCCAAACCGGCCCAAGTACGGAACGCTTCCCATGAATACCAAGGCTAGTGCGGACGCTCGTACGATCATGTACCACCTCCCCGGATGACTCCGAACCGGTCATCAGCGGCCCATCGCCGTCCAAGGTGCGCCCGCAGCAGGGCGCCGACGAACGACTACGATCGTAGCCACCTCAGACCACGACGCCTACATTTGTTCGAATATTCTGGCACTTACCATCCCACCAGAAGTTGAAAGCGCAATCACTACACGGCAGGCGCACGCTGTTGCTCCCTGTACATGGCCCTGGCCGCTACAGACCAGACGCGTGATCGGTGCGCCTGAAGCCAAGGTTCAGCCGGAGTCGGCGAAGTCGACGACGAGCGGGGATCCGATGCTGAAGTCGAGGTAGCCGCTGATCAATTCGGTCCCGTACTCCTGCGCCTTGTCTCGGTGTCCGGCTGCGGTAATGCGGTGGAAGCCCAGTTGCTGGAACAATGGAAGCAGCACTTCCTCAATGAGAGCGTCTTCACTGCAGGTGTCCAGGAAAGCAGCCAGGGCCGAACGCCGCTGCGTCTCGGCGACACTCAGGGGGCGGTGCGGGTTCTGGGCCGGTCTCGAGACACTGTTCGTTCCATTTGAGTGCGCTGGCCGGGTCCATCAGGTGATCCATGACTCGGCAGAACGACTCCGGCGGGTGGGTAGGACCCTCGTGCTACTCCGCCAGCAACTGCTCGAGCACGCCAGCTACCCAGCGATGCCGCATCGAACCATCATGCTCCCAATCCATGTCGAGCTCGCCGAAGAATTCGGTTAAGTACTTGCTCGATCGATATGGAAAGTAAGGGGGCTCGGTGTCCCCTCGTGGAACGTCGGCACCGAAGCTTCCACAGATGAGGTCGCCGAGCCTCTCCAACGTTCTCTTCTTGAACTCCACGACGCCCCTCCCCAGAGCACAGCGGCTACAAGCAGAAGACCATTCTGTCTCGAAGGAGCAAGGGACCTGCGAGAGAAGCCAGTAGCCGATGTTCAAGGAATCGATGGCAAGCGACGGTCGGCCGATGCGGCACCCCGTCTCTGCCGCCAAGACCCCGCCGGAACGAGCCGACGGGGGTCTTATCAGTCACATCCATGTCACCAACTGAGTCGACGCCCTTGCGCCACAAGGTCCTGAACAGGCCAAACGCCCCCGACTTGGATCACAATGACGCCAGAAGACGGTTTCTACGACATGTGCCATGTGGTGCCGAGGGCCGGGCCCAAAACCAGGACTGGGGCGTCTTCTGGCCCGTCAGAGCGGTATTGCAGGGTGTTCACCGGTGTCTCAGTCACCCGCCAGACCCTCTCATCCGTCACGAGATCTCACATCGTCGGGGTGAACCTGGCGGGCCTCGGCCCTCTCGCCACGGCGGATCCGGACGCTGCCGGAACCCTTGAGCTTTCGGCATACGCCCTAGGATGTTCCCTCGGACGGTGTGCATGACAGGCAAACCGCCAACAGTGCGGGGGCACGGGTGCTGATCGGGGAACGAATCCGGGCCTTGCGTGTGGAACACGGCTGGTCCCTGGCACAGCTGTCGCAACTCGTTCACTACAGCAAGAGCTATCTGAGCCGGGTCGAGAACGGTACCCGTGCGCCGTCCCTCGAACTGGCCCGCCTGTGCGACCAGGTCATGGGTACGGACGGCGAGTTGGCCCGGCTGGCCATGGCGGGACCGCAGACCTGGGAGCACCGGGAGCCGGCGGCTCCGGCAGCGGGGAACCGCAGGCGTCCCGTCCCTGCGCAGCTCCCCGCCGCCGGGGAAATGTGGGGTCGGCACAGGGAGCTGGCCGGCGTCGAGGCGATCCTCGCGCAGCAGCACGGCCCCGCCGTGATCGCAGTCGACGGGATGGGAGGTGTCGGCAAGACGACCTTCGCCATCTCGCTGGCCCGGCGCCTGAGCCCGCACTACCCCGACGGGGCGCTCTTCGCCGACCTGCAGGCGCACGGCCCGGCCGGTGCCCCGGTGATGCCGGGCGACGTGGCCACCGGACTGCTGCGCACCCTTGGGACGGCCCCGGAGGACCTGGCCGTCGGGCCGGCCGAGCAAACGGCGCTGCTGCGAAGCGCCCTGGCCGAGCGCCGGGTGGTCGTGATACTCGATGACGCGGCCTCGGCCGCGCAGGTGGCACCGCTGCTGCCTGGGGCGGGGAGCAGTCTGGTGCTGGTCACCAGCAGGCGACGGTTGATGGGCCTGAGCGTTCGGCACGGTGCACTTCGCCTGAGCCTGGAGCCGTTGGCCACTGATGAGGCCGTGCTGCTGCTGCGACGGGCGATCGGCCACCGTACACTGCCGACCGTGCGGAGCGGATCGGTCGAAGCTGCCTCATCGACCGGATCCGGTAGCGCCGACAGCGCGCTGACGGCGATCGCGCGGCACTGTGCATATCTCCCGTTAGCCCTGAAGATCACGGCCGAGCGGCTGGCGGAGCAGGGACTCGCCTTCGCCGCCTCGCTGGCCGAGGAACTGGGGCGCGCGAGTTCCCGGCTGGACGTACTGGCGATACCGGGAGAGGCCGAGACCGCAGTGCGTTCGGCGTTCGCCTGGTCGTACCGGATGCTTCCGGCCGAACAGGCCCGGGCGTTCCGGCTGTTGGCGCTTCATCCGGGCGTCGTGGCCGGGGTGGGCGCCGTGGCTGCGCTGTTGGGCGAGTCGACTGCCGTCGCCTCGCGGATGCTCGCCGAGCTGCACGCCACCCACCTGGTGACGGAGGTCGCGCCGGGCCGATACCGGATGCACGATCTGCTTCGGGAGTACGCGCTGGAACGCGCCGAGGCCGAGGAGTCCGCGGCGGCGCTCGGTACCTCCACCGAGCGGGTGCTCGCCTGGTATCTGCACACGGCCGAGGCTGCGGCCGACCAGCTGCTGGGGCAGGGGCGCCACCGTGTACCGATCGGCCCTCCGCCCAAGGGCTGCGAGCCCCTGCGCTTCGCGTCCACCGCCGAGGCTCTGCAGTGGTGCGAGAGTGAGCGCGTGAACCTGCTGGCCTGCTCCCGGGCCGCGGGTGCGGCGGGCGGCGCGATGGCTTGGCAACTGCCCTATGCGCTCTGGGGTTTCTTCTTCCTGCGTTACCACCACCACGACCAGCTGAATACCGGGCTCATCGCCCGCCGGGCCGCCACCGACGACGGCGGCCCGTTGGCCGAGGCGTGTGCCGAAGTGGTTCTGGCCAGTGCCCGTGCCGGGCTGCGGGAGCACGCGGCCGCAGACGGTCACTACCGCAGAGCGGTCGACCGATTCGCCGCCGCCGGGGACCACATGGGCGAGGCGAGCGTGCTGCTCGGGTACGTCATGTCCTGCCTGCGTCAGGGCCGCGCGGCGGAAGCGGCCGGGCACGTGGACCGGGCGCTGGAACTGTTCACAGCCGCAGGCAACACCTGGGGAACGGCGCTGGCCCTGTCCGGGCTCGGCGAGGCGTGCCTCGCACAGGGCCGTCCGGACGCGGCTCTCGAGCCGCTGGCCCGGGCGAACGAACTGCACTGTGCACACGGCTCGTTGTGGTTGCAGGCGTCGACCTGGACGCTCACCGGGACCGCGTACCGGGATCTGGGCGAACACGCGCGCGCCGAGGAGTGCTACCGACAGGCGCTGGCACTCCACGGCCGTACCGGAATGCGCGCCGGCACCGCACAGGCCCTGCACCAGCTCGGCGTCTGCCTGAGCAACCAGGGGAAGACTCAGCAGGCTCGGCGGGCCTGGCTGCGAGCGTGGGCGTTCTACGAGGCGCTGGGGGATCCTCGCGGTCAGGATGTCCGGACCTGCCTCGCCGGGCTGGCGCCCTGCCGGGTGGCGGGCGGCGGCAGCCGGCGGTTGTCGAACCCCCCTGGGGGACAGACAACCAGGCTCCACGGCTTCCGCTCGCGACAGGACTGACCGGGCCGGCAGGCACAGCACTGCCCGGAGCACGCATATCCGGACCACTTGACCCCCGCACGGGCTCCCCAGCTGTACGTGGCACGCGAACAGGGGGAAGGCTCCGTTTTGCGGGCCCCCCGGCGCCGGCATCGCGAATGCCCCCCGGCGTGGAACGTTGCCCGTTCAATTGGGCAACGGGCAACACGTTGAGCACACCGGATCGACACAGCAGGATCCATCTCGAGGAACCGCTCAACCCGCCTGGAGACAGCGGAACAGCCGGAAGGTCGAACAGCCGTGACATCCGCTTTGAACACCACTCGGGCCCCCGCCGACCCACCCGTCCAGGGCCCCCGCCGCACCCACGCCGAACGCACCGCCGATGCCGCACCGCTGCCCGACCTCGTCCGGGCGGCCGTCTCCCGCAGCGGACAGGACGGTTGGCGGATCCAACCGGGCGAGTTCTGGTGCCACGCCGTCCCGTCCGGCGCGCCCCCGCGCGCCCAGGGCCGGAAGCTGCACGTCTCGGCCACCCCGCTGTCGCAGGAGGCCCGTTCGGCGCGTTGCCAAAGTACGAGTGCGCAGGACAGGCAGACGATCGGCGAGTCACCCGTGCTTCAGACGCATGAGCGGCCTACCGAGACCGCTCGCATCACCGTCGAGGTCCATGCCTCCGACCCGATCTCCCGGGCGGGGGCGGTCAGCCAGCTCCGGCTGCACCCCGAGATGGACCTGATCGGCGATGGGCCGCAGAGCTCCGGGGCCTCCGTCGCCGTGGTGCTCTCCGACACCCTGGACACGCCGGCCCTGCTGCAGCTGCGCCGGTTGGCTCGCAGCGGCACCGCACGGGTGGTCCTGGTCGTCGGGCGGATCCGCGAGCCCGAGCTGATGCATGTGCTGGAGTGCGGCGTCAGCGCGATCCTGTGGCGGCACGAGGCCGGTCCGGAGGCCCTGCGGCGGGCCGTTCTGGCGGCGGCCCGCAGTCAGGGCGACCTCCCCGCCGACCTGCTGGGGCGCCTGCTCGACCAGGTCGGGCGGTCGCAGCGCAACGCCGGTGACGGCACCTGCCGCGTCCCGACCGACCTCGCCGCGCGTGAGACCGACATCCTGCGTCTGATCGCTGACGGCCTGGACACCGCGGAGATAGGCGCCCGTCTCGGCTGCTCGGTACGCACCGTCAAGAACGTGCTGCACGGCTTGACCACCCGCCTCCGCCTGCGCAACCGGACGCACGCCGTGGCCTACGCCCTGCGTGAGGGCTTTATCTGACGGCCCGGTCAGTCGGTGATCGGCGCTTCACGTCGGCAAGGCAAGGGGACAGCAGGGCGACCAACCAAAAAACGGTGAGGGCCCCGGCTGCGATGCAGTCGGGGCCCCGAGGCCGTCGGGGCGAGTTCGGCGGCAGCTGGTCGATGTTCCGCCGGACTGGTCAGGGTGAAGGCGGAGCTGTGCAGTGGGCCGTTGTGCACGGGCACCCCGGGGCCGGGCGGCAGGGACATGTGGAGTCCAGGACTTCCGCCTCACCGCCCAGCCTTCTTGGAGCCGAGGAGATCGGCGGCGAGGGCGTGAGCCTGGGCGCGGATCTCGGGAATGGCGGTGGATTCGAACAAGGCGCCCCGGCGCAGCGAGCCGAGGGTCCACAGGACGTCCGAGGCGGTGCCATCAGCGGGGAGCAGGCGGCCGTTGGGGGTGGTGTGAAAGCCGAGGCCGGTGGGGTCGGGGGCAGCGAGGCCGGTGGCGAGGAGGCCGGCGACGAGCGGATCGTCCACGTGGCGTACATCTGCTTGAGGCCCGGTGCAGTTGACGACGGCGCCGACGCTCAGCGTGCGGCCGTCGCGCAGGCGTACCAGGACGGAGTCCTGAGTCGCAGCGGCGTCGGCGATCTCGCCCGGGCCGACCTGTATCCGGCCCGCGGCGATTTCGTCCTGCAGGGCCCGGGCAACGGTCGGCGGGATGCGGTGGCGGTGGCTGTTCCACAACGCCTGGTCGTGGTGGAGGAAGTGGGCCTGAGCGGCCGGGGAGAGGTGCTGCCACAGTTCGGCGGTAACCGGGCGGAGGCCGTCGATTCCCACCCGCCAATCGCCGTACGTGCGGCGACAGGCCGAAACGTGGCTCAGCAGGCTGCGGCGGATCTGCCGGATGTCCGCGCCCGAGTCGAAGGAGGGCGGGGGAGCCACGGGTAGCGGCGATTCGGCGTGCGGCTGGGGCAACAGGCCGTGCCGGGAAATCGCCCGGACCGCACGGCCCGCGCGACTGAGGGTGAGTGCGACATCGACCATGGTCAGTCCGGTCCCGACGAGGAGGACGTCGCCGTGGTCCGGCAGGCATTCGAGGGCCCCCGGGGCCCAAGGGGCGGGCAGGTACCGGGAGGAGCGGTGCAGGGCGGGCGGCACCCAGGCCGAACCGGGGGGAAAGTTGCCCAGAGCGAGGACGGCCGCATCCGCCGGCACCGGCTCGTCGGAGCCGAGGTCGAGGGTCACGCCGTGGTCGGTCCGGCGTAGGCCCACCGCCCGTTCGTGGACCCGGTGCAGGCGTCCGGGGCCAGGCCCGGACGCCGCGGCGTCCAGCACGTCGGCGAGGTACTCGCCGTAGAGGGCCCGGGGGACGTGATCGGCGCCGGCATGCACGCCGGGGGCGCGTCGGGTCAGCCAGCGGACGAAGTGGTCCGGTGCGTCGTGGTACGCGCTCATTCGGCCGGCGGGGACGTTGAGCAGATGGTGCGCGGCGGTCGAGGCGTAGGCAACGCCTCGACCGGTGACACCCGGGTCGATCAGCAACACCTGCAGTTCGGCCTGGAGCGCGGCCGCCCTGCGGAGAAGCTGCGCCGCGGTGAGGGTGCCGGCGGCTCCGGCGCCGACCACGGCGATGCGGGGCGTCTCAGGCATCGGTGCGTTCACCTCGGAAGATCCAGCGTGCCCCGCCCACCATGCCGGCGGTGAGGGTGGTGCCGTCGGCCGGGTCGATCAGAAGCAACGACCCGGTACGGCGATGGTCGGAGTAGTGGTCCAGAGCCAGTGGCTCGGCGGAGCGCAGGACGACGCGGCCGATGTCGTTGATGCCGAGTCCGTCGGGGGCGAGCTCGGCGGCGAGGGTGTCGGTGTCGATCCGGTGGGAGACCTCCACCACCAGGGCCCGCACCGTGCGGGTGGTGTGCTTGAGGAGCACCTTGGCACCGGGGAGCAGCGGGCGCTCGTGGAGGTGGCAGACGGCAGCTTCGACATCGCGGGTGAGCGCCGGCAGCGGGTCGGTGGCGATGAGGTCGCCGCGTGAGACGTCCACCTCGTCGGCGAGCAGCACCGTCACCGACTGCGGTGCCCAGGCAGTGTCGACGGGCTCGCCGAGCAGGTCCAGGGCTGCGACGGTGCTGGTGCGACCGGAGGGCAGCACGGTGACCGGGTCGCCGACACGCAGCACACCAGAGGCCAACTGGCCCGCGTATCCGCGGTAGTCCGGATGTTCGGCGGTCTGCGGGCGGATCACGTACTGCACGGGAAAGCGGGCCGGGCAGGCTGTCAGGTCGTGGCTGACGGGGACGGTCTCCAGGTGCTCGAGCACGGTGGGGCCGCCGTACCAGTCCATCCGCGCGGAGGGCTCCGCCACGTTGTCGCCGGCGAGCGCGGAGATCGGGATCGCGGTGATCTCGGGAACACCCAATGCCGCGGCGAGCACGGTGAATTCCTCGGCGATGGCGGCGAAGACCGGCTCGGCGTAGTCGACCAGGTCCATCTTGTTGACGGCCAGCACGACGTGCGGGACGCGCAGGAGCGCCGCGACGGCTGCGTGGCGGCGGGTCTGCTCGACGACGCCGTTGCGGGCGTCGACGAGGATGACGGTGAGTTCGGCGGTGGAGGCTCCGGTGGCCATGTTGCGGGTGTACTGCACGTGGCCGGGGGTGTCGGCGAGGATGAACCGGCGCCGGGGGGTGGCGAAGTAGCGGTAGGCGACGTCGATGGTGATGCCCTGCTCGCGTTCGGCCCGCAGGCCGTCGGTGAGCAGCGCGAGGTCGGGTGCGTTCCGGCCGCGGCTTCGGGAGGCGCGTTCGACGGCCTCCAACTGGTCGGCGAGGACGGACTTGGAGTCGTGCAGCAGGCGGCCGACCAGGGTGGACTTGCCGTCGTCGACCGATCCGGCGGTGGCGAAGCGCAGCAGCGAGGCGGGTCCGGTGCGGACCGTGGTGGCGGTCATGGTCAGAAGTACCCCTCGCGCTTGCGGTCTTCCATGGCGGCTTCGGACATCTTGTCGTCGGCCCGGGTGGCGCCGCGTTCGGTGAGGCGGCTGGCGGCGATCTCGGTGATCACGTCGGCGATGGTGGCGGCGTGGGAGTCGACGGCTCCGGTGCAGGACATGTCGCCGACCGTGCGGTAGCGGATCAGGCGGCGCTGGACCGTCTCGTGGTCCTTGGGGCCGCCCCAGTCGCCGGCGGTGAGCCACATGCCGTTGCGGGCGAAGACGTCGCGCCGGTGGGCGTAGTAGATCCCGGGGAGTTCGATGCTCTCGCGCTCGATGTACTGCCAGACGTCCAGCTCGGTCCAGTTGGAGAGCGGGAAGACCCGTACGTGCTCGCCGGGCGCGTGCCTGCCGTTGTAGAGCGACCAGAGCTCGGGCCGCTGGCGACGCGGGTCCCAGGTGCCGAACGCGTCGCGCAGCGAGAAGACCCGCTCCTTGGCGCGGGCCTTCTCCTCGTCGCGGCGACCGCCGCCGAAGACGGCGTCGAACCTGTTCGACTCGATGGCGTCCAGCAGCGGAACGGTCTGCAGCGGGTTGCGGGTGCCGTCCGGGCGCTCGCGCAGCCGGCCGTCGTCGATGAAGTCCTGCACGTGCGCCACGTGCAGGCGCAGGTCGTGCCGGGCGACGGTGCGGTCGCGGTACTCGATGACCTCGGGGAAGTTGTGCCCGGTGTCGACGTGCAGCAGCGGGAACGGAACCGGCGCGGGCCGGAATGCCTTCATTGCCAGATGCAGCATCACGATGGAGTCCTTGCCACCGGAGAACAGGATCACCGGACGCTCGAACTCCCCCGCCACCTCGCGGAAAATGTGCACCGACTCCGCCTCCAGCGTCTCCAGCTGCGAGAGCGTGAAAGTGCAACCGCCGGTTACTGTCGTCATACCGTGCCCCTCAGGCGAACTCGTCGAAACCGGTGCGGCGGGCCCGGACACTCTGGACCTGCAGGACGGCCGCCATGACGCCGAACCAGCCGAGGGCCACCACGCACTCCCAGCCCACGTCGGCGTAGTCGCTCCGCCCTGCCATGAACTCCCTTACCGCGGTGAGGCCGTGGGTGACCGGGAGGAGCTCGGTCAGGGTCCTGAGCCAGCCACCGGGGTGGCCCAGCGACACCAGGACGCCCGAACCGAGCATGATCGCTGTGTTCAGGAGGTTGCCGACCAGGACATCGGAGCGCCGTCCGGTGGCGACCGCCGCGCCGGCCAGACCCAGGCCCAGACTGGACAGCGCCATCAGGGCGTAGAGCGGGAGAAGCGGCAGGACGCGCAGGATCAGACCGGGGGAGCCGAGCAGGAGCGAATCCACCAGCAGACAGCACACCAGCAGGACGAGACCGTGTGCGCCGTGCACCAAGGCCCGTAGCGCCGCCACCAGACCGACGGGCATGACGCCCCGGCGCAGGCTCGGCATCGTGCCGGAGTCCTTGTCGTCGACCAGGACGTCCGCGACCGCGATGACCGTCTCGCCGACCATGACCTGCGCCAGGGCGCCGGTCATCAGGAAGGTGTCGTCGCCCAGGTGCAGCATCCTCCCGAGCAGGACGAGGAACAGGACCTGCATCAGGGCCTGCGGAACCATGCTGGAGAGGAGGACCCGGGCCGGGTAGACGACCAGGAAGTCGCGCAGGGACAGCCGGAAGACCAGCCGGGCCCGCCACACCACGTCAGAAGAACTCAAGGGTGCCCCGCCTCCGTCCCAGATCGACCGCGCGTCCGAAGACCACGACTCCGGCCGTGGCGTAGAGCACGCCGAGCGCTACCAGCGCCGCCACCTGCCCCGGTCGGACCGAATTGCCCAGCGCACATTCGCTGGTGAGTACCTGCGCCCAGTGCAGACTGATGAACCAGGACGGCCAGCGCAACCAACTCGGCATCAGCGTCAGGGGGATGAGCAGACCACCGGCCAGCACCACCGGGTACATCAGCGCCTCCGAGATGCGCACCGCGGCCCGGGTGAGGATGAACAGAGAGCCGAGCAGCATGGCCAGCCCGACGGTGCTCAGTGCCGCCAGCACCATGAGGGCGGCGAAAAGCAGCGGGCGGTTGATGTGCACCGGAGCCCCCAGGGCCAGCATCATCACCGTGGTGGTGACGCTGATGGCCGTTCCGGAGACGGCCACCGCGCCGAGGCACTTGCCGAACAGCACCACGCGTGCGTCGCACCAGCTGCGGACCAGCTGCGGCATCGTGCCCTGCGCACGTTCGCGTCGCAGGATGCCGCCGGCCGACCAGATCGTGCTGCCCCACAGCGACATCATCGCGATGCCGAGCATGTCGGTGGTGGCGGCCTCGGGCGTCAGGGCCCGACCGTACATGGTGATGACGAGGTAGGCCGCCGGCTGCACCACTCCGAGCAGGATGGGGAAGGGGCTTCCCCTCATGCCGGCGATCTGGAGCCGCGCGGCGGCCAGCCCGACCTCCAGATAGCGCAGGGCTCGAGCCGCGGCGCTCATCGCGAGTCCGTCCGGGGCTCCGAACCGGCGGACCCGGTCAGCAGCTGGAAGACGTCCTCGAGTCCGACCGGGCGGACCTGAACGTCCGCGGTCCCGGCAAGGCCCACGAGTTGCTCCACCGAGTGCAGCAGCTCCGGAGTCCAGCGCTCCACGGGCAGCTCCAGGGTCCAGGAGTTCTCCGCGGCGGTCAGCCGGGTCTGGCCCTCGCGTACCACAGGGTGCTCGGTCATCGCGCTCAGGACCGTGCCGGTGCCGCTGATGGCCAGGGTCGCCACGGAACTGGCCTGGCGCAGGAACTCCGGCAGCGCCAGGTCGTGCGTGATCCGGCCGCCCTGCAGCAGGACGACCCGGTCGGCCAGCCGCTCGATATCCAGCAGTTGGTGGCTGGTCAGCAGGATGGAGACGCCCTCGGAGCGGAGCTTCGCGACGGACTGACGCAGTCGCTCCGCCTCCGGTGGGTCCAGGCCTGCCGTCGGTTCGTCCAGCAGGAGGAGTCTGGGGCTGCCGATCAGGCCGATCGCCAGGTGCAGCCGTTGCCGCATTCCGCGCGAGAACGTCTCCACGCGTACCCCGGCCGCCTCGCCAAGGCCCACAGCCTCCAGGGCCGGCAGCGCGGACCGCTTGACCTCGGCTCGGGACAGGCCGGAGAGCATGGCGAAGAAGTGCAGGTTGTCCAGGGCGGTGAGCCGGCCGTAGAGTCCGCGTTCCCCGCCCAGGACCATTGAGGTGAGGGCTCGGACCCGCTTGGCCTCGCGGACGACGTCGTGTCCGCACACCCGGACGGTGCCCGCGGTGGGGAGCAGCAGCGTGGAGAGGATCTTGATCAGCGTCGTCTTGCCGGCTCCGTTGACACCGAGCACCCCGACGATCTCACCTTCGGCGATCTGCAGGTCCACGTGCTCCAACGCCACCTTGGGCATGGCGGAGCCACTGAACGTGCGGCGCAGGCCCACTACTTCCAGTGTGGGATGACTGGTCATCATGTCCTAACGGAAACCGGGGGTCTGGGGGAGCAAGCGAGTGTGCGGTGCCCGGCCGAAGCCGGGCACCGCACAGTGCCTCAGATCTTCGCGCGCTCGGCGGAGTAGTCGCCGTCCTCGATGATGTCGAACATGGTGGTACCTCCCTTCCACGGTCTCGTGGAACCGCTCCGGTCGAGCGGTTCGCTGTGCCCCGGCGTCGCTGCCCGCTCCGGGATGAACCAGGCGAGCAGAACGCCGGAAGTCTCTAGTGCGGTGTCCGACCGCGGCCCTCGACCCGGACCGGGTCGAGCAGCAGTAGCGCACCGGCCACGGCGGGCCCCGGGCGGTGGAAGCCACCGGTGGGGCTGAGAGCGACCACGCTGCGCAGAAAGGCTCCCAGCGGCAGGTGGATCACCGCGCCGTCCACGGCGGGCCCCGGCTCGCCGTGCCGGAGCCGGTAGCCGACGAGGGCCAGGCTCAGGGTGCCCGCGTGCGGGTCGACGCCTCCGCGGGCGCGGCCGATGTCCACCACGTGAATCGCCTCGGCCGGACGCGTCAGCAACTCCTGCGCCGGCAGTTCCGGGCCCCGCAGGACCAGGTTCGTCGCCGAGATGATCGCAGTGGGCTGGGTGCTGCTCACCCAGCCGTTTCCGGTCGGCGCGGTGGCTCCGCGCTCGGCCGAACTCCGGTTCTGCAGCAGGCCGGTGGGGAACCCGTCACGGACCAGGACGGTGTCCTGGGTAGGGGTGCCCTCGTCGTCGCAGGGAACCCGGATCAGGCCGCCCGGTGAGCGGCCCTGGTCGACCAGGTCGAATCCGGCGGCGAACAGCCGGGTGGCCCGGTCGGCGTCGCTGGCAGCGGCCCGGTCCCCGTGGAAGCGTGGGGCCAGCATGGCGAGCAGGCCGGCTGTTGCCTTCGGTGACAGGATCAGCGGCAGCTCGGTCGCGTCCAGTGTGGTCGGGTGCAGCAGTCGCACCGCCGACTCGGCCGCGGCCTGCGCCGTTTCCAGCAGCGGGAGTTCGGCAGGCATCCGGGCGGCGCAGTCGGCCCGTGCGGTGACTCGGCTGTCCCGCTCCTCGGCCACCACGCGGACGGCTGCCACCGCCTCCTGGTGTGCGTAGTGGATGCGCAGTCCGCGGCTGTTCACCACAGCCGCCGAGAGGTCGAACCGGCGGACCGAGGCCTCCGGCACATGGCGCGCCGACGAGTGGGTGGCCAGTGCCGCACGGTCCAGTTCCCGTGCCTGCTCGATGCACTCGGTCACGCTGTCGCGGGCCTCCGTGTCCTGCGCTTCCGCCTCGGGCCCGGGGGCGAAGGCAGGCGCGGCGCTGACAGGCCCCTCGCCGAGCGACAGCCGGCGCAGCTGCCGGGCCCCGGCCAGCGCCCAGCGCAGAGATTCGGGATCGGTGCTGCTGACCACGGCAGCGCCGGAGGAGGAACTCCCCACGCTGCGGACGTGGACACGCAGTATGCCTGCGACGCCCGCCTGGCTCGGTGTGCTCTGTCGCACAGCCACCTGGGTGTGGCGCTCGTACCGGGCGAACACTTCGATGTCCTCGCCCGGCCGGGCCTCGGACAGGAGCGGCTCGAGCTCTGCGGCAAGCTGTTCGGATCGGCTCATCGGTCTAGACCCCTCCCACCGTGATGCGGGCCAGAGCCAGCGAGGGCGAACGGTAGGAGACCGGCAGCCATTGCCCGCTCTTTCCGCAGAACGCCCCGAACGTCTGTGGATCGTCGCCGATCGCGCAGATGTCACGCAGGCTGGAGAGTGCGTCTCCGGTGAGCACCGAGCCGGAGACGATCCGGGTCGGCTCGCCGGACTCGATCTCCCAGCCCTCCTTCACCACCAGGCTGAAGCGCCCGGTGACCGGATCCACCGTTCCGCCGGTGGCTTCCAGGACGAGCAGTCCGGTGCCGACGCCGGCGATGATGTCCTGCCGGCTGGTCGTACCGCTCTCCAGGGTGGTCTGGGTCATCCGGGGCAGCGGCGGGTGTTCGAAGCTGCGCCTGCGGGCGTTGCCGGAGGAACGCGGGTCCCCTGACGCACCGGCGTGCAGCCGATCGGTCATGCTGCCCACCATGACCCCGGCGCGGATGAGTTCGGTGCGTTCGGGGGTGGTCCCCTCATCGTCGACGGCGGACACCCCCCAGACGCCGACCGGAGCCCCACCGTCGACGACCGTGACCGCACTGTCCGCGACCGCCTTGCCGAGCGAGTCGGCGAAGATCGAGGAGCCGAGGGCCAGTGCGTCGGCCTCCAGCGCGTGCCCGCACAGCTCGTGGACGAGCAGCCCGGCCGCGTCGGGCCCGCAGACCAGGGCCCGGGTGCCGGAACGTGCCGGCACCGCCGATTCGAGTCGCAGCGCCTGGTCGGCCGCGCTGACGCCGACGGCGGCCGCCTCGTCCGGGGTCAGGGCCGACGAGGGGAGCGCCCGGCACCAGGTTCCCGTCCCGGTCGCGGAGGGGCCGGCGAGTGCGACGTCCACCTGCAGCCGGGTCTGCCAGTCGGTCTTCGCGGCATGTCCGCCAAGGCTGTCCCAGACACCGATCTCACGCTCCCGGTCGGCGTAGGCCGCACGGACCCGGCCCCCCTGCTGCCGGGCGGCGCCGAGGGCGGTCTCGACAAGACGGCGCTTGTCCGCGAGATCCAGGAGCTGCCCGGTCACCGGTATCCCGGCCCGGCCCGTCCGTCCGATGCGCACGGCGGGAATCCGCTCGGCCGGCCGGCGGCCGTGAATGGCCCGGAAGACGGCGGCGGCGGTCGATCCCAGCTCGACGAGCGAGGCGTGGTCGTGGTCCGTGGAGTAGACGAGGGCCGTGTCGCGCCCCAGTCCCACCCGCAGGCCGACCCCCTGGACACGACTGCGAGCGGCAGTCAGCCCGCTCCTGGTCGTGCCGGTGAGCTCGGTGACCGTGGTGCGCTCGGTGAACAGTTCAGCCCATGCCCCGCCACTCGAAAGGGCGGCGGAGAACATCTGCCGCAACGCGGCGTCGGAAGGGTCGATCATTTCACTCTCCTTCCGGTTCCGGTTCTGTATGACTCGCTGCCGCTGCTTTTCCTGATGAATTGAAATCCGCGACCCGCATCGGATGCGATGCGTCGGAATTTCGTTCGAGACGTTTCTAACCGCCGGGCCGAAGCGTTGTCAAGCATTGTTTCGAGGCCTGCGCCACATTGCCCTTTCGGGCCGGAAGGCTGCCCTTTCGGGCAGAAAGAATTGCCCTTTCGGGCAGTCGCGTTGTCCGCACAGCACTTCGGGCCCGTCGCGCACGGGTTCTTTCGGGGGAGCATGGCGTCCATTGCATTCTGGTTGCAACCTGCTGTTGCGACCGGATGTCCCCCTGGGGTAGCTTGCGTGATGCCAGGGGAAATCCCCCTGGTTTGTTGTGGTCAGAATTCCCGTGACCGTTGCAGGGCTTTGAAGTAAAGGGGCGCGGCGGGCGTGGAGAACTCGGGTGGCGCTGCCTTCGCTCCGCCGGAAACCATCCGGAATACCTTCTCCTGAGGTGACCGCCGGGACTCGGTGCCGGGCGCCCCTCCGAGAATTCTGACTCTTCTGAGAAACTCCTCCGATCCTGCCGCACAGGAATTCGGTTCGTACGAGGACGTCCACCCGCTCAACATCCTCTTCTGCCCCTCGCCGCAGGACCTGCCGGCGTCGCTTGACATGCGGCTGACGATCGGCCGGGTCGAGGGCGAGGCGGTGGGCCGGGCCGGGACGTCGCCCGCAGTGGTGCGGCGACGCAGCACCCTCACCCAGGGCGGCAGTTACTCCACGTCTCGATCCCGTACCGCATCCGCATCACGCCAACCGTGCTCGGCAGCCCTGCCGGGCAGAAGCTGAGAGGAGCCACACCCATGCTGTGGACCACCCACGACGTCTCCCTTACGGACGAACACCGCGCTGCCGCACAGGAGGTGATCGAGCAGCTCGGAGGCGTCGAGCAGTTCTCGCTCCTGATGCTGTCCGGCAGCTTCGCAGCCGGGCTCGGCCACAGCGCCTCCGATGTGGACCTGTACGTCACGCGCGTCGACAACGCCCCGGTCGAGAGCGTCGCGTACCCGCGCCGCGGCTTCATGGTGCAGGTCACCGAGGTGGATCGGGCGGCGGCCGAGCGGATCGCGGCTCGGGCGGGCAGCTTCGCGATGACCGCGACCAACCGGGACGCGCTGCGTCTCTCGCCGGCCGAGCGGCGCCTGCTCATCCGGCTGTCCATCGGTGAACTCTTGCACGCCGATGCGGATTTCGACCGCACCCTGGCCGGGATGGACCGCATCGCCGTCCAGCAGTCCCTGAACCTCCCGCGGGCTCTCGCCACGGCGAGCTGGCAGGAGGACGTCGCCGGCGCGATCCTGAGCGAGGACCCTTACACCGCCGACCAGGCGTCCTACCTCGCTCTCCAGGAGGCATGCGACATAGCGCTGGTGGCCGGCGGGGACATCTACGACGGCCAGAAGTTCCTCTACCGCAGGCTGGCCCGGTCGGCGGTCTTCCAGCCGCTGATGGACGTCGTCTGGGAGCTCTTCCACACGCCTCTCGAGCACGGCGGATCCAAGGAGCGGGTCTTCGACGTGGCGCGCCGCCGCTGCCGGCTGGCGTCCTTCCTCGTCGGCCACGCGGTGACGACGGGCTGGACCGTGCCACTGACCGAACTCCCCGAGTACCGCAACGACGCCGAAGGCCCGCTGCGCAGCCCTTACTTCGGGCTGGTCCAGTACCTTGACGGGATCTCCCTCGCCGGGGCGGACAGGGGCTACAAGGTGACTCCTGCGCTCGCGCGGCTTTGGTTGGCCCTCGACGGCCGCAGCATCGAGCAGGTCCGTGCCGAGGTGCTGGGCGAGGACAGTTCGGCGCACGACGAGTTCGACGCGGCGATCGCCCGACTCGTCGAGCTGGGCGCGGTCGAGGAGCCGGCCGCGGACCGGTCGGCCGGCTGAGACAACCGGCCGACCGCGTCCAGCCCTGGTACCTGCCTGTCCACCCAAGGAAGAACGATTCCCGATGAGCGATACGTTTGACAAATCAACCCAGCCTCCGCCTGCCTACTACCAGCTGGGCCCCGCCCGACTGGTCGGCGGGAGCGGCCTGCGGGTCTGGGACGCCGACGGGCGTGAGTATCTGGACTGTGCGGCAGGCACTTTCAACCTCTCCCTCGGGCACAACCACCCGGCCGTGGTGGACGCCATCAAGGCGCAGACCGACGACCTGCTGTTCGCGAGCTCGATGTTTCAGACCGACGTCTCCAATCGGGTGATGGAGATGCTCGTCGAGCTGAGCCCTGCGAACCTCACCCGGGTCAACCTCCGCAGCAGTGGTGGCTCGACGGCCACGGAAGGGGCGGTGAAGATCGCGCAGCTGCACACGGGGCGCCGCGATGTGATCGTGCCGTTCCGGGGACACGTCGGGCAGACGCTCGCAGCCAGTGGCTGGAACGGCATGTCCCGACTGCGAGCGCCGTTTCCGACGGTCTACCCGGGTGCGGTCAACGTCCCGGACCCTTACTGTCACCGATGTTTCTACCGGCAGAAGCCCAGCAGTTGCGATTTCCTCTGCATCGATCGCATAGACGACTTCATCAGGTATGCCGGTTCGGGCAGCGTCGCGACCATCCTGATCGAGCCGATCAGTGGTGCCGGCGGCAACATCGTCCCCCCGCCGGGATACCTGAAGCGTCTGCGGGAGTTCTGTGACGAGCGGGACATCGTCCTCATCTTCGACGAGACCCAGACGTCGTTCGGACGTACCGGATTCCTGACAGCAGCCGAGGCCTTCGGTGTCGAGCCGCACATGATGACCGTGTCGAAGGGGCTGAGCGGTTCCGGTCTGCCGTTGGCGGCGATCATCACCGAGGAGCGGCTCGTAGGCATGGACCGGTCGCAGCACGGCTTCACCTCGGGCGGACACCCGGTCGCCGCTGCGGCTGCCATCGCCACGCTGACGCTGGTCCGCCGGCCGGAGTTCCTCGAGAACGTCCGTTCGGTCGGAGCCGCCCTCAAGGCCGCCTTGCTCGACCTCGGTCGCACGTACCCGGAGATCTGTGACGTCCGTGGTCTGGGGCTGATGCTCGGTATCGAGCTGTCGGAGCCGGACGGGTCGAAATCGCCGCGCCTGGCCAATGCGCTGCATGCGGCGCTGATGGACCGCGGGGTCATCACCCGGGTGTCCGAGCACAGCGAGGGAAACACCATCGAACTGCGGCCCCCGCTGATTCTGACCCACGAGGACGCTCGGCTCGTGGTCGAACGCTTCGGGGAGGCACTGGAGATGATGCGGGTGCGCTCATGATGTCCGACGACACCGTGATGGTCTTCGACGTCGGCGGTACCCACGCGCGCTCGGCGGTGCTGGACGGCGAGAACCGCCTGCACGACCTCGCCGTTCAGGCGGCGCCGTCCTGGACCAGCTGCCCGGGTGAGGGGGCGGCCTCGCTGCACCGGCGTCTCGTGGATCTGATCGTCGCCGATGCGCGTCGGCTGGCCCGCCGCCATACGGTGACCGCGGTCGGAGTGTCGCTGGGCGTGGCGATCGATGCACGCACCGGCATGACGGTGGGATCAGGTCCCCTGTGGGGTGACGGGGTCGGGCACCGGTTCGACACCGCCGCGGCGCTACGGGACGCAGCGCCCGAGTTCCGGTGGACGGTCGTCAACGACGTCACCGCGACCGCGGTGGCGTTGGCGGCACAGCCGGACGTCCAGCGCCTGCGCCGGCTGGCTGCTGTCGTCGTCGGCAGCGGTATCGGGCTGCGGACCATCGAGGTCGGCACCGGCAGGGTCCCCGTATCCGCGGACACCGGACTGCAGGGTGAGATCGGGCATCTGCCGGCCGGGTTCCGTATCGGCGCACGGGAGATCGTGTTGCCCTGTGACTGCGGTGCGACCGGGCATCTCAGCGCGTACGCGTCGGGTCGCGGCATCGACCGGATTCTCAAGCTGCTCGCCGCCGAGGGCACGTCCTGGCTGGCCGCTGACGCTCCTCTGAACAGCCAGTTCGCACAGGCTGTGGCCGGTGGTGAGCGAGAGGCGCTCACAGTGCTCGAAGCCGTGACGCGGCCGCTCGCACACGCGTTGCTGTCAGTTCTCAGCACCGATGCCGAGATCGACCGTCTGGTTCTCACCGGTGGCGTGCCCGAGGGGCTCGGCAGTGAATATCTGGCGTGTCTGACGGCCCGGATGGATGCGGTGGGGCTCTACGGACGGTCGGGCTCACTGGCCGACAGGATTCAGGTGGTTGCACCCGGTGCCGAGCCTGCGCTGCAGGGAGCCGGGATGCTGGCCCGCTCCGGCGCCGCCGGATCGCGAAGCTGGATCGTGCCGGGTGACCATCCGAAGTCGTACAGCGTGGTCATGGCTCCGGACATGCTCGCTTCCGGCCGAAGCACGCTGCGGGCAGCGGCAGGGCTGGGCACGCACGGCGCCGCACGGCGACTCGTCGTAGCCGACAAGCGGGTGTGGGAGCTCTACGGGGACGCGCTGACGGACGCGCTGACGGGTGGATCGGAGAACGTCGCCCTCGACACGTTGCTGCTCGAGCTGGACGAGTCGTGCAAGAACCTGGCGGCGGTGTCCGATCTGGTGGACGCCTTCGACCGGTTCGGTCTGCTGCGTCGATCGGAACCGGTCATCGCGGTGGGTGGCGGCGTGCTGCTCGACCTCGCGAGCTTCACCGCCGGCATCTACCGGCGGGGTGTTCCGCTCATCAAGGTGCCGACCACCCTGCTGGGGATGATCGATGCGGGCATCGGTGTCAAGACGGCGATCAACTACGGCGGGCACAAGAGCCGGCTGGGCACCTACAGCCGTCCGAGCCGAGTCGTCATCGACCCGGGGTTCCTGCGCACGCTGGACCCCCGCGAGTACCGCTGCGGCCTCGGCGAATCGATCAAGATAGCGGTCGTGGCCGATGCGGCGCTGTTCGACCTCCTCGACACGCACAGCCGTGCTCTGGCCGCGGGCACGCCGGACCCGCGAGTGGAGTCCGAGGTCATCGAGCGCAGCATCTCGGCCATGCTCGGCGAACTCGTCGGAAATCTCGGCGAGGACCGGCTGGACCGGCTCGCAGACATCGGGCACGCGTTCTCCGGTGCCATGGAGATGTCCCTCGAGCCCACGCTTCTGCACGGTGAGGCCGTCGCCATCGACCTTGCTGTGACCGTCATGCTCTCGCGGAACCGAGGTCTTCTGCCGTCGGCCGTCGCCGACCGCATCATTCGCGTCCTGACCGGCTTGGGCCTGCCGACGATTCATCGGGACATGACCCTCGACCTGCTGGTCGAGGCATTGGCCCATACCAGCCTGCACCGTGACGGCCAACAACGCCTGCCCCTGCTGGAGGACGTCGGCCGCGCCGTGTTCGTCAACGATGTGACCGAGGCAGAACTGGGCGAGGCGCTGGCGGCGCTTCAGGCCCGGCAGTTGCAGGTGGCGTCGTGACCGGGTGGCAGCTGGTCCGCTCCGGCCGCCGGGTCCGGATCGTGCCGATGGAGAGGCTACGGGGTGACCAGCCGTACGTGTCGATGCTCGCCGTGGGGCTGTGCGGCACCGATGTTCAGATCGGCGCCGGCCACCGGGGGGACGTGGCCGGGGTGCTCGGTCACGAAGGCGTCGGGATTCTGCACGGCGTCCCGGGTGGCGATCGGATGGTCGTGTTCAACCCCGTGGATGTGCGAGACCAGGATTCGATACTCGGCCACAGCTTCGACGGCCTGTTCCGCAGCTGGGTCCCCCTGGGGCCGGAGCTGCCGCTCAGCACGTTGCAGGAGGTCCAGCCGCTGGACCCGATGGCGGTCCTCACGCTGTGCGAGCCGCTCGGCACCGTCCTCTACTCGTGGGAGCTGATCGAGCGCTCGGCCCCGGCCGGCCCCTTGTCGGTCGGCATCTGGGGCGCGGGCCCGATCGGGTTGCTCCACGTGCGCAGAGCGATCGATCAGGGACACGATGTCGAGCTGGTCGAGGCGCGGCCGGAACGTCTGGCCTGGGTGGAGGACCATTCCCGCCTCGCGCCCGTCCACCTCTCCGTGACCGGGCACCGCACGCCGCGGCCACTCGATGTAGCGATCGTCTGTGCCCCGAGGCTGGCGATGGCGAGCGCCGTCCGGGAGGCAGCGGACGCACTGCGGCCCGACGGGACGATGGTGCTCGTCACCGCGCTCGATGCGGCGGCAGCGGCTCCCACCTTCGTCGACGCCACGGTCGGCCGGGTGCGTCGGCACAACGTCTGCGGCAATGTCGATCCTGAGCTGGGCATGGTCACGGCGGTCTCGCACGAGGGCAAACCACTGGTGCTCACCGGGCATCGGGGTACCTCCTTGGCTCAGTTGCACGCGGCAGAATCGGCCCTCCGCGCAGATCCCGGTGGGTACGGCGCCCTCATCACCCACGAGTTGAGTCCCGAGGATGCAGTGGATGTGATCAATCGTCGGCTCGACGGACAGTTCCGGACCGCTGACGGCTCTGAAATCGTCAAGGTCGTCGTCCGCTTCCCTGATGGCGGTCGCCATGGATGAACGATGGAGCAGGCGCCTGGAACTGGTGCCCGGCGGGGTTCGGCTCACCACCTGTCCGTGGCCGCGCTCGACGTCCCCGTCCTGGGTGCTGGTCTCTCCACAGACCGTAGGCCTGTGCAGCTCGGACCTCAAGGAGGTCCACCGGAGCCGCGATGTCCGGTCCGACTTCGGTCACGAAATGGTCGGTCTGGTTCACAGCAGCAGTACGGACGACTTTCCGCCCGGCCTGAGGGTGTGCCTGGACCCTCATATCCCGGTGACACGGACAACCGCGTTCGGTGAGACGGCACTGCTGGAAGGACCGCCCGACCAGCTGCGCGCCGCCCTGCCGACCGTGCCCGACGGCACGCCGGACGACCGGGCGGTCTTCACCGAGCCTCTCGCGTGCGCCGCCCACTGCGCCGGCAACGTCCCGGCCGGTTCCCAGGTTGCGATCATCGGTGCGGGAACCGCGGGGGTACTGCTGACGGTGCTGCTGAGACTCAAGGGGTGCCAGGTCACACTGGTCAACAGGAGCCCCGAACGGCTGACCGCTCTCTCCCGGACGGCCTTGCTGCGGGAGGTGCCGAAGGTCCTCAGCCGCGAGGTGGGAACGCGCACGTTCAGCACCGTGGTCGTCACCACGGCGTCGCTCGACGGCGCCACCTTCGACAGCGCCTGGGACCTGTTGCCGCAGGACGGTGGACGTCTCGTCCTGTTCGGCGGCATCAGGCCGGACTGGCGGGTACCGGGCACGCAGGTGCTGCTGGACGGCATCCGTCGCAGTGAACAGATGCGCGAGCTGGAGCGGGGCGGGCGCCGCGCGCTGTTGGTGGGTACGCACGGCGCCACCGGCGCCGACTTCGCCGCGGCCGGCGCGGTGCTGGCGGCGCCGCTTCCCTGGACGACCAGCCACGTCGAGGAGCTCATTGTGGACCGGGTGACCCTGCCTGGCCTGGCCGCGCTGCTCAACGATGCGGTCAGGACGGGCAGGGACCCGATCGGAAAACACGTGGTGGACATCCGCCGGTAGCGACCGGCGTCCACCGCACTCGAGCCCGCTCTACCGAGCCGCTTCGCGCAGGCTCGCGTAGGCAGTCAGGGCGGGCTCGAGGGCGGCCTGGTCGGACTCGCTCAGCTCAGTACGCCACCGGCCCGCCCCCTTGATCGACTGATCGCTGGGGTGCTTGGTGTGGAACGGGCCCAGCTGACGGGACTGGATCGATTCGGAGACCTGGCGGTCGGACGTCCAACCGAGCCAGTCGGCCAGGGCGGCGATCCTGGCCGGCCGATCAGCGCAGAACTCTTCGTAGGGCACAAGATGCACGCGCCCAGCACCTGCGCCGGCAGATGCGGTGAGGATGGTGCGGGCGTAGGTGGCGTACGCCCTTGCGAAGCCGGCCGCGCCGGTCTCCGCAACGCCCAGGCGGGTGAATTCGAGCATGCGAGTGGGCATCCCCGCGTTCACCTTCTCAAGGATGGAACACAGCACGTCACGGGGGTCACGGACCAACACCGCGGCGCGGGCCTGCGGATAGGCGTCCAACGCGTCGGGGAGCACTTCGGTCATCCGCGGGCATTTCACTATGTCGAACCGGGCGATCTCCTCCGCGGGAGCCGACACGTCGATCAGGCGGCCGGTCATGGCCCAGTCAGGATCCTCCAGCAAGGTTCGCCGGCACGACTCGGAGAGCATATGAGCCACAGCGCTCGTGCCGGAACGATGCATACCGCAGATGAGCAATTGCATGAAGCCACCTCAGAGGAAGTCGTGTCATTCATCAGATAAACCCCGGACGGTCATCCCAGTACGGGGGCGGTGAACGCATCGCGCATCCCCCTAATCCCGTGGGTCCGACCGAGGGGCGGTTCCGGCACCGGGGTCGGACTGCCCGGTATCGCCGGGCCCGTAGGCGATCAGGCCGAATGCGCGAACCGCCCGGCAGGTCTCGTGGGCAGCCTTCGCCGACGTCGTCGGAAGAACGAATCCATCGCGGTCGTACAGCACCGCGAATCCGGCTCGCACGGCGAATTCCAGGTCGTCGACGCCCGCCGTCTCGGCCAGGAAGCCTGCCATGTCGTCAAACGCCACCGCCCAATGGCGCTTGGCATGGATGTGGACGGGATGGCCCGCGGCCGGCAGTGGCGGATTCCAATGGGTCTGCTGCCGGCCGCGCTGTTCGGGGACGGATGCCCACCAGCTGTCGAGCCCCGCCTCGATCGTTTCCATGTTCCAGCCGCGCCAGGTCGCGGTGGTGGGACGGAACAGCGCATGCGGGTCGCACCGGCCGTCGAGAAGGACCGCGAGCTCCCGACGGGCCTCGTCGGCCGAGTCCGGACTGTGGACGAGGTTGGCGTAGTAGACGGCGCCGTGCCGACGACGGATCGTCGACTTGAGTGCCAGTAGCCGGGTGGTGGCCTCGGTCCCCTCGACCAGTACCAGCCTGCTCGGGCCCGCGGACAGGTAGCGTCGCATGAGACCTGCGGTGAGTGGTCTGCGGTCAGGGTCGATGCCGGACCACACGGCTGCGATCTGGGCCTCCGTCAGGCGCAAGGTGCGCTGCCTCAGCACCCGCAGACCCGCCTGGGCGATGTCCGCCACGCAGTCCTTCACGAGGCGCCGCTCGAGGGCGTCCGGCTTGAACAGCAGGAAACCGCGTTCCGTTGGTCCGGCGCCGTTGCGACGGTGGGTGTCCGGCGTGATCAGCAAAGGTACTCCAGCGTCGGTAGAACGTCCGAGGGCATCACGGCAGAGGGCATCACGACAGAGGGGAATCAACACTCATGGCGGGCCCGCCCGTCCGGGCGTACGACAACAAGCAGGCCATCCGCCACCACCGCGGCGGCGCCGGCGACGTCCGCCGCCGTGACGTGGGCCAGCCGCGCCGCCTCCGCCTCAGGGCACCGGACGACACCGTTGACGCAGTAGTCGCTCGCCATGACGACCGCGGACTCGACACCGTTCTCCGCCTTCCGAAGCAACTCCGTCCGCGCGTGGCGGACCGCGGCCTCGAGGTCCGCCGGTGCTGGACCCCGCTGCGCCAGTCGGGTGAGTTCCGCGTGGAGCAGCTGGACCACTGCGGGGCCGTTGGCGCCGTCGGCACCGGCCAGGAAGCACCAGAACCCCGCATCGCTGTACGCGCGGGTCCGTGCCCGAAACGCGTACGCGAGGCCGTGCTCATCACGAAGGCGCCGGTACATCCGGGACGCCGGGCTCGCGCCGAGCAGGTGGCCGAGAAGGACGAACGCGTAATGCCGCGGGTCCGTGACGGCCGGAGCCGGCGCACCGGCGAGGAGCCGGCAGAACCCGTCCGGCCAGGTGGGATCCTGCGGGTTCGGACGACGGATGGGGGCGTGGGGGGAGCGCCGCGGGCGGACGCCGCCGGCCCTGGCCATCGCCAGGGGGGACATTCGTTTGCGCAGTGCCGCCTCCTGCACGTTCCCGACGCATGCCAGCGCCAGCGGAACCGTCGCCAGCGCCTGCTGATGCACCTGCAGAAGCGGGTCGAGGGTGATCCGCTCGACACTGCTCGGTGTGCCGCCCACCGCCGTACCCAGCGGGTGACCGGGAAAGACGGCGTCGAGAAACGCCGCCTGCAGGGCATCGGCGGGGTCGGCCGCGGCCACTGCCAACTCCTGCGCGACGACCTGCCGTTCCCGGTCGAGCGCCTCATTCGACAGCGCTGGTTGAGTCAGCGCGTCGAGCATCCAGCCGGCGACTACGGGAGCGTCATCGGTCAGCACCCAGGCATGGATCGTCAGCGACTCGGGTCCGGTCACGGCGCTCGACGTCCCGCCGAGCTGTTCGATGCGCGCGCTCAGTGAGGGGCCGCCCTGTAGCGGCACCGACATGACGAGGCGCTCCAGCAGGTGTGCGGCGCCGCTCAGGTCCTGTGGGTCGTCCCGGCTTCCGAGGCCGAGCGAGAGTGCGATGCTGACAGCATGCTGGTCGGCCGTCGAGGTCAGCAGCAGCGGCAGACCGCCGTCGAGCTGCGCGACGCGCGTTGTGGGGATCTGGTCGGCTATGACGTCACCTGCACAGGCTGAAGGGTGAATCTGCGGGAACCCACAGGAATGCCGTGTCGAGGGAACCCTGCGGGACGTGAGGTACGAGAAGGAGAACGGCGTCAGGACTCCCCCGGAGCCGACACCAGCAGTGGCGTCAGGGCATGGGATGAGATGGCGGCCATCAGGGCCGGGGACGCGACATGGTCAGCGCGCTTCTCGTAGACGACCTCACAGGCATCCGGCGAGTCTTCATACCCGTCAGGCGGTATGTAGCTGGGCACGGCCGCCAGTTCCGGTATCGGCATGGCCTGCGCCAACCGCTCTCGTGCATCGGCGAGGCGGGTGCTGTCCCGGACGCCGTTGAGGATGTACCCGGCCATCAGTCGGCGGTAGGGCTCGCCCAGCACACCCGGCAGGCCCGCCAGGGACGTCAGGTGCCCCTCCTGGTTGACGTTGCCGATGAGCACCACCGGCAGTCCTGCCCGCAGCGGCACGACATCGTTGGCCAGATCCGCCCGGGACGGCAGGTTCCCGGCACCTCCGGATCCCTCGATGACGACAAAGGAACCACGCTCGGCCAGAATGGCCAGGGCCTCGGTGACGGCGTCCAGACACCTGGTACGCAGGTCAGGGGGGAACGCGCGCAGGTCCAGACTGTCCTGGCCGAAGACCGGCACCTCGCCGAGTGCCTCTCCTCGCACGTACAGTTGACTGCGGCCATTTCCGCTCGTCACGGCTACCACAGGGTTGTTCCACCACCGCACCGGGACTCCGGCCGCACCGCAGTTGTGGAAGACCCCGCGCTCGTACACCTTGAGCGGACTGCTCGATCGATCCGATATGTCAACGACGCTCGTGGCTTTGAACGGGTCGACCGCGATGTTCTGGCGGCGAAGAGCGCGGGTGATCCCGACCGCCACCGCCGTCTTACCAGTACCGGAACTGGGAGCGATGAGCGTAACGCCACGTGGCAACGGCGCATCCGTCATACTTCGCTTCTCTCATTCCTGGGCCCCGGACACTCCGGCGGGCCAACGTCAAGAAGCCGCCCGGCAGCGCCTGTGGCAGCCGGGTGACAGCGGCCTCGGCGTCTGGGAACCGTCTCTTTCGGTGCACGAATGGCCGGAGATGCCGGTGCTCATGCTGGGGGAGCAAGCGAGTGTGCGGTGCCCGGCCGAAGCCAGGCACCGCACAGTGCCTCAGATCTTCGCGCGCTCGGCGGAGTAGTCGCCGTCCTCGATGATGTCGAACATGGTGGTACCTCCCTTCCACGGTCTCGTGGAACCGCTCCGGTCGAGCGGTTCGCTGTGCCCGGCATCGCTGCCCGCTCCGGGATGAACCAGGCGAGCAGGTCCCGGTCGCGGAAACGGCGGCGGTCGATCCCAGCTCGACGAGTCTGCACGACTCGCTGCCGCTGCTTTTCCTGATGAATTGGAATCCGCGACCCGTACCGGATGCGATGCGCCGGAATTTCGTTCGAGACGTTTCTAACCGCCGGGCCGAATCGTTGTCAAGCAGCGTTTCGAGGCCTGCGCCACATTGCCCTTTCGGGCCGGAAGGCTGCCCTTTCGGGCCGAAAGAATTGCCCTTTCGGGCAGTCGCGTTGCGGGAGAATAGCGTCCGTTGCATTCTGGTTGCAGCCGGCTGTTGCGACCGGATGTCCCCCCGGGGTAGCTTGCGTTGGCGAGGAGATGATTTTCCCGAGATCTCTTCGACGCCCCGCGGACGCTTACGCAAGGTCGGCACACATCAAAGACCGGTCATCACATTGCCTTTAGTGGCTTGACTATTCGAACCAGCTGTCCTCTCGGGTTGCCTGGCGGGCTTGATTTGCTGCGGTGGAGTTTCCGGACACTGTCGCAGCAACCGGAGGTAACCATGAAAAGCTCATACTCCATCGGCGCCACGGTGTGGCTGACCGGGCTGCCGAGCGCGGGCAAGACCACGCTCGCCCTCGCGCTGGCCGAGCGACTGCGCGCCGAGGGCCACCGGGTCGAGGTCCTGGACGGCGACGAGATCCGCGAATTCCTCTCCAAGGGCCTCGGGTTCAGCCGCGAGGACCGGCACACCAACGTCACCCGGATCGGCTTCGTCGCCCAGAAACTGGCCGCCAACGGCGTCAAGGTGCTCGCCCCCGTGATCGCCCCCTACGCCGACTCCCGCGCCGCCGTCCGCGAGCGGCACAACGCAGCCGGCACCGAGTTCCTGGAGGTCCACGTCGCCACCCCCGTCGAGCTCTGCTCCGAGCGCGACGTCAAGGGCCTCTACGCGAAGCAGGCCACTGGGGAGATCTCGGGACTCACAGGCATCGACGACCCGTACGAAGCCCCGGAGAACCCGGAGCTCCGCATCCAGACACAGGGCCGCACGGTGGCGGAGTCCGCCGCAGAGCTGCACGCCTTCCTGACCGAGAGGGGTCTCGCGGGCGTTGTCACGTTGTCGGGGGTGTTGGCGTACGGCGGCGTGGTGGGGCCGAGTGCCGGGCCTTGGTCAGCGGAACGGCTCTGCGACCACTCCGAGGTCGGCTGATCGGATGGGTGCAGCGAGCAACGAAGTTGCGTTCGTCCCCGGAGAGGCGGCGGGGCCGGTCGGTGTTGCCGGACGAGCGGCTGGACGCGTCCATCGACCGGGCGCCGGCCCTGGTCCGGCGTTGATCCCGCACGGCCAGCTCCGCCGCGTAGGCGCCGAGGAGGGAGTCGCAGCGGTACCGGCCCGGAGCCGTCAGTTCCAGGAGGTTGTTCTGGCGCAGGACCTCCATCAGCCGCGCGGCGGCGGCCTCCGGTACCCCGAGCAGACCGGCCGCGTCCGTGACGGGCATGCCCGCCCCGGCGCGCGGGCCGATCAGCCGGAAGGCCCTGGCCGCGTCCTCCCCCAGCCGGCCGTACGACCAGGAGAACGCGGCGCGCACCGAAGCGGTCGTGTCGTCCGGGCAGTCCAGGAAGTCCAGCAGCGCTTCCGGTTCGCCCAGTTCCCGGACCACGCCGTCCAGTTGTCCGGGAGGGAAGGCCGAGAGCCGTTCGGCGGCGATGCGCAGGGCCAGGGGCAGCAGGCCGCAGTGCTCGGCGAGCGCGGAGACCGTCCCGGAGCAGGCGTCCCGCAGCCCGGACGGGGCGGTCCTGGCCAGCAGGAGCGACGACTCGGCCGGGGAGAGGGGCTGCAGGGAGAGCCGTTCCGCGCCGTCCCGCGCCACCAGTCCGGCCATGCGGCTGCGGCTGGTGACGAGCACGGTGCAGCCGGGGGCCCCGGGAAGGAGCGCACGGACCTCGTCGGCGCTCGCCGCATTGTCGATGACGACGAGGACCGATCGCCCCGAGAGCAGGCTCCGGTACAGCGCGGCCCGCTCCCGGGGGTCGGCGGGCTCCGCCCCGTGCTCGACGCCCAAGGCGTGCAGGCCGGCGGTGAGGGCCTCGTCCGGACGGACGGCGGATCCGGCGGGCCCGTACGCCCCGAGATCGTGGAAGAGGACGCCGTCGGGGAAGGCCGCGGCGTTGCGGTGCGCCCATCTCAGCGCGAGCGCCGTCTTGCCCACGCCCGGCTTCCCGTCGATCAGCACCAAGGGCACGGATCCCCCGCGCGCGGGGTCCGGCCGTGCCGCGGCCGCGTCGAGCGCGTCCGTCTCCTCGTGCCGCCCGGTGAAGTGGGACGCGCCGGGAGGAAGCTGGAACGGCGGCCGGGACGTCCGGCGCGAAGGGCGGCGGGCGCTGCCGGTCCGGTGGGCCGAGAGCAACTCGCCGCGTGCCCCGAGGGCCTCGTCGCACCGGCGGGCCAGGTCCTCCGAGGCCCGCTTGTCCCCCGATTCGATCCGGCTCAGGTGCCCCTTGCTGTAGTGGATCAGCTTCGACAGCCCCGTGAGGGAAAGCCCCTGTTCCAGCCGCCTTTCCCGCAGCGTCACCCCGAAAGTCATGTCCTGTACGCCCCGCTCCGCTCGCCGGCTTCCGTTTCGCTCCACGACCCTGGCACCCCCCGGCGACCGGTGGTAGGCGAGCGATGGGTCATCTAGCTGCCATGCACGTTGCGGAGGCATGGGGGCGGGAGGACGCCGTGACCGGTCGCGGGGTCCGGCCCGCGCCTTACGGGCCGTCGTCGTGGTGAGGGTGGGCGGTCAGCCCCCGGCGTTCGGCGATGGCTCCCGCTTCGAAGCGGCTCCGGGCGCCGAGCTCGTCCATGAGCTCGGAGATGTGGCGCCGGCAGGTGCGCAGCGAGACGCCCAGCCTGCGGGCCACGGTGTCGTCCTTGAGGCCCTTGGCGAGCAGGACCAGGATGCTCTGCTTGAGGGTTCCGGAAACCTCGTGCGCGGCGCGGGGGCCGGTGGCGAACGGCGTGGCGTTGGCCCAGTCGCGGTGGAAGACGGTGAGGAGATAGGAGATCAGGTCGGGTTCGCGCACCACGAGCGCGCCGTTCCTGCCCGCCGGGAGGAAGGCCATCCTGCCGTCCACCACGATCATCTGCGGGACGACCTCGGGCAGGGTGCGGATCTGTGCCCCGGCGCGGATGAGCTCGGCCGCGTGGGCGCGCGTGGCCTGGTCGTAGCGGGTGGTGTGCTGGTAGAGGCAGTGCATCCGGATGCCGCGCGCGAGGAGCGCCAGGTCGCGCGGGAGGGCCTCGCGCAGCGCGCGGGGCGAGAAGGAGCCGCCGTGCTTGGACACCAGGATCTCGCTGGTGCAGCTGTCGATGACCTCGGTGAGCAGGGTGCGTACGCTCTCCTGGTCGGGCAGCCGGTCGATGGTGGCCTGCGGGAAGGGGGTCTGCCGGGACTGGAGGTAGACCGGGACCAGGGCGCCGAGGGCTTCCTCCTCCTGCTGCAGCCGGGTGCGCTGGCGTTGCAGTTCGTCCTCCCGCAGCCGGAGTTCGGCGCCCCGGGTGGCCAGCAGCCGGTCCGAGGCGGCCTGCGGGCTGAGCGCCTGCCAGGCGACGGATCCGCCCTGGGAGACCTCGCGCAGCAGGCATGCCCGGGTGAGGGTCGCCAGCGCCCGGCGGGAGGCCTCCTCGTCCAGACCGGTCTCGGCGCACACCTGCGGCAGGTCGTCGCGGGTGAGCTGGTGGTTCCGGAGGGCCCAGCGGTAGAGCACGACGGCGTCGTCGTCGAGCGCGGGCGGTTCCTCAGAGACAGCGTGGATCAATGTCTCCCCTTGCAACATAAAAGTGCCATGGCACTTTTATGATCCCTTAATCGGCTACCGCTCATGATCGGCGGGTGACAGGCTCGCCTTGTCGGCCGGACCGGCTTGAGCGGTCCGGGGATACGAACGGAACTGAGGGCTGACATGCGGGCAATCGCGCGGATTGCGGTGGCGGGGATCGTGCTGGGGACGTGCCTGGGCTGGAGCGGTGCGGCCACGGCCGACACCGGCCGCCCGCAGGGGGACACGACCGTGACGGCCCCGGTCGGGTTCGAGCTCCCCGACGACTGGGAGAAGCCCCGCGACCCCCACTGCGTCACGACCACGGCGTGGGGCGACTCCTGGTGCCCCGGCAAGCCCCTCATGTGAGGCCCCGCCGCCCTCGCCGCAGCTGCCGGACGGCGCGCGCCGCGCTGTCCGGCGGCCCGGAAGGGCGATCAGGGCGTGGTCGTGGACACCACGAAGACCCGCGGGTACTTCGGGTCGTCGAGATTGGCGGTGATCTCCAGGGAGGGCTTGGGCTTGTCCTGTTCGACGGTGGTGCCCGCCCAGCGGTGCTCACCGCCCAGGTCCCAGCCGACCTCGGCGGCCTCGTCCTCGTCGATGGTGACCTCGCCGTCCTCCAGCTCGGAGGCGCTGGTGCCGACGTCGGAGAGCCACTTGTCGAACTTCTCGCGCGTGGTCGTGAACTGCAGGAAGAGCGAGCTCGCCTTCCACGCGTTGGTCTCGTAGCTGGCGACGTCCTCCGCGTAGGACGGGACGCTCACCTCGTAGAGGCGGCGCTGCAGCCGGGTGGGCCAGCCCTCCTCCAGGCCGGACGCGGCCGCCTGCTCCTTCTTGGACTCGCTGCCGCCGCGGCTCTGCATCGCGGAGATGTAGAGGTAGCCGGCGGGGATGGCGATGAGCAGGAAGACTATGACGGCCTTCAGGCAGCGGCGGCGGAAGCCGCCGTCCGGCTGCCCGGGGCCCTGCGGCGGCGCCGTGCGCTCGGAGTGTTCCGTGGTGGCCATCAGGCGCGCCCCGCCCTCGCGTACCGCTCGTAGCGCTCGACGCGGCGGCGGTTGGCGCGCCGGAAGCGCCGGGCGACGAGCCGGGCCAGGTCCGCGGCGCCGACCATGCCTGCCTCGGGGCCGAGCTGGGCCTTGACGATGCGCGCCTCGGGGCGGTAGCCGCGGCCGGTGAGGTGGCGGCGGAAGGCGTCCCGGGCGGGGCCGATCAGCAGGTCGTCGGCGGCGCTGACGCCGCCGCCGATGACGAAGCAGGAGGGGTCGAGGGCGGCGGCGAGGTTGGCGATGCCGACGCCGAGCCACTGGCCGATGTCCTGCAGCAGCTCGACGCACATGGCGTCGCCGGAACGGGCCAGCTCGGTGATGAGGGGGCCGGTGATCTCGGGGATGTTGCCGCCGACGCGGTCGATGATCCCGTAGGCGACGGGGGACTCGGCGGCGGCCAGCTCGCGGGCCTCGCGCACCAGGGCGTTGCCGGAGCTGTACTGCTCCCAGCAGCCGCGGTTGCCGCACGGGCAGCGGTGGCCGCCGGGCACGACCTGCATGTGCCCGAACTCGCCGGCGACGCCGAACTTGCCGCGCTTGACCTGGCCGTCCTCGAGGATCGCGCCGCCGATGCCCGTACCGAGGGTGATCATGACGAGGTGGTCCTCGCCGCGGCCGGCGCCGAAGCGCCACTCCGCCCAGGCGGCGGTGTTGGCGTCGTTGTCGACCATGACGGGGACGGCGAGGCGGCCGGCGAGGCGGTCGCGCAGCGGCTCGTTGCGCCAGGACAGGTGCGGGGCGAACAGGACGCGGTTGCGGTCGGCGTCGACCCAGCCGGCCGCGCCGATGCCCACGGCGTGGACGTCGTGCCGGTCGGAGAGGTCGAGGACCAGCTCGACGATGGTGTCCTCGACGACCTTGGGGCTCTTGGACTTGTCCGGCGTCTCGGTGCGGACCTTCTCCAGGATGATGCCGTCGGCGTCGACGACGCCCGCCATCACCTTGGTGCCGCCGATGTCGATGCCGACGGTGGGGACGCGCGGAGCGGTCAGGTGCGAGCGGCGCTCGCGCGTGCCGACGGTCCGGAGCACGGTGGCCTTCGCCGCGCCCCGGTGGAGGTCGCGATACATGCTCATGACACCACCGCCACGGCGTGGAGCTGTGCGGTTCTACGGTCGCTCCGGTTGCGTGCTCGCAAGAGTCGTCGTCCCTGCGGTGGTCTCGGGAGGTCTCCGCCTCGTGGATACGGTCGTGGCCGATTGTGCCTCAAGGAAGCGTTGCGTACCGCATCGCGGGAAGCGGGCCCGCCGCCGGCGGGCCCGCTTCGTGAGAGCTGCGTCACCCCTCGCCGGAGGCGACCGGTTTGCCGCCGATCACGTCCGGCCCGGGGGCCCGCTGCAGCTCGTGGCTGAGCTGCTCGAGCTCGCTGCCGCCCGCCATCTGGCGGGTGAGCTCGTCGAGGGCGATCTCCGACTTGGCGTGGCTGCCGGCCATCGCACCGCGCTTGAGCAGCACGAAGCGGTCACCGACCAGGTACGCGTGGTGCGGGTTGTGGGTGATCAACACCACGCCCAGGCCGGCGTCGCGCGCCGCGGCCACGTACTTCAGGACCACGCCCGACTGCTTGACGCCGAGCGCCGCGGTCGGCTCGTCGAGGACGAGCACCTTCGCGCCGAAGTAGACCGCCCGGGCGATGGCCACGCACTGCCGCTCGCCGCCGGAGAGGGTGCCGATGGGCTGGTCGACGTCGCGCAGGTCGATGCCCATGCGCAGCAGCTCGCTGCGGGTGGTCTCGCGCATGTGCTGCACGTCGAGCCGCTTGAAGGGGCCGGCGCCCTTCACCGGCTCGGAGCCGAGGAAGAAGTTCCGCCAGACCGGCATGAGCGGGACGACCGCGAGGTCCTGGTAGACCGTGGCGATGCCGCGGTCCAGGGCCTCGCGGGGGGAGGCGAGCTTCGTCTCCTCGCCCTCGATCTCGAAGCTGCCGGCGTCGTGCTGGTGCAGACCCGCGACGATCTTGATGAGGGTGGACTTGCCGGCGCCGTTGTCGCCGAGCACACAGGTGATCTCGCCCGCGTGGACCTCCAGGGAGACCCCTTCGAGGGCGCGGATGTTCCCGTAGAACTTGCTGACGCCGGTCAGCTTGACCAGGGCGGCATCACTCATTTGCGGGCCTCCGCCCTCTTGCGCACCCAGGCGTTCAGCAGCGTCGCCAGGAGCAGCATCGCGCCCAGGAAGAACTTGAACCAGTCCGGGTTCCACTGCGCGTAGACGATGCCCTTGCTGGCCATGCCGAAGATGAACGCGCCGACCGCGGAGCCGATGGCGGAGCCGTAGCCGCCGGTCATCAGGCAGCCGCCGATGACGGCCGCGATGATGTAGAGGAGTTCGTTGCCGACGCCCTCGCCGGACTGCACCACGTCGTACGACATGAGCAGGTGCTGGCCGGAGATCCAGGCGCAGAAGGCGACCGCCATGTACAGGGCGATCTTGGTGCCCTTGACGGGGACGCCGACCGCGCGGGCCGCTTCGGAGTTGCCGCCCACCGCGAAGATCCAGTTGCCGGCGCGGGTGCGCAGCAGGACCCAGGTGGCCAGGGCCACCAGGCCGAGCCACCACAGGACGGTGACCTGGAGGTCCACGCCGCCGATCGTCAGGTGCGAGGCGAAGACCGTGCGGGCGGACTCGAAGCCCTCCATGTCCCCGATGGTCTTGGTGGAGACGGTGCCGCCGATCAGCTTGGTGAAGCCCAGGTTCAGACCGGTCAGCATCAGGAAGGTGGCCAGCGTGATGATGAAGCTGGGCAGCTTGGTGCGGGTGAGCACGAAGCCGTTGAAGAAGCCGACGGCGAGCATGGCGAGCAGCGAGACGCCGGCGCCGGCCCAGACGTTGGCCGTCATCTGGTAGCTGAACATCGAGGAGACCAGCGCGGCGCTGGTCACCATCACACCGGCCGACAGGTCGAACTCGCCGCCGATCATCAGCAGCGCCACGGGCACGGCCATGATGCCGATGGTCGAGGAGGCGTAGAGCACCGTCGACAGGCTCGACGTCTGCAGGAAGCTGTCGGCGACGACCGAGAAGAAGACGAAGACCGCCACCGCGCCGACGACCGCACCGAGCTCGGGGCGGCCGAGCAGCCGGCGCAGGTTCGAGCGGTGCACCAGCCGTTCGTCGGGGGCGTCCTGGACGGGGGCCGTTGCGGGGGCGCTCATCGCGTGCCCCGCTTGGCGTACTCGGCGAGGGTCTTGGCGTCGTCCTTGGTGACGATCTGCGGGCCGGTCAGGACCGGGCGACCGCCACCGAGCATGTCGCGGTTGTAGCGGTAGAGCCACAGCAGGTCGACGGCCTCGTAGCCCTGCAGGTACGGGTCCTGGTCGACGGCGAAGCCGAGCTTGCCGGACTGCAGGGCCTCGGCGACCTTGGCGTTGAGGTCGAAGGTGTCGACCTCGGCCTTGCTGCCGGCCTGCTCGGCGGCCTTGACCGCGGTGGGGGCGAAGGGCGCGCCGAGCGTGACGACGGCGTCGATGTCCTTGTCGGACTGCAGCTTCGCCTCGATGGACGACTGCACGCCCGGCATGTTCGTGCCCTCGACGTAGAGGTTCTGCACCTCGCCCTTGAAGGACTTCTTCACGCCGTCGCAGCGCTGCTCGTGGCCGACGTTGCCCTGCTCGTGCAGGACGCAGACCGCCTTCTTCTTCCCGCGCTCGTTGAGCTGCTCGCCGACGGCCTCGCCGGCGATGACCTCGTCCTGGCCGATGTGGGTGAGCGCGCCGAACTCCTTGGACTTGTCGGAGCCCGAGTTCACGGTGATCACCGGGATGCCGGCCTTCTTGGCCTTGGCCACGACGTCCTTCATGGCGTCCGGCTTGGCGAGCGTGACGATCAGGCCGTCGACCTTCTGGTCGATCATGGCCTGGACGCTCTGCGCCTGCTTGTTGCCCTCCACGTCATGGGCGTAGAGGAATTTGATGTTGTCCTTCGCGGCCGCCTGCTTGGCGCCGCTCTGGACGATGTCCCAGAAGGTGTCGCCATCGCCCGAGTGAGTGACCATCGCGAAGGTCCAGCGGGGCGTGTCGACCGCGGCGCGGCCCTGGGCGGCCTTGGCCGCCGCCCGCTCCTCCGCGCGCTTGCCGCCCGTAGCGCTGCACCCCGCCAGGGTGGCGCCGAGCACCGCTGCCAGCACGGCGCTCACCGCACGTACGCCTGTCCGAACCCTTGCCACGAGGAGTTGCCCTTCTCACTGTCTGTCACGGTGCGGCCGGACCCCGATTCCGACGGGCCCAACCGCCCAAGTATCCGTCACCATCCGTCACCGCTGACCGCGGGGGCTTCAGCGGGTACCGCTGGGGGCTGCTGCATGTGGGTGGAGTTCTAGTGGCGGGCGCCCCACTGCGTCAAGGCTTTGTCCGAACATTCTGACGGCATGACGTAACGGGGCCGGGCCGGGGCGGGCCGCTACGAGCGGACCAGCAGCTGGAACTCGAAGGAGTAGCGCGAGGCGCGGTAGACGTGCGAGCCGTACTCGACGGCGCGCCCCGTGTCGTCGTACGTCGTCCGCTCCATCGTCAGCAGCGGCGCGCCCTCCGGCTCGGCCAGCCGCTCGCCCTCCTCGGCGGTCGCGGCGCGGGCCCCGATCGTCTGCCGGGCGCTGTGCAGCGTGATGCCGGCGGCACGGATGAGGCGGTAGAGGCCGGTCTCCTCCAGGCGGGCGGGGCCGGCGTCGAGGAGGCCCACGGGCAGGTGGTTGCACAGGTGGGCCATGGGCTCGCCGTGCGCGAGGCGCAGCCGCTCGATCCGCAGGACCTCGGTGCCCTCGGGCACGCCGAGGGCCGCGGCGACGCCCGCCGCGGCGGCCTCGGTCCCGTGGTGCAGCACCCGGGTGGCGGGCTGCTGGCCCGCCGCTTCGAGGTCGTCGTAGAGGCTGCTGAGCTCCAGGGGGCGCTTGACCTGGCTGTGCAGGACCTGGGTACCGACGCCGCGGCGGCGGATGAGCAGGCCCTTGTCCACCAGCGACTGGATGGCCTGCCGGACGGTGGGCCGGGACAGGCCGAGCCGCGCGGCGAGGTCGATCTCGTTGCCGAGCAGGCTGCCGGGAGCGAGCCCGCCCTGCTCGATCGCCGCTTCGAGCTGCTGGGACAGCTGGTAGTAGAGCGGGACGGGGCTGCTGCGGTCCAGGCTGAACTGGAGGGGTGGTTGGTTCGCCACGAAGGGAGCCTAGCCGCGGGACCGGATGACGGGAAGTTCGAAGGTCAGGTTGTCCGGACATGCAACGGTGCGTATCCGGTGTTACCGATACGAGTGACCGCGGCGTCAACCTCGTGCCCCTTGCAGGCGTCTTGTGCAATACAGATCTCAATACTGATGTCACTGGATATCCACTGATTTTCACCTATGCCCCTGCGGGGGCCGGTGAGGGGAGATGGGCGGCGCCGTGGAAGAGCTGGCTCTGGGGGTGGCGCTCGGCTTCAGCGCGGGGATCAGCCCGGGCCCGCTGCTCGCGCTGGTGCTGTCGGGGACCCTGCGCGGCGGGCTCGGCGTCGGGCTGCGCGTGGCGGCCGTGCCCCTGCTCACCGACCTGCCGGTGATCGTGCTGGCCGTGACCGTGCTGGCCGTGCTGCCCGAGCGGGCGATCGCCGGCGGCGGCGTGCTCGGCGGCCTCTTCCTCGCCTGGCTGGCCGTCTCGACCCTGCGCGAGGCCCGTACGGCCGAGGTGCCCGAGGTGTGCGACACCGCGGAGGCCCGGGTCCAGGGCCGCCGGACCCTCTGGCAGGGCGCGCTCGTCAACCTCCTCAGCCCGCACCCGTGGATGTTCTGGCTGACGACGGGGGCGCCGCTGCTCGTGGCCGCCTGGCGCAACGGACCGCCCGGCGCCGGCGGCTTCCTCTTCGGCTTCTACGGGCTGCTGGTCGGCAGCAAGGCCGCGCTCGCCGTCGTGGTCGCCCGGGCGCGGCACCGGATCGGCACCCGCGGCTACCGGCTGCTGCTCGGCGGCTCGGGCGTACTGCTGCTGGCGGCCTCGGCCTTACTGCTGGTGGAGTTCGGCTCCGCACTGACGGCGTAGCCCTTCTGGTACCGGCGGCCGCCCGCTAGGGGCGCAAAAGTGCCACTTTGCCCCGATCGCTCAACCTCAATCCCGGTCCGGTGGGTTTTTCTTACCGACAAGAGACCGTGACGGGGGGACAACCCATGAACCACGGAAACGATCACTGCACCCTCCCGGACGGCGGCGGGGCGGACTCCGGCCTCGCGCGCATCCGGCTCTACGACCAGCGGGAGGCCGCCGCGGAGGAGCTGCTGCGGCCCGTCCACGAATGGATCTCCGGACACGTCGCCCGGCCGCACCCCGACCTCGGCCGCCGCGGGGCGGTCTGCCCGTTCGTGCCGCTCTCCCAGCGGCTCGGGCTGATCCGCTACGCGCTCGCCGAGCCGCCGGTGCGTGACGAGGCCGGGCTCGTGGCCGCCGTCGCCGCGCTCAAGGCGCACTGGCTGGCCATGGAGCCGCACAGCGGCCAGCACACCATCGACAAGACCATAGTCCTGGTCCTGCCCGGGGTGGCGGCCGCGACGGTGGTCCGCGTCCACGACCGGCTCAAACCGGAGTTCGTGGCGGAGGGGATGATGCTCGGCGAGTTCTTCCCCGGGCACCCGGGGCCGGGGCTGCACAACCCCGACTTCCGCCCGCTGCACAGCGACACCCCGCTGCTCGTGGCCCGCAGCATGGTCGGCAACGACCTGCCGTTCCTGGCCGAGCAGCGCTACCCGCCGGCGCGGCGGGCAGGCTTCGTCGAGTCCTTCCTGAGGCACCAGCCGGGGGCGAGCCCCGTCGCCCGGCAGCGGGCCCGCGTCGAACTGGAGCGCGCCCGCGACGAGCTGGGGCACCCGCCGCCCGCCTGAGGCCGGAGGGCGGCCGGGCATCCTCAGAAGCGGACGGGCAGCCGGTGCGGGCCCCTGATGAGGAGGCCCTCGCGCCAGGTGAGGGAGTCCGGGTGGGCGTCCAGGGCGAGATCCGGGCAGCGCTCCAGCAGGGAGCCGATGGCGGCCCGGGCCTCCAGGCGGGCCAGCGGCGCGCCGAGGCAGTAGTGGATGCCGTGGCCGAAGGCCACGTGGCCGCGGGCGTCGCGGCGGATGTCGAACCGCGCGGCGTCCGGGAAGCGGTCCGGATCGCGGTCGGCGTCGGCCAGGACGGGCAGCACGAGCTCGCCCCCGCCGGGTATGAGCGTGCCGCCGATCTCCAGGGGCTCGGTGGTGAAGCGGTACGTGGGGGTCTCCAGCGGCCCGTCGTAGCGCAGCATCTCCTCGACGGCGTTGTCCAGCAGGCCGGGGTCGGCGCGCAGGGCGGCCAGCTGGTCCGGGTGCTGCAGGAGGGCGAGGACGCCGTTCGAGATCAGGTTGACCGTGGTCTCGTGGCCCGCGACGAGCAGCAGCCAGGCCGTGCCGAGGAGCTCCTCGGGCGAGAGCCGGTCGCCGCCCTCGTCCGCGGCGCTGATCAGGGCGCTCATCAGGTCGTCGCCGGGGTCCCGGCGCTTGGCGGCGATGAGCGCGTTCAGATAGGCGGTGACCTCACGGGCGGCGGTCGCCTTCTCCTCGGCCGGGCCCGCGCCGACGCCGATGTTCGACCAGTGGCGGAAGGACTCGCGGTCGAGGTCGGGCACGCCGAGGAGGTCGCAGATGACGCCCATGGGCAGCGGGAAGGACAGGGCCTCCACCAGGTCGGCGCGGCGGCCGGGCGCCGCCAGCATGGCGTCGAGCAGCTCGTCCGTCATCTGCTGCACGCGGGGCGCCATCCCCTCGACGCGCCGCGGCGTGAACTCCTTGGCGACGAGCTTGCGCAGCCGGGTGTGGTCCGGTGCGTCCAGGACGAGCATGTTCGGCCCGACGGAGGCCCGGATCAGGCTGATGTCCGACTTGGACGTCGCCCAGTCCTTGCTCAGCCGGGGGTCGTTGAGCGTGGCGCGCACCTCGTCGTAGCCGACGACGAGCCAGGCCTCGGCCCCCTCCGGCATGCGCACGCGGTGCACGGGGCCCTGCTCGCGCAGGCCCGCGTAGACCCGGTGCGGATTCCGGGCGAACTCCTCCCCCATGGCCTCCAGATCGACGATCGCCCTTGCTTCGGTCGCACCCATGACGTCCCCCCTCGCTCCGGAAGATCATCATGAATTGCGGAGAGTGATCGACTCAAGGGCGCTTTCCGGACAGCTGTTCGCCTTCCGGCCAGGAGGTGAGAGTGGCGACCCGGGCCGCGGCACCGGCCGGTCCTCCGGAGTCGTTGACGACGTGACGCAGCGTGCAGCCGCCGTCGAGCGAGACGGCCACGAGGCTGTGCAGGCGCACGCCGGGCCTGCGGGGCGCCGCGAAGGCGCGGTCGGCCGCGAGCCCGGGCGCGGCCGTGAAGTGGCAGTAGCTGCCCAGGCCCCAGGCCTCGTGGCGGGTCACGGAGGGGGCGACCCGGTAGGCGGGGTAGCCCGTGGCCCGGCCGTCGCTCCAGGCGGCGCGGCCGGGCGGGTCGTAGGGCAGCTCGTTCTGGAAGAAGTACGTACGGCCGCCCTCGCCGTTCCACAGCGTCTGGTTCCGCTGGTAGTGCTCGACGAACAGGCCGTACATCGTGACGTCCGCCCCGTCGACGACCAGCCCCTCGGCGGCGGTGTTGACGTTCCATCCGACGCCGCTGCCGTGGTCGGCCCGCCACAGCCACAGGTTGTCGCCGATCACGTCCGGGCTGTGCACCGCCAGGCTCCTGACGGCCCGTCCGGGACCGGCGCCGCCGATGCGGAAGAAGACGTCGTGCAGCGAGACGGGGTCGGCGGCGTGGCGGTGCCGGGCGCCGGGCGGGCCGATCTCCATCAGCACCGGCGAGGCCGCGCGCCCGGCGTCGACGAGCAGGCCCGCGATGCGGACGCCGTCGACGTCGGCGACGGTCAGGGCGGCGGTGCCCCGGTCGGGCACGAGCGTGGCGAGCCCCAGGCCGAGGACGACGGTGCCGGGGCGGGTGACGCGCAGGGGCCGGTCGAGGTGGTGGACGCCGGGCGTGATCAGCAGGTCCCTGCCCCGCGCGAGCGCCTCGTTGATCCGGGCGGCGCCGGTGCCCGGCCGGACGACGAAGAAGCGGCCGAGCGGGCGGGAGGCGCCGGGCCCGGCCGTCCCGCCGGACCAGGTGGTGCCCCGGGCGGCCCTGCGCAGGGCGGGGACGAAGACGCGGTAGGCGCCCGACCGGTCGACGTGCAGGAAGGGCTTCTCGCGGACGACGGGGGTGCGCCCGACACTGGTGCGCGGCGGGTCGGGGAAGGTCGTGGGCGGGGCGCCCCGCACCCCGGCGAACACCATGTTCCAGGTGGCGCCGGACCAGCCGCCGCGCAGCTCGCTGTTGCGCGTGAGCCACTGCTGCTGCGTCCCCGAGAACACCCTCCCGTCGATCAGCGAGTCGGCGGTGAACCCGCCGCTCGACCAGCCGCCGTCGTCGAGGCGGAGGTCGCCGCGCAGGTGCATGCGGCGGTACGGGGCGGCCTGGGAGACGGCCCAGCGGTCGGCGCCGGAGGCGGGGGTGACGGAGAGGTTCTCGGCGGCGCGCCAGAAGTTCTGCGTCGCGTTGCCCTTGAACCAGTCGGCCTCGGCGTGCACCGCGCCTCTGACCGTGACGTCGTCGGGCCGCAGTCCCAGGCCCGCCACCTGCGTGTAGAAGCCGACGTCGACGTCCACGTCGTAGGTGCCCGGCTTGAACAGCAGCGCCTCGCGGCCGGGCCCGAACTGGGCGCGCTCCTGCCGCCGGAAGACCTCGTCCAGCGTGCGCTGGATCCGCTGCCGGGGCATGGCCGGGTCGAAGACGTGGACGCCCGGCCCGAGGTCGGGGGCGCCGGGTGCACGGGGCGCGGCAGACGCAGCGGGCGCCGCGGGCGGCCGCTGCGGGGCGAGGGCGAGACAGGCGGTGGCCACGGCGGCCAGGGCGAGGGTGCCGAGCCGGGCTCGGCACCCCGCGGGCCGGGTTCTGGACAAGGGGCCGGTGTCTCCTCACGTGCCGGTCGGCTGCCTGGTGACCGGATCAAACCCGTTTTCGAGCGTGAGGAGACGGTTGGTGAGCGGAATCCGCTCGGATGGCGTCGAAATGACGACCGGTCAGCAGCTGAAGTCGACCCGGTTGAACGTCCGGTAGTGGTCACCGGTGTAGTAGTCCTCGTGGTCCCCCTGGCCGGTGACGATGCGGCGGGCACCGCGGTCGGGCGAGTCGGGGGTCTTGACCGTGTACTCGTGGTAGTAGCCCGAGTCGTGCTTGGGCAGCACGCCCTCGCGGTTGGAGAAGACCGTGCCGTCCTTGGGGTACGGGAACGGGCCGCCGGCGTCGATCAGGCGCAGCGTGTCGTGGGCCTGGGACGGCAGGGCCGACTTGCAGATGTCGCCGACGGCCTTCACGGCGGCCGGCGCCGCAGCGGTGACGGCCACGGGGGCCGCCGGGGCGGCGAGCGGCGCGGCGACGGCCGTGCCGCCGGCGAACAGCGCCGAGGCCAGCGCGGCGAGGACGGCGGTGCGGGCGAAGCGCGAAGTGCGCGTGGGGCGATGGGGGGTTGCCTTCATGGGATCAGCATGACGCGCGTAGCTATTGTCATGTCAACGACAACGCCGACTGTTTTCCAGGAGTTAACCGGGGACGTGGCCCGACCGGGCGATTCCCTCGCCTCGGGAGCCTTTGCGGGACCTCTGTCCGGGGCCTTTGCCCCAGAGGCAAAACTTTTGCCTTTCAGGCAGGAACGGTCCTATACCGGAAGCATGACACCGCTGCCCGACGAGCCCGCGGCCGACCTGCCCACCGTGGCCCCGCGCCTGCGTGACCTGCGCACCCGCAGTGGGCTGACGCTGGAGGCCGCCGCCGCCCGCGTCGGCCTCTCCCCCGCCCACCTCTCCCGGCTGGAGACCGGCCGGCGGACGCCGTCGCTGCCGATGCTGCTGGCCCTGGCCCGCACCTACGGAACAACGGTATCCGACCTGCTGGGCGAGGCGGCGCCGGAGCGCGATCCCATCGTGCGCGCGAGCCACATGGAGCCCCAGCGGGCCGGGGGCTGGACGTACTGGCGGGCCGGCGGCTCCGGCCGCGCCATGCAGGCCCTGCGCCTGCACGTGCCGCCGGAGGCGGGCGGCCAGGCGGAGCTGGTGCGCATCCACCCGGGCGAGGAGTGGCTGTACGTCACGAGCGGGCGGCTGCGCCTCACCCTGGGCGGGAGCACCCACCTCCTGGACCCGGGCGACGCCGCCCACTTCGACTCGCTCACCCCGCACCGCATCGCCGCCGCGTCGCGCGGCGGCGCAGACCTGCTGTTCATGCACACGCTGCTGCAGAGCGGCGCGACCGAGCTGTGCCTCGGCGGCGCAGCTCCCACTCGGAGGGACATGCCGTGAACGACGCCGTGAACGACGCATCCGCGCACACCGGCAAGCGCATGGACGAGGAGGACCGGGCCCCCATGGGGATGACCGTCCGGGTCGTCATCTACCTCGTGGCCGTCCACTTCTTCGCCGCCTTCCTCTTCCTCCTCTTCTTCCTCGCCGGAGGGTGAGGCCGGGGCCGGGCGGACCTCCCGGGGCGGCCCCTCCCGCCCGGGTGAGGCGGTCCGCGCGCCGCCTGCGGACGGCATGCCCCGGGACTACGATCGCGGGAGCAGCACGCGGACCGTCCCGGGACAGGAAGGCGGAGCGATGACCCGTACGGCCCAGGAAGTACTGGCGGACGCGGTGCGGGGGCTCGCCCCCGGCGAAGGCGCCAACCGGCTCGTCCCGCTGATCTCCGCCGGCGAGGCCCCGCGCGAAGTGATCGCCGCGTTCGCCCTGGAGCAGCACCACGTCATCGCCGCCGACCGGCGCAGCTTCGCCCACCTCGCCGGGCGCGCGGCCGGGGACCCGGCCGCGGCCCGGTTCTTCGAGTCCCTCGCCCAGGGGGAGGACCTGGCCCTGCCGCTGCTGGGGCCGCTGGCGCTCGCGTGCGGGCTGGACGAGGAGGCCGTCCGCGCCCACGAGCCGCGCCCGGAATGCCAGGCCTACCCGTCGTACGTGGCCCGGCTCGCGCTCAACGCCGAGCCCGTCGACGCGGCGGTCGCCCTGACCGCCAACTTCGCGGCGTGGGGCGGCTACTGCGCCGCCGTCGGCGCGGCCCTGCGCGAGCACTACGGCTTCGACAACCCCGCGTGCGGCTTCTTCGACTTCTTCGCCGGGCCCGCGCCCGAGGTGGAGGAGCGGTCCGTCGAGGCCGTGGAGGCCGGCCTGGCGGGCGGCCGGCTGTCCGAGCCGCTGGCCCACCGCTACGGACGGCTGCTCCAGGCCTACGAGTTGATGTTCTGGGACGGACTCGCTGTACGGTGAAACCATGCCAGCAGCCGCACAGCCCGCAGCCGTCGTCTACCGCCCCGCCTTCCCCGGCGAGCACGCCGCGGCCGAGGCGATCGACAACTCCTTCACGACGGCGACCGTCCTCGAAGTCAGCGCGTCCGGCGAGGGGTTCCGGCTGCGCGAGGCGCCCGTGGACCCGCCCTTGCGCAAGGTCTACCCGGCCGAGGACGAAGAGGACGGCGAGGAGGAGGCCCACGTCATCGTCGCCCTCGACGGGGACGCCCTGTGCGGTGCCGTCACCCTCACCCACTCGGCGTGGAACGACCGGCTGGTGATCGCCGACATCAGGGTGGCGCCCGGGCACCGCGGCCGCGGCATCGGCCCCGGCCTCATGGAGCGCGCCCTGGCCCACGGCCGGGAGCGGGGCGCCCGTACCGCCTGGCTGGAGGTCACGAACGTCAACGCACCGGCCGTACGGGCCTACCGCCGCATGGGGTTCGCCCTGTGCGGGCTGGACACGTCCCTCTACCTGGGCACGGCCTCGGAGGGCGAGACGGCCCTGTTCATGAGCCGTCCGCTGTGAGGCCCTCCCCGCGCAGGCCCCTCGCCCCCGCCTCCGTCAGCGAGCCGTGGACGCGCAGCCGTGCCACGCCCCCGTCCGGGTGGATGTCCACGCGCACGTGAGTCGCCACCGGGGCGCCGTCCAGGGGGAAGCGGTGCACCGCGTCGGGCTGGAGGCGGGTGCGGGGCACGACCACCGTCCAGCCGGTAGAGCCGCCGGCCGGGTCGGCGCCGGAGGCCGCGTCGAGGGCGGAGACCTCCGCCCAGCCCGCGGCGTTGCCCTTGTAGCAGCCGGTGTCGATCTCGACGGCGCGCAGCACGGCCTGCCCGGTGAGGCGGTAGCGCACCCAGTCGTGTCCCCGGTCGCGGCGGCGGCGCGTCTCCCAGCCGTCGTCCATCTTCCGCGAGGGGCCCGGCAGGACGGTGTTGAGCGGGGAGGAGTAGAAGCGGTCCGAGGCGTCCTCGGGGCGCCCGCCGTTCTCCAGCGCGGCGAGGTCGAAGGTGCCGAGGGCGGTGAGCCAGGCCGGGTCGGGGCGCACCTCGCCGTGCACCCGCAGCCGCGCGATGCCGCCGTCGGGGTACTGGCACAGCCTCAGGTGGGTGAAGCGCTCCCCGGAGCGGACGGCGAAGCCGTTGGCCGCGTGGCCGCCGACGGGCGTGCGCGGCACGAGGACCGTCCACTTGACGTCGTCGGCGAGCAGTTCGCCGGGCGAGGGCGTGCCCGGGAGGCGGGCGGCCTCGACGGAGACGGCCTGCGGGTGGTTGCCGCGGAAGTGGGCGGTGTCGACGACGAGGCCGCGGATCACGCCGGGTGCGCCGAGGCGGATCAGCGCCCAGTCGTGGTCGCCGTCCGCGGGGTGCGGGCGGTCCGCGTCCGGGCCGCGCCGGCGGCGGGTCTCCCAGCCGTCCATGACCTTGCCCTTGTGGCCGAAGAGGGCGGGGTCGAAGTGCGCGGGGGCGGGGGTGAGGAGGTTCTCGCGGTCGGCGAAGAACTCGTCGTTGGCGGCGACGACGCTCGCCCCGAGGCGGCGGTCGGCGAGGTCGGGCAGGGAGGTGAAGGGGAGGTCCGCGGTGCGGTAGTCGGCGTACGGGTCCCCGCCCGCGTACGGTGCGGCGCCGCCCGCGAAGGAGGGTATGCCGGGGCTGCCGTCCGGTGTGCTCGTCATGCGCTGCGCTGCCTTTCGAGGAGGAGGCCGGCGGGCTGCTCGGCGAGGGCGCCGTCGTGGGCGATCCTGCGGCCGCGCAGCCAGGTGGACCGCACGACGCCGTGGAGGGTCTTCCCGGCGTAGGCGGTGACGTGGTTGCGGTGGTGGAGTGCGCCCGGGTCGACCGTGAAGGCGGCCTCGGGGGCGAGGACGGTGAAGTCCGCGTCGCGGCCCGGCTCGACGGCTCCCTTGCGGTGCAGGCCGGCGAGGGCCGCGGGGCCGGTGGACATCCAGCGGGCGACGTCTCCGAGGGTGTGCCCGCGGCGGCGGGCGGCGGTCCAGACGGCGGGGAGGCCGAGCTGCAGGGACGCGATGCCGCCCCAGGCGGTGCCGAAGTCGGGGACCTTGAGGTCGGTGGTGCAGGGCGAGTGGTCGGAGACGACGCAGTCGATCGTGCCGTCGGCCAGGGCCGCCCACAGGGCGTCCTGGTTGGCGGCCTCCCGGATGGGCGGGCAGCACTTGAACTCGGTGGCCCCGTCCGGGACTTCCTCGGCCGTCAGCGTCAGGAAGTGCGGGCAGGTCTCGGCGGTGACCGCGACGCCCTCCGCCTTCGCCGCGGCGATCAGCGGGAGGGCGCCGGAGGACGACAGGTGCAGGACGTGCACACGGGTGCCCAGGCGCCGGGAGACGGCGACGAGACGGGCGACGGCCTCGTTCTCGGCGGCGCGGGGGCGGGAGGCGAGGAAGTCGGCGTAGCGCGGGCCGCCGCGCTGCGGGGCGCGCTCCAGGTGGGCGGGGTCCTCGGCGTGCACGATCAGCAGGCCGTCCAGCTCGGCGACGCGCGCCGCGACCGCCTCCAGGTCGCCGGGGCCGAGGGCGGGGAACTCCTCGACGCCCGAGGGCGACAGGAACGCCTTGAAGCCGAAGACGCCCGCGTCGTGCAGGGGGCGTAGGTCGCCCGTGTTCCCCGGCACGGCGCCGCCCCAGAAGCCGACGTCCACGTGGGCGGCCGGCCGCGCCACGTCCTGCTTCACCCGCAGGTGGGCGACGGTGGTGGTGGGCGGGATGCTGTTGAGCGGCATGTCGAGGAGCGTGGTGACGCCGCCGGCCGCGGCGGCGCGCGTGGCCGGCCGGAAGCCCTCCCAGGCGGTGCGGCCCGGGTCGTTCACGTGCACGTGGGTGTCCACGAGGCCGGGGAGCAGGGCGTCGTCGCCCAGGTCCACCACGGTGGTCCCCGGGGGTGGTTCCGCCTCGTAGGGGCGGACCGCGGTGATCGTGCCGCCCGCGACGGCGACCGAGGCCGGGCGGATGCCCTCCGGCGTGACGACGCGCGTCGAGCGCAGCACCAGGTCCTCCGTGGACACGCCGGCCACGTCCCCTCCCGGAAATTCAACGTTCTGTTGAACGACGGTGGGGGCAGTCTTCTGTCGCTCCCCTCACCCGTCAAGACCTCCGGGGGCGGAGGGGGGCCGCGCGAGCCCGGTAGGCTGCTCCCACCCCGTACCCGAAAGGACCTGCCGTGCCCCCGTCCGCCGAGCCCCGCACCCCCGCCCCCAGCGGAGGCGTCCAGTCCCTGGAGCGCGCCTTCGACCTGCTGGAGCGGATGGCCGACGCGGGCGGCGAGGTCGGGCTGAGCGAGCTGGCCACGAGCAGCGGGCTGCCGCTGCCGACCATCCACCGGCTGATGCGCACGCTCGTCGCCTGCGGATACGTCCGCCAGCAGCCGAACCGGCGGTACGCGCTCGGGCCGCGGCTCATCCGCCTCGGCGAGAGCGCCTCCCGCCTCCTCGGCACGTGGGCCCGCCCCCACCTGGCGCGGCTCGTCGAGGAGACCGGCGAGACGGCGAACATGGCGCTGCTCGACGGCGACGAGGTCGTCTACGTGGCGCAGGTGCCCTCGCGGCACTCGGTGCGCATGTTCACCGAGGTCGGGCGGCGCGTGCTGCCGCACACCACCGGCGTGGGCAAGGCCCTGCTGGCGCAGAGCCCCGACGAGGAGGTGCGCTCCATCCTCGCCCGCACGGGGATGCCGGCCGCCACCGAGAAGACCATCACCACGCCCGAGGGCTTCCTGGAGGCGCTCGGGTGCGTCCGCGAGAACGGCTTCGCCGTGGACGACAACGAACAGGAGATCGGCGTGCGGTGCCTCGCGGTGCCGGTGCCGGACTCCCCCACGACGGCGGCCATCTCCATCTCCGGCCCGGCGGGCCGCGTCACGGACGCGGCGACGGAACGCATCGTCCCCCTCCTGAAGGAGGTCGCGGCGGCCCTGTCGACGGACCTCGCCGGAGCGAACGCCGGGCTCGCTTGATCCGCGTGCCCGGCGGGGGTCCGGGTCCGGCCCGGCCGCGGGCCTGACGGCACTGACCGCGGCACCCGGGCACCCGGCTGTGACGCCGGCAGTACGGCACCGCCGGAACGGCCGACTGCGGCTGGGCGCCGCCGCGGCGGATGAGAGGCGCGCCTCGGCATCGGAAGCGGCCGAGCGCCGGGCGTCCGCGCCCGAAACAGCGGCCAGGCCGAGGCCGGCCCGTCCATCCCGCCGCCACGGCGCGCAACCACAACGGCGCAGCCCGGCGGTGCCACACCCACGGCAAGCACGACACCGCCGGAACGGCCGGATATGGCCGAGCGCCGCTGCGGCGGAAAGGGAACGCCGCGCTCCGGCGCCGGAAGCAGCCGAGCGCCGGGTGTCGCGCCCCGAACAGCAGCCCGTCCACAAGGCCGAGACCGGCCCACCCATCCCGCCGCCACGGCGCGCAACCACAACGGCGCAGCCCGGCGGTGTCACACGACGGCAAGCACGGCACCGCCGGAACGGTTGACTGCTGCTTGGCGCCGTCGCGGCGGAAGAGAGCTGCCGCGCCCGGCGCCGGAAACGGCTGCCCGTTCCGGGCACCGGGCCGGCCATCCGCCCCCGCCACCGCGGAGGGCCGGCAGTGCCGTGTCGGCGTTACGTGACCTCTCTCGGGGGAGGGACCCGGTCGTCCGGGGTGGTGGGGGCCGCGAAGCGGTCCACTGCCGTGCGGAGGTCCGACAAGGTCGGCGACAGGGCGCTCACCGAGCCGACCGCACCCGCGACCAGCAGCAGCGAGCGCCGCAGGCGCGAGATCTCCGGTTCGCCGGCCCGGGCCATCGCGTCGAGCGCCGCCAGCTCGTCCTCCGCGGCGTCGCGGTCGGGTAACGGCGCGGGGTGGCCCGCGAGCTCCCGGCGGAGCCGGGAGACCGCTTCCCGCAGCTCGCTCACCCTCGGATCTCCGGCCACTACGGCGCCTTCCGCCACGGCACTCCCCCTCCCACGCGCTCGCGCGGATCAGTTAACGCCACTTTCCGTACAGAGCGCCATACGCACAGCGAAATGCAGTCCGGAGGTCGCACGCACGGGTGATGGCCGGTCGCCCGTCGCACTGTCGTCAGCAATGCGGTATGCAGGGGCCATGACAGCCACCTCACCCCCGGTCGCCGGTCTGCTGCTCGCCGCGGGCGGCGGACGGCGCCTGGGCGGGCGTCCCAAGGCCCTGCTCGGTCTGCACGGCCGCCCGCTCGTGGAGCACGCGGCGCGGGCCCTGCGCGAGGCAGGCTGCGCACCGGTGTACGTGGTGCTGGGCGCCGCGGCCGCGGACGTGCGCGTACACGCCGAGCTCACCCACTGCACCTTGGTGGACAACCCCGGCTGGCCGGACGGCATGGGCTCGTCGCTCCGGGCGGGCCTCGCGGCGGCCGCCGCCTCGGACGCGGGGGCCGTGCTCGTCACCCTCGTCGACCAGCCGCGCGTCGGCGCCGCGGCGGTGTCCCGCGTGCTGGCCGCGCACCGTTCGGGCGCGCAGCTCGCCGCGGCCTCGTACGGCGGCGAGCGCGGCCACCCGGTGCTGTTCGCGCGCCCGCACTGGGAGGGCGTCGCCCGCGCGGCGACGGGCGACCGCGGCGCCCGCACGTACCTGCGCGAGCACGCCGCGGCCGTGACGCTCGTGGAGTGCGGGGACGTGGCGGGGCCGGAGGACGTGGACACGCCGGAGGACCTGCGGCTGCTGGGCTGAGGCGGCCCGTGGACCGAGGCGGCACGTGGACCGAGGGGCGGCCCGCCGAAACCCGCCGTCCGGCAACCACCGTCCCACCCTGCCCCATTGAACTTCCACCATGAGGAAACTAGCCTCCGGAAAACAACCACTGCAGAGGGAGTGACCACCCATGTCCGCACCAGCTCCGTCCTCCCCGGCCACCGTCACCGCCCGGCCCCTGGAGCGGCAGGAGGAGGTCCTCACGGAGCCCGCGCTCGCCTTCGTCGCCGAGCTGCACCGCCGCTTCACGCCCCGCCGCGACGAGCTCCTCGCCCTCCGGGCGGAGCGCCGCGCCGGGATCGCCCGCACCGGCACGCTGGACTTCCTCGCCGAAACCCGCGCGGTCCGCGAGGACCCCTCCTGGCGCGTCGCCCCCGCGCCGCCCGCCCTGGAGGACCGCCGGGTGGAGATCACCGGCCCGACGGACCGCAAGATGACGGTCAACGCCCTCAACTCCGGCGCCCGCGTATGGCTCGCGGACTTCGAGGACGCCTCCGCGCCCACGTGGGAGAACGTGGTCCTGGGCCAGCTCAACCTGATCGACGCGTTCGAGCGCCGCATCGACTTCACCGACGCCCGGGGCAAGGCGTACGCGCTGCGGCCCGCCGCCGAGCTCGCGACCGTCGTCGTCCGCCCGCGCGGCTGGCACCTGGACGAGCGCCACGTCACCGTGGACGGCCGCCCCGTGCCCGGCGCCCTGGTCGACTTCGGCCTGTACTTCTTCCACAACGCCCACCGCCTGCTCGGTCTCGGCAAGGGCCCGTACTTCTACCTCCCCAAGACCGAGTCGCACCTGGAGGCCCGCCTCTGGAACGACGTCTTCGTCTTCGCCCAGGAGTACGCGGGCCTGCCGCGGGGAACCGTCCGCGCCACCGTGCTGATCGAGACGATCACCGCCGCGTACGAGATGGAGGAGATCCTCTACGAACTGCGCGACCACGCCTCCGGCCTCAACGCCGGCCGCTGGGACTACCTCTTCTCCCTCATCAAGAACTTCCGCGACGGCGGCGCCCGGTTCGTGCTGCCCGACCGCAACGCCGTGACGATGACGGCCCCGTTCATGCGCGCCTACACCGATCTCCTGGTGCGCACGTGCCACCGGCGCGGCGCGCACGCCATCGGCGGGATGGCCGCGTTCATCCCCTCGCGCAAGGACCCCGCGGTCAACGAGGCCGCGTTCGAGAAGGTCCGGGCCGACAAGGACCGCGAGGCGCGGGACGGCTTCGACGGCTCGTGGGTCGCCCACCCCGACCTCGTGCCCGTCGCCCGCGCCTCCTTCGACGCGGTCCTCGGCGACCGCCCGCACCAGAAGGACCGGCTGCGCGAGGACGTCCGCGTGACGGCCGGTCAGCTCATCGCCGTGGACTCGCTCGACGCCCGCCCGACCTTCGCGGGCCTGCGCAACGCCGTGGCCGTCGGCACGCGCTACATCGAGGCGTGGCTGCGCGGCCTGGGCGCCGTCGCCATCTTCAACCTGATGGAGGACGCGGCCACCGCCGAGATCTCGCGCTCGCAGATCTGGCAGTGGACCGCGGCCGGGGTCGTCCTCGACAACGGCGAGAAGGTCACGGCCGGCCTCGTCCGCGCGGTCGCCGCCGAGGAGCTCGCCGCGATCCGCGAGGCGGAGGGCGAGGAGGCGTTCGCGGCCGGCAAGTGGCAGCAGGCCCACGACCTGCTGCTGAAGGTCGCCCTGGACGAGGACTACGCGGAGTTCCTCACGCTGCCCGCCTACGAGCTGCTGGACTGACGCCTCACACCAAGGCACCCAGCGCGACGAAGCCGCAGATCAGCACCGACAGGAGCACCAGCAGCGGCCAGACGAAGCGCAAGTACTTGTCGTAGCCGACCTTCGCCAGCGCCACCCCGCCCATGACGACGGCGGTGGTCGGCACCCACAGGTTCATCACGCCGCTCGCCGACTGCCAGGCCGTGACCACCACGGAGCGCGGGACGCCCGCGAAGTCGGCGAGCGGGGCGAGGACGGGCATGGCGAGGGTGGCGTGGCCGGAGGTCGAGGGGATGAGGAAGGCCAGCGGGAGGTTGACGACGTAGACGAGGATCGCGAAGACCGCGGCGGGCGTGCCGGAGACGGTGCTCTCGACGGTGTGCAGCACCGTGTCGATGATCTTCGCGTTCGTCATCACCACCGTGACGCCGCGGGCGAGGACGATGACCAGGGCGGGGGCGATGAAGTCGGCCGCGCCCTGCACGATCGTGGCGCTCAGCCGCTGTTCGCCCAGCCGGGCCAGCAGCCCGATCAGCACGGCGGCGACGATGAACAGCGCCGCCAGCTGGGCGAAGGACCAGCCCAGCTCCCACGCGTACGGGGTGGCGTCGGCCTCGCCGGTCAGGGCGCTCGCCCAGGGGATCACCGAGAAGATCATGAAGGCGAAGACCAGGGTCACCGCCACGAGCACGGCCTTCTGCAGCCCCGTCAGCTCCGGCGGCTCCGCGGCGGCCTCCGCCGCCAGTTCCCGGTCCCCGGGCAGGAAGCCCGTCAGGGAGCGGTCCGGGGCGGTGCGCACCCGGTGCGCGTACCGCAGGACGTAGCCGATGGTGACGGCCGTCAGGACGATCCACATGGCGGAGCGCAGGGCGATGCCGTCGCCCAGCGAGACGTCGGCGGCCGAGGAGGCCACGCCCGTGGAGAAGGGGTTGACGGTCGAGGCGAGCACGCCGACGCCCGCGCCGAGGATGATCGTGCCCGTGGCGACCATCCGGTCGTAGCCGAGCGCGAGCATCAGGGGCACGATCAGCCCGTAGAAGCCGAGGGTCTCCTCGGCGAAGCCCTCGACGGTGCCCAGCAGCGAGAAGACGGTCATCACGCCGGCGATCAGCAGGGCGCCGCGGGTGCGCAGCCGGTGGGCGAGGCGCTCGATGCCGCGGTCCAGGGCGCCGGTGGCGAAGACGACGGTGATGAACGCGCCGATCGCGAGGACGAAGAGGAAGACGCCCGCGCTGCCGTAGAGCGCGCCGACCGCGTCGGGGGCCACCGCGCCGGTGCCGGTGTCGCGGATGCCGTAGAGGCCGTTGACGGGGGCGAGGAAGAGGTCGCCGAGCCGGTGCACGAAGCCGCCGGGGGCGGCCTCGTGGTGGTAGGTGCCCTGGACCGGGCGGCCGTCGGCGTTGCGCTCGTAGGTGCCGGCGGGGATGACGAAGGTCAGGATCCAGACGGCGATCGTCACGGCCGCGAGGACGGTCAGCGCGCTGGGGAAGACGAAGCCCCGGCGCCCGCCCGGCGCTTCGGTCCCGCCGGGTGCGTCGGGCCCGCCGGGTGCTGCGTCCTCGGCTTCCGCGTCCACGACGGAACCCCTCTCCGCACTGAGGGTGGTCAATTTGACCTTATTGTCGCGAAACGCGGTGTCCGGCCCTAGTCGCCACGCACAGGCGACGGCTCCGGCTCGGGATCCGGATCCGGTGACGGCCCGTCACGCCGCCGCTTCCCCAAGTGGTTGAAGGCGAGGTTGAGCACCACCGCGGTCAGACAGCCCGCGCTCACCCCCGAGTCCAGGAGCGTCCGCAGCGTCTCGGGGACTCCGGCGCCGTCGTAGAACGTCCGCGAGACCACCGGTATCGTGCCGATGCCCAGCGAGGCCGCCGCCACCAGCAGGTTGTCCCCCTTGTCGAGACCGGCACCGAGCAGGACCTGGATGCCGCTGGCCGCGACCGTGCCGAACAGCACGATGCCCGCACCGCCCAGCACCGGTCGCGGCACGACCGCGATGAGCGAGGCGAAGGCGGGACTCAGACCGAGCAGGACGAACATCCCCCCGCACGCGGCGACCACGAAGCGGCTGCGTACGCGGGTGATCGCCACCAGGCCGATGTTCTGCGCGAACGCACTGTTGGCGAAGCCGTTGAAGACCGGGCTGACGGCGGTGCCGAGCGTGTCCGCGCGCAGGCCGCGCGCTATCGTCCGCTCGTCCGCCGGGCGGCCCACCACCTGGCCGAGCGCCAGCATGTCGGCGGTGCTCTCCGTCATGCACACCAGCATGAGCACGCACATCGACACGATCGCCGGGAGCGTGAACTGCGGGGCCCCGAAGTGGAACGGCGACGGGAAACCGACGAGGCGGGCGTGCGCCGCGGGCCCGAAGTCGACCGCCCCCACGGGGACGGCGATCAGCGTGCCCGCCGCCAGCCCCAGCAGGATCGCGATCTGCCGCAGGAAACCCCGCAGTACGCGGCGCAGCACGAGGACGATCACGAGGGTGGCCGTGGCCAGGCCGAGTCCCGTCGGCGTGGCCGGCCGGCCCGGGTCGCCGCCCTGGATCCAGCCGAAGGCCACCGGCAGGAGGGTCAGGCCTATCAGGGTGATGACGGTGCCGCTCACCAGCGGCGGGAAGAAGCGGACGAGCTTGCAGAACCAGGGCGCCAGGACGAAGCCCAGGGCCCCGGCCACCATCACGGCGCCGAAGATGACGGGCAGGGCGTCCGCCTTGTCGGCCTGGGCGTCGGCCACGGCGATCATGGGCGCGACCCCCGCGAACGAGACCCCGTTGACGAAGGGCATCCGCGCCCCGACCTTCCAGAACCCGATGGTCTGGAGCAGGGTCGCCATGCCCGCCGTGAAGAGGGCCGCGCCCACGAGGAAGGTCGTCCGGGCCGGGGAGAGCCCCAGGTACGCGCCGAGGACCAGCGGCGGGGCGACGACGCCGGCGTAGCTGGCGGCCACGTGCTGCAGCCCACCGGCCAGCAGCCGCCCCGGCCGGAGCACCTCGTCGACCGGGTGAACGCCCTCCTCGCCACGGGTGCTCCCGGCTTCGTCCACGACCACGACGTGCCTCCTTCGCTCGCGCTTGCGCGGGTGGGTCGACCACCCTCGAACCCACGGCCGCCCCAGGCCTTCGGCTCCGCCACCACGGCGGATGGGCGGGGCACGGCCCCGCCCTCCACCAGCCGGGTCAAGGGACCGGCCCAGCCCGGCCGCTCGAACCCGCCGCCACAGCGCACAGCCACGACGGCGAACCCCGGCGATGCCGTACGAGCCTCAGGCACGCTCGGCACCGCCGGAAACCACCGCGACGGCCGATCACCGTCGCGGCGGAAGGGAGAGGCCGCGGCCCCGCCCTCCACCAGCCGGGCCAAGGAGCCGGCCCGGCCCTCCACTTGAATCCGCCGCCACGGCGCGCAACCACCACGGCGGAGCCCGGCGGTGCCCTACGAACCCCAGGCACCCTCGGCATCGCCGGAAACCACCACGACGGCCGATCACCGTCGCGGCGGAAGAAGAGGCACGGGGCCCGCCCGCCCTCCACCAGCCGGGTCAAGGGACCGGCCCGGGCCCTTGAAACCGCCGCCACGGCGCGCAACCACCATGGCGGAGCCCGGCGGTGCCCTACGAACCCCCAGGCGGGCTCGGCATCGCCGGGAAGCGCCGCGACAGCCGGTCACCGTCGCGGTGGAAGGGCCCACCCGATCCCGCTGGTACGCCGCCCGAGGTGGAGAGGCCCGGCCGAGGGCCGTCCCCCTCGGCCGGGGGTTCAGGGGGCGGCGGCGATCGACGCCAGGCGGCGGGACTGCTCGCGCGCCCCGCGGGCCACCTCGTCCTCGTCGACGGTCACGAGCCGGCCGTCCTCGACCACGGGCCGGCCGTTGACGAGGGAGAGGGTGACGGGCGCGGGGGCGCCGAGGACGAGCGCGGCGACGGGGTCGGCGATGCTCGAGTGGCCGAGCCCGTCGAGCTTCCACAGCACCAGGTCGGCGAGCTTGCCCGGTTCCAGCGAGCCGATGCCGTCCGCCCGGCCGAGGACCTGCGCGCCGCCGTACGTGCCGAGCCGCAGCGCCTGACGGACGTTCAGCGCCTTCTCGCCGCCGGCCAGCCGGTGGACGAGCAGGGCGTTGCGCAGCTCGGTGTGCAGCTCGCCGGACTCGTTGGACGCGGTGCCGTCGACGCCGAGGCCGACGGGCACGCCGGCCCGCAGCAGGTCGGGCACCCGGGCGGTGCCGGCCGCGATCCGGGCGTTGGATGAGGGGCAGTGGGCGACGCCCGTGCCGGTGCGGGCGAAGGCCGCGATGTCGGCGTCGTCCATGTGGATGCAGTGGGCCATCCACACGTCGTCGCCGAGCCAGCCCGTGGACTCGAAGTAGTCCGTCGGGCCCATGCCGAACTTCTCCTTGCAGTACTGCTCCTCCTCGACGGTCTCGGAGCCGTGCGTGTGCAGGCGCACGCCCTTGCGCCGGGCGAGCGCGGCGGCCTCGCGCAGCAGCTCGGTGGTGACGGAGAAGGGTGAGCAGGGCGCGACGCCGATCCGCAGCATGGAGTCGAAGGCGGGGTCGTGGTGGGCGTCGACGGCCTCCTCGGTGGCGGCGAGCGCCGCCTCGGTGGTCTCGACGGCGAAGTCGGGCGGCAGCCCGCCGTCGGAGGCGCCGAGGTCCATCGAGCCGCGCGTGGGGTGGAAACGGACGCCCGTCTCGCGGGCCGCGCGGATCTCGGCGCCGAGGAGGTCGCCGGCGCCCTTGGGGAAGACGTAGTGGTGGTCCATCGCTGTGGTGACGCCGCCGCGGACCATCATCGCCAGGGAGCCGCGCGCGGCCGCGTACACCATGGGCTCGTCGATGCGGGCCCAGGTGGGGTAGAGGGCGACGAGCCAGTCGAAGAGGTTGCAGTCCTGGGCGAGGCCGCGGGTGAGCCACTGGTAGAAGTGGTGGTGGGTGTTGACCAGGCCGGGGGTGGCCAGGTGCCCGGTGCCGTCGACGCGCCGGACGACGCCGGTGAGGCCCTCGGGCGCGGGCCCGGGGCCCACGGCTTCGATGCGGTTGCCGGCGACGACGACGTGGCCCGAGGCGTGCTCGGTGTCGGCGGCGTCGACGGTGGCGATCGCGCAGTTCTCGATGACGATGCGCTCGGTGCCGTCGTGCGTGGTGCCATGGTGCGTGGTGCCATGGTGCGTGGTGCCATGGTGCGTGGTGACGTCGTGCGTGGTGACGTCGTGCGTGGTGACGTCGTGCGTGGTGACGTCGTGCGTGGTGCCGTCGTGCGTGGTGCCGTCGGCTGATCCTGCGGGGGGTGCGGCCACGGTGAGTCCTCGCTGTCGCTTCACGGAAGGTTCGTCAGCTCCTGCGGCACGGCGGCCTCCGCGCCGTCGCGCAGGACGGTGGCCTCGATGAGGCCGTAGGGCCGGTCGGCCGCGTAGTACACCTCGTTGTCGTTCCCGAGGCCGAACGGCTTGAGGTCGGCCAGGAAGTGGTGCTTGTTGGGGAGGGAGAGCCGGATCTCGTCGATGCCGGGGCCGTGTTCGACGGCGCGTGAGCCCATGGCGTAGAGGGTCTGCTGCAGGGAGAGGGAGTAGGTCTCGGCGAAGGCGGCCAGCAGGTGGCCGCGGGTCCGCTCCCAGCTGCCGTCCCAGTCGGGCGGGGCGGCCCCGTCACCCACCCCGTCACCACCGCCGCCCTCGCCGTCGCCACCGTCCCAGGCGTGCCGCCAGCAGGCGTTGACCTCGGTGGCGAGGATCCGGTCGCGGGTCTCGGGGAGGGTGGTGTAGCGGTCCTTGACGTAGCCGTGGAACTCGGAGTCGGTGGTATTCATGACCGTGAGGCCCTTGAGCCCGGAGAGGACCTGCCACCGCCCGCCCGCGCCGTCGAAGGTGACCTGCGCGGTACGGGTCTCCCGGCCGCGGCGGACGAAGGAGTGCCCGGCCGGGCCGGGGGTGGGGATGCGGTCCCAGGCGTACTCCTCGACGCGGACCCGGGCGGTGCGTATCGACTCCTGGCCGGTGACGAAGTGGCGTGCCAGCCGCGCCGCGAACTCCTCGGGCGAGGCCACGCCGTACTCCTTGGCGAAGGCGAACACGGTGTTCTTGGTGGTGTCCGTCGGCAGGACGCGGGCGTTGGAGCCGGAGAGGTGGACCTCGTCCATGGTGCCGGAGAGGGCTATGGAGACGCTGAGGTCCCTGATGTGGTGGACAGGCCCGTCGCGGGTGACCCGCACGACGCGGGTTTCGGCTTTGCCGTACTGGTTCTGGCCGAGAACGGTGGGCATGTGTGCTAGCTCCCTCGGTACACGGAATAGCCGAACGGACTGAGCAGCAGCGGTACGTGGTGGTGCTCGCCCGGCGCGACGGCGAAGGCCACCGCCACCTCCGGGAAGAACGCTTCCCGCCCGGCGTTCCCCCGGGCGGCGTACGGCCCGACGTCGAACCGGAGCCGTACGTGGGTCGTGCCCCGCGGTGGCGGCGGAAGCCCCCGGCAGCGCCCGTCCGCGTCGGTCACCGAGGTGCCGCACACCGTCCAGGTCCCGTCGGCTCCGCTCCGCGCGGACAGCTCGACGGCGACTCCCTCGGCGGGGCGGCCGGTGGCCGTGTCCAGGACGTGCGTGGACACGGACGCGGACGCGGAGGAGCCGGCGTGCGAGGCGGGGACGGCCGGTGCGCCGGCGCTCATGGGCGGGCTCCTTCCTGCTCGGGTGCGTACGGGCCGGCCGGGTCCTCCAGCAGCCGGGCCAGCCGGATGCGGTTGATCCTGCCGAGTTCCTCCCGCACGATCCCGCGTTCGCGTTCCGGCGTGTTGCCGATGCGGCGGCGGATCGCGCCGAGCATGTGCGCGGCGTCGAGGCCGGTGGCGCAGATCAGGAAGACGTGCCCGAACTTGTCCTGGTAGGCCAGGTTGAGCGCGTGCATCTCGGCGCGGAGCCCGGGCGGGGCCTGTGCCATGCCGCGCTGCTCGCGGGCGGAGGCGGGATCGCCCGGCGCCGGGCGCCCGATCGGCGGGTGCGCCGCCACGGCCTCGGCCAGTCCGACCGCGGTCAGTGCGGCCGTCGCCGCGTCGCTGGCGGCGTAGAGCGCCTCGGCGGTGGGGTAGGGGCGCCCGTCGAGGACCGCGTCCGCCCATGCGCGACCGGCACAGATCGTGTGCAGCGCGGCGCGGGCCGCGCCGTCGCCGGCCGCGTTGAACCGGGTGAGACCCGGCGTAGGACTCGAAGACACGGGCGCCTCCGTGGTGGGGACGGGCTGCGCATGGCTGTCGGGCTGCGCATAGCTAACGCCCCCCGGAACGCCGCGTCAACAGTTTGTTGAAGAACTCGGCTCCCGCGGCCCGCGCCCGGGCCGGGAATCCGAGGCGTCCAAGGCGTCCGAGGCGCCCAGGGCGCTTGAGGTATCCGAGGCGTCCAAGGCGGCGCAGAGCCAGTCATGGGCGGCGCCGGGGGTCGGTTCGCGCGGGCCGGACGGCGGGGAGGCCAGTTCGGCGACGAGCTGCCAGTAGTGGTCGATGCGCGGCTCCGCGGCGAGTTGGGCGCCGAGCCGGCGGCGGAAGGCGGCGGTGTCCCGGGTGCCGCGGGCGCGGGCGTGGGCCGAGACGAAGCAGTCGAGGGCCTCGCCCGGGCGCGGCGGCCGCTGCGCGCGCAGGTCCGGCGACGCCAGCGCGAAGGCCTCGCGGACGCCGTCGTAGAGCACGTCGGGGCGGTAGCCCTCGCCGGTCCGGTGGATCTCGGGCCGGCAGCGGTCGCCGCCGGTGCAGGGGCCGGACGTGAAGGCGTGCAGCCGGGCGAAGGCCAGGACCTGGGCCGGGGTCGGGTCGTCGGGCGGCTGCGGCACGGCCTCGTCGACGATCGCGGACACCAGCCGGGCCGGGAGCCGCGGGGGCAGCCAGCGCCGCCAGAAGGCCGCCATCGCCGCCGTACTGGGCGGGGCGGACACGGCCCCGACCAGGCGCAGCCGCTCGGCGCGCTCCCCGGGCGGGCAGTCCTGGAGCAGCCGGAGGGCGGCCTCCCGCCAGCGCAGGGCCGCCAGCTGCGAGCCGAGTTCCCGCAGCTTGCCCGCGACGACGTCCTCCAGCGCGTCGTCCCGTTCGAGGACGCGGCCGACGTCCGGGACCGGCACGTCGAGCGTGCGCAGGGAGCGGATCAGGCGGAGCCGGTCGAGCGCCTCGGGGCCGTACCGGCGGTGGCCGCCGCCGCTGCGGGCGGCTTCGGGCAGCAGGCCGCGGTCGGAGTAGAAGCGGACGGACTTGACGGTGACGCCCGCGCGCTCGGCGAGCTCTCCGATGCTCCACGTGACGTCGGGGGACACGGCTCGACCCTCCCTCGGGGCCTCGGGGAGCTCCTACCGTACCGGCGGGTACGGACGGCTCGGGCGGCCGGGCCCGCCGGTCGGTGGCCTATCGGGATCCGGACCCCCCGGAACCACCTTCGCGATTGAGGTAGTTGTAGACCGTGAAGCGGCTGACGCCGAGCGCCGCGGCCACGGTCTCCACGCCGTGCCGCAAGGAGAAGGCGCCGCGCTCCTCCAGCGTGCGCACCACCGACTGCTTGGTCCTGCGGTCGAGTTCGGCCAGGGGCCTGCCGTGGCGGCGCTCCAGGTCGGCCAGGATGTGGTCGAGCGAGGCGGACAGGCGCGGCAGCCTCACGGCGACGACCTCGCGCCCCTCCCAGGACAGCATCACGTCGTCCGCCGCGGCCTGTTCGGGATCGACCATCTCCCCGCCCATGGCGTCGACCAGCGGCGCGACCGCGGCGCGCAGCGGGTGTGCGGCCGCCTCCCCCGTCACGGCGCCCCCGCCTCGTCGTCGACCACGCTGACCTGCAGCGACACCCGCGTGGCGCCGGCCCGCAGCGACGTGCTCAGCACCTGCTGCACGGCGGCGAGCACGGCGTCGCCGCCGCCCTCCGCGGAGTTCCCGAAGGGGCCGACGTCCACGGCGTCGAGGCCGGCGCCCTGCAGGGCGTCCCGGGCGGCCTCGGCGTGGGGCGGCACCTGGTCGAGATCGAACGGTTCGGTCGTGAACTCCACTCGCAATCGCACGGTGGCCAACCTACTCGCCTTGACAGGGACCGGGAACGGCAGCACGCTTCCGTAAAGCAGAATTCAACTTCCGAGATACGGAAGGAGTGTGAAGTGGAATGCCTCTCCCCCGGCACCGCTTCGCCGTCAACCTCTCGATGCTGTTCACCGAACTGCCGCTCCTGGAACGGCCCGCGGCGGCCGCGGCGGCGGGCTTCCGCGCCGTCGAGATGTGGTGGCCCTGGCCCGCGACGCCCACGCCGGAGGCCCGCGAACTCGACGCGCTGCGCGGGGCGCTGCGGGACGCCGGTACACGGCTGGTCTGCCTGAACTTCTACGCCGGGCGGCTGCCCGGGCCCGACCGGGGAGCGCTCTCGCTGCCGGGGGCGGAATCCGGCCGCTTCCGCGCCAACGTCGACGTCGCGGCGGACTTCGCGGCCTCGCTGGGGTGCACGGCGCTCAACGCCCTGTACGGCAACCGCGTCGCGGGCGCGGACCCCGGGGCCCAGGACGCGCTCGCCCTGGAGAACCTCGTCCTGGCCGCGCGGGCGGCCGACAGGGTGGGCGCGACGCTCCTGATCGAGGCGCTCAACGCGGTGGAGTCCCCCGCGTACCCGGTCACCGGCTCGGCGCGCGCCGTGGAGCTCGCGGCGAGGGTCGACGAGGCCTCGGGGCTCGGCAACGCCCGGTTCCTGATGGACCTCTACCACGTGGCGATGGCGGGCGAGGACCCGTCCGCGGCCGTCACTGCGTACGCCCCCGCCCACACGGGCCACGTCCAACTGGCGGACGCCCCGGGCCGCGGCGAACCGGGCACGGGGACGCTGGACGTCCCCGTGCTGCTGAAACGCCTCGAACAGGCCGGGTACGAAGGCTGGGTGGGCCTGGAATACCGCCCGTCCGGCCCGAGCGGGGGTGCCTTCGGCTGGCTGGACGGGGTGCGGTGACGCGTCCCGGGCGTCCGGGCCGCTCCGGCGCCGTACGGCCAGTGCGGCCGGTACGGCACCGCCGGAAGCCGCCGTCGGGGTTTCCCGCCGCTGCGGCGGAAGGAAACGCCCGGCACAGCCGACGCGGCAACAGGCAACAGACCCCGGCCACCCCCGGCCCTCCGGCCGACCCGAGCGGGGGTGCCTTCGACCGCCTGGACGGGTGCGGCGACCGGCTCCGGACGGCCCGGGCGTCCGGGGGTGCTCCGGACGCCCCCGGCCGGCCCGGCACCGCCGGAAACCGCCGTCGTAGTTTCTCGCCGCTGCGGCGGAAAGAAGTGCTCGGCGCAGCCGACGTGATGGTCAGCCCCGGGCGCCCCGGCGCTCCAGGCCGTCACCGTCGCGGCGGAAGCACGTGCACGGCGCAGCCGACGTGACGACCGGCCCCGGCCGCCCCCAGCGGCCCGGGCTCCCCTCTCCCCCCCCCGAAAGGAACCCCCGTGCCCTCTCCCTCCTCCTCCCTGCCCCGCGTCGCGTGGATCGGTCTCGGGATCATGGGGCTGCCCATGGCTTCGAACCTTCTCAAGGCCGGGTACGAGGTCACCGGCCACACCCTCGAACAGGCCGGGCTCGACCGTCTCGCGGCCGTGGGCGGGACGCCCGCGGCCTCCGTCGCGGCGGCCGTCCGCGGCGCCGACGTCGTCGTCACCATGCTTCCCGCCTCACCGGAGGTGGAAGCCGTGGCGCACGGCGAGCACGGCGTCCTCGCGCACGCCGCGCCCGGCACGCTGTTCGTGGACATGTCGTCCGTCACCCCACGGACGTCCGTGGAACTCGCGGAGGCCGCCGCCCGCAAGGGCATCCGCGTTCTGGACGCGCCCGTGTCCGGCGGCGAGGCCGGTGCAGTCGAAGGCGTGCTGTCGATCATGGCGGGCGGGGAGCGGGCCGACTTCGAGCGGGCCCTGCCGCTCTTCCGCGCCCTCGGCACGACGGTCGTGCTCTGCGGCCCGCACGGGGCCGGCCAGACCGTGAAGGCCGCCAACCAGCTGATCGTGGCCGCGAACATCCAGGCGTGCGCCGAGGCCGTGATCTTCCTGGAGAAGTCCGGCGTGGACCTGGAGGCCGCGCTGGACGTCCTCGGCGGCGGGCTGGCCGGCTCCGCCGTGCTCAGCCGCAAGCGGCACAACTTCCTCTCCCGGCACTATCCGCCGGGCTTCCGGATCGACCTGCACCACAAGGACATGGGCATCGTCACGGACGCCGCCCGCGCGGTCGGCGCCGCCGTCCCGGTGGGCGCGCTCGTCGCGAGCCTGGTGGCCGCGGCGCGCGCCCAGGGCGACGGCGGGCTGGACCACTCGGCGCTGCTGCGCGGCGTCGAGCGCCTCTCCGGCATCGAGCGGGCTCATGGCGCCGAGCAGCCCGCAGGCGCCCAGCAGCCGCCCGCCTCCGGGGCCGGGAGGGCGCGGCGATGACGACGATGCCCGCCATGCACGCCGCGGTCCACATCCTCAAGGACGAGGGCGTGGACGTCGCCTTCGGCTGCCCCGGCGCCGCGATCCTGCCGCTGTACCAGGCGCTGGAAGCCGTGGGCGGCATCGAGCACCTGATCGTCCGTCACGAGGCCGGGGCCACGCACATGGCCGACGGCTGGGCGCGCACCAACGGCAGGCCCGGCGTCGCCATCGCCACCTCGGGCCCGGGCGGCACCAACTTCGTCACCGGCCTGTACACCGCGTTCGCCGACTCCGTCCCGATGGTGTGCATCACCGGGCAGGCGGTCTCCGCCAAGCTCCACCAGGAGGCGTTCCAGGCCGTGGACATCGTGGAGATCGTGCGGCCGGTCACCAAGCGCGCCGTGCAGATCAAGGAGGCGGCGCAGATCCCGTGGGCGTTCCGGGAGGCGTTCCGCACCGCGCGCGAGGGCCGCCCCGGCCCCGTACTGATCGACATCCCCGTGGACGTGGCCCGCCGCGAGATCCGCTACGACCCGGCGCTGGACACGCGGCTGCCGGTGCCCGTCGTCGCGCCGCACCCGCCGCGCGTGGAAGCCGCGCTCGACCTGCTGCTGGCCGCAGAGCGGCCGCTCGTCCTGGCCGGCGGCGGAGTGATCCTCTCCGGGGCGGCGGACGAGCTGCGGGAGCTGGTGGAGTACCTGGGGGTGCCGTTCCAGGTGACGCTCATGGGCAAGGGGGCAGTCGAGGACGACCACGAGCTGCACATGGGCACCACCGGCATCCAGACCTCGCAGCGGTACGCCAACGCCTCCTTCCTGGAGTCGGACTTCGTCCTGGCCGTCGGCGCCCGCTTCGGCGACCGGCACACGGGGGCGGACCTCTCCGTCTACCGGGGGCGGCGGTCCTTCGTCCACGTCGACGTCGACCCCTCCCAGCTCGGCAAGGTCTTCGAGCCGGACCTGGGGGTCGTCTCCGACGCGAAGCTGTTCCTCGCCGCCCTGCTCGCCGCCGCGAAGGCCCGCCGCGCGGGGTACGGCGCCGGGCGCGGCACGCAGCCGGGCGCGTGGGCCGCGCGCTGCCGGGAGCTGAAGCGCACGCTCACCCGCCGCGAGGACTTCGCCACGGTCCCCGTGAAGGCGCCGCGCGTCTACAAGGAGATCAACGAGATCTTCGGCGCGGACACGTGGTTCGTCACGGCCATCGGCCTGTACCAGATCTGGGGCGGCCAGCATCAGAAGGCCCACCGGCCCCGCCATTACCAGGTCTGCGGGCAGGCGGGCCCGCTCGGCTGGGAGGTGCCGGCCGCGATCGGCGTCAAGAAGGCGCTGCAGGGCATGGGCCGGGGCGCGGAGGAGGTCGTCGGCGTGGTCGGCGACTACGGCTTCCAGTTCACGGTGGAGGAGCTCGCGGTGGCCGCGCAGTACGACGTCCCGTTCGTGCTGATCATGCTGAACAACACGTACCTGGGCCTGATCCGCCAGGCCTCGGCCGGCTACGGGATGAACTACCAGGTGGACGTCCACTACGACGAGACGGGCACGGACCATGTCAAGCTGATGACAGCGTACGGCTGTTCGGGGCGGCGGGTGACGGAACCCGGGGAGATCCGGCCGGCGATCGAGTGGGCTCGCAAGGAGGCCGTCGCGACCTCGCGGCCCGTCCTGGTGGAGATCATGATCGAGCGCGAGGCGGACACCCCGCACGGCCCGGACATCGACGCCGTCCGCGAGAGCGAACCCGTACCGGAGCTCTAGCGCACGACGGGCGCATGCGCCCTCGCGCTCGGCGGCGACACGGGAGGCGCGGGGGGCGCGGCCGCCCACTTCGGCATTCGCTCCCCCGGCGCGCCCGCATCGTGGACGATGGGCCCGTACCCCTACTCACGGACCCGTTGCTGGAGCCGAATATGGCCAAGAGCGTGCCGGTTCACTGCCCGACGTGCCGTCGCGAGCACTCCTTCACCCCGCCCACCTTCCCCTGCGCGTGCGGTGCGCCGCTCACGCTGCCGGTGCAGGCGGACGCCTCCCCCGAGTTATTGGCGCACCGCACCTGGCGCGACGCGTGGGTGGCCGTCCGCTGCCCCTCCTGCGACCGGCAGGACCAGTGGCCGCGGCCGGAATTCGGCTGCTCCTGCGGCACGGTGGTGCGCCTGCCGGTCCGTTCGCCGGCGCCCGCGACCGCACCCGCGCCCGCGGATGGCGGCAGCGACGGCGGCAGCGACGGTGACGGGAACGGGAACGGAGACAACGGCGCCGGAGCCGACCCCGGTGCCGGAACCGGGGAGCAGCAAGCCGGGGAGCAGCAAGCCGGGGCGCCACGCCCTGCCTTCCGGCCGATGCCCATCCGGACCGCCGACGACGCGCTGGCCGCCGCCGAGCGCTATCTGACGTGGCTGGGCTGCACGGGCGTCGCCCGGCCGGGAGATCCTGAGGCCGCGGGCGTCGACCTGCGCGCGGGCGCCCTCGTCGCCCGGGTCGACCCGTCCACCGTGCCCACCTCGCTGCGCGCGGTCGAGTGCCTGTGGCTGCACGCCATGGTGGAGTCCGCGGCCGGCGTCTTCTTCTCCCTCGCCGGATACGCCCACGAGGCCCGCTCCCGGGCGGACGACCTGCGCGTTCCGCTGTTCGTGATGGACCTCACCGGCACTCCGCAGCCGCTGAACGGCCCGGCCGACGAGCTCGTCGAGCGCGGGCCCGCCTGAGCCGCCCGCACCGCCAAGCTCAATTTTTCCTCTGAACAACGCCCGGACGATGGCGAGTTAGGTGCCCGCGGGCGGAGACTTCGTACCGGGCCCGCGAAACATACGGGGGATCGCGGGCCCCTCCAGCTTTTCAGGGCCGCCCACGCACCGGTCCTTCGCCGCCCGCCCCGGCCGGTCCGCCTCCAGGCACCGGCCGGGCGCCGGGCCCCCTGGCCCCGGCCCGGCCCTCCGCCCCGGTCGGCCCTCCGCCCCGGTCAAGCCTCCGCCGCCATCAGGCCTTCGCCCCGGTCAAGCCTCCACCGCCGTCAGGCCTCCGCCGCCGTGAGCCCCGCGCTCGCCTGCTCTCGCAGCTCCACCTTGCGCACCTTGCCGCTGACCGTCATGGGAAAGGCCTCCAGGATCCGCAGATAGCGCGGGATCTTGTAGTGCGCGAGCCGGCCGCGGCAGAAGCGGACGAGCTCGTCGTGGCTGAGCGGCCGCTCGGGGTCGCGGAGTATCACGCAGGCCATGATCTCCTCGCCGTACTTCTCGTCGGGCACCCCGATGACCTGCACGTCGGAGATCTTGGGGTGGGTGTAGAGGAACTCCTCGATCTCCCGCGGGTAGACGTTCTCCCCGCCCCTGATGATCATGTCCTTGATGCGGCCGACGATCCGCACGTAGTCGTCCTCGTCCATCACGGCGAGGTCGCCGGTGTGCATCCAGCGCTCGGCGTCGACGGCCTCCGCGGTGCGCTCCGGCTCGTCCCAGTAGCCGAGCATCACCGAATAGCCGCGCGTGCACAGCTCGCCCGGCTCGCCGCGGCCGACGGTCTCCCCCGTCTCCGGGTCGACGACCTTCACCTCGATGTGCGGCAGCACCCGGCCGACGGTGCCGGTGCGCCGCGCGATGTCGTCGCCGCGCCGGGTCTGGGTGGAGACCGGCGAGGTCTCGGTCATGCCGTAGCAGATGGCCACCTCGGACATGTGCATCTCGCCCATGACCCGCTTCATCACCTCGGTCGGGCACGGCGAGCCGGCCATGATGCCGGTGCGCAGCGAGGAGAGGTCGTACGTGGCGAAGTCGGGCAGCTCCAGCTCGGCGATGAACATGGTGGGGACGCCGTAGAGGGAGGTGCAGCGCTCGCGCTCGACGGCGTGCAGGGCGGCGGTGGCGTCGAAGGCCGGGGACGGGATGACGGCGCAGGCGCCGTGGCTGGTGACGGCGAGATTGCCCATGACCATGCCGAAGCAGTGGTAGAAGGGCACGGGCAGGCAGACCCGGTCGGCCTCGGTGTAGCCGAGGAGCTCGCCCACGAAGTAGCCGTTGTTGAGGATGTTGTGGTGGGAGAGGGTGGCGCCTTTGGCGAAGCCCGTGGTCCCGGAGGTGTACTGGATGTTGACCGGGTCGTGGCAGCTCAGCTGCGCCTCGCGCTCGGCGAGCCGCTCGCGCGGCACGGTCTCCCCGGCCCCGACGAGGCCCGCCCAGGTGGGGTCGTCGATGTAGACGACGTCGCGCAGCGCGGGGCAGTCGGCCCGGACCTGTTCGACCATGCGGCGGTAGTCGCTGGCCTTGTGCTCGACGGAGGCGACGAGCACGCCGATGCCGGCCTGGCGCAGCACGTAGCCCAGTTCGTGGACGCGGTAGGCCGGGTTGATGTTGACCATGATCGCGCCGACGCGCGCCGTGGCGTACTGGACCATGACCCACTCGGGGCAGTTGACCGCCCAGATGCCCACGCGGTCGCCCTTGGCCACCCCCTTGGCCAGCAGCCCCAGGGCGATCTCCTCGACGGCCCGCCCGAACTCGGCGTAGGTCCAGCGGCGTCCGCCGGGGACGTCGACGAGGGCGTCGCGGTCGCCGAAGCGCTCGATGGTGAACGCGAGATCGGCGCCGATGGTGTCGTCGATCAGCGGGATCGAGGTGCTCCCGGCCGCGTACGAGGGTGTGGTCACCGGTGGTCTTCCTCTCGGTACTCGTCTCCGCCGCCGCGCGCGGTGCGCTCGCGCAGTTCGATGCGGCGGATCTTGCCGGACACGGTCTTGGGCAGCTCGGCGAACTCCAGGCGCCGGATGCGCTTGTACGGGGCGAGCACGGCCCGCGAGTGGGCGAACAGGGCCTTGGCGGTCCCGGGGCCGGGCTCCCAGCCCTCGGCGAGGACGACGTACGCCTTGGGCACGGAGAGCCGCAGCGGGTCGGGAGCGGGCACGACCGCGGCCTCGGCGACGGCCTCGTGCTCCAGGAGCGCGCTCTCCAGCTCGAACGGGGACACCTTGTAGTCGCTGGACTTGAACACGTCGTCGCTCCGGCCCACGTAGGTGATGTACCCGTCGGCGTCGCGGGATCCGATGTCGCCGGTGCGGTAGTAGCCGCCGGCCATGACCTCGGCAGTGCGCTCCGGGTCGCCGGCGTAGCCCGTCATCACGCCGACCGGGCTCGCGGACAGGTCGAGGGCGATCTCGCCCTCGGCGGCCGGTTCGCCCGTGCCGGGGTCGAGGAGGACGACGGAGAAGCCGGGGCTGGGGCGGCCCATGGAGCCGACCTTCAGCGGCTGGCCGGGCGGGTTGGCGATCTGCACGGTCGTCTCGGTCTGCCCGAAGCCGTCGCGGATCGTCACGCCCCAGGCCCGCCGTACGGTCTCGATGACCTCGGGGTTGAGGGGCTCGCCCGCCGCCACGGCCTCGCGGGGCGGGGTGCGCAGCCCGCCGAGGTCGGCCTGGATGAGCATCCGCCACACGGTCGGCGGGGCGCAGAAGCTCGTCACGCCCGCCCGGTCCATCTCGGCCATGAGGCGGGCGGGGTCGAAGCGGGTGTAGTTGTGCACGAAGACGGTGGCTTCGGCGTTCCAGGGGGCGAAGAGGCTGGACCAGGCGTGCTTGGCCCAGCCGGGCGAGGAGATGTTGAGGTGGACGTCGCCGGGCCGGAGCCCGATCCAGTACATGGTCGTCAGATGGCCCACGGGGTACGAGATGTGGGTGTGTTCGACGAGCTTGGGGCGGGCGGTGGTGCCGGAGGTGAAGTAGAGGAGGAGGGGGTCGTCGGCGCGGGTGGGGCCGTCGGGGGTGAAGGTGTCGTCGGCGTGGGTGGCACCGGCGTAGGGGATCCAGGTGTCTGCACGAGCTCGGTTGTCGCTCGTACGAGGGCGCTCGTCGCCTGTAAGGGGTCGGTCATCGCTCGTACGGGCTCGGTCGCCGCTCGTACGGTTCCGGTCGTCAGTCCGATTCCGGTCGTCCGCCCCCTCCGCAGGCCGCTCCTCCGCCCGGTCCCCTGACCGTCCCCCTGCCGGCTCCCCGACCGCGATCCGGGTGTAGGAACCCGGCACGTCCGCGAACTTGGCCGTGTCCTCGGCCCGTACGAGCACGTGGGAGACCCGGCCGCGCTCGACGCGGTCGACGAGGTCGGCGGTGCCCAGCAGCGGGGTTGCCGGGATGACCACGGCGCGCAGCTTCATCGCGGCCAGCGCGGTCTCCCACAGCTCGGCCTGGTTGCCGAGCATGACGAGGATCCGGTCGCCGGCGCGCACGCCTTGCGCGCGCAGCCAGTTGGCGACCCGGTTCGAGCGGCGGCGCAGGTCGTCGAAGGACAGCCTGACCCCGGTCCCGTCCTCCTCGGCGATCCACAGGGCGGTGCGGCCGTTGCCCTCGGCGACGGCGTCGAACCAGTCCAGCGCCCAGTTGAACTCCGCGGGGCGGGGCCAGGCGAAGCCCTCGTACGCGGCCTGCCAGTCCTCGCGGTGCGCGAGCAGGAAGTCCCGGGCGGCGCGGAACTCCGCGGCGGAGCCCGGCACTCCGGCGGCATCCCCCGCGTTCCCCGGCTTCGATGACGTCACGTGTCCTCCAGATTGCGGGGCGCATCGCGGGCCCGCACGGTTAGCATCGTGCGACGGTGATCTGAGTCTCACCACCCCCGAACGGGGGTGGCCGCATTTCAGGGATACGGAGATTCCACCTCCGGATCCGGGACGGGGAGGCAGCGATGGGAGATCCGGACGGAACGGCCGAGGTGCGGGCGGCGCTGATGCGGATGCGCAAGGGCGCCGGACTGCCGGTCGCCTTCGGCGGACTGCTCACGGGAACACGACAGTTCCGAATATCGGACATGACCGGAACGACGACGCCGGTCCTGCGCGGACTGGCGATCCGCACGGGCAGCGGACTGGGCGGCAAGGCGGCCGCCCTCACCCGCCCGCTGTCCGTGACCGACTACCAGTCCTCGCACGTCATCACGCACGAGTACGACGCGGCGGTGGCGGCCGAGGGCCTGCGCTCCGTGCTCGCGGTGCCCGTGGTCGTGCGGGGCCGGGTGCGCGGCGTGCTCTACGGCGCCCTGCGGCGCCCGCTCACCCTCGGGGACCGCTCCCTGACCGCCGCCGTCGACGCGGCGCGCGAGCTGGAACAGGCCCTCGCCGTCCAGGACGAGGTGCAGCGGCTGCTGTCCGTGGCCCATCAGCCCACCACCGCCGACCCGGCGATGTGGGAGGAGGTCCGCGAGGCGCACGGCGAATTGCGCGCCCTGGCACAGCGTGTCACGGACCAGCGCCTGCGCCAGGAGCTGCTCGCGGCGTGCGGTCGCCTGGCCGCGGCCTCCTCCGCGGACCCGGCGGTACGGCGCGCGGGGCCCGGCGTGGACCTGTCACCGCGCGAGGTGGACGTCCTCGCGTGCGTGGCGACGGGCGCGACGAACGCCACGGCGGCGGACCGGCTGGGCCTGCGCCCGGAAACGGTCAAGAGCTACCTCCGGTCGAGCATGCGGAAGCTGGGGGTGCACACGCGCCTGGAGGCGGTGGTCGCGGCGCGGCGGGCGGGTCTGCTGCCGTAGCCGTTCGCACCCGCGTCCCTCTCGTCGCCGGCCGCTCCCCGGACCGTCAAGGAAACGTCAAAGGAGTGGCACCGAGGGTCAACAGGCTGTCAAGGAGGAGCTCGGCGGGGTTCGGTACGGGCATAGCGTGAACGGCGGCGCCGCGGCGCCGTCACCGACGTTCCCATCCGACACCTCCCGAGCTTCCGAGGACCGTCATGCACCTGAGCCGTACCCCCGCCGAAGCCGCCGCAGTCGCCGCCGCCTCCGGCACGGCCGCCGCCGAGAGTCCGCAGGCCGGCGACGGGGAACCCGCCGAACCCTCCCATCCCGCCGGCCACGCCCCCGAGCAGCCGCTGTACGTGCCCGTACGGCCCTGCGCGTGCGGCTTCGCCCTGCGGGTCTTCCGCTCCCCCCTCGGCACGAGGACCGCCGTCGCCTTCACCACCGAGCGACGGCTTTCGTCCGTTCTGGGCCCCGACCAGCCCTCGATCCGCCTGGCCCTACCGGCCGTCCGGGCCCTGGCAACCCCCCTCGGCGTCGCCACGATCTCCATCGACCCCCAGCTGACGGCCCCGGCAGTACGACCGGACCCGGCGGAACCACCGCTGACGGCACTTCCGGGCTGACCGGGCAGCCGGAATGGCTCGGGTGGCCTGGGTGGCCCAGGTCGCTCGGGCGGCTCGGGGGCCCGGGTGACTCGGATGGCCCGGGTGGCTCGGGCGGCTCGGGCGGCTCGGGCGGCTCGGATGGCTCGGGCGGCTCGGATGGCTCGGGCGGCTCGGGGTGACCTGAGGTGACCCGGCTGATCGAGCCGACCCGGTTGCCATCCGGCCGGGCGGGGTGCCATCCCCGCGGGACGGTTGCCGGCGCGGCCGGGGTGCGTCCGGCACCAGGCACCGGCGAGTCCCCCGCCACCTCTCACTCCCTTGCCGCAGGCAAGCAACCCGCCGCAGCGGCGAGCAACCCCCCGCGGCGCGGCCCGGCGGTGCCCGGACAGGCCCCGACCCCGACAGGCCCCGACCGCATCGGCACCGCAGGGACCCCGCACCGCAATCCGCCCGAAGGAGACCCCCATGACCGCCATGCCGACCGCCCCCGTATCCCCGCCGCCGCCCCCGTCGAGCGCACCCGCCGCGCCGGTGTGGCCCGCTTCCACGCGGGAGGTGCCGGGTGGCGGCGGGCTCGCCGTGGGCGGGGTGGCGCTGGGTGAGATCGCCGACCGGTTCGGTACGCCCGTCTACGTCATGGACGAGGACGAGGTCCGGGCCCGCGCCCGCGCCTGGCGCGCGGCGCTCCCCGGCGCCGACGTCGCCTACGCCGGCAAGGCGTTCCTCTCCCGCGCGATGATCCGCTGGATCGAGGCGGAGGGGCTGAGCCTGGACGTCTGCTCCGCCGGCGAGCTCGAACTGGCAGCGCACAGCGGCTTCCCCGCCGAGCGGATCGTGCTGCACGGCAACGCCAAGAGCCCCGACGACGTGCGGGCCGCACTGCGCCTGGGCGTGGGCCGGATCGTCATCGACGGGACGGGTGAGATCGCCCGGCTCGCGGCCCTCGTGCCGGCGGGCGCCCGCCAGCGCGTGCTGCTGCGGGTCGTGCCGGGCGTGTCCGCGGGGGCGCACGCGGCCGTGCGGACGGGGGTGGAGGGCCAGAAGTTCGGCGTGCCGGTGGCCGGCGGGGAGGCCGAGGAGGCGGTGGAGCGGCTCCTCGGCCAGCCGCGGCTGGAGCTGGCGGGCCTGCACTGCCACCTCGGCTCGCAGATCGCGGGCCTGGGCCCGTACGTGACCGCCGTGCGCCGGCTCGTCCCGCTGCTGGCCCGTATCCGCGACCGGCACGGGGTGACCTTTCCCGAGCTGGACCTGGGCGGCGGCTTCGCCATCGCCTACCGCGAGGGCGACCCGGCCGTGGACCCGCGCACGTACGCCGAGCGGATCGGATCCGAACTGGACCTGCAGTGCGCCCGGTTCGGGCTCCCGCGGCCGCGGCTGACCGTGGAGCCGGGGCGGTGGATAGCGGGCCCGGCGGGCGTCGCGCTCTACCGGGTGCTGTCGGTGAAGGCCACGGCCGGCCGGACGTTCGTGGCCGTCGACGGCGGCATGAGCGACAACCCGCGCCCGGCGCTGTACGGGGTCCGCTACACGGTCCGGCTGGCCGGGCGCACATCGGCGGCGCCCGGCCGCACGGTGACGGTGGTGGGCCGGCACTGCGAGGCGGGCGACGTGCTCGCCGAGGACGTGGAGCTCCCCGGCGACCTGCGGCCGGGCGACGTGCTGGCGGTGCCGGCGGCGGGCGCGTACCACCTGTCGATGGCCTCGGCGTACAACCTCGTCGGCCGGCCGCCGGTGGCCGCGGTGTCCGGGGGCCGCGCCCGGCTCCTCGTACGCCGCGAGACGCTGGACGACCTGCGCAGCCGGGACGTCGGCGAGTAGGGAGGCCGGAGGGGGCCGGAAGCCGGAGAACCGGAAAGGGCCGGAGAACCGGAAAGGGCGGAGGACCGGAAGGGGCGGGCCTGTCAGGCGACCGGCAGGACGCGCAGATCGTGCGCTGTGCCGGGCGCCGCCATGGCCAGGACGCGGGCGGCCTCCTCCTCCAGCCCGGCCCGGTCCGCCGGACGGATCTCCTCGAAGGGCTCGACCACGAGCGTCGTGGTCTCCGGGACGGCCCGGTCGAGGCGCCACCCGGCGCGGATGAACCCGTCGAGGACGACCGTGGGCACGGCCCGGTTGACGCGCCAGACGCGGCGCAGGTGCGCGGGGTCGACGATACGGGCGCGGTCGGCGTGGGAGAGGAAGACGTTGTCGAACTCGGGCAGGAAGCGCACCGGCGCCGCCGTGCCGGGGTCGGGCAGCGGGGCGTCGGGCAGGTCGAGGAGCTCGGTGCCGTTCTCGTCGCGGAAGGTGCGCAGCCCGGGGCGGAGCCCGTCGACGACGCTGCGCAGCCCCGTCAGGCCGCACCACTTCTGCATGTCCTTGACGGAGGCGGGGCCGAAGGCGGCGAGGTAGCGCAGGAGGGTGGCGCCGAGGTCGGGCGCGGGGGCGGAGGCGGGGAGGTCGCCGAGCCAGTGGCCGGCCGTGGTGTGGGCGGCGGGCCCGCTGCGGCCCCACAACCCGCGCGGGGGCACCTGGACGAGCGGCAGCAGCGTCCGGGCCGCCATCGCCAGGTCCTGAGGGGCGTGATCCGGCCACACCTGGCCGAGCGCCAGGCCGAGGTGGTGGAAGGTGTACGGGCGCTCGGAGACGAGCCGGGCGGCGTACGCGGCCACGGGCTCGAGGTCGAGGTCACCGAGGCGCTTGCCGTGGTTGCCCCGGAACGCGCGCTCCTGCACGACCTGGAAGAGGCTGCGCAGAGGCCTGCAGTCGCGGGCGCTGACCAGGTGAATCGTCGAGCGCATCACAGGAATGCGGACAGCTGCACGCGAGGCCAGGAGACCGGAGAGCTCCTCGGGGTCGAAGCCGTCGAGACGGGCGGCGAGCGCGTAGTACGGGTCCTGGGGCGACTGCGCCTGAAGACCGACCAGGTGTTCCACGGCGTCGAGGGCCGGCAGCGCGGTGCGGCGCAGCAGCAGCTGACGCTCCAGGAGAGCACGATTGAGGGCTCGGACGGTCAGAATCGGGGACCCGCTGGTTGCCATGTGATCAAACTAGGACGCGTTGCGGACAGATCCGGTCCTGAACCGCACCGCGCGACCGAATTCGGCATGTATATCCTGTGCCTGGTCCTGCGAACAGCGAGAGGGAGTGCACCCGTGTCCGAAAACCCTCCGCGCAGCAGGCGCCCCGCGCCCCGGAAGCACTCCCGGCTCCGCCCGGCGAACGGCCGCACGACCGGCCGCACGGACGGCGCCGCGGCCGCTCCCCCGCCCCCGGCGGCCCCGCCCGCGGACGGCGCGGGCAGCATCGTGCACGCCGCGGTCTACCGCGACGGCCGCCGCATCGCGACACCGGACTCCCTGGCGGACACCTACCGCCGCCTGCACGAGCAGCCCGACAGCATGGCCTGGATCGGCCTGCAGCGCCCCACTGAGGGCGAACTCCTCTCCCTTGCCGAGGAGTTCGGCCTCCACGAGCTCGCCGTAGAGGACGCCCTGGAGGCCCACCAGCGCCCCAAGCTGGAGCGCTACGGCGACACCCTCTTCGTCGTCCTGCGCGCCGCGCGCTACCTGGACGCCCCCGAAGAGGTCGACTTCGGCGAACTGCACGTCTTCGTCGGCCCCGACTTCGTGATCACCGTCCGCCACGGCGCGGCCCCGGACCTCTCGGCCGTCCGCCGCCGCATGGAGGCCACCCCGGAGCTGCTGGCCCTGGGCCCCGAGGCGGTGCTGTACGCGATCCTCGACGCCGTGGTCGACGGCTACGCCCCCGTCGTGGCGGGCGTGCAGAACGACATCGACGAGATCGAGACCGAGGTCTTCAGCGGCGACCCCGCCGTCTCCCGCCGCATCTACGAACTCGCCCGCGAAATGGTCGAGTTCCAGCGCGCCACCCGCCCCCTGGTCGGCATGCTCCACGGCCTGATGGCGGGCTTCGCCAAATACGGCACCGACGACGAACTCCAGCGCTACCTCCGCGACGTCGCCGACCACGTCACCCACACCAGCGAACGCGTCGACGGCTTCCGCTCGGCCCTCACCGACATCCTCCAGGTCAACGCCACCCTCGTCACCCAGCAACAGAACGCCGAGATGCGCGCCCTGGCAGAAGCCGGCTTCGAACAGAACGAGGAGATCAAGAAGATCTCCTCCTGGGCGGCGATCCTGTTCGCGCCGACGCTGGTGGGAACGATCTACGGCATGAACTTCGACGCCATGCCCGAGCTGCACTGGACGTTCGGCTACCCCTTCGCAATTCTGCTGATGGCAGCGGTGTGCACAAGCCTGTACTTCGTCTTCAAGCGGCGGGACTGGCTGTAGCGTCGAGGGCGCGCCCCCTTGATCGACTTAGCACAAGCAAATCACGGATCGCGCCTCCGGAAGCCGCCTGGGGAGAATCTGGGGAGAATGCGCGGCAGCGGGCCGACCGGGTTCAGGACCTCCACCTCATCGAGGGGCGGCGCCCGGCGCAGTCGCTGCTCGTCGCACTCCGCAGGAACAGGCCATTCGAAACGCCTTGCGTATCCGCAGCACGACACCCAGCCGGACAGCCTCGGCGCAGACCAGAGGACCGCGAGGGTCGGTAGACACTCGCGAAGGCATGGCCGACTTGCACCCTAGCCTCCCGCACGATCATGACGGGGCATCAGGTTCTGTCAGTGGCCACCGCTACAACCGAACTGGAGGTCCGCGCAGCGCGGACCGATAGGGAGGGGATGCGGCATGCCGAAGGTTCCGGACGGATACGTGCGCGTACGAAGCTACATCCGCCGCAAGCCGGGGCCGAAGTCCGCCAAGGGGCTGAGCGTCTGGGCCGTGGCCGGCTTGTGCGCGGTGGTGTGGCTCTGGGGTCAGATCTTCGGGTTCGGCGACAGCGACGCCGAGCAGCAGCCTGCCCCGAAGCCTGCCGTCTCCGCGCCGGCGGGCGGGCAGTGACAGCCCGCCCGCGGCGAAGGCTCCAGTGGCGACCGCGCAGCACCATGGACTCGTTGGGTGCGGTAGCCGTGGCCCTCGCGGTCATGGTCGCCCTGGTGCAGGCCGCATCGAACCTGATGACGAGGGCCGCTGCGGCCTGGCCGCTGCTGGTCCTGATCGCCCTCGCCCTGGCCGTCGCCGTGGCCGGACTCCGGATACGGGGCCACCGCCGGCATCGCGCGGACGGTGAAAGGCTGGCTCGTCTACGCATCGCCCTGGCGGAGTTCGATGCGATGAACGACGGGCAGTTCGAGTACGCACTGCGCGATCTCCTCGTCCGCGACGGCTGGGCGGCCAGGAAGGTGGGCCGGGCCGGGGACCAGGCCGCCGACGTGATCGGCATCCGGACACCCCTCGGGCGGATCGTGATACAGGCCAAACACACACGCGTCGGAGGCAAGGTCGGCTCGTCGGTGATGTACCAGGTGAAGGGCACAGCAGGTCCCGTGCACAAGGCGAACCACGCCGTCGTCGTCACCAACGGCTCGTTCACCCACGACGCTATGGCTTGGGGCGACCGCCATGGCGTGCGGTGGGTGGACCGCGACCGGCTGGACCGTTGGGCCCACAAGGGCAGGCCCTTGCACGAACTGCTCGCGCTGCCCACCAGCGGCTCCCGCTTGCCGTGGCGTCGAGCGGCATGACACGTGCGCCGCGACGCGCCAACGAGAACGGGTGGCACAGCATGCGCTGTGCCACCCGTTACTCAGGCCGCGACCAGGTCCTCTGGGCCGTGCTCGGGGACCGGGCCGAGCAGTGCGTCGACCGCGGCACGCCCCTTGCCGCCGGCCTCCGGCATGAAGTGGGCGTAGTGGTCGAGGGTGATGGTCGGGCTGGAGTGGCCGAGCCATCGGGCAAGGGTGACGACGGATTCGCCGGCTTCGAGGATGACCGAGGCGTAGGTGTGCCGGAGCACGTGGAAGCCGTCTTTGCGGGAAGCCTTCCAGCGCTTCCCCTTCTCCCGCATGGGGATGACGTCGGCCTTCGCGAGGGCAGGCTTCCAGACCTCGTCGTTGAAGATGTTGGCGCGGATCGCGTTGCCATAGGTCGTGGTCAGGACCAGCGGGAAGGATCGTTTCTCCCGGTCGGACTCCGGGCCACCCCACGGCAGCTCCACCTCGACGGCTGGGTGCTGAAGGAAGTAGGCAGCCAACTCGGTCGCGACGGACCGGGGCATGTCGACGATGCGAGTCTTCCCGCCCTTCGGGAGGGCGAAGTACAAGCGGCCATTGAGAAGTTGAACCTGCCGACGCACACGGATAACACCGCGCTTGAAGTCGACGTCTTCTGGGGAAAGGCCGAAGACCTCCCCCTGGCGCAGCCCGCACCCGAGAGCGACGACCACCGCGCCCCGGTAGCGCGGATTAATGACGTCCCGCACATGCTGTGCAGTCTCCAGCGGCCATGCCTCCCGCTGGTCCTCCGGCACCTTGGGCCAGCGCACCGACTTGGCGCGCATCGGGTTACGGACGAGCCGCTTGTCGTCGATTGCAGTCTCGAAGACGTTGGAGAGGGTGGTAAGGATCTGCCGGGCGTAGCGGGGTGCGCACTCACCTTCGAGGGTGGCGATGTAGCTGCGTAGGACAGTCGCGGAGACGTCCCTCAGTGCCACCTCTCCGAGGTGCGGCAGGATGTGGAGGCGCACGCGCTCGTCGACGCGCTTGAGCGTGCCCGGCGCGCCCCGTACGCCCGTCTTCCAGTAGCGGGTGACGTAGTCGGCGACGGTGATGGAGCCGTCGCGCGGGTCGACGAACTCGCCCCGTTCGCTGCCGGTGCCGGCTCGGCGCAGCCACGCCTTTGCGTCCTCCAGGACGTCGAACGACATGTCCCGCACTCCGGGGATTCCGGCGACGCGATATCGAGTGCCCTTCCCGTAGCGGGCGGTGCGCTCCCGCTTGCCGGTGACAGGGTCCTTCTTCTTGTTGATCCAGCGGTCTTCGATGTAGCCGGCCAAGGACTTCCTTGCAGGTAGAGGATCGGGAGCCGTAGTCCTGGTGGTGCTAGGCGGTTGCCGTGTAGCCGACACGGCGCTGGGGCGCAGCGCTCACGGGATTCAAGGCAGGGTTCGAGCGAGAGTCCACCCGCTCCTGCTCGCGTATCCACGCGTCGAGGGCATCGAGCCGGTACGTCACTCGCCCGTGGGCTCCCATTCGGAAGCTCGGCGGCCCCTGTCGGCGGTGACGCCAGACGTACAACGTGCGGGGCGAAAGCCCGAGGTATGCGGCTGCGTCCTTCACCCCGAGGAATGCACGACCGATGGTGGTGCTGCCACCTCCGACTGTGGAGGCAATACGAGAGGGAATGGGGGTGACAACGGGCAATTGGGATTCCTTAAATCGGCGAGCAGGAAGGGGTAGCGCACCTCGACGGAAGGGAGCGCCAGGACAATCAATGGTCCGGAGAGTCCCCGGTTAGGGAAACCGGAGATCGTCGGCTACATTTCACCCGCTCCGACCGGCTCAGGGCCGGTGAGTAGGGTTTGGGGCGGGATTCCGAGGGCGGCTGCGATGGCGACGAGGTCGTCGATGTCGCAGCGGCGGACTGTGCGTTCGATGCAGGAAAGCGCGGTGAAGGTCATGGGCCGACCGAGTGCGGTGACGCGGGCGGCGAGCTGGCGCTGTGAGTGGCCGCGGGCGATGCGGGTGCGTTCGATGGCGCGGGCGGCGGCCTGTCCGGCGGGTCCGATTTCGAGTGGGCGTGGCGGCATCGGTGTGTTGTAGCTTGCGCACCGACCGCTTGGGAGCGTTTCTCTGTCTGCTGTGAGCGATGCGCCGATCGCCAGCGAATTTCCGGGGCTATTTCATCAACCGGGATTACGGGCTTACGGTCAAAAGACCGGCAAAACGAGCTGTCGTGGAACCCAGTGCCAAGGCTGGACTTTCACGCACCGGGTGTGGCTGTGTTGTCCACGCACCCCGGCCCCGTCTGATGCCCAGCCCAATCCCCGAGGTGGTCTCGCAATGCGACCACCAGTGAAGGAGCCTCCTTGGGAACCGCCACCCCGAAGCCCTCCCCCGAAGACGCTCAGCCGTCCTGGCCGCCGGTCGCCGTCCGCGGCGAACCGGCTGTATCCCAGCCCGATCCTGCCCAGCCCTCCGAGGGTGAAGAGGTGCTGTCCGACCTGCAGGCACAGTTTCGGCGGTACGTGGTGCTGCCGAACGAGGACGCGCTCACCGCGGTGACGCTGTGGGTGGCGGCTACGCACCTGCAGACGGCGTGGCAGCACGCCCCACGCCTCGCGGTCGTCGGCCCGGCCAAGCGATGCGGCAAGTCGCGCCTGCTGGACGTGGTCACCGAAACCGTCCACGACCCGCTGATCACGGTCAACGCCTCCCCGGCGGCGGTCTTCCGGTCGATCACCGAGAACCCGCCCACCCTGCTGGTGGACGAGGCCGACACCCTCTTCGGCTCGGCGAAGGTCGCGGAGAAGAACGAGGAGATGCGCGGCCTGCTCAACGCCGGCCACCAGCGCAACCGCCCCACTCTGCGGGTCTCCGGCCCCAACCACGAGGTGTCGAAGTTCCCCACCTTCGCCATGGCCGCCCTCGCCGGCATCGGTGAACTCCCCGACACGATCATGGACCGCTCGGTCGTCATCCGGATGCGCCGCCGCAGGCCGGGCGAGAAGGTCGCGGAGTTCCGCACCGTCCGCGACACCCCTGCCCTGCATGCCCTGCGTGACCGCCTCGTGGCCTGGCTCGCCCCGCTCCACGCCACCGCGATGGACCTCACGCCGCCGATGCCGGTCGAGGACCGCGCCGCCGACACCTGGCAGCCGCTCGTCGCCGTCGCCGACCTCGCCGGAGGCCCCTGGCCCGAGGCCGCCCGCGCCGCCTGCCTGGCGATGACGAAGCACGAGGCCGAGCAGGACCAGGACAACAGCGCCCTGAACATCCGCCTCCTCGCCGACATCCGCCGCGTCTTCGCCGCCGAAGGCAACCCGGCGATCATCCGCACCAGCCGGCTGATCGACTCCCTGAACGAGGACGCCGAGTCCCCCTGGCCGGGGTACAGCGACAAGGGCCTAACGGCACGCGGGCTGCAGATTCTGCTGAAGGACTACGGCATCGGCTCGGCCAACCGCCGCTTCCCCGACGGCTACCAGGCCAAGGGCTTCACTCGCCTGCAGTTCACCGACGCCTGGGCCCGCTACTGCCCCGAACCCGAGCCGACGGCCGAGCCGGATTCCACGACCGGCGCCTGACCCGACACCACCCGTCCCCACCCGTCGCCACGCAGGTCAGAGCCGGGACGACTCACCAGGCCGCAACGAGTCGACCCGACATCAATGCCCGTCCCGTACCTGCTCTGACCAGGCACGCGACGAGTCGCAACGGGACCCCACCCGCCACGGACACACCCTCCACCCCAACTCCTGGAGCACCCCCACCCTTGCCCTCACCCACCACCACTCTCGCCTCCGTCTCCGCACCGGCGGCCCTCGCCGCCTCGATCCGCACCGGTGTGGCTCTGCTGGCCCTGGCCGCCTTCGCCCTCTCCTACGACGCCCTGCGTCAGATGGCCGCCGCCAGCCACATCCACCAGGTGCTCACCTACGCCTTCCCCCTCGTGATCGACGGATTCATCGCCATCGGCATCGGCGCCCTGCTCGTCCTGCGCACCTCGCCTCTGCGGCCTCGCCTGTACGTCGCGGCGCTGGTCGGCATCGCCACCGGCACGAGCATCTGGGCCAACGTCCTGCACGCAGTCCGTCTCAACCAGCAGACCCACCGGAGCGGACTCGCGCTCGACGACATCACCGTCGGCGTCATTTCTGCCATAGCCTCCACTCGCCCTCGCCGGCGCCGTCCACCTCTACCTCCTCGTCCAGCGCCGACCCGCCCAGGCGGAGCCATACGAAGAGCCCAGCCACATCGCTGCAAGTGGCGTCACAACTACCCCGGAACCGGCGCCGGTCAGCGATGTGGCCCCGGACGCCACCGATCAAGTAGCTCAGCCCAAAAAGCGGCCCGCCGCACGGCCCGGCCAGCAGCCGAGCGCCACGTTGGAACAGGCCATCGAGATCGGCCGCACCGCACCGCTGGGACGTGGCGGCCACGTATCCCGTCGCCACATCGAAAAGGCCATCCGCGACAAGGGCTTCGGTATCGGCCGTGAACGCCTGGACGAGATCAAGGGTTTCCTCCAGGACGAACTCGACCAAGCCCGGGTCGACGCCGCATAGACCCGGCCCGGTCCGCGAGCTCAACCGTTCGCCCCAGAGGCTCCTGGGGCGAACTCCACTTTCCCTCTCCCTCCAGCCCACCGCCAGAAGGCCCAACGATGCGCAAAGAGCAATGCCCCGCCCCCTCCCCCACCCCCCGACCGGAGATCCCCGCTCACCCAGCACCCGGCGGAGCAAGGTATGACGTTGGACCGTCCAAGGGCCGGTCCAACGCGAACGCCTCCGCCCCAGGGGTGGCGGAGGGCCTCGGGCACCAGGTGGTGCCCGAGGAGGAACCACCCGCCGACGAAGTCACACTGCGTCGTATCGCTCGCCGTCGTACCCGCGAAATCACCCAGCGCAAAGAGCGTGTCGACGTCCGCTACAGCGTCGACGAGAAGACCCGGATCGTCACCCGCGCCGAAGAAATGGGCATCACCGGCGCCCACCTCGTCGGCGCCGTGATCACGGCCTACCTCGACGGCGACCTCACCCTCACCCTGGCCGGTCAGCGCACCCGGCTCGACGACCACCTCGACAAGCTCGACGCCCTACGGACCGAGGTGGCCCGCATCGGCACCAACGTCAACCAGATCGCCCACCGTCTCAACGCCAGAGGCGCTCCACACCCTTTGGACACCACCGTCCTCGCCCATACCGAGCGCACCCTGGACGCCGTCCGCGCCGCCATCGGCGACATCGCGCAGGTTATGAACCATGCCGTCTCCGCGAAGGCCGCCTGATGATCGCCAAGATCAGCAGCGGCAAGAGCACTGCCGGCCTGATCCGGTACCTGTTCGACACGAAGACGGCCAAGGAGCACACCGACCCGCACCTGGTTGCGTCCTGGGACGGCTTCGCGCCCGACCCGGGCCGCGCCGACGACTTCGAGGCCACAAAGAAGCTCCTCGTGGCGGACCTCGACCTGCGTCTCAAGCAGGCCAGACGGCTGGGCCGTGCGCCCGAGCGCCACGTGTGGCACTGCTCGGTACGTGCCGCTCCCGGCGACCGGCACCTCACCGACGCAGAGTGGGCGGACATCGCGCGCCGGATTGTGGCGGCCACTGGGATCGCACCACAAGGTGACGCCGATGGGTGCCGGTGGGTCGCCGTACGCCACGCCGACGACCACATCCACATCGCTGCCACCAAGGTCCGCGGCGACCTGCGCACCGCCCGCCACTGGAACGACTACCTGAAGGCCGACAAGGAACTCGCCACGATCGAGAAGGAATACGACCTCCGGCAGGTTGTGCGAGGTGACCGCACCGCAGCCAAGCGCCCCACCCGCGCCGAGACCGAGAAGGCCCGCCGCGCTGGCAAGGACACAACCTCCCGCGAACGCCTGCGCACCACCGTCCGGCAGCTGGTCTCCATCGCCACCAGTCCAGAGAACTTCCTCCGCCTGCTCGACGGCATCGAGGGCGTGCTCGTCGACGTACAGCACTTCCCCTCCGGCGACGTACGCGGGTACAAGGTCGCCGTCGAAGGCGACATCAACGCCGCCGGCGAGCCGGTCTGGTTCTCCGGCGCCAAACTCGCCCCCGACCTGTCCTTCCCAAAGATCCGCGAACGCCTCACCGCCATCGAGACCCCGCCCGCCACCGAGCCGGACAGCCGGCGCAAGCCCAACGCCTGGCACCAGGCCACCGCCGCGGCCGAGCGCATCCCCCACCACCTCGACCACGGCGACGACGAAGCCGCCCAAGCCCACATCGCCGCCTTCGGTGAGGCCATCGACGTCCTGCCGCTGCTCGCCCCCAGCCACCTGCGGCCACAGCTCCAGCAGGCTGCCATCGCCTTCGAACGCGCCACCCGATCCCGCATCCACGCCCAGCAAGACCAAGCCCGCGCCCTCCGGGGCGCCGTCCGGGCCCTGCGTACCGCGCCGGTCACCGGGGACGGTTCCGGGCTGGCGATATTCCTCGACATCGCCGTCCTCGTCGTCATCGCCGCAGCCCGCTGGCACCAGGCCCGCCGGCACGACCAGCAGGCCCTGGCCCATCTTCATGCCGCCTACCGGCAAGCCGCCGCTCAGCCGCTGGCCGCCCTGGCTCAGCGCAAACCACCGGCCCGCACCATGGAACGGCACGCCCAGCGCGTCCTCGTGGTCGTGCCCGACTACGCCCAACAGGTCCTCGACGACCCCGCCTGGCCAGCACTGGCCGCCGCCCTGACCGAGGCCGAGAACGCTGGCCACGACCCCGGGCAGCTCCTCCAGCACGCCGCACGCCTGCGCACCCTGGACGACGCCCGCTCCACCGCCGGGACCCTCACCTGGCGCATCCAACGCCTAGCCGCCAAGCGGGCCCCCGGCGAGCGAACACGAGCTGCCCAAGCCCGCACGACCGCGACAGCACGACCGGCACAGCCCAGCCATGCCACACAGATCCCCTCGCAGCCTGCCCTTACGGCACCTGCCCGGCACCGGTGATCCCAGCGCTATGGCCTCGCGGAAGCGAGGCCATCAGCAAGGAATGCGATGGCATAGGTACCGTTCTGATGGAGACGCCTGAACGGACGGAGGCACCATGCCCTGCCGAACGCCTGAGCCGAGCCGACCCATCAACAGGTCGGGGGTGCAGTGATGCTGGAGGAAGCCGAGGAGATCGGCCGCCGAGCCCGTCGTGCCCGCCTCCGCCTGGGCATGCCGCAGGCCGACCTTGCCGCCGCTCTGGGCAAGTCGCAGGGCTGGGTCTCGAAGATGGAGCGCGGCCTGATCGAACTGGACAGGGTCGGCGTCCTGAACCTGCTGGCTGCCGAGCTGCACGTCCACCCCAACGATCTGATCGGCCGCCCGTACACCAGCTCCCCCGACGAGAACCAGTGGCAGGTTGCCGCATCCTCGATCCTGCGGGAACTACGTCGCTACGACCTCGCTCCCGTGTTCGACGGCACCCCACGTCCGGCGGCGAAGCTGTGGCGGGAGATGACGCGGCTGCACCGACTGCGGGACGCCGCCGCGAACGTGGCCATCCTGCGCGTCCTGCCGGACCTGCTCCGCGAGTCACGCGCCCTCGCCGAGGTGACCACCGGCCACGAGCGGGAGGAGGCTTACGCGATCTACGCGGTGTGCTGCAAGTTCGCGCACACCGCCGCCCATGCTCTGGGCCACCCCGAGCTGGTCGCCATGGCCTGCGAGCGGGCCGCCTGGTCCGCACAGCTGTCCGGCGACCCGGTCATGCCCGCGGTCGCCGACTGGATGCGGGTCTGGGACATGTGGGCAAGCGCGGACTGGGAAGACGCCGTCGTCCTGTCCGACAAGGCCATCAACACGCTTCAGCAGGACTACGAGCGCGGCGAGCCGTTGGCCCTGCGGGCATGGGGGACGCTCCAGCTCCGTGCTGCGGTCTCCGCAGCGCGAGGCGGCCGGGCAGCGGAGGCGGAAGACCGCATCGATCTCGCCAGGGCGGCGGCCGACCGCATGGGCGAGTACGCCGGGCCTCCGGTGTACGACAGGCACTCGCTCACGTTCTCGCCCGGCAACGTCCAGATCCACGCCATCAGCGTGGCTCTGGAGATGGGGCAGCAGCGGAAGGCCTTGACGATAAACCACCGCACCAGCCCGGAACTGGTCGCTTCCATGCCCAACTCTCGTCAGGGACACCACCACATGGACCTCGCGCGAGCCTGGCTATGGGATGGGCGCCGCGACAAGGCACTGGGCGAACTGGAGACGGCGGAGCGAATCGCACCCCAGCTCATCCGTAACCACCCCATCGCCCGCTCCACCCTTCGCAGCATCGTCTACGCCGAGCGAGCGGTCACACGCGAGAAGTTGCGGCACATGTCCGACCGCTTCCACCTGGACGGATGAGGGTCGTATTCCTCGGGCTCATATTCGGCCCCTGACCCGTTCCTAGCGTCAGGGGCATGAGCGGACGACCAACTCCCCATCTGCCTTCGCAGGGGGCCGAGTTAGGCACAACGGCCCCGTTCCTTCCTCAGCTCGGCGACCTCGCCGCCGACACCGCCCGGAACGGCCGAGTCGGCGTCGTCGTCGCCCTCCCCGGCGAAGGCGCCGCGACGTACCACCTGCGCCCACCGGGCGGTGGTCCGGCATGGTCCGCGCCGGCCGACGCCAGCACGTTGGAGCCGGTACCCGCCAGGCCGACACACGCGACCCTGCTCGTCACCGACGCGGTCTACGACCCTCGTGCCAAGCAGGGCTCGGTGGCCATCCTCGTGCACCACGAAGATGGCGGCCGCAGCGAGGCCGCGCTGATCCTCACGCCGGCCGACCTTGAGCGTCTGCACGCCCAGACCGGCCGCATACTCGCCGACCACGAGCACTCTCGCGGCGGAGCGCCGTGACGCCCGAGGGACGGCACCGCGCGCCGGACCACGGTCCGAGCAGCCCGACTCACCGCGAATCCGGCAGCATCGCCCTGACCGTCCTGGCCCTGCTCGGCCTGGCCGGGCCCGCGTGGGTTCTGCGCAGCCAGGCTGCCGATCTTCTCCCCGCCGAGCGGCCCACGGCCGTCTCCATGCCGGACATCACCGAGCCGGACCCCTAGACCGCTCCGGCCCCCGGCCTGGGGCCTGCCCCCGGGTGCCGGAGCACCGGACACCGCCCTGGAGGAGGTGCGGTGAGGGGGCGCCCTCGCTACGGCGGGCTGCCCCGCAGCACAACCCGTTCCGCCCGGTGGAAGCCAGCGGCTCGGCTCCGCCGGGCGGAACGGCGCTCGACCCGGCACATGTCGTACGGCACCCGATCGGCCGCCCATCGCTGTGGGCGGGCGGGCGGACCATCACCAGGGAGGGAAGCCCGTGGAGATCCCGTACATCGTCATCGACCAGCTCACCCCGTCGCAACAGCAGGTGTGGAACACCTACTTCGGCGACGCCGACCGTCCCCGCTACATCGAAGAGGGCATCTGGCGCCGCACCCAGGAGGAAGCCACCGCCGGCCAGTCGGGCTGGAGCGGAGGCGACGACGCCCGTCGCCGCCTCATTCACTACCGCTACCGGTACGGCCTGGTGCCGACCACGGCGGCCCCGGCGATCGGCCTGACCGACCTGTACCTGTACCACTCCGTGACCGCGCCCGCCGACGAGATCACCGCCCACGAGGACGCGCTAAGGGCCGCGCTCGTGGTCGGGGGATGGCAGCGCACCCCCGGCGGCGCCTCGTGGATGCGCCGCGACCTCAAGTGCAAGATCACGCCGTACGCGCTGCACCCCCAGGACGCCGTGGCCCGCCGCAAGCTCCCGCAGAACTACCGCAGCCTCGACGTCCAGATCACCTCCGCCCAGTACGCCCCGCCGCCGGCCGTGCGGCAACGGCCCTGGGACGTGCTGGCCTCCGGCATCCGGATCAAGGACCAGCGCGGCACACCCACCCTCGTCCCGGACCTGTCCGTCCTCGCCGATCACCTGCCCTTCCAGGTCGAAATCGGCTGCGGCACCTCCGTGGAGGCCGGCATCCCGCCCCTGCACCGCCTCCACGAGATCTACCGCGTCACCGATCGCCAGGGCGCTGACCCGCGCGAACACCGCTTCGTCCTCTCCCCCGCCTCCGACCCGCTTCTGCACGAGGTGCTCACCGAGCCGGAGGAGAAGACGGCCGAGTTCACCGAGATGTTCAAGGCGTGCTTCCTGGCCGAGCCGACGCCCGCCATGCACGCACTGAAGGATCTTCACGACGCCGGACACCTGGTCGGGCCCGTGATCACCAACAACTTCGACGTGCTGGCAGCCCGCGCCGGTCTGGAGGAGTGCTTCATGCGCCGCTACGACCAGGCCGTACCGGACGTCGGGTGGGTGGACGGCGCGAAGGCCCTGCTCGTCGTCGGTCTGCACGCCGACCGGCGCAAGGTCCAGGCCCGCGCCCGCGAGCGCGGTCTGAAGGTCGTCTACCTCGACCCCGAGGGCTTCTGGCACGACGGCCAGTTCAAGCCCTACCCGCTGGAAAGCCCCCAGGACGACGACCTGGTCTGCCGGAAGCCTGCCGAGGAGGGCCTGCCGGAACTCGTCAACCTCCTCGCCAAGTCCACCGACTGACCTACCTGCACGATCAGGTCCGGGCCGGACGGCGGCGCTAGCGTGTCGCCCCTGACCGGCCCGGACCACCGGGCAGGCGAGACAGGGAAAGGAGCGCCGGCACCATGCGCGTATCCGTCATCGGCTGTGGCCACCTGGGCATCCCGCACGCCGCGGCCATGGCCGAGATCGGCCACGAGGTCATCGGCGTGGACCTCGACCAGGCGAAGATCGACCGGCTCAACGCCGGCGAATGCCCCATCTACGAAGAGGGCCTGCCGGAACTGCTGGCCGCCCACACCGCGTCCGGCCGACTGCGCTTCACCACCGACCTGGCCGAGGCCGCGGCCTTCGCTAACGTCCACTTTCTCGCCGTCGGCACACCGATCGACGCCGACGGCCGCAGCTACGACACCGGCCAGGTCTTCGGCGCGGCCCGCGCACTCGCCCCGCACCTGACCCGCCCCTGCGTGATCATCGGCAAGTCCACGGTCACCGTCGGCACCACCCGCGACCTGGCCACCCTCCTCGCCCGCCTCGCCCCTGCGGGCACCGACGTCGAGGTCGTCTGGAACCCCGAGTTCCTGCGCGAAGGCCACGCCATCGAGGACACCCTCCGCCCCGACCGGATCGTCGTAGGCGTCCCCTCCCCGCACGCCGAGGACGTCGTCCGCGAGGTCTACGCCCCGCTGCTGCACAACCAGATCCCCCTGTTCGTCACCGACCCCGCCACCGCCGAACTGATCAAGGGCGCCGCCAACGCCTACCTCGGCATGAAGATCTCCTTCATCAACGGCGTCGCCGACATGTGCGCAGCTGCCGACGCCGACGTCCACCAGCTCACGGAGGCCATCGGCCTGGACCCACGTATCGGCCGCGGCGGCCTGAACGCCGGACCCGGCTACGGCGGAGGCTGCCTGCCCAAGGACGTACGCGCGTTCACCGCCTCCGCACAGAGCCTCGGCGCCCTCGACGCGGCAGCCCTGCTGCGAGCCGCCGAGCAGGTCAACGAATCCCGCCCCGCCGCCGCCCTCACCCTCATCGAACAGACCATCGGCCGACCAGTGGCAGGGGCGCGGGTCACCGTGTGGGGCGCCTCCTTCAAGGCCGGCACCGACGACGTGCGCGAGTCCCCCGCCCTCGCCATCGCCGCCCTCATGCACCAGCGCGGCGCGATCGTCACCGTCCACGACCCCCACGCCGTACCCACCGCACTCGTACGCCACCCCGAGCTCGACTACGCGGAAGACCTGGAGGAGTCGGTCAAGGGCGCGGAACTGATCGTCCTGGCCACCGAGTGGCCCCAGTTCCGCGACGCCGACCCCAAGGCCCTGTTCGCCCTGGTCGAGCAACCGGTCCTCGTGGACCTCCGCAACCTCCTGAACGCCGACACCTGGCGCACAGCCGGATGGACCGTGCGCCAGCTCGGCCGACCCGCACAACCGTAGGACCCCAGGCCCCACCCCGGGGCCGGGACACACGGATGGGAGATCCGTCATGGACGACCTGTGGGACGACATCACCAAGCTCTCCGCCGTCTGCCGCAAGGCCGGTGAACACCTCCCTGACGAGGAACTCAAGGCCCTCCAGGTGGGCAAGGTCGCCGAGGAGTCCGGCGAGGCCATGCACGCCCTCCACGGCCTGAAGGGCCTGACCACCTGCGGCGACGCCCACAGCTGGTCCGAGGTCCAGAACGACCTCGCCGGCGCCGTCATCGCCGCCCTGCTGGCCATGCACTACGTCGACCCCGAAGGCGCCCGCGCAACGTTCGAGGAGATCTTCCACCGCCGCACCCGCAGGGGCCGCGAATCCGCTGCTGCCGCCTGACCGCTCCCTCCTAGCCAGGCCGGCGATCGCGAGCCCTCGGGACGCGACCGCCGGCTCGTGTCGTAGACGCTCCACCTCCACCCCCAGGGTGGACGATGGCGGGATGACCGACACCGAGCTCGAAGCGGAAGCGATCAAGTCCGGTACTGGGGTATCCGCGCTGATCACAAACAGCCAGGGCGAATACCTGCTCCACCTCCGCGACGACATCGAAGGCATCTGCTGGCCCGGCTACTGGACACCTGTCGGCGGACGCCCCGAACCGGGCGAATCGCCGGCCGACACCGTCGCACGCGAGGTAGCGGAGGAGACCGGACTCACCATCCCGCTGAAGGAGTTCACCACCGTCCAGCAGAGAAACGCCGAACACCTCGGCAAGGGCCCGATCGCCATCTACACCGGCCACTGGGACGGAGACGCCCACGCCCTCCCCCTCACCGAGGGCATCATGCTCCACTGGTTCCCGATCTCGGTGCTCCCACGACTCCGCGTACCCCCGTGGTGCCAAGAAGCAATCACCCTCCACCAGAATGCGCGGACGAACCTCCCCGTTTCGGAGGACACCAGCCCATGACCACCAGCCGTTGCGACCATTGCGACCTGATCATCGGGGCAGGCTGCGCGTCCTCTCCGTGGCCGCCTCAGCGCGAGGCGGCCCCCATCCGGGCTGAGGAAACTGGGATCCGAACAACATCCTCGTATCGCCGACGCAGTACGCACATCCCTGGCTGCATGCACCTGTCCGAGAGCGAGATCAAAGCCCCCAGCCATCGGTCGAGGGTGACGACGGATTCGCCAGCTTCGAGGATGATCGAGGCGTAGGTGTGCCGGAGGACGTGAAAGCCGTCCTTGCTGGAGATCTTCCAGCGCTTGCCCTTCTTCCGCATGGGGATGACCCGGCCACCGCGAGAGCGGGCTTCCAGGCCTCGTCGTTGAAGATGTTGGCACGGATTGCGTTTCCGTACATCGTAGTCAGAACGAGCGGGAACGTCCGCTTCTCACGCCCGGGCTCCGGGCCGCCCCAGGGCAGCTCCACCTCCACTGCCGGGTGCTGGAGGAAGTGATGCGCGTCTTCCCGCCCTTAGGCAGGGTGAAGTACAAGCCATTCAGCAGTTGGATCTGTCTGCGCACACGTATGATCCCGCGCTGGAAGTTGACGTCCTCCGGCGAGAGGCCGAAGACCTCCCCTTGCCGCAGCCTGCAGCCGACCACGACCACGACCACGACCACGACGGCAATGCGGTACCGCGCTTTGATCGCGTCCCGCACGCGCTGCGTGGTCTCCTGGTGCAGACGTGGGTGGAGCTGGGGCAGCCGGGCATCGCCGACCACTACGTAGTCCTCGAACGAGCGAGCGGCAACGAGACGGTCTTCTATCCGGTCGAGTGGCATCTGCGCGAGGGCTACCGGCAGCACTGACCGACACGACGCGAGAGGGGATACTGGCCCAGACCGGTATCCCCTCTCGCGAGCTGGGACCTCCGGCCAGCCGATAGCGACGCCTTTCCCGGATGCTGCCGAAGCCCAACGTCGCAGCCTGCCTGAGCCGCCTCTACTCGGCTTCGGAGTCCAGGTCGAGCGCCTGCTCCTCGACTGCGAGATAGGTGTCTGCGGTCGCCGCCTCCAGGAATCCCTCCTCCCTGGGGAGCGCGAGCCGGGGAGCCAGATCGATGAGGCGCAGCCAGGTGCTGTCGTTCCCCATAGCGAAGCCAGCTCGCACGGCACGGAGTTGATCGTCTCGCTGTTCCTCTCGGACTTCGCGCGCGTACTCCTGGACCTCAGTGATCCTCTTCTTGTACGCGCGGTCGCTCACCCAGCGTTCGACCATCGGCACGGCTGCGCTGTCCGCGCTTCGCACTTCTCGGGGCAGTACGTCCAGGTATTTGGGGCGCGCTTCTCGGACCCGGGCGACGACGCGGCGCTCCGCCTCGGCCAGTGCCCGGCAGGCGCCGTACAGGCGCCGGGACATGCCGAGCATGAGGTCCGTTCCCGGTAGTCGTCCCACCAGCATGTCCAGGCCGTGCTGCTGCCTGATGACCTCGTCCCCGGTGTCCGGTGCGATATGGCGACGCAGTTCGGTCGTCGCGGGGTCGCTCTCCAGCAGGCGGACCAGGCTCCCTCGCTGTGCTGTTGATCCTTCGTCAGGCCTGCCGATGGCCGTGACGCGCAACCCGTTTCGGGGCAGCGATGCCAGCGCCAGATAGGACAGCATGCGTGACCTGGCGAGCTCCAGGAGCGCCTCGTCGTCCTGCTCCAGGATCTCTTCGTCCGTGCTGTGAGCGGAGGCGTCCTCGATGTCAATCATCATGAACAGACGCCGCTCCAGGCTGGTGCCGCACAGTACTTTCTGGTGCGGGGCGGGCACGAGGGCGCCGACGTCGAGTTGCTTCGCTCCCTTTTCCCGGGCGCCCCAGCCGAGCCTGCGGCTCCCTTTCGCCTCGATCAGCCAGAGCTCGGAAGTGGCTGGGTGCGTGCCGAACAGGTCCGGCAGGCTGCGCGTCTTGGACCATCCGGGCGTCGCGCCCTGCGGTATCGCGCTCTCGGCGTGCGTGGTGGGACCGAGCCCCATCATGCGGCAGGCCCACTCTGCCATCGTCATGCCGACGTGGTAGCCGAAGGCGGTACGGGTCGAACTCTCCGTTCCGTGGGAGTAGACGACGCTGGGCACGACCTCGTGCCCAGCACGGACGAGGTAAGCCGAGAGGGGATACCGGCGCGCCATGATCTCGCGGCGTGCGAGACGCGGTGTGGTGGTGAGCCAGGGGGTGATGTCCCGTCCCACGGTGGTCGTGGCGTCGAGGAGAGCACGCCACGTCGTCCTGACCAGATAGGCGCCGTCCGCGGGGATGCCGACGGTCTTGGGCCAGGGCTGGTGGGCTGAAGCCACCTCCGGAGGGAAGGGGCGTGGTGCCGGGGTCAGCGGGGAGCTGCGGCGGAGGAATACAGGGACGTCGAAGGCATCGGGCGCGGATATCGGGGTGTCCCCGGCGCCGGCCCCGGCAGGCGGCTTCATGCGCTTACTGTGCCACTGGCCTGCGAGGTCACGTGCGGCGGGACCGGGTACTGCTTCAGCCGACCTGCGGGTCCCCCTAATCGAACGTGCATTTTCGGCCGTTGACGGGCGAACTGGGTGCCGGACTCCACGCGAGGCGGTAGGAGTGATGACCCGGCCAGGGGACAACCACAGAAGGGAAGATCATGCCCGATGCCATAAGCCTCGCCATGGTCACTCAGTCCGCGCTTCCTGCGGCGTTCACTTTCGTCTTCCAGCAGGTGGACTCCCTGATCGGCCGGTGGCGAGGGCGACGCGAGGCCCCCGCCGAGTCGACTGGGCAGGTGCCGGCAGAGCTTGTCGGCGCCCTTGCGCTGCCTCTCACGCCCGACGCCATACGGCTGGAAGCTCGGGCAGGCGAGTTGGAGGCGTACCTGCTCGCGCTCTCCCGCTATCGGGAGGACCCGTCGCTGATCACAACTTCCGACGCTGTGTTGATGGCGATGCTGAGCCGGGCACGCGATGCCCTGGAGGAGATCTACGGGCAGCGGATCACCTTCCGCGGCGAGCAGCGCCTCCGCTCGGGTCCCTTCACCGCAGGGCGATACAAGGAGGTAGCAGGGGAGCTTGTTGGCATGGAGGCGAATGAAGCCATTCGCGGGGAAGTAACCGTCGATCTCGACATCGACGTCATCCAGCCCGGCGGGAAGGTCGTCGGGATGACCGCACCCGTCATCGAAGATCGCAACTGACCCCAGCGAACCCGCCCCATCCCGCCATTCCCAGGAGCCGCTACATGACCGTGCCGACACCATCACCGTCCGGACCTCCCTCTGGCAGCCGCCCTGATCAGACCGGTCAGGGCCCGCACGTCCCGGAGGAGGAACCGAGCGCGCAAGGAACCTCAGACACTGAGCCTCCGGCCGACGGTGAACGCCGGCCGGGACAGGGGGCCATACCGTCGGGGGCTGCGACCGAACCCGACCCGGCTGCAGCATCAGGTGCCTCGCCAGGAGGATCTCCGGCAACTGGGGAGGCGCCTGCCAACGGCGGCCCACGCACCAACGTGCACGCGAACATGAACTTCGGCACCCTCATTGGGCAGGTCATTCAAGCCGCGGTTCGCATCCACCGCGGTCAACCCCTGCCACACGACTGGGTGGACGAGCAACTCGTCGGCTACGTTCCGCCCCGCAATGAGGGCGAGGCTGCCGCGATCCTGCGTCGAGAAAAGGTCCTTGTTCTCGTGGCCGACGCCGTCGGAACCGGACGCTGGACAACGGCTCTGAAGCTTCTGCGGCATTACCCCGATGGGGCGTTGACCATTCGTCCCGTGCGACGCGAAGCGGGCGACGACTTCACCATGGAGGGCCTGCGCGGTCAGGAGCGCACAGGCTGGATCTTAGACCTACGTGCGACCGGTGAAAGCGTCCCTGTAGGAAGAATGTTTGGGCGTGAGCTGAACGATACAGCGCCTCTCAAGAGCGCCGAATCGGTGCTGATCGTACTGGTCAGCACTGAGTTGTGGAAGCAGATCGGCGAGGGCGCCGGCAACCTAGATGTCGCGATGGACCCTGCGGACCCTGCCGAGATTTTGACGGCATACCTTGGTTTGAGTGACGCTTGCCCCGATCCGGACAAGTGGAAGAACGATCACCGCCTCAAGGCCCACGTTAGGCACCTACTTCCAGGGCAGGTATATGAGTGGGCACGGACGATCGTCGAGGTGGCAAGCGACCAGAGCGGCAGTGGGTCATCGGAGACCCCTGAGAAAAGGTTCACCAAGCAGGTCGAAGCCGTCATCAATGCGCGGCTCCGCTGGTTCGAGCAATTAGCTGAATGGCATTCCCGGCCGGGACGTACCAGCTTCGAGCGCAACTACCTGCTGTCCATGGCTGTGTACGACGGCAGCGTTGTGGAAGACGTCCATGAGAAGGTGGCCTTATTGGCAACCGCTTTTGAAGAGGACGCTGAACCCCTACGCGGCCAGCAAGGCCCCGGCTTGGTAGAACTTACCCGGCAAATCGACGCCAAACTTCAGCCGGACGGCTCGATTCGTTTCCCTGGTCCGGGATTTGCAGAAGCTGTCGTGGACTACTTCTGGCTCGACCGCCCACACCTGCTCGACAAGTTCACCAAATGGACCGTCGACCAGTGCTTGGCACTTGAACAGCCCCACCAGAGCGCACTCGCGGAACGTGTAACCCCTTGGGTGCTTCATCACTGCCAATCCACACGCTCTACGCGGTTCCTTCGTTCCGTAGCTACCCGCTGGTCAGAGAATTCCCGTCTGCTCTCCCACGCCGTCAACCTCCTTGTCGCCACCAGCCTAGATGCGCAGATAGGCAGCCTCACCCGCAATGCCATCACCAAATGGATTGAGCAGCCCAAAACTACGGTAGCCCTCAAGTGCGCTATCACCAAAGCGTGCCAACACCTAGCGCCAGTACACCCGACAAGTATGTTGCGGCGTCTGGCAGAACTCGCCGCCACAGCTGAACCCGAAGTTGGCGTGACGGTTGGAGAGTCGATCAACGCTCTATGGGACGACTCGGAACTCAGGCCCCGACTTCACGAGGCTCTGACGAACTGGTTGGAAAGTGAAAAGCCCACTGTGCAGCGCGCAGCGGGCAATGCCTTCCTCCACTTGGCTATGAAACTCGACGATACGGGAATGCCTACCCTGCTCTCCGACGACAAGGCACCCATCTGGGTAGTCAACAGCTGGCGCAGTATCCTCGAAGCAGATGACCTCAGCTCGCTTGCGCTTCGTGTCAGCACCTCCTGGTTGGATGCTTCCGCCGTCAGCCCAGAGGCACGTGAGATCGTCGCGGATGTTTTCGTGCGTGCTGTGCACGACACACCTAAGGAAGCTCGACGCGGCATACGGGCCCTGAACTTCTTCCGCATTGCAGAGAACTGGAGGATCCTGGGCCGGGCACTTGACGAGCCGACCCGTAACCAGGAGCGCGCCACCATTGTCGAGCGGGTTGAGGCAGCCGACCCTCGCACGGTCGCTGGTCCCGTAAGTGCGGGCGGTGCGTAGACCATGGGTGCGGCGCCCCCTTCGCTCAGGCCAGCTCCGCAACACAGCCCAGGTACGGAGTGCGGACACCGGCTTCCTCTTTCACCTCGACATCGAGGGTTGCTGGGAGGAGCGGGCCAAGCACGCCCATCACAATCCTGAATCGGCCGTAATGTCATATGTGATCGAGCAGGTTGAGGCACTGGCCAGACCTCTCTCTGTGCTTGAGCACCACCGACTTCAGCACCAAGCGAACGCAGTCCTCGGACAAGCTGTCAGCCTGGCGCACGGTTTCTGGGTGCGCTGGGCGAGCGTCTATGTCCACGTTCTCCCTCAGGACCTCGGCGCCCTTCTCGACGCGCAGCGCCGCCAGCTAGCGGCCAAACTTGCCGATGAAACGGAACGGCTCAGGATCGAACGCATCATTTCGTTCCGGAATAGCCTGCGCGAAGACCCGACCCTTGCCCTGGCCCAGATGCTTCTTGAGTCGCCGGCCGCCGTGACTCCATCAACTTTCGACACCATGGAGAGCATCGCCTCACGCGTTGCTGCCTACGCGCCTGGCGCGAAAGCTGTCGCCGTCGCGCAACTGCTCAGGGACTTCACAGCCGAGCTCAAACCAGACGCTAAGCAGTTCATCGCGGACCGGCTCTGCACGGTCCTCGTCGAGTTCGGGGGGACGGCAGAGGCAGAGGAGCTCCGCGCCATCCTGCGAGCTGATAGCTGATGCCTGTGGGCACGATCCGCGCGTGGCCGGACGGCGGGGCACAAGCCGCGTTGCGCGATCATGGTTTGGGGCGCGGGGCTCGGGAGTCTGTTCATGGGCCGTCCCAACCGCGCCGTGCGAGCCGCGATCACCCAGCGCCGCATAGACGCCGTCGATCTCAGGGCCACTGGCGTCGGCTGGTTGGTCATCGGACGGAAGCTTGCTGCCGACCCCTCCGTCAACTCCGATGGCCGCGCCTACCCGCAGGGTTACGGCATCGACCGATACAGGCGAGGGCTGGCACCGCCCAGCGACAAGCGGTTGATCGAGCAAGCATGTAAGGACGTCTCCGAAGCCCTCAAGGAGCGCGCTGCGGAGCTCAGCCGGAGCACAGACCAGCTGCGACAGCTGACGATGGAGCGTCTTGAGCGCCTGTTCTACCCGATGTACCAGCTGGCGGTACGTTCCGGGGACTACTGGGCCACGGACCGGGCGGTGCGCATCATCGAGCGCGAGTGTCGCCTTCTCGGGCTCGATCGGCTGGCCCGTACGGACCTATCCGGCCCTGACAGTGCTCCGGTACGGCTAGAGGCCGGGGGCTTGGCAGAGCTGGAGCGCCTGATCGGCCTGGATGGCGGCTCGTCAGTCGAGGGCGCCCCAGCATCTCTAAGGGGTGCAGAAGGACCTGCCCAGGTTCCTTGTCGATGCAGGTCAACCCAGGTGTCAGCGTGAGCCCGAGGTGAGCCCCGTGTGAGCCTGAACGCCTTCGGACGGGCCGTCACCGCATGATCCCCAACGCACCACCGCCCGGCGCTGACCTGCACAGACAGCCACCGGGCGGCATGACGTGAGCCGCCTCAACACGAGTGGTCTTGAACTCGTAATGCGTAGGTCTCAGCTTCACGACCGGCTCGGCCTTCCCGCCCCCTCAGCGTTCTGCTCATCACCCCGCCGGATTCGCCCGCCATCCGGGAGGCTTTGCATGATCACCTCGGGGGATCCTCACACCTACCCTTGGCCATTCAACGCACAGGGTCGCTGGATGCCCATCAGGGATGCGCCGAGCGCTTAGCACCCCTCTCCCCCTACGGCTCGACAGGCTCATCGAACCAGTGAGTGACGGCCCAGCAGTGCCCCAAGGGGAGCCCTCAGCCCGGCCTCCTCCCCGAAGGCGGATCGGCCCCCTGGGGAGAATCTGGGGAGAATAAAGCCCCGTTGGGGAGCGGCTGGGGAGGATCAGCCGTACAAACGGGCAGCACGACGAAAGAGCTGGAAAGACGGATCGTCGCAGGTCAGAGCACATCTCCAGTAGATCTCCGCAGGTCAGCCACGCGAGGGCGACGACTTCAAGAAAATCTCGTCGTGGGCGGCCATCCTCTTCGCCCCGACCCTGGTCGGCACGATCTACGGCATGAACTTCACGCACATGCCGGAACTCACCTGGACCTTCGGCTACCCCTTCGCCATCGCCCTGATGGCCCTGGTCTGCGTCAGCCTCTACTTCGTCTTCAAACGCCGCGACTGGCTCTGAGACCCCGGCGGCGGTGCCCCCGCCGCCGGGGCCCGGGTCAGGCGAGTTGGCGGTGGGCCAGTTCGTGGAAGAGGCCTGTGGTGTCGGTCAGGAGGGTGGTGGGTGGGCCCTGTTGGGTTATGCGGCCTTCCGACATGACGATGACGCGGTCGGCGTCCATGACCGTGGACAGGCGGTGGGCGATCACGATGCGCGTGGACCGCAGGGCGCGGGTGGATTCGATGACCACGCGCTGGGCCTCGTTGTCCAGGGCGCTCGTGGCCTCGTCCAGGAAGAGGATGCGGGGCTTGCGGATGAGGGCCTGGGCGATCATGAGGCGCTGGCGCTGGCCGCCGGAGACGGTGCCGCCGCCGTCGGAGAGCATGGTGTGCATGCCCATGGGCATCGCCTTGATGTCCTCGGCGAGGCCCGCCATCGCGGCGGCCTCCCACGCCTCTTCCAGGGTGAAGTCGCCGGCGCCGCGGATGCAGTCGAGGATCGAGCCGGAGAAGGGCTGGGCGTGCTGGAGGACGACGCCGCACTGGCGGCGGACGGCCGGCCGGTCGAGGGCGGCGAGGTCCTGGCCGTCGTAGAGGACGCTGCCGGAGGCGGGCTTGTCGAAGCCGATGAGCAGGCGCAGGAGGGTCGACTTGCCGCAGCCGCTGGCGCCGACGACGGCGACGAACTCGCCCGGGCGCACGTCGAGGGTCACGTCGTCGAGGACGAGCGGGCCGTCCGCGCTGTAGCGGTAGGACAGGTTTCTGGCCGCCAGGGCGCCGCTCAGCTCGCCCGGCTGGACGCTCGCGCCGCGGACCTCCACCTCGGCCCGGAGGATCGGCCTGACCTGTTCGAACATCGGCTGGACCGCGGCCGCCGACAGGAGGGCGCCGGTCAGCTGGGTCACGGAGGACAGCAGCATCGTCACGGCGGTGCTGAAGGTGAGGAAGTCCCCGGCGGACATGCTGCCCCGGGCCGGGCCCGCCAGGAGCATGAACATCACGAGCGTGCACAGGGGCAGGCAGACCGCGTTGAGCACCGTCACGACGTTCTTGAGCCGGCCGATGCGCTGCTGCAGCTCGCGGGTGCGGGCGAACTCCCGTGCCCAGGCGGCGTAGGCGAAGCTCTCGGCCGCGGCCACGCGCAGCTTCGGCAGTCCCCGCAGGGTCTGGAACGCCTGGTTGTTGAGCTTGTTGCTCAGCTTGATCAGCTGCCGCTGCCAGCGCAGCTGCCACAGCCCCAGGCCCAGGAAGACCGCCGAGATGACGGTGAGCATGGCGACGGCGGCCAGCGCCAGCGGCACGCTGTAGACGAGCAGCAGGACGAGGTTCATGGTGCCGACGGTGGCCGCCTGCAGGACGACCGGGCCGATGCCGGACAGCGTCCGGCGTACGGCGCTGATGCCCATGGCCGCACCGGCCAGTTCGCCGGTGGAGCGGCCGGTGAAGAAGGTCGTCGGCAGCCGCAGCAGCCGGTCCCAGACGGCCGGCTGCAGGGTGGCCTCGATACGGCCTTCCATGCGCAGGACGGAGACGTTCTGCAGCAGCATGAAGACCGCCGATACGACGCTCGTGACGACGAGCGCCAGAGCGGTCTGCACGATCAGGCCGGTCTCGGCGGCGGGTACGTACGTGCCGAGCACCCGCCCCGTGGCGACGGGCACGAGGGCGCCCAGGCCGACGGCGACCAGGCCGCCCAGCAGGATGCCGCGCAGGTCCCTGCCGGTGCCGCGCACGCTGAAGCGCACCAGCCCCAGCGGCCCCAACGGCACGTCCGGCAGCGGGCGGTAGAACATGACCGCACGCGGCTCGAAGGAGGACTCGGCGTCCTTCCCCACGCGCTCCCGCGTGCCGGTCGCCGGGTCGACCGCCTCGTAGCGGCCGCGCCGCCACAGCAGGGCGACCGGCGCCCCGTCCGCCGCGCGCCGGGCCACCAGGGGCCCGCCGTCCTCCTGCCACCAGCGGCCGCTCAGCCTCACGGTACGGGTGCGGATCCGCGAGGCGAGCGCGATGCGTTCGACGGGGTCCGTCCGGCCCGGCGAGGCCGCGCCGGGCTCGGACAGGGCGATGCCCGCCGCCCCGGCCACCAGCCGGCACACCTCGAACGTCGCTCTGTCGTCGCCGCCGTCGCCGCCGGCGCGCCCTCCGCGGGACCTCCTGCCGGAGCGGCCGATGGAGGCCAGCAGCACCCGGTCCGCCTGGGTTCGGGCGGCCTCGCCCGCCTCGATGCCGGCGGCCGTACGGTCCTCGTGGGCACGCTCCAGCTGCTCGATCCAGCGGTCGAGGGCGTACAGCAGGCGGTACTGCTGGTCGACCATGCCCTGCCACATCGCCGCGTCGACGAGGAGGCTCCCCGCGGCGTACCCCTCGTAGGCGGCGCCGTACTGCACGCTGCCCGGGGCGATCTGCATCCACAGGACGTCGTCGTCGGCACCGCTGCGGCCCGCGCCGGCCCGGTTGTTCTCCAGCGAGCTGTGCCCCGGTGGCTCGTTCCCCGGTGACCTGTTCTCCAGCGGCTTGTTCTCCAGCGGCGCCTGGTACAGCACATGCAGGCCGCGGCCGACGCCCAGGGCGAACGCGCCCTCCAAGGGGCTCAGCGCCCCTTCGGCGGCGGCGCCGTACATGCCGTACGACGGGTCGCCGTACGCGTACAGCTCCCCCAGCTCGATGCGGCGCAGCCGGCAGCCCTGCTGCGGGCGGCCGGTCAGCGTGTGCGCGGGGCCCTCCGCCGGGCCCAGCAGCAGCGTGCCCGGCCCCAGCCGGCCCAGGAAGTGCCAGTGGCCCGCCTGCGCGACGTCGACGGCGAACAGGTCCAGCTCGCCGCCCTCGACGAGCCACAGCACGTGCGGGCCCTCCAGCGACAGGCTGCGCAGCCCGGCGCAGTCGACCGGCGTCCCGAGCCCGCCCATGGCGGCCAGGACAGGATCGGAGAGAACGGGATCGGCGACGACCGGATCGGCGACGACCGGGGCGTGGTGGTACGGCGTCGTCACCTCAGTGCTCCTTGACCAGTTCCGCGTACGCGCCCCGCGCGGCCGCCAGGTACTCGTGCCGTCCGCGTTCCACGACCGTGCCCCGGTCGAGCACGACGATCTCGTCGCTGTCGCGCACGGTGCTCAGCCGGTGGGCGATGACGACGCAGGCGCAGCCGCGGCGCCGCAGGTTGTCCATGACGGTCTGCTCGGTGACGGCGTCCAGGGCGCTGGTCACCTCGTCCAGGACCATGACGCTGGGGCGGCGCACCAGCGCCCGGGCGATCTCCAGGCGCTGGCGCTGGCCGCCGGAGAAGTTGCGGCCGTCCTGCTCGACGCGGCTGTGGATGCCGCCGGGGCGGCGCGCGACGACGTCGTACACCGCGGCGTCCTGCAGCGCGGCGACGACGGCCTCGTCCGGGATCGACGGGTCCCACAGGGCGACGTTGTCGCGCACGGTGCCCTCGAAGAGGAAGACGTCCTGGTCGACGAAGGAGACGGAGGCGGCCAGCGCGCCGCGCGGGATGTCCTCCAGCCGCATTCCGTCGATGCGGATGGCGCCCTCCCAGGGGGCGTAGAGGCCGGATATGAGCCGGGAGACGGTGGACTTGCCGCTGCCGGAGCCGCCGACGAGCGCGATCTGCTGCCCGGGGCCGACCGAGAGCGAGAAGTCCTTCAGCAGCGGGGCGTCGAGGGGGCTGTAACCGAAGGTGACGTTCTCCAGCTCCACGTGGCCCTTGAGGCGGCGGGTGCCGGCGGGGGCCTCGCGCCGCGAGTAGACGGGGTCGGCGGGGAAGTTCTCGACGTCCTTGAGACGGGCGACGTCGGCCGCGAAGTCCTGGATCCGCCCGGCGACGCCGTTGAGCCGGGTGATCGGCGCGGTGAAGCCGGTGACCAGGGCCTGGAAGGCGACGAGCAGGCCGACGGACAGATGGCCCTCCACCGCCCGCACGCCGCCGATCATCAGGATCAGGGCGCTGTTGAGCGCGGCCAGCGCGGGCGCGACGACCGCCAGCCACGCGCTGGGCACGCCGAGCCGCTGCTGCACGTCGAGCGTGACCGCGTGCTGGCCGGCCCAGCGGCGGAAGAAGCCGCTCTCGCCGCCGGTTGCCTTCATCGTCTCGATGAGGGTCAGGCCGCTGTAGGAGGTGTTGGTGAGCCGGGCGCTCTCGGCGCGCAGCTTCTGCGTCCCGGTGGCCCGCAGGCGGACCACGATGCGCATGGCCACGACGTTGAGCAGCGCCATCAGCACGCCGACGACGGTGAGCTGCGGGTCGTACGTCCACAGCAGCACCGCGTAGAGCAGCACGACGACCGCGTCCACGCCGGCCGCGGCGAGGTCGCGCGCCAGGGTCTCGGCGACCGCGTCGTTGGACTGCAGGCGCTGGACGAGGTCGGCGGGGTTGCGCTGGGAGTAGAAGGTGACCGGAAGGCGGAGCAGGTGCCGCAGGAAGCGGGCGCTGCCCAGGGTGGAGGAGATGATGCGCCCGCGCAGCAGGTTGGCCTGCTGCAGCGCGGTGAGCGTCGCGGTGAGCACCAGGGCGCCCGCCATGGACGCGAAGAGCACGCCCAGCAGGGACGTCCGGCCGCCGATCAGGAACGTGTCGATGTACGTGCGGCTGAGCGCGGGCACCGCCGCGCCGACGACCACCAGCAGGAGGCTGGAGATCACGGCGGCGAGCAGGGTGCCGGAGGTGCCGCGCAGGCGGGCGGGCAGGGCGCCGGCGACGCCCGGCCTGCGGCCGGTGCGGCGGAAGTCGTCGCCGGGTTCGAAGGTAAGGACGACGCCGGTGAAGGCGTCGTCGAACTCGTCCATGGGGACGAACCGCCGCCCCTTGGCGGGGTCGTTGACGTACACGCCCCGGCGGCCGAAGCGGCGGCCCGTGCCGTCGTAGACGACGTAGTGGTTGAACTCCCAGAACAGGACGGCCGGCGAACGCACCCCGGCGAGCGCGCCGACGTCCATCTGCATGCCCTTGGCCTTCAGCCCGTGGCTGCGGGCGGCCTTGAGGAGGTTGCTCGCGCGGGAGCCGTCGCGCGAGACGCCGCACGCGATGCGCAGCTCCTCCAGGGGGACGAAGCGGCCGTAGTGGCCGAGCACCATGGCCAGCGCGGCGGCGCCGCACTCCACCGCCTCCATCTGCAGCACGGTGGGGGTACGGACGGGCCGTGGCGTACGGCCCCGGGGGGCGGGTGCGGGGGCGCGGCGGCGGCGCGAGGCGGTCACGGCAGCAGCCAGTCGACGGGCCGCTCGTCGGCGAGGTGGACGGCGCCGGTGACCGGCGTCGTGGAGTCGACGGCGTACGGGGGGCCGTCCGCCGAGGACCAGCGGTAGCCGGACCGGGCGGCGGGCGAGCGCTCCAGCCGTACGAGCACGGCGACGGGGTTGCCCTGCCGGGCGAACTGTGCGGCGAGCCGGGCGTCCCCGAGGAAGCCGCCGATCTGCGCCGGGGTCTGAGGGGCGCGGCCGACGGACTGGACGCGGCCGCGCAGCACGCCGAACTTCTCCCGGGGGACGGACTGGACGCTCAGGTCGACCGCGGCGCCCACGGGGATCTCGCCGCCGCTCCCGCCGGGCACGTACAGCATGGCCACCAGCGGCTCGTCCGGGTTCGTCACCTTTTCCACGGTCGCGACGTCCGCGCCGGTCGTGACGACCGCGCCCGTCCTGGCGACGAGCGTCGTCACCCTCCCGCCGGCCACGACGCGCACGGTCCGCTCGCCCCGGTCCGTGCTGATCTGCAGCAGGGGGGCGCCCGGCGCCAGCAGCTGGCCCTCGCGCGCGAGGACTCCGGTGACCTGCCCCGCGTACGGGCTCTGCAGCAGATAGCTTCCCTCGGCCCGGGTGAGAATGCCGGATGCGCTCAGCCTGGACGACACGGTCCCGGTGAACGCCCAGAAAGCCGCCGCCGCGACGACGACGACCGTGACGGCCAGCACGAGCCGGCCCTGCGGGCGCGCGAATCCTACGGGCAGATCGAGCTCTTCGGGCGATTGCAGCTTGGAAAGCGCCTGCTGGCGGAACTGCACGGACTATTCCTTCTACTGCAGCGGTGACTCGGGTACTGATGTCCGGGGTGCCGATGACCGGGGTACTGGAATATGCGGCGGAATTACGGGCAGCCGTGAACCCCGGAACAGGGGAGGAGTTCCGGGATTCACGGGTGGCGGTTTTCTCAGAGACCGGCGACGCCGGCGCGCACGCCGACGATGCCCTCGACCTGACCGGCCGCGCCCGGGACGGCCTGGACCGTCTGCAGCGAGGTCACGGTGCCCAGGACGTTGTGAACGTCGCCGGTCACGGCGCCGAGCAGGCCGCCGGAAATGCTCACACCGCCGGAAACGGCGTCCAGCTCGGCGTCGGCGATCTCACGGGTCTCGAGGTTGTCACGCATTATGGCGCACCCTTCGTTTGTCTGAATGTTTCTCAATTGACCGCGTCGGCCCGGCCGGAACCGGCCACCGTTCAAAGAGCCGTCGCGGTGCCGCAGATATAAGCACGCGAACGGGTGGCACGGCCAACCGCATTGACGTCCGGAGGCCCTTTCCGAAGGTGCGCTTTCAGATTCCTCCGCCGGATCATCACACGTTCTTCACAAGATCGAGTAACAGATACACGGGCACCATGATCCGCGCGGAACATAAATGGACACACGCCCACCAAGCGCGCCGGGCATAACCGGCATATCCAGGGGCGGTGAACAGGTGCTACCGCCGGTACTCGGAGATTGTGGAGATTTCCCGGAGCGACGTTCGGTGACGGGACCGGCACACCAGGTGCAGGCCGGGACGCGGCCGGGACACCTTCTCCGGGGTAATCACTCACCTCGAAGTGCGTACTTGAGGACCCGGCGGAACCCGGACGAAGCTCGTGACGGACCACCCCGCGAAGCACCCGACCAACCACGGCACGAACCACCGCACGAACCACCCCACGACCGAACGGACAGCAGATGACCCACGTCCCCTCCGGCGCGCCCGTCACCGTCATCGGCCTCGGCCCCATGGGCCGGGCCCTGGCCGGCGCCTTCCTGGAAGCAGGTCACCCGACCACCGTGTGGAACCGCTCCCCCGGCAAGGCCGCCGCCCTGGTCGAGCAGGGTGCGGTCCTCGCCCCCACCGTCGCCGAGGCGATCGCCGCGAGCCCCCTCGTCGTCGTCTGCGTCATCGACTACGCCGCCGTCCGCACGGTCCTCGGCCCGCAGACCACGGCCCTCGAGGGCCGGACCCTGGTGAACCTCACCGCCGACTCCCCCGCGAACGCCCGCGAGACGGCCGCGTGGGCCGCCCGGCACGGCTTCGGCTACCTGGACGGCGCGATCATGACCCCGACCGTGACCATCGGCGGCCCCGATGCCGTCGTGCTCTACAGCGGCCCGGAATCCGTCCACCGGGCCCACCGGGCCACGCTCGCCGCCCTGGGCGGCACCGGCACGTACCTCGGCGCCGACCCCGGCCGGGCCGCGGCCCACGACGTGGCCCTGCTCGACATCCTCTGGACGGCCATGAGCGGCATCGCGCACGCCTTCGCCCTCGCCGAGGCCGAGAACATCAAGGCGAAGGACCTGGAGCCGTTCGCCCAGGGCATCGTGGGCCTGCTGCCCCGCAGCCTCACCGATCACGCGGAGCGGACCGACGCGGGGAACCACGTCAGTGACGTCTTCACCCTCGCCTCGGCCGCGGCGGGCATCGAGCACGTCGTGGACGCCACCGAGCACCACGGCATCGACGCCGGCATCCTCAAGGCCGCCCGTGCGACCGCCCGGCGGGCCATCGAGGCGGGCTACGGCGACGACGCCTTCTCCCGCATGACGGAGGTGCTCGGCCGCCCCGCCGCGTGACGGCGATGCTCGGCCGGCCCGGCGCGTCACCTCCCCGTGAAGAAGTCCCGCACCCGGCGCCGCCCCCGGCGCTCCGCCGTGTAGTCGTCGTCCGCGTCGTCGTCGGGCCCCTGCAGGACGGTCCAGCTGACGGCCGAGACCGCGGGTTCCAGGGAGAGGCGGCTGACGGCCTCCTCCAGGAGGCTGTCGTCGCGGCGCTCGGTGGTGAGGTCGGCCGACACGACCACCTTGCCGGGAGCCTCCGCGTCGGCGCTGTAGACCGAGCGCAGCCGGAAGCCGGGGCGGGCGACGGCCTGGACGGCGAGGGTGCGGACGTGGGCCTCCTCGGGCTCGGTGCACACGACCTCGAAGTGGTAGTCGGTGGCCACTTCCGCGCCGCCGTGCGGCCCCCGGTCGAGGCCGCGCGCCAGCGGCCTCAGCAGCGTGTTGGCCCCGACCACGCCCACCGTGCCGAGCGCGGCCACCACGTACAGCCCGGTCCCGGCGAGGGCGCCGACGGCTGCCGAACACCACAGGGTCGCCGCGGTGTTGAGGCCGCGCACGCTCAGGCCGTCGCGCATGATGACGCCCGCGCCGAGGAAGCCGATGCCGGAGACGATCTGCGCGGCGACGCGGGAGCCGTCGTAGCCGGTGGTGCTGGTGGCGGAGGCGAAGCCGTACTGCGAGAGGAGGACGAAGAGGGCGGATCCGGCGGCGACCAGCGCGTTGGTGCGCAGTCCCGCCATCCGGGCCCGCCACTGGCGCTCCAGTCCGATGATCGCACCGAAGCCCAGGCCGGCCGCGATGTTGGCCGCCATGTGCCACTCGTTGACCACAACCATGATCCACCTTCCTCGTCGGTATCTCTATCGGCCGGTCACAGCCAGGTGTTGAATCGCCGGACGTACCAGGTCTTGACCACCTGGGTCAGGGCGCAGTACGCCAGCAGGATCGCGATCAGCCACGGGAAGTAGCCCATCGGCAGCGGCTCCATCGAGAGCGCCGGGGCCAGCGGCGAGAACGGCAGGAGGATGCCGAACGCCATCACCACGGCGGTCATCACCATCACCGGGACCGAGGCCCGGGACCCGATGAAGGGCACCTTGCGGGTGCGGATCATGTGGACGATGAGGGTCTGGGACAGCAGGCCCTCGACGAACCACCCGGACTGGAACAGCGTCTGGCCCGCCTCGCTGTCCGCGCCGAAGACGTGCCACAGCACCAGGAAGGTGGTGATGTCGAAGACGGAGCTGATCGGGCCGATGAAGAGCATGAACCGGGCGATGCCCCTGGCGTCCCACGTGCGCGGCTCGCGCAGGTACTCCGGGTCCATGCGGTCCCAGGGCGTGGCGAGCTGCGAGACGTCGTAGGCGAGGTTCTGCACCAGCAGGTGGATCGCGAGCATCGGCTGGAAGGGGATGAAGGCGCTGGCCACCAGGACCGAGAAGACGTTCCCGAAGTTCGAGCTCGCCGTCATCTTGATGTACTTGATGGTGTTGCCGAAGGTGGTGCGGCCCTGCTCGACGCCCTGCTCCAGGACCGTCAGGTCCTTCTCCAGCAGGATGATGTCGGCCGACTCCTTGGCGATGTCCACGGCCGTGTCGACGGAGATGCCGACGTCGGCGTCGCGCAGGGCCGCGGCGTCGTTGATGCCGTCGCCCAGGAAGCCCACGGTGTGGCCCTCGGCCTGCAGCGCCCGGACGATGCGGGCCTTCTGCACCGGGTTGGTCCTGGCGAAGACCGTGGTGGCGCGGACCAGGGCGCGCAGCTCCGTCTCGTCCAGGGTGTCGACGACGGCCCCGGTCACGACCGCCCCGACGTCGATGCCGACGTCGGCGCAGACGCGCGCGGCGACGAGCTCGTTGTCACCGGTGACGACCTTGACGGCGACGCCCTTCTCGGCGAGGGCCTGCAGGGCCGCAGCCGCGTCCGCCTTCGGCGGGTCGAGGAAGGCGAGGAAGCCGACGAGGGTCAGCCCGTCCTCGTCCGCGACGCCGTACGTCTCGCGCTCGCCGGGCAGCGTGCGCGTGGCGACCGCCAGCACGCGCATCCCCTGCCGGTTGTGGTCCTCGGCGGTACGGGTGACGCGGCGGCGCAGCCCGGCGTCGAGCTCGGTGCGGCGGCCGTCCTCGGTCATGTGGGTGCACAGCGCGAGGACTTCCTCGACGGCGCCCTTGGTGATGAGGAGGTGTTCCGCACCCGCGTGCTCGCCGGAAGCGGCCCCCTCCAGGTCGTTGCGCCTCAGGACCACCGACATGCGGCGGCGGGCGAAGTCGAAGGGGATCTCGTCGACCTTGGTGAAGCGGGCGTCGACGACAACCTCCTCGGCCTCGAGCACGCGGTCGATGACCGCCTGGTCCATGAGGTTGCGCAGGCCGGTCTGGAAGTGGCTGTTGAGGTAGGCGTATTCGAGGACCTCGGCGTCCTCCCGGCCGTGCGCGTCGAGGTAGCGGTCGAGGACGATGCGGTCCTCGGTGAGCGTGCCGGTCTTGTCGGTGCACAGCACGTCCATGGCGCCCAGGTTCTGGATGGCGTTCAGGCGCTTGACGACGACCTTGCGGCGCGACATGGCGACGGCGCCGCGCGCGAGGTTGGTGGTGACGACCATCGGCAGCATCTCGGGCGTGAGCCCGACGGCCACGGCGACGGCGAACATGAACGCCTCGTTCCAGTCGCCCTTGGTGAAGCCGTTGACGGCGAACACCAGCGGGACCATGACGAGCATGAAGCGGATCAGCAGGAAGCCGACCTTCTTCACACCGGCGTCGAAGCTGGTCTCGGGACGCTCGCCGACGAGGGACCCGGCCATCGACCCGAAGTAGGTGTCCGCGCCGGTGGCGACGACCACGCCGGTGGCGGTGCCGGAGGTCACCGAGGTGCCCATCAGGCAGAGGTTGTCGGCCTCTACGGGGTCGGTGGTCGTGGACTGCCCGTAGTCGTGGGTGCGCGTGTCGGCCTTGGCGACCGGCAGCGACTCCCCCGACAGCGCGGCCTGGCCGACCATGAGGTCCTTGGCCGTGAGCAGGCGCAGGTCGGCGGGGACGAGGTCGCCCGCGGACAGGCTCACGACGTCGCCCACGACGACCCGGTCCATCGGGATCTCGACGGTGGCCGGGGCGGCGCCGTGGCCCTCGCGGCGCCGGACGGCCGTGGTCGTGGTGACGAGGGCGCGCAGGGCGGCCGCGGCGCCCGCCGAGCGGTGCTCCTGCCAGAACCGCAGCAGGCCGCTGACCAGCACCATCGCGCCGATGATGGGGATCTTGGGGTCGAAGGGCTCCTCGTCGGCGACCTGCAGCCACTGCACGTACATGATCACCAGCAGGACGGCCAGGATCATGATGAAGGGGTTCCGGAAGGCTCTGGTGAGCTGCGCGTACCAGCGGGGGCCGGTGTCGTGCGCGACGACGTTGGCCCCGCCGCGCGCGAGCCGCAGCTCGGCGTCGTCCTGGCGCAGGCCGTGGGGCGTGGCGCGGGTGTCCTGCAGGACCTGCGCGGCCGGCCAACCGCTGATCCTGGCCAGCCGGTCGCCGGCGGCGCGGGTACGGGCCTCCAGCTCGGCGGCCTTGCGCTCGCGGCGGGTACGGCCCGGCGGAGCGAGCTTGCGGGGCGTGAGGGTGGTGTCGGTCATGGCGGAACCTCTCTCCGGGCACGACGGCGCGGCGCACGAACGCGTGACGGCATGGCCTCATGGCGGCATGGCGGCATGACCTCATGGCGGTACGGCCGGGCCGTGGGCACGGAAAAGTCGGTGGAGATGCAGGGATACGGGTCGCTACGGCTGCCGGAAGGCAGGAAAGAGCCGTACGGGCGACCGAGGACAAGGCCCGGTGAAGGCCTGATGAAGGTGCGCGCAACAGCGCCCGGGGTACACGACCCCGTAGGTCATCAGCTCAGTGGATCAGAGCGCTGCGCAAGCGGGAACCGCACTGAAGCGAGGACTTCCCTCGGGACTCCGACTGGCCATCCCGATCACCTCCTCGCTCGTACGAACAGTGCAGGCACCGCGCGAAATACACGCCAAATGCGGCCGGAGCGGCACCTTCAGCGTCTAGCTTGCCATATGACGTCAAGCCGTCCGCAATCAGCAGGTAATACAAAAGTCAAAACCGTGGAGGAGGCCGGCCCGGTGCCCGCGGCGGACCAGGCGCCGCCGCCCCTCGTCCGGTACAAGGCCGCCCGCTGGGGCGCGGGCCTGCTCCTGCTGCTGGTGAGCGGGCCGCTGCTGTGCCGTGCCTGCGACGTGGACGGCGTCACGCCGATGCCCCAACTGCTGGCGTTCCTGCCGTGGTTGCTCGCTCCGGCCGCGACGGCACTGGTCCTCTCGGCGGGCACCCGGTGGCTCGCCGGCTGTGCGTGGGCGCTGACCGCGGTCCTCGGCACGCTGTCCTTCCTGCCCCCGTACGCGGCCGACCGGGCACCCGCCTCCGGCCCGGTGGTGGCCCGGCTGCGCATCCTGACGGCCAATCTGGAGTTCGGCGGGGCGACCCCGGCCCTGCTGGAGGCCCTGCGGCGCGAGAAGCCGGACCTGGTCTCGGTGCAGGAGTGCGCGCCGGAGGAGTGCGCACCGGCCCTGGAGGGCGCGCAGGTGCGGGCCGCGTTCCCGTACCGGGTGATCGTGGGCGGCGGGCGGGCTCAGGGGTCGGCGCTGCTGAGCAGGTTCCCGCTGCGGCCGGACGGCGCGGTGCCCGGCACGCTGGCGATGCCCCGGGCACTGGTGCAGGTGCCGGGGGCGCAGCTGCTGTTCCAGGTGGCGCACCCGATGCCGCCGGTGGCGGGCGGGCTGGAGCTGTGGCGGACGGAGCTGGGCCGCATCCGCGCCATGGCCGCCGGCCGCGGCGGGGGGCCGACCGTCATCGCGGGGGACTTCAACGCCTCGCAGGACCACGCGGCCTTCCGCTCCGTGCTGGACACGGGGATGCGCGACAGCGCGGCCGTGGTCGGCCGATCCCGGACGCCCACCTGGCCGTCGCTGACGGCGCCCCCGCTGGGCGTCCAGATCGACCACGTCCTCCTCAGCCGGGCCCTGCAGCCCGACCGGGCCCGCTTCCTGGACCTGCCGGGCACCGATCACCGGGCGCTGGTGGTGGACGCGACGCTGCACGCGTGAGGGCGGGCCCGGCCGCACCCGGACGTCACACGGGCGGCAGGACGTCCGGCCCGATGACGGGCGTGTCGTCGTCGTGCAGCCCGCTGCACGGGGGGTGGTGCTTGCAGAAGAAGCCGCGGCCCGTGCAGTACGGGCAGAGGTGAGCCCCCGTCATGTGGCCGCCCTGGCCGGGCTGGTTCAGGTAGAGGACGGCGGCGTGGTAGTCGCCGCTCCCCCTGCACCCCTTGCAGAAGGCGTGGGGACCGGGGCACGCCTCTTCAGGCTCACTCATATCCGTGATGATGCGCGCCTGCCGCAGGAGCCGTACCCCACTTGGGCACGACTCCTCCTTTCTGCGTACGACCCCCGCCTTTCGTCGTACGTCCGGCACTCGGGCCCCCGCGAGCCGGAAGCCGACAGCCGCGCTCAGCTCATCCGCAGCGCCAGGAAGAAGTCCAGCTTGTCCTCCAGGCGCGACAGGTCCCGGCCCGTCAGCTGCTCGATCCTGCCCACCCGGTAGCGCAGGGTGTTGACGTGCAGGTGCAGCCGCGTCGCGCACCGGGTCCAGGAGCCGTCGCAGTCGAGGAACGCTTCCAGCGTCGGGATGAGCTCGGCGCGGTGCCGGCGGTCGTAGTCGCGCAGCGGGTCCAGGAGCCGGGCCGTGAAGGCGCGGCGGACGTCGTCGGGGACGAAGGGCAGCAGCAGGACGTGCGAGGCCAGCTCCTGGTGGCCCGCCGCGCACACCCGGCCCGGGCGCGCGGCGGCGACCCGCCGGGCGTGGCGGGCCTCCTCCAGCGCCCCGCGCAGGCCCTCCGCGGAGTGGACGGCGGCGCTGACGCCGAGCGTGAGGCGGCCGTCGTCGTCGAGGCCGCGGGAGAGCGGCTCACGGACGGCCGCGAGGATCCGGTCCGCGTGCAGGCCGGGGATGCGGTCCTCCTCGCCGCCCTCGGCCCCGGTCGGGACGGCGGGCAGCGGCACCAGCGCCACGGCCTCGTCGCCCATGTGGGCGACGGCGATGCGGTCGGACGGCTCGGGCCCGGTCGCCTCCGGGGCGACGAGCATCTCCTCCAGCAGGGCCTGGGCGACGGGCCCGCCCTGGATCTCGCCGTCCTCCCACTCGACGCGGGCCACGACGACCTGCCAGTGCGGCGCCGTGCCGAGGCCGGGCAGCAGGACGGGCGCGGCGACGCGCAGGCGGGCGGCGATCTCGGCGGGGGCCGCCCCGGCCTGGACGAGTTCGAGGACCTCCTGGGCGAGCCGGCGGCGCACGGTGCGGGCGGCGTCGCGCCGGTCCCGCTCCACCGCGATCAGCTGAGTGACGCCGTCGAGCAGGTCGAGCCGCTCCGGCGACCAGTCCCCGGCGTCGGCCTCGACGGCCAGCAGCCAGTCCGACAGGACCGTCTCGCGCACGTCGCGGGCCGCCAGGGCGCGGCTGCTGTGGCTGATGGGGAAGAGCGAGTAGGTGTCGCCGGCGACGGTGACCCGGTGCGGGCCGCGCCGGCCCGTGCGCGAGGCGGCCAGGTGTTCGCCGGCCAGGGCCGCGCTGACCGCGGCGGGCAGCTCGGGCCCGGCGCCCGCCAGCGAGGAGCCCGCGATGGGGCGGCCGGTGGGCGAGAGCACCCACGCCCGCAGGTCGAGGTCGGAGCCGAGCAGGTCGAGGACGACCTCGGGGCCGCCGCCGGCCGGACCCGACGTCATCAGCCGGCGGTGCCGGTCGACGACGGCCGCCAGGTCCCCGGCGCGCTCGCTCGACACCTGCCGGACGACGTGCTCGGTGATGGACGCGAAGGAGACGTTCTCGTTCACGGAGAACAGCGGCAGGCGGTGGCGGGCGCAGGCCCGGATCAGGTCGTCCGGGATGGAGGCCATCTCGGCCTCGCCCGCCGCGAGCCCCGCCACGCCCGCGCCCGTGAGGATCCGCACGAACCGCTCGGAGTCCTCCGGCTCCCGCCGCCAGGCGAGCCCGGTGAGGACCAGTTCGCCACCCGAGAGGTAGCGGCTCGGGTCGCGCAGGTCGGTCGTCATCACGCCGCGCACCGTGCGGTCCAGCTCGTCCTCGCCGCCGAGCAGTCGGAGGCCCAGCGCTTCGGTCTCCAGGAGTGCGCGCAGCCGCATCGTGGTCGCCGCCGATCTGTCTTGTTGTTACCAGTGGAATGCAGTGAGGTTTCCCAACCCCGTCTTTCGTTCGAATCTACAAGATGGGCGCTCTGGCCAGCCAACCGCTTCATGTTTTCGGTGACTGCACCGTCCCGCCGGATGCTCTGTGTACTGGGCCCACAGCGTGCGGCACGGCCGCGGAGCGCGGCGGCCCGCCACGCGGAATCCCCCCACCGGACCACTCGGCACACCCCCGGCACATCCCGGGCACACCCCCGGCACATCCCGGCACCCCGGCACATCCCTCGGACGACCGTGTGAGACCGATCGAGAAGAGAAGCCCCATGGAGTTCCTGCGCCCCGGCAGCTGGGAGGAGGCTCTGGCCGCCAAGGCCGAGCACCCGGAGGCCGTGCCCATCGCGGGCGGCACGGACGTGATGGTCGAGATCAACTTCGATCAGCGCCGGCCGGACCACCTGCTGGACCTGACCCGCATCGGCGATTTGTACGAATGGGAGACCGGGGAGGACGAGATCCGGCTGGGCGCCTCCGTCCCGTACGCGCGGATCATGGAGGAGCTGCGGGCCGAGCTGCCCGGCCTGGCGCTCGCGGCGCACACCGTCGGCTCGCCGCAGATCCGCAACCGCGGCAGCGTCGGCGGCAATCTCGGCGCCGCCTCCCCCGCCGGGGACTCCCACCCGCCCCTGCTGGCGGCGGGCGCGCGGGTGGAGGCGGAGTCCGTGCGCGGCACCCGGCTGATCCCCGCCGAGGAGTTCTACACCGGCGTCAAGCGCAACGCCCTCGCCCCGGACGAGCTGATCCGGGCGGTGCGCATCGCGCGGGCCGACGGCCCGCAGCAGTTCTCCAAGGTGGGCACCCGCAACGCCATGGTCATCGCCGTGTGCGCGTTCTCCCTCGCCCTGCACCCGCGCAGCCGCACGGTGCGCACCGGCATCGGCTCCGCGGCCCCCACGCCGGTGCGGGCCCGCGCCGCGGAGGACTTCCTCTCCGCGGCCCTGGAGGAGGGCGGCTGCTGGGAGTCCGGGCGGCCCGTGCCGCCCTCGGCCGCCCGGCGGTTCGCCGAGCTCGCCGCCGGAGCGTGCAACCCGATCGACGACGTGCGCGGCAGCGCCCGCTACCGCCGGCACGCGGTCGCCGTGATGGCGCGCCGCACGCTCGGCTGGACGTGGGACGCCTACCGCGCCGGGGGGAGGGACAGCCGATGCGCGTGAACTTCACGGTCAACGGCCGGCCGCAGCAGGCCGACGACGTGTGGGAGGGCGAGAGCCTGCTGTACGTCCTGCGGGAGCGGCTCGGGCTGCCGGGCTCGAAGAACGCCTGCGAGCAGGGCGAGTGCGGCTCGTGCACGGTCCGGCTGGACGGGCTGCCGGTGTGCGCCTGCCTGGTGGCGGCGGGCCAGGCCGAGGGACGGGAGGTCGTCACCGTCGAGGGCCTCGCCGAGCACACCCGGCGGCGCGCCGCGGGCGGCGGCACACCGGCGGAACCGGCCGGGACGAGCCCGGACGAGGCCCTGCGCCGGCCGGCGGCACCGGACGGCGGCACGGGCACCGCGGCGCTCTCCCCCGTCCAGCAGGCCTTCGTCGACGCCGGCGCCGTCCAGTGCGGCTTCTGCACCCCCGGCCTGCTCGTCGCCGCCGACGAGCTCATCGAGCGCAACCCCGGGCCCTCCGACGCGGACATCCGCGAGGCCCTGTCGGGCAACCTGTGCCGGTGCACCGGCTACGAGACGATCCTCGACGCGGTCCGCCTCGCGGCCGCCCGCGCCGGAGAGGCGGACCCGCGATGAGCACCGCGCACACCCCCGCCGGCCTCGGCCCGGCCACCCGCCCCCGCGCCCACGGCGGCGTCGGCGAGTCCGCCCTGCGCCCCGACGGCACGCTCAAGGTCACCGGCGAGTTCGCCTACGCCTCCGACCTGTGGCACGAGGACATGCTGTGGGGGTTCACCCTCCGCAGCCCCCACGCCCACGCCAGGATCCTCTCCACCGACGTCTCCGGGGCGCTCGCCACCCCGGGCGTGTACGCGGTCCTGACCCACGCCGACCTGCCCGCCGCGACCCGCTACGGGCTGGAGATCCAGGACACCCCCGTCCTCGCCGACGGCGTCGTCCGCTACCACGGCGAGCCCGTCGCCCTCGTCGCCGCCGACCACCCCGAGACGGCCCGCCGCGCCGCCGCCCGGATCCGCGTCGCCTACGAGGAACTGCCCGTCGTCGGCGACGAGGAGAGCGCCACCGCCCCCGGCGCGCCCCTGCTGCACCCGGCCCGCGACGACCACCACGCCGCCCACGTCCCGCACCCGAACGTCGTCCACCGCCAGCCCGTCGTCCGCGGCGACGTCGCCGCCGCCCGGGCCCGCGCCGACGTCGTCGTCAGCGGCGACTACGAGGTGGGCATGCAGGACCAGGCGTTCCTCGGCCCGGAGTCCGGGCTCGCCGTGCCCGCCGGGGACGGCGGCGTCGACCTCTACATCGCCACCCAGTGGCTCCACGCCGACCTGCGCCAGATCGCCCCCGTCCTCGGCCTCCCCGAGGACAAGGTCCGCATGACCCTCTCGGGCGTCGGCGGCGCCTTCGGCGGACGCGAGGACCTGTCCATGCAGGCCCACGCGTGCCTGCTCGCGCTGCGCACCGGCAGGCCCGTGAAGATGGTCTACAACCGCTTCGAGTCCTTCTTCGGCCACGTGCACCGCCACCCCGCCAGGCTCCACTACGAGCACGGCGCGAGCAGCGACGGGCGGCTGCTGTACGTGAAGGCGCGCATCGTCCTCGACGGCGGCGCCTACGCCTCCTCGTCCCCGGCCGTCGTCGGCAACGCGGCGTCCCTGGCCGTCGGCCCGTACGTGGTCGGCGCCGTCGACGTCGAGGCCCTCGCCCTCTACACCAACAACCCGCCCTGCGGGGCGATGCGCGGCTTCGGCGCCGTCCAGGCCTGCTTCGCCTACGAGGCCCAGATGGACCGGCTGGCCGGGCGGCTGGGCCTGGACCCGGTGGAGTTCCGGCGGCGCAACGCCATGGAACAGGGCGCCGTGATGCCGACCGGGCAGGTCGTGGACGCCCCCGCGCCCGTCGCCGAGCTGCTGCGCCGCGTCAAGGCCCGGCCGCTGCCGCCCGAGCGGCCGTGGGAGACCGCAGGCGGCGCGCCCGACGTCCGCGCCCTGCCCGGCGGGCTGTCCAACACCACCCACGGCGAGGACGTGGTCCGCGGCGTCGGCTACGCGGTCGGGATCAAGAACGTCGGCTTCTCGGAGGGCTTCGACGACTACTCGACGGCCCGCGTGCGGCTCGAAGCCGTCGCCGGGCAGCCGGTGGCCACGGTGCACACCGCGATGGCCGAGGTCGGCCAGGGCGGGGTGACCGTCCACGCCCAGATCGCCCGCACCGAACTCGGCGTCACCCAGGTCGTCCTGCAGCCCGCCGACACCCGCGTGGGCTCGGCCGGCTCCACGTCCGCCTCCCGTCAGACCTACGTCACCGGCGGCGCCGTCCGCCACGCCTGCCAGGAGGTGCGCGAGCGCGTCCTCGCCCTCGGCCGCGCCCGGTTCGGCGTGCACCACCCGGCCTGGGAGCAGGCCGAGCTCGTCCTGGAGGGCGGCAAGGTCGCCACCGAGGCGGGCGAGGTCCTCGCCGCCCTCGCCGACGTCCTGGAGGGCGAGGTGATCGACGTCGAGCGCGAGTGGCGGCACCGGCCCACCGAGCCGTTCGACCTGCGCACCGGGCAGGGCGACGGCCACGTCCAGTACTCCTTCGCGGCCCACCGCGCCGTCGTCGACGTCGACACCGGGCTCGGACTGGTCAAGGTCGTGGAGCTGGCCTGCGCGCAGGACGTCGGCAAGGCGGTCAACCCGCTGGCGGTCACCGGCCAGATCCAGGGCGGCACCGTCCAGGGGCTGGGCCTCGCGGTCATGGAGGAGATCGTCGTCGCCGCGGACGGGCGGGTGCGCAACCCGTCCTTCACCGACTACCTGATCCCCACGATCCTCGACACCCCCGCCATCCCCGTGGACGTCCTCGAACTCGCCGACGAGCACGCCCCGTACGGGCTGCGCGGCGCCGGCGAGGCGCCCACGCTGTCCGCCACCCCGGCCGTCGTCGCGGCGATCCGGGCGGCGACCGGCCTCGCGCTCAACCGGGTGCCGGTGCGGCCCGAACACCTCACCGGCACCTGAGCCCCCGCCACAACCCGCAAGCCCTCGCAGGGCACCACCGGCCCCCCACCCCCCAGCGGCCGGTGACGTGCCGCCCTTCGTCTCGGGCCGTCCCCCGGGTCGTGCAGCCGAACCACCCGCCCGGACCATGGGAGCAGGCACTCATGACCCAGCCATCCGTGGAGCCGAGAGGCACGGCGCAGGACGCGGGCGCGGGCCCGCGCCGCTCCGCCGGCGCCTCCCGGCTCGACCGCTACTTCCGCATCGGCGCACGCGGATCCACCGTCGGGCGGGAGGTGCGCGGCGGCGTCACCACCTTCATGGCGATGTGTTACATCCTCCTGCTCAACCCCCTGATCCTGTCCGGCCCGGACGCCGCCGGGAACCGGCTCGGCCACACCGGGCTGATCACGGCCACCGCGCTCGCCGCGGCGGTCTGCACCCTCCTCATGGGCCTCGTCGGCAGGGTCCCGCTCGCCCTGGCCGCCGGGCTGGGCGTCTCCGGGGTGCTCTCCACCCAGGTGGCGCCCCACATGACCTGGCCGCAGGCCATGGGCATGTGCGTGCTGTACGGGGCGGTGATCGTGCTGCTGGCCGTCACCGGCCTGCGCGAGCTGATCATGAACGCGATACCGCTCGCCCTCAAGCACGCCATCACCATGGGCATCGGCATGTTCATCGCCCTGATCGGGCTGGTCAAGGCCGGTTTCGTGCACGCCTCCAAGGGCGGCGGGCCGGTGACGCTCGGCCCCGCGGGCGAGCTGGCGGGCTGGCCCGTGCTGGTCTTCTGCGTCACCCTGCTGGCCGTCCTCATGCTGCAGGCCCGCGACGTCCCCGGCGCGATCCTGATCGGCATCGTCGTCGGCACGGTGCTGGCCGTCGTCGTCAACGCCGCGGCCGCCCCGGGGGCCGCCGCCTGGCGGAGCGGCGCGCCCGAGCTCAAGGGGAGCGCCGTGTCCGTGCCGGACTTCTCCCTCCTCGGGCACGTGGAGTTCGGCGGCTGGGGGTCACTGGGCGTCATGAGCGTCGGAATGATCGTCTTCACGCTCGTCCTGGCCGGCTTCTTCGACGCCATGGCCACGATCATCGGCGTCGCCACCGAGGCCCGGCTGACCGACGAGCGCGGCCGGCTGCCGGGGCTGAGCAAGGCGCTGTTCGTCGACGGCGCGGGAGGCGCGATCGGCGGGGTCGCGGGGGCCTCGGGGCAGACCGTCTTCATCGAGTCGGCGACCGGTGTCGGCGAAGGCGCCCGGACGGGCCTGTCGTCCGTCGTGACCGGGCTGCTCTTCACCGCCTGCCTGTTCTTCACCCCGCTGACACGCATCGTGCCCGGCGAGGTCGCCGCCGCCGCGCTCGTCGTCATCGGAGCGATGATGATGAGCAACGCCCGGCACGTGGACTGGAGCGACCGGGCGATCGCCGTTCCGGCTTTCCTGACGGTGGTGCTGATGCCGTTCACCTACTCCATCACGGCGGGTGTCGGCGCCGGCGTCATCGCCTACACGGCGATCAAGGCCGCCCAGGGCAGGTGGCGTGAGCCGGGCGTCTTCATGTGGCTGCTGACGGCCGTGTTCACGGGGTACTTCGCCCTGCACCCGATCGAGAGCTGGCTGGGCGTCAAGTAGTTCGCACAGGTCGCATAGCAAATCGCACAGGTCGTACAAGAGAGGGCTCGTCATGCTGGACATCGCCGGGGAGCTGCACCGCTGGTGCGGGGATGGGCGCGCGTTCGCCGTCGCCACGGTGGTCGCCGTGGAGGGCAGCGCGCCCCGGCAGCCGGGCGCGGCCCTCGCCGTCGACGCCGAGGGCACGGCGGTCGGCTCGGTCTCGGGCGGGTGCGTGGAGGGCGCGGTGTACGAGCTGTGCCGCGCCGCGCTGGAGAGCGGCGAGAGCGTGCGGGAACGATTCGGCCGGCCGGGTGGGCCCCCGGGCGGGGACGACGGCTTCGCCGTGGGCCTGACCTGCGGCGGCGTTCTCGACGTCCTGGTCGTACCGGTCCTTCCGGACGCTCCCGGGCGCACCGTGCTGGCCGAGGCGCTGGCAGCGGCCGCGGCGGGCGAGCCGGTGGCGCTCGCCCGGGTGGTCGCGGGCCCGGCCGGGCTGCTGGGCCGGGCCCTGCTCGTACGGGCGGACGGCACGTACGCGGGGGCGCTCGCGGAGTCCGGCGGGCCGGACCGCGCGGCCGCCGCGGAGGCCGCCGCGCTGCTGGCCGCCGGCCGGACGGGGACGGTCACGGTGGGCATGGAGAGCGCGGCGGGGGCGCGCTGCGGGGACCCCGTGACGCTCCTCGTGGAGTCGTGCCTGCCGCCACCGCGCATGATCGTCTTCGGGGCGGTGGACTTCGCCGCGGCGCTCGTCAGGGCCGGCAAGTTCCTCGGCTACCACGTCACGGTGTGCGACGCGCGGCCCGTGTTCGCGACGGCGGGGCGCTTCCCCGAAGCGGACGAGGTCGCCGTCGGCTGGCCGCACCGCTACCTCGACGCGCAGCAGGCGTCCGGGGCGCTCGACGCCCGTACGGTCCTGTGCGTGCTGACCCACGACCCCAGGTTCGACGTGCCGCTGCTGGAGCGGGCCCTGCGGCTGCCGGTCGCCTACGTCGGCGCGATGGGCTCGCGCCGCACGCACGAGGACCGGCTGGGGCGGCTGCGCGAGGCGGGCGTCGGCGAGCCCGCCCTGGCCCGGCTGCGCTCGCCGATCGGGCTCGACCTGGGGGCGCGCACCCCGGAGGAGACGGCCCTGTCCATCGCGGCGGAGATCGTCGCGCTCCGGCACGGGGGCACGGGCGCGCCGCTGACGGACGTACGGACGCCGATCCACCGCGAGCCGCGGCGGGGGCTGGGGTCGGTGGCCTGAAACCGGGGCCGGCCTCTGCCTCACCGTCCCCGGCACCCCCTCCCCCGCCCCGTCCGCGGCCGCCGCCCGCTCCGCCGGGACGTACCGGACGGCCGGGCGCACGGCCGCCGCCGATCCGCCGGCCGCGCACCGGGCGAAGCCGGCCTCGGGAGCCCGCCGCCGCGGCACCGCGCCGTCTACGCCGGGTCCGCCGCGTCCGGCGCCGCCCCCTTCCGCGCCGCCGTCAGATGCCGCAGGTACGCGGCCCGGTTGAGCGGATTGCCGTCCGTGCGCGGGCGCACCGGCGGGCGGCCGTCGTACGGGCGGTCGGCGGCCGGGAGGGTCCACCACACGCCCTCGCCGCGGGTCAGGGCGGGCAGGCGGCGTTCGGCGGCGGGGGCGCTGCGGGCCGGGACCGTGCCCTTGAGGACGCACACCTCCGGGCCGGCCGCCGTGTCGTGAATGGCGGCCCCGAGCCCGGCCAGCAGGCCCGTGACGGCGCTCAGGGTGTCGGCGGGGGCCTCCAGCTCGTAGGCGTGGCAGGGCTCGTACACCCGCGTGCCCGCCTCCGCGAGCGCGGCCATCAGGACCAGCGGAGTCAGGCGGCGGAAGTCGGCGGCGGTGCTCACCGGCGCCGCGAAGCCCGAGCGCGTCAGCGTGACCACGCAGTCGGTGACCGGCCAGCCGTACAGGCCCTGGGCGAGGGTGCGGTGGACGGTCTCCTCGATCGCGCGGTCGAAGGCGAGGGGCAGGGCGCCGAGTTCGGTCTCGCGGCGGAAGACGGTGCCCGAGTCCGGCGCGCCCGGCCCGACGCGCAGGCCGACCGTCGCCCAGAAGGCGTGACCGCCGTGCCGGCCGATCTCCTCGTACGCCTCGCCCGTGCCGGTGACCCGCTCGCGGTGGACGATGGTGCTCGGTTCGAAGACCGCGTCGACGCCGAACTCCTCGGCGAGCGTCGCCGCGACGATCTCCTTCTGCACCTCGCCGTGGAGCAGCACGGAGGTGCCGCCGCCCGCCGGCAGGGCGCGGGTGCCGATCAGCGGGTCCTGGTCGGCGAGGGCCGTGAGGGCGGCGTGCAGCCGGGCCGCGTCCCCGGGGCGCACGGGCCTGACCACCGCCTCCAGGCCGGGCGGGGCGAAGTGGGGCGTCCGCTCGCCATCGCGCGCGGGGCCGAGGCGGTCGCCCACCCTGACCTCCGCCAGGCCCCTGATCCGGGCGATGTCGCCGGCCGTGGCGCGGCGCCGTGCGGTGCCGGGCTCCCCGGCCTCGACCGCCACGAGGGAGGTGACGCGGCCGGTGTGCTCCGTGCGGGCGCCGCCGGGCTCCTGCCGGTGGAGCGTGATGCGCTCGCGCTCGGAGACCGCGCCCGAGAAGAGGCGCAGGTAGGCGGTCTTCTCGCCGGAGGGCCCGCGGTCGACGGCGAACACCGTGCCGGTGGCCTCGGCGCCGGAGCCGCCGCGCGCGGGCGGGAGGTGGCGCACCATGCCGTCGATCAGGTCCGCCACGCCCTCGCCGGAGACGGCCGAGCCGAAGTAGACGGGGTGGACGAGGCCGCGCGCGGTCTGCCGCGCGAGGGCTTCGCGCAGTTCGGGTGGCGTCACCTGCCGGTCGTCGACCAGCTCGGCGAGCAGCGCGTCGTCGTTCTCGGCCAGCACCTCGGCCACGGCCTCGCGGAAGGCGGCGTCCTCGTACGAGCCGGGGACGGTGCGGGCGCCGGGGGTGCCGATGCCGCGGACGGTGCCCATGGGAATCACGTGCGGGGTCAGCCTGCGGCGGACGGCGGCGAGCGTCTCCGCCTCCCGGGCGCCCGCGCGGTCGGTCTTGTTGACGAACAGCAGGGTGGGCAGGCGCAGCCGCCGCAGGGTCTTCATCAGCACGCGCGTCTGCGCCTGCACCCCCTCGACGGCGGACAGGACGAGGACCGCGGCGTCGAGGACGCCGAGGGCGCGCTCGACCTCGGCGATGAAGTCGCTGTGGCCGGGGGTGTCGACGAGGTTGACGCGCAGGCCCCCGACGCGGAAGGGCGCGACGGCGGTGCGGATGGTGATGCCGCGGCGGCGTTCGAGCTCGCCGCTGTCGGTACGGGTGCTGCCGGCGTCGACGCTGCCGAGCCGGTCGATGGCGCCGGTGTCGAAGAGCAGGCGCTCGGTGAGACTCGTCTTACCCGCGTCGACGTGCGCGAGGATGCCGATGTTCAGAACGGGCCGCACGGGCAGGCAGAGCCCGGACAGCAGGGTGTGCGTACGCAAAGAAGTCCTCGGAAGGAGTCGTCCGGTCAGGGCGCTGGGGGTGACCGAGGCTCCGGCGCATGGGCGTGTCTCCCGAGGTGTGTGGGGCTTCGCGGCGCGTTTCGAGGGCGCGCGCCGCCATCCTGGCAGCCGCCCGGAGGGGTGATCCAGCGAATTTCCCGGTAGCACATATGAGCACCGCCGCGCTCAGGAGCCGCTCACTCTTGGTAATGTGCACGTACCGCTGGGAGAGCATTTGTGAATTGCTTCACACCAGACCCTTGGCCGGGCCCTCGTCCTCGTGCTGAGATGCGGTCACGGCTTTCCAGCTCGACGGCGCGCTTGGGGAGGGCACTGTGGCGGACACCGCCATGCGTAATGCGGGGTTGCCGGAGCCGCGGGGACCGCAGGGCGGGGATCCGCGGGGGGACGATCCACTGGAACGGGCCGTATGGCGGTTGCGCTCACGCGCCTGCTGGGACGACGCGGCGGCCCTGCTCGCACCGCGCGCGGCCACCGAGCCCGCGCGGGCCCTGCAGCGGACGGCGGTGCTGACCGAGCGGTGCATGTTCACCAAAGAGGGTTGGGGAGCCGCCGAGGACGCGCTGCGCGCGGCGGAGGCCCTGGCCACGGACGACGAGGAGCGCGGGGCGGCGGCCTGCGAGCGCGGCCACCTCGCCTACGCGTCCACCCTCCTGGGCGTCCGCGACCGGGCCGACGAGGCCCGCTCGGCCCTGGGCAGGGCAGCGGCCCTGCTCGCGCCGGGGTCGCCGAACCGCCCCCTGCTGCACTTCCGCCGCGGCCTGATCGCCCAGCACCTGTCGGACAACCCGTCCGACGCGACGGCCGCCTTCGAACGCGCCCACGCGGGGGCGACGGCGCAGGGCCAGCGCCTGCTGCTCTCCTTCACCTGGCGGCACGTGGCGGCCATGGCCGAGCACGAGGGCAGGCTCGCCGAGGCCCGTTACGGCTTCGCGGAGTCGCTTCGCATCCGGGAAGAGCTGGGCTATCTGGTGGGCATCGCCCCGGCGCTGGCCTCGCTCGCCGCCGTCCTGGACGACCCGGGCGAGGCCGCCCGGCTGCGCAGGGAGGCCGCCCGGCTGGTCCGGCTGCTCGGCGGCGTCCCGGGCTGGCTGGCGGAACAGCTGACCGCCGCGGCGGCGAGCCCGGACTGATCGCAAAGCCTCACTGACCGGCAGGCCCGGCGCCGGCCCGCGGGGCCCGGCGCCGAACCATGAGCATTCGCCTGTCCGTGAGCCGTCGCCGGGGCGTTCTCCGGGCGGCCCCGCCGCCCCCTGTTCACGTCACTCCGCTCCCGCGAAGTGCCCCCTCACCAGCGCTTCGGTCCGCTCCACGTCGTGCGCGGCCAGCGCCGCCAGCAGGGCGTGGTGTTCGGCCGCGTCGGCGACGAGGTCGGCCGCACGGTGCGGCCGGCCGTGGGCCGTCGGCCACTGCGCGCGCCGGTGGAGCTCGTCGGCGACGGCGACCAGCTGGCGGTTGCCCGAGAGGGCCAGGAGCGCCCGGTGGAAGGCGCGGTCGGCCTCGGCGTAGAGCGCGCGGTCGCCGGTGGCCGCGGCCACGCACGCCGCCTCGGCGAGCGGCCGCAGCCCGTCCCAGCGGGCGGCCGGGACCGTACGGGCCAGCCGCAGCAGCACCGGGACCTCCAGCAGGGCGCGCACCTCGGCGAGCTCGGCCAGGTCGCGCGCGGTGCGCGAGGTGACGCGGAAGCCGCGGTTGGGGACGACCTCGACGGCGCCCTCCAGGGCCAGCTGCTGCATCGCCTCCCGCACGGGCGTCGCCGACACGCCGAAGCGCTCGCCGAGCGCCGGTCCGGAGTAGACCTCGCCCGGGGTCAGCTCGCCGCTGACGAGAGCCTTGCGCAGGGCTTCCAGCACCTGCCCGCGCACGGAGTGGCGCTGGGGCAGCCGGGGGGCGGGAGCGGGCGCGGGAGCGGCACGGCGGCTCCCGTACGCCGGGTACTCCTGCTCGGCGTGGACGTGCTCGCCGCGGGCCCCCTCGCCGCGGACACCGGCACGGCCGCCGGCAGGAGCGGCTGCGGGAACGGCCTCGCCGCGCGCGGCCTGCGGCGGCACGCCGGCGAACGGCTCCGCGGCCGGCGGGGCGGTGCGGGATCTTCCCTGCTCCATTGGGGTCCTCCTGATGTCCTTTCTGAACCATAGGCGGCACCTCCTGCAGTTCAAACCCCGATCAACCGGGGTAAGGTAAGCCTTACCCGTAGAACGATCGCGATTCGGTGGTCCCGCATGACGTCCGCCCCGACTGCCCCGCCCTCGCTCTCGGACTCCTACGCCCGCCTCGCCGAGGTCCTCCCCACCCTGTCCGTGACCGCCGGGCCCCCGTGCACCGGCGAGGGCTGGGTGAGCGCCGCGGGGCTCGCGGAGGGCGGCCGCGAGCTGGACGCCTTCCTCGCGTGGGACGACGAGCAGATCCGGCGCGACCACGGGGCGCAGGCCCGCCCCGCCGTCGTCGCGAGCGTCGGCCTGCACCGCTACGCGTGGCCGGCCTGCCTGCTCGTCACCGTCCCGTGGTTCCTGCACCGCAGGGTGCCGCGGCTGTCCGCCGGGGACGTCTCCTTCCACCGCGCCCTGGGCCGGATGACGGCCCGGGCGGCGGAGTTCGCGTGTTTGCCCGGCGACCCCGCGGCCGGCTTGCCGGGCGCCCGGACCGTTCCCGGCGAAGAGGCGCTGCGCGCGGAAGTGCGCGCTTCCATTGCCGCGCATTTCACACCCGTGCTGGTCGGCTTCCAGCCGCGGATGCGGCGCGGCCCGCGCGCCCTGTGGGGCATGGTGACGGACGAACTGGCCGAATCCCTGTGGTATGTGGGCCGGCTGCTCGGCGAGGAGGAACGGGCGCGCCGCGAACTGGCCCTGCTGCTGCCGGGGGTGACGCCGCCGTACGCCGGCGGCGCGGCCTTCCGGATGCTTACCGGCCGCCTGGGAGAGCCGATCCCGACCCGTGACCGTGTCAGTTGCTGCCTCTTCTACACCGTGCGCCCCGAGGACACCTGTACGACCTGCCCCCGCACGTGCGACACGGACCGGGTACAGCGGCTGTCCGTAAGCTGACCGGCCTCACACCACTCGATCGGGTGAGGTGAAGGGAACGCAATTCCCTCTTCCCTTAATGGCGTTCGAATTTCTTCGCACCTATCCGTATGCCGTTGCCCTCCATTGGCAGGCAGTTGGCGCGAAACCCCTTGGCGAACGGGCCGATTCCGCGAGGATGGCGCGCGAAAGGCTGTACAGCTATGCAAGGGACGCAAGATGAGAGTGACCGATATACCGCTGAATTGGATGCTCCCCAGTCTCGTGGCGCTCGCCGGGGCCGTGGTGGCGGTGACGGTGCTCGCACGCGGCCGGCACGGCGCGGACGACGCAGGAGGAGGCGCTGACTCCTGGGAGCGCAATGAGGAGCGCAGACGACGCAAGGAGGCCATCTACGGAAGCGCCTCGTACGTCCTCCTGTTCTGCTGCGCCGCGGTGGCCGCCGCCCTCTCCTTCCACGGCCTCGTGGGGTTCGGGCGGCAGAACCTGGGGCTGACGGGCGGCTGGGAGTACCTGGTGCCCTTCGGCCTCGACGGGGCCGCCATGTTCTGCTCGGTGCTGGCGGTGCGCGAGGCGAGCCACGGTGACGCCGCGCTCGGCTCGCGCATGCTCGTGTGGACCTTCGCCAGCGCGGCCGCCTGGTTCAACTGGGTGCACGCGCCCCGGGGCCTGGACCACGCCGGGGCACCGCAGTTCTTCGCCGGCATGTCGCTGTCCGCGGCCGTCCTCTTCGACCGGGCGCTCAAGCAGACCCGCCGGGCCGCGCTGCGCGAACAGGGCCTGGTGCCCAGGCCGTTGCCGCAGATCCGGATGGTCCGCTGGCTGCGGGCTCCTCGCGAGACCTTCGGCGCCTGGTCCCTGATGCTCCTGGAAGGCGTCCGCTCGCTGGACGAGGCCGTGGAGGAGGTCCGCGAGGACAAACGGCAGCGGGAGCAGGCCAGAGCCCGCAGGAGGGAGGCCGGCAAGCTGGAGCGCGCCCGGCTCAAGGCGTACAACCGGCAGAACCGGGTGTGGGGCCGGGTCCGGGGCGGCCGGCAGGTCGAGGTCGGTGGGCCCGCCGTGCCCGCCGCCGCACAGCCGGCGCAGATCGGGTCGGACCCTTCCATAGTCGACCAGGGACAGCTTCCCGTCCGCGCGCGTCCGCTGCAGGCGGTCGGCCGCCCTGATCCGATCGACCTCACCGCGGAGGACGACACCCAGGCGATCCCCCGCCTGGACTCGCTCGAGGCCAAGCTGGCCCAGATCGAGCGGCAGTTCGGCTGAGCCCTGAGCCCTGGGTCGCCGCGCAGCGGCGGTTCAGGGCTCTTGGGCTGCCAGCTCGAACCAGACCGACTTCCCGACGCCGTGGGCGCACACGCCCCAGCCGTCCGACAGGGCGTGGACGAGCAGCAGCCCCCGCCCCGACGTCGCCGCCTTCTCGATGTCGTTCATCTCCGGAACGACGTCCCTGACCGGGCCGATGTCCGTGCCCGGGCCGCCCAGCGCGGGATGGCCCGCCATGAAGTCCCGCACCTCGACGCGCAGCCGCCCCTTCGCGCGGCCGGCCGCACCCGTGAACCCCGCGCCCACCGCGCCCGTGAACACGGCCTTGACCACGGCGCCCCCGTCGGTGTGCACCAGCGCGTTGGTGACGAGCTCGCTCGTGAGCAGCTCGGCGGTCTCCGCCCGGCCCGGCGCGCCCCAGCGGGCCAGAAAGCGCCGCAACTCGGCCCGGACTTCCCGGACCCCGGTGAGATCCCGGCGGCGGAGCCTCCTTTCGAATTGCGGCCCGGAATGCGCCGCGCCGTCCCCGAAACCGCTCCTGTGGTCCGTACGGTCCTCCCGCTCCCCCGCGTAGCCCTCCGCGCCCGCCCGGTCTGCTGCCTGCCGTTTCATCCTCCCTGCCCCGACCCCTCCCCGGCGCCCCGGCCTCGAACACGCTCGCGCTCACTCACCGCAATGCATGCCCCGGACCACGCTGGACAACGCCTGTTGAGCCATCAACATGGTGATATGACCAAAATCCCGGAGCCTCTTGCGCAGTGCGTGAATATGCCGTTGGCGTGCGCCGGTCCGGGAATTTGTGCGGGGCTGGAGGGAATTCCCGGCACGCCGGTCCGTACCTTGCCGCCACCTCCGCGCCGCACCGGGCCCGGAAACGGCCGGGCGGGGCGGTGACCATGTCACCGCCCCGCCCCGGAACCGGCCCGGTTACGCCTCCCAGAGGGCACACGCCGTACGGTCGTCGGCGTATCCCTTGACCCGCAGCTGGGTGTCGGCGAGGAACTCGGCGAGCCCCGGCGGGCGCTCGCCCGCCCACCGCTCGGCCAGCCGCCCGCCCAGCTCCTGTTCGCCGCGCATGGGGTCGGCCAGGCCCGCCGTGCACAGCACCAGGGTGTCCCCGGGCCGGGCCACGGACGCCCGGAAGCGGAAGGGCTCGCCCGGCGGCTCCACCTCGACGGGCTCCACGGGCGGTGTGAGGCCCGGCGTCGGAATGCCGAAGTCCATCGTCATCAGGTCGGCGGACGCCGATCCGTGGCCGATGACCGGCTCGCCCGTGCGCTCCGCCGGCGGGTCCGGCTCCAGGTCCTGCCAGACCCCGTCCCGGAGGCGGAACAGGCCGCCCGCGCCGACGCCGAAGAACACGCGCGTACGGCATTGCGGATCGGCGGTCAGCAACAGGCAGCGGACGGTGGCCGTGTACTCGTCCGGCCGCAGGCCCAGTTCGGCGGCGCGGGCGCGCAGCCGCCCGTAGGAACGGTCGGTGAGCCGGTGCAGGCCCGACTTCAGCTCGCCGCGCCGGCCGCCGCGGACGTCGTCGGCCAGCCGGGCGTGGCTGCGGCCGACGGCGCCGGCCAGCCACGCGCAGGCGTCCCGCGCCGCGCGCGGCGCCACGTTCGAGCCGCGCGGGCCGCTGGCCATCGCCACGAGCAGCAGCGCGCTCTCCCCCTCGCCGAAGCGGGCGGTCAGCAGCGCGTCCCGCCGGGGCTCGCCGCGGTAGCGCGCGGAATCGCCACGCAGGGACAGGGCCCGCAGCGTGACGGCGCCGTACTGCGCGCCGTCCAGGACCGTGTCCGGCACGAGGCCGTCCAGGTCCTGCGGGTCGGCCGCGGGCCAGGCCGTCGGCTCCGCGTCGTACGTGGGCGGCCGCTCGCCGACGTACTCCGCCCCGCGGCCCGCCCGGCCCGGCGGCTGCGGAGGCGCGGCCAGGGGCTGGCGCCGGGGCGGCGTGGACTCGCGGGAGACGACGGGCGGGCGGGAGGCCGGCTCCAGGGACGCCGCCCCGGCTGCGGGCTCCACCGGCTCGGCGGGCTCGCCGCCGGGCTCGGGGACGGCCGGCCGGGCGTCTCGCGCCGTGATGCGGGCGGGGCTCGCCCCGGGCGTCCTCCGGGCCGGCACGGCCGGGGCCGCGGGCTCTTCCCGGGGCTCCGGGAGCTCCGGTAGCTCCGGGCGCTGCTGGGCGGGGATCCCGGAGAACTCCGGCCGCTCGTACGGCTCGGGGAGCTCCGGCGGCTCCAGGAGGTGCCGGGGCTGCGGGGCGGGCGGTTCCGGCGGTTCGGGCAGGGGGCGCCGCGGCGGGCGCAGGGGGCGTTCGGCCCGCACCGGCCTGGTCGGCCTTTCGAGCCGCCCCGACCGTTTGAGCCGCTCCGGCGGCCGCGGCTCGTCCGTCCGCCCGTACCCCTCCTGAAGCTCCCGCCGGGCGGGCGCCTGCGGCTGGGCGAGGGCGTCCGGGCCGCCGGGGCCCTCGGGCCGGTCCGCGGTGTCCGCACGGCGGGAGGGATCCGGACGGCCGGTGCGGTCCTCAAGACCGGACGGGTCCGGGCGGCGGCCGCGGTCATCCCCGCCGTCGGGGCGGTCCACCGGCTCCGCCCCGTTCGTACAGCCGAGGCCGCCTGCGCGTTCGGACCGGCCCGGCTGCGCGGAACGGCGGGGACGGACGAGAGCGTCCCCGTCGCCGTCGGGGAGGTCCGCCGGCTCGGGACCGTCGGGGTCACCGGAACGGTCCGGGCGGATTTCAGGAGTCGCCCGCGCGGAGCGGTCCACCGGCTCCGGGGCCTCCGGATATCCGGAACCGTCCGCAGATTCCGTACGGCTCGCCCGCGTCGTACGGTCCGGGCGGCGGCCCGGGGCGTCCTCGCCGCCGGAGCCGTCCACCGGCTCGGACCCGTCCGGGTATTCGGGGTGGTCGGCACGGTCCACGCGTCCCGTACGGCTCACCTGCGTGGAGCGCTGCGCGCGGTCCGCCTGCTCCACCTGCTCCACCTGCTCCGCCTGCTCCGCCTCGGGGGCGGCCGGGGCGCCGGAACGGCCCGTCTGTGCCGGGCGGTCAGGGCGGTCGGGACCGCGTTCGGAGCGGGTCCGGCGGTCACCGCCGAAGAAGAGGTCCGCGCCTTCGCAGCGGTCCGAACGGGCCGGGCGGCCGGGGCGTTCCCCGGCGACGGGGCGGGCGGGGCGCCGGGAGCGGTCCGGGGCCGGGGCCGCCGTGCCGTCCGGTTCACGCCCGGCCGGGCGGGCGGGGCCCGACGCCCCCAGGGACCCCGGCGGCAGATCCGGCCGCGCCTCCGGCGGGCCGTCGGCGCGGCTCCGGGGGTCCTGCCGCTCCGGGCCTGCGGGCCGTACCGGCCGGCCCGGCTGCCGCGGTACCTCCGCCTGCCTGCGGGGGTCGCTCTGCCTGCGGGGGTCGCTCTTGCGCCACTTCTGCGGTTTCTCCAGGAGCTCCGGAAGGAGTCCCGCCGAATGGAGATCCGGCGGTTTCGGAATCCTCGGCAGAGGGACCCTGGCCGCCCGGCCGGGCACGGGACCGTCGGCGAGCCGCTCCGCGCGCGAAGGCGGGGGCAGTTCGGGCGGAGGTTCCGCTCCGGGCGGCGGGGGCGTGAATTCGGAACGCCCGGGCACCCCGCGCGAACGGGGCGCCCCGTATCCCTTCGGCAGTGAAGGAAGCCCGCTCGGGGGAACGGCGACGGGATCCGGAGGCCGCGGTGGATCGGGGGGCTCTGCTCTCGGCGCCCTCACCGTCCTTTGCGTCCTTTTCGGCCGTTCACCGCCGGACTCCGCCCTCACCACCGCCGAGGCGGAGGTGAATCGCTCGTCCAGGCTGCTGTCGTCCCCGGCGGCGGAGCCGATATCCGGTGCATTCTTGTCGTACAACTCGCCCCACCAGGCGTCCTCTTGGCCGGTGCGCGGGTCCCCCTGCTGGCTCATGCCCTTATTGTCCATACTCTTGGGCATACGGGAAGAGTGCACGGCAGACCTCACCCGGGGATGATGACCGAGTCGAAAAGCGGTCGCGGGGAGGGATGTCGTGTGCTCGGTGCCATTGGACTGGAAGGGCCTGCCGCAGTCCGGGAGATGGGCCGTTGCGGGGGGACGGAAAAGGAACGGCAGCAGCCCGCGGGACACAGTGGTGTGGAACTGGTGACGGGCGCACGCTGTGTTGACGAACGGCTGCTGCGCATACGCCACGGAGCCTCCGTGGAGATATGCGCACTGCTGACGGGAAGGCCCTGGCGGACGGCCGACCGGGCCGCGCTGGACGGCTCGGTCTGCTCGGAGGGATCAGGCGGCCCGGAGGGATCGGGCGGCTCTGACAGCTCGGGAAGCTCGGACGGCTCAGCCGTTTCATCGGACACAGCGTCCGGCATACCCCACCGCACCGTCGTCGAACGCTCAGGCCTCGCCGCGCTGCCGGATTCCGGGGATCCGGCTCTGATGCGCGTCGCGGAGCGCATTCCCGCCGAACTGGTGATCGCCGACCGCGCAGTTGCCCTGCTTCCGCTCACCCCTCGCACGGCCGGGCTCGCCGCGCTTCCCGAGCTGCCCGAGCCGGCTGCCCTGGTCGTCCACCCCGGCCCGCTGCTCGCGTCGCTGGTGAATCTGTTCGAGGACATCTGGAACGAGGCCCTCCCCCTCCGGGTCTGTGCGGACGCGGCCCGGCGCGCGGCCGACGGCACTGCGGCCGGGCCCGACGCGCTCGACCTGGCGGTGCTCTCACTGCTGATGGACGGCCTGACCGACGCGAGCGTCGCCAAGCAGCTCGGGCTCGGACTGCGCACGGTGCAGCGCCGGGTGAAGCGGCTGATGGAGCTGGCCGGGGTGACCACCCGGCTGCAGCTGGGCTGGCACGCGGCCGCGCACGGATGGACCGCACGCCGCTGACGCGGACCCCGGTGGGCATCTCCGGGCGTCCCCCGGCATCCTCCGGCGTCCCCCGGCATCCCCGGGTATTCCCGCAGGTGGGAGGCGGGGGTCGGGTCTCGGCCACGGTGGCCGCAATCGTCCGGGGGCGCCGCCGCCCGGCTTCCGGCAACCTTGGTGCATGGGGACGTGGCAGCTGGTCCTGGTCGGCCTCGTGATGTTGCTCGGCCTGCTCGGCGTCGTCACCCCCGGAGTGCCGGGGCCGCCGATCGTGTGGGCCGGCGTGCTGTGGTGGTCGATGGCCGACCGGACCGCCCTCGCCTGGGCCGTGCTGGCGGGGGCGACGGGCGTACTGCTGCTGGAGCGGGCCGTCGGCTGGCTGCTGCCGCCCCGCCGTCTCCGGGGCGCGGGCATCTCGCGCCGCGCCTTCCTGGTGGCGGGGGTCTCCGGCATCGCCGGCTTCTTCGTGATCCCGGTGCTGGGCGCGGTCCCGGGGTTCGTCGCCGGGCTCTACGGCATGGAGCGGAGGCGCCTGGGCGGGCACGGCGCGGCGTGGGCGTCCACGCGGAACGTGATGCGGGCGCTGGGCACGAGCGTCCTCGTGGAGCTGTTCGCTTGCCTGCTCGTGGTGGGGGTGTGGATCGGCGCGGTCACCGTGGGGTGAGCCGGGCGCCGGGGCGGTGCCCGGGCCGGGCCCGGCTCACCTGCTCACCGGCCCGCCGCGCCTCCGATGCTTTCGATGCCTCCGAAGCCTTCGAGGGCGAGCAGGGCGCGCTTGCGGTCCAGGCCGCCCGCGTAGCCGGTGAGCGAGCCGTCCGCGCCGATCACCCGGTGGCAGGGGCGCAGCACGAGCAGCGGGTTGGCGCCGACTGCGCCGCCGACCGCGCGGACCGCGGCGCGGGAGGCGCCGATGCGGGCGGCGAGCTCGCCGTAGGTGGTGGTGGCGCCGTAGGGGATGGCGTCCAGGGCGTCCCAGACGCGGCGGCGGAACTCCGTGCCCTCCGCGGCGAATTCGAGGCGGAAGTCCCGGGACTCGCCCGCGAAGTACGCGGTGAGCTGCCGCTCGGCCTCGGCGAAGGCGGCGGTGTCGCGCTGCCAGCCCGGTGCCACGGCGGGGGCGTTCTTCTGGCCGGGCACGGACAGGGAGGCGATGGCGGTCCCGCCGGGGGCGCCGGCGGAGGGCCGGCCGGTGACGAGGAGCGGGCCGAGGGGGCTGGTGATCTCGCTGTAGAGGGTGGTCATGGTCAGGAGTCCTTGCGGGTCGGGGCGGCCGTGGCCGCGAGGTGCCAGAGGTGGTGGAGGGCGTAGCTGCGCCAGGGGCGCCAGGCGTCGGCGGCGCCGGGGTCCGCGCCGAGCGCGGCGAGGCCGTGGCGGACGCCGGCGTCGTCGCCGAGGAGGACGTCGGGGTCGCCGAGGGCCCGCATCCGGACGTATCCGGCGGTCCAGGGGCCGATGCCGGGGAGGCCGAGGAGGGCCCGGGCCGCTTCCTCGCGGTCCGCGCCGGGGTCGAGGCGGACGGTGCCGTCGGCGAGGGCCGTGGCCGTCGCGCGCAGGGCGCGCTTGCGGGCGTCGGGCATGCCGAGCTCGTCGAGGGCGGCGTCGGCGAGGGCGGAGGGCTCGGGGAAGAGGTGCGTGAGGCCGCCGTCGGGGGCGGGCAGCGGCTTGCCGTAGGCGGCGACGAGGCGCTCGCCGAGCCGTGCCGCGGCGGCCACGCTCACCTGCTGCCCGAGCACGGCGCGCACGGCCAGTTCCTCGCCGTCGGCCGCGCCGGGCGAGCGCAGGCCGGGCCGGGACTCGACGAGCGGGCGCAGCAGGGGGTCGGCGCCGAGCCGCTCGGCGACGGCGTAGGGGTCGGCGTCGAGGTCGAACAGGCGGCGTACGCGCTGCACGGCGGTGGCCAGGTCGCGGGGGTCGGTGAGGTGGATCCGGCAGTCGAGCCAGGCTCCGTGCCGGCCGTCCCCGGGGCGGGGTTCGCGGACCTCGGCGACGCCGGTGCCGTAGGGCAGCCGCAGGGTGCGGCGGTAGAGGCGGGCGCCCTCGGTGCCGAGGACCTCCTCGACGCCGGGGACGGCGCGCCGCTGCAGGAAGCCGAAGATCTCGGGGGCGGCGTAGGGGCCGCGGTGGGCCAGCCGCAGCGGGATGCCGGCGCCGGCGGGCCGGCGGCTCCTGCAGCCGCGCAGGCCGCTGGGGGTGGCGGCGTAGATCTCGCGGATGGTGTCGTTGAACTGGCGCACGCTCGCGAAGCCCGCGGCGAAGGCGATGCCGGTGACCGGCATGTCGGTGGTCTGCAGCAGCACGCGCGCGGTGTGGGCGCGCTGGGCGCGGGCGAGGGCGATGGGGCCGGCCCCGAGCTCCTGGGTGAGCTGGCGGTGCACCTGCCGGGCGCTGTAGCCCAGGCGGGAGGCGAGGCCCGCGACGCCGTCGCGGTCGACGACGCCGTCGCCGATCAGACGCATGGCGCGGCCGACGAGGTCGGCGCGGACGTTCCACTCGGCGGAGCCGGGGGCGGTGTCCGGGCGGCAGCGGCGGCAGGCGCGGAACCCGGCGCCCTGCGCGGCGGCGGCCGAGGGGTAGAAGCAGGCGTTCCGGCGCTTGGGGGTCACGGCGGGGCAGCTGGGACGGCAGTAGATGCCGGTGGTCTTCACGGCGAGGAAGAACTCGCCGTCGAAACGGGCGTCCCTGCTGTGTACCGCCTGGTAGCGGGCCTCGTCGTCCATGCGTCCAGTCTGCGGCACGGGGCCGCGTGCGACTGGCGGAAATCGGACGGGGCCTTTCGGGCCCGTCCGGGCGCGCTGTACGGAGGCCGAGGCCGCGCCGCCCAGCACCGCCCGGGGCCCGCCGACGGCCACCGGGGCCCGTCCCACGAGAGGCCGTCCCACCGTCGCGGCGGAGAAGGATCCCGCCGCGACGGCGCCGGACGGGCCCGGGCGCGGCGGCTGTACGGGCTCCGGAACCCGAGACGGGCCCGGCACCGCCCACGGTTGCCGGGCCGTCTCACTGCCTGCGGGGCCGCCGGGGGCCGCCCACGGGGCCGGGGGCCACCCCACCGGACGCCGTCCCGCCGAAGGCCGTCCCGCCGAAGGCCGTCCCGCCGAAGGCCGTCCCGCCGAAGGCCGTCCCGCCGAAGGCCGTCCCGCCGAAGGCCGTCCCGCCGAAGGCCGTCCCGCCGAAGGCCGTCCCGCCGTCGCGGCGGAGAAGGATCCCGCCGCGACGGCGCCGGGCCGCCTCGGCCCGTACCGCCCGGGCGTCGCGCCCGGGCGGTACCGCACCCGGCAAGGGGGAACCGTGTCTACAGGCCGCCCCGCTTGCGGGCGTACGCCTCGCGGCCCTCCGCCGACTTCTGCTTCCAGTCGCGGCGGATCTCCGCCCGCAGCCGGGCGTCGGTGCGGGAGGCGATCCACGCGTTCTCGCGCTGCAGCTTGCGGTAGCTGTCGAGGCGCCGCTGCCCCAGCTCCCCCGAGTCGACCGCCGCGAGGACGGCGCAGCCGGGCTCGGCGGCGTGCCCGCAGTCGTGGAACCGGCAGCGGGCTGCCAGCTCCTCGATCTCGGCGAACGTCTGCGAGAGGCCGCTCCCGGCGTCCCACAGGCCGACGCCGCGCAGCCCCGGGGTGTCGATCAGGACGCCGCCGGAGGGCAGTTTGAGCATGTTGCGCGTGGTGGTGGTGTGACGGCCCTTGCCGTCCCGGTCACGGGCGGAGTTGACGCCCTGGACCTCCTCGCCGACGAGGGCGTTGGCGAGGGTGGACTTGCCCGCGCCGGACTGGCCGAGCAGCACGGACGTGCCCCCGGCCAGGGAGGCGGCGAGGACGTCGACGCCCTCGCCGGTCTCCGCGCTCACGGCGAGCACCTGGGCGCCCGGCGCCACGGTCGCCGTGTCGGCGACGAGGTGGCCGAGGACGACGGGGTCGGGCACGAGGTCGGCCTTGGTGAGGACGACCACCGGCTCGGCGCCGCTCTCCCAGGCCAGGGCCAGGAACCGCTCGACGCGGCCCAGGTCCAGCTCCACGGCCAGGGAGACCGCGATGACCGCGTGGTCGACGTTGGCGGCGAGGACCTGGCCCTCGGAGCGCTTGGACGACGTGGAGCGCACGAACGCGCTGCGCCGGGGCAGCAGGGCGAGCACCATTGCGCGGTCGGTGTCGACGGCGGCCCAGTCGCCGGTGCACATGATGTTCAGCGGGTCGCCGGTGGTGACGAGCGCGGTGTCGGCCTGCACGGTCTGCACGCCGGTGCCGTCCGGCACGGGCACGACGACATCGCAACGGCCCCGGTCGACGCGGACGATGCGGCCGGGGAGGACGCCCCCGGCGGCGTGTGCGGTGAAGCTGTCAGCGAACCCTTCGTCCCAGCCGTAGGGGGCGAGAGGGTGTGAGAGCTCGGTCAAGACGGTGTTCCTTAAGGGAGGAGAAGGAAGTGACGGACTTCTGCTGGGTGCGGGCCGTGACAGTCATCGGTCCTCGCCTCCTCTCCTGGGAACACGCGTCCTTCGCGCTGGGGTGAGCTTAGGCAGGGCGGAAGGGTGAGCGCGAAAGGTTTTTCTCTCTAGTCGCGCCGCTTCGCGTGCCGCGCGTGCTTGGGCTGGTGGCCCTCCTTCTGGAGGCGGGAGCGGACGTCGTCCGGGGGCAGGAACTGGGCCCACCGCTCCGGGAACTCCGAGGGCGGCTCGCGGTCCTGGCCGATCACGCCCTCGTCCGGGCCGTAGTCGTCGAGGTCGTCCTCCAGGCTCGCCTCCATCGCGCGGGCCGCACGCTCGGCCGCCTCCTGCGCCGCGGCCGCGGCCCGCAGCCGGTCGACGTCGGCGCGCGCAGCGGCGGTGGCCACCGACGGCCACACCCGGTCGAGCGCGGCGTTGACGGCGGCGCCGACGAGCACGGCGAAGGCCGAGACGCCGATCCACAGCAGCACGGCGACGGGCGCGGCGAGGGAGCCGTAGATGGTCAGGCCCTCCACCGTGTGGGTGAGGTAGATGCGCAGCAGGAAGCTGCCGAACACCCACATCGTCAGGGCGACGAGCGCCCCGGGGATGTCCTCCTGCCAGGGCGAACGGACCGGCACGGACACGTGGTAGAGCGTGGTGAGGAAGGCGATGCACAGCAGGATGACGACGGGCCAGTACAGGAAGCGCACGACGTCGGCGCTCCAGGGCACGACGTCCACCACCGCCTCGGGCCCGGCGACCATCAGCGGCAGCGCCACCGCCCCGATGAGGAGGGCGACGATGTAGAGGAGGAAGGCGAGCAGGCGGGTCCGGACGATGCCGCGCTTGCCCTCCAGCCCGTACATGATCGTGATGGTGTCGACGAAGACGTTGACGGCGCGCGAGCCGGACCACAACGCGATGGCGAAGCCGACGGAGATGACGTCGGGGCGGCCCTTGGTGACGTCCCGCAGCAGGGGCCGGGCGATCTCGTTGACGCCCTTGTCGCTGAGGACCGTCGCGGACGCCTTGAGGATGTTCTCCTGGATGGAGCCGATCGTGTTGGTGCCGGTCCAGTCGTCCAGGTAGCCCAGCAGGCCGAGGAGGCCCAGCAGCAGCGGCGGCAGCGACAGCAGGGTGAAGAACGCGGCCTCCGCCGCGAGCCCGGTGACGCGGTATTCGATGCAGGAGTTGACCGTGTCCTTCAGAAGAAGCCACGCCATCCTGCGTTTCGAGACATTTCGGTACAGGACGCGAGCCCTGTGCAGCCGGCCGGCCCGACGCCCCGGTGATTCGTTTGCTGCCTGCACGCTCTAACCGTATCCGCCCTGGCAGCGTCGGCTCGCACGCCCGCCGAACAGGCGGGCGACATGGGGCGGAACGAGCGTCCGGTGGAGGGTGATGCTGCGCCGACTCGGCACCACCCTCCGGCCGCTCTCCCACACCATCCGCCCGCGTCGGGCCCCCGCGCAACAGTTGCATGGAGTTGCAATCCTGCGGATGCCCCGCCGGACGGGCCCGCGGGACGGCACCATGGCAGCGTGAACCGCGGAACCACCGACGAACGCCTGCTGCCGGCCGTCCGGGAGGCCTGCCTGGGTGACGCACGGCCTCCCGTGCCCCCGCGCCCGGTCATCGGGCAGTCCTGGCACCGCGTCCGGCTGCGGGGCGTCGATCCGGAGAAGGGCGGTTCGTCCCCGCCGCTGCCGGCCGACGAGGTCGAGCAGCGGCGGCAGCGCTCGCCGCTCGCGGCGCTGCTCGGCCAGTTGCACGAGGGCCTGGGCTCGGTGGTCGACATCGAGCGGCACCTGATGGCCGTCACGGACGCCGAGGGCCGGGTGCTGTGGCGGCAGGGGAACCCCGGCGTGCTGCGCAGCGCCGACCGGCTCGGCTTCGACGTGGGGGCGTCGTGGGCCGAGGAGCTCGTGGGCACCAACGGCATCGGCACCTCGCTCGTCGAGCGGCGGCCGGTGCAGGTGCGCTCGGCCGAGCACTTCGTCCGCACCCACCACGCGTGGACGTGCGCGGCGGCCCCGCTGCACGATCCGCGCGACGGGCGGCTGCTGGGCGTGCTGAACGTCAGCGGCCCGGCGCCGGTCTTCAACCCCGCCACGCTGCCGCTGGTCACGGCGGTCGCGAAGCTGGGCGAGGGGGAGCTGCGGGCCCGGCACTGGGAATCGGTGGAGCGGCTGCGGGCGGTCGCGGCCCCCATGCTGGCCCGGGTGAGCGGGCGGGCGCTGGTGGTGGACCGCGACGGCTGGGCCGCGGCGGTGACCGGCATGGGGCCGGTCGGCCGGGTCTCGCTGCCCAAGTCCGTGCAGGCGGGGCGGGCGTGGCTGCCCTCGCTCGGGCTGTGCTCGCTCGCGCCGCTGCCGGACGGCTGGCTGGTGCAGGTGGAGGAGGCGCCGCGGGCCGAGCTCGTGCCCAACCGCGTCGTGCTCGACGTGCGCGGCCCGCGCCGCTGGACGGTCACGGTCGCGGGCGCCGCCGGCGAGTGGTCGCAGGAGCTCAGCCCGCGCCACGCCGAGCTGCTGTACGTCCTGGCGCGGCACCCCGGGGGCCGCTCCGCCGCGGAGCTCGCGGCGGACCTGTTCGGCGACGCCTCCCGGACGGTCACGGTCCGCGCGGAGATGTCCCGCATGCGCCGCACCCTGGGGGGCGTGCTCGGCCACCGCCCGTACCGCTTCGCGGACGGCGTCGACGTCCGCCTCCTGACCCCACCACGGGGCGAAGACCTCCTCCCGTCGTCAACGGCCCCGGTAGTCCTGACGGACCGCGCCCGGACCCGGTGACGGCCCCGGCACCCACCCCGCCCCGAGACCCGCCCGGCACCGCCGAACTCCGCCACGGCGGCTGAGCGCCGCTGCGGCGAACGCAGGAGCCGCGGCAGCACGCGGGCGGGCGCCGACCGGATCGCAGCCGCGATCTACGCCCCGGCGCCGAACCGACCCCAAGGCCCCGCCCGGCACCGCCGGACCCCACCGCGGTGGCTGAGCACCGCCGCGGCGGAAGCAGGAGCCTCGCCGGAATCGAAAGCCGCGCCACCCCACCCCCGCCGCAACGGCGATCAGCCCCCACAAGGTCCCCGGCGGCGCCGAACCGCCCCCGAGACCCGCCCGGCACCGCCGGACCCCGCCGCGGCGGGAGCAAAGGCACCCGGCGCCCAGGGCCGGGAGTCGCGCGGCCCCGCGGGCCCCACGCGCAGCGTGCGGACCGCCCCGTGGTTCGCTGGACGTATGAGCATCCGTACGACCACCGTGACCACCTGGTCGCTGGAACAGACCTCGCCCGCCGACCTCGTGCCCGTCCAGGTTCCGGACGCGGCGTCCGGCATCCGGATCGTCCGGTCCGAGGTGCCCTCGCCCGAGTTCAGCCGGTTCCTCTACACGGCCGTCGGCGGTGACGTGACCTGGCTCGACCGGCTGCCCTGGAGCCACGAGCAGTGGCGCGCGCACCTGGAGCGGCCCGGGGTCGAGACCTGGGTGGCGTACGAGCACGGGACGCCGGCGGGCTACATGGAGCTGGAGGCGCAGCCCGAGGGCACCGTCGAGATCGTCTACTTCGGGCTGATCGCGGGGTTCCGCGGCCGCCGCATCGGCGGCCACCTGCTGTCGTACGGCACCGCGCGGGCCTGGGACCTGGCCGACCGCTGGGAGGGCCTGGAGCCGACCAGGCGGGTCTGGCTGCACACCTGCAGCCTGGACGGCGAGCACGCGGTGGCCAACTACGAGAAGCGCGGCTTCCGTTTGTTTGCGACCAAGACCGAGGAGCAGCCGGAGACCGCGCCGCCCGGGCCCTGGCCGGGCGCCCACGCCTGAGCACAGGCACCGCACCCGTCACGGGCGGCACAGGCCGCCGAGCGAACCCGTCCCGCGATGCGGGACGGGTTCGTCCATATTACGGACAATGGTGGACTGGCCGGATCCCGCCGTGCCACGCTTCCCCCATGTCCGGAGCTGGAATCGTCTTGGTGAGTCGGCGTCACGTCGACCTCGTCCGCGTGTCCAGCGCCATCTGTCCGGCGGGCTGACGTCTCAGCACCAGCACTGCCGTTTCCTGACTTTCGCCCGCTCCCCCGCCGTCCCCGATGCCGCGGACGAGCGTCCCCCTTGCGCACCCACGCAGCCCCGTGAGCACCCGTACCCGTACCCGTACGCAGGCCGGGGGCACCCGTGGGCGTACCCGCAGGCCACCGAAGGACATACCGCCATGGCTGCCACCTCGCACACCCCCTCAGCCGCCACGTCCCGCCGCAAGGCCGGCCGCCACCGCGGCGAGGGCCAGTGGGCCGTGGGCCACTTCACCCCGCTCAACGGCAACGAGCAGTTCAAGAAGGACGACGACGGTCTCAACGTGCGGACACGCATTGAGACGATCTACTCGAAGGCCGGCTTCGACTCCATCGACCCCGCGGACCTGCGCGGACGGATGCGCTGGTGGGGGCTGTACACCCAGCGCAAGCCGGGGATCGACGGCGGCAGGACCGCGGTCCTGGAGCCGGAGGAGCTGGACGACGAGTACTTCATGATGCGCGTCCGCATCGACGGCGGCCGGCTCACCGTCGCCCAGCTGCGCGCCATCGGCGAGGTCTCGCAGACCTACGCCCGCGGCACGGCCGACATCACCGACCGGCAGAACATCCAGTTGCACTGGGTGCGCATCGAGGACGTGCCCGCCATCTGGGAGAAGCTGGAGGCCGTCGGGCTGTCGACGACGGAGGCGTGCGGCGACTGCCCGCGCGTGATCATCGGTTCGCCGGTCGCCGGGATCGCCGCGGACGAGATCATCGACGGCACGCCCGCCATCGAGGAGATCGAGCGCCGCTACATCGGCAGCAGGGAATTCTCCAACCTGCCGCGGAAGTTCAAGTCGGCGGTCTCCGGCTCGCCGGTGCAGGACGTGGTCCACGAGATCAACGACATCGCGTTCGTCGGCGTCGTCCACCCCGAGCACGGGCCCGGCTTCGACGTCTGGGTGGGCGGCGGGCTGTCCACCAGCCCCCGGCTCGGCGAGCGGCTCGGCACCTGGGTGCCGCTGGAGGACGTGCCGGACGTGTGGGCGGGCGTCGTCGGCATCTTCCGCGACTACGGCTACCGGCGGCTGCGCACCCGCGCCCGGCTGAAGTTCCTGATGGCCGACTGGGGCCCGGAGCGCTTCCGCGACGTCCTGGAGAACGAGTACCTCAAGCGCAAGCTCGCCGACGGGCCGCCGCCGGCCGAGCCGAGCAACCGCTGGCGCGATCACATAGGCGTGCACGAGCAGAAGGACGGCCGCTTCTACGTGGGCTTCGCCCCGCGCGTCGGGCGGGTGGACGGCGCCACCCTCACCAAGATCGCCGAACTGGCCGCGGCCCACGGCTCGGACCGGCTCAACACCACGGTCGAGCAGAAGATGATCATTCTGGACGTGGCGCGCGGGCAGGTGGAGTCCCTCGTCGCCGGGCTGGAGGCGCTGGGCTTCCAGGTCACGCCCTCCCCCTTCCGGCGCGGCACGATGGCCTGCACCGGCATCGAGTTCTGCAAGCTCGCCATCGTGGAGACCAAGGCGCGCGGCGCCTCCCTGATCGACGAACTCGAGCGCCGGATGCCGGACTTCGAGGAGCCGGTCACCATCAACATCAACGGCTGCCCCAACGCCTGCGCCCGCATCCAGACCGCCGACATCGGCCTCAAGGGCCAGCTCGTGCTGGACGCGGACGGCCGCCAGGTCGAGGGCTTCCAGGTGCACCTGGGCGGTGCGCTGGGCCTGCAGGCCGGCTTCGGCCGCAAGGTCCGCGGCCTGAAGGTCACCTCCGCGGAACTGCCCGACTACATCGAGCGGGTGCTGACCCGCTTCGGCGAACAGCGCGAGGACGGCGAGCGGTTCGCGTCCTGGGTCGCGCGCGCCGGTGAGGCGGACCTGTCATGAGCGGACGCGCCGCCCCCTTCTACTGCCCCTACTGCGGCGACGAGGACCTGCGCCCCTCCGAGGAAGGGCACGGCGCCTGGGAATGCGCCGCCTGCAGCCGGGCGTTCCGGCTGTCGTTCCTCGGGCTGCTGGCCCCGCGCCACCGGGGCCCCGCACCCGTACCCGTACCCGTACCCGGCGAAGGGGACGGCACCTCATGACCGCCACCGATCTGCGGGCGCTCGCCGAACGGGCGGGCCGCGAGCTGGAGGAGGCCACGGCGCCGGAGATACTGCGCTGGGCCGCCGAGAGCTTCGGGGAGCGCTTCTGCGTCACCTCCTCCATGGAGGACGCGGTCGTCGCCCACCTCGCCTCGCGCGCCCTGCCAGGCGTCGACGTCGTCTTCCTCGACACCGGCTACCACTTCCCGGAGACCATCGGCACCCGCGACGCGGTCGCCGCCGTGATGGACGTCAACGTCATCACGCTCACGCCCCGCGCGACCGTCGCCGAACAGGACGCCGCCCACGGCCCCCGGCTGCACGACCGCGACCCCGACCTGTGCTGCGCGCTGCGCAAGGTCGAGCCGCTGGAGCGCGGGCTCGCCGCGTACGACGCCTGGGCGACCGGGCTGCGCCGCGACGAGTCCCCCACCCGCGCGGGCACCCCCGTCGTCGGCTGGGACGAGCGGCGGCGGAAGGTGAAGGTCTCCCCCATCGCCCGCTGGACCCAGGAGGATGTGGACGCGTACGTCGCCGAACACGGCGTGCTCACCAACCCGTTGCTGATGGACGGCTACGCCTCCGTCGGCTGCGCGCCCTGCACCCGCAGGGTCGCCGAGGGCGAGGACGCGCGCGCCGGCCGCTGGGCGGGGCTGGCCAAGACCGAATGCGGGCTGCACGGATGACACAGGAGCAGGAGCAAGCGATGAGCGGGGCCACCATCTGGCTCACCGGCCTGCCGAGCGCGGGCAAGACCACGATCGCCCGGGCGCTGGCCGGGCGGCTGCGCGACGAGGGACACCGGGTGGAGGTGCTGGACGGCGACGAGATCCGCGAGTTCCTCTCGGCCGGGCTGGGCTTCTCCCGGGAGGACCGGGACACCAACGTGCGGCGGATCGGCTTCGTCGCACAGCTGCTCGCCGCGCACGGCGTGAAGGTGCTCGTCCCGGTGATCGCGCCGTACGCGGACTCCCGCGAGGCGGTGCGCAAGCACCACCAGGAGCGGGGCACCGGCTATCTGGAGGTGCACGTGGCCACGCCCGTCGAGGTGTGCTCGGTGCGGGACGTCAAGGGCCTGTACGCACGGCAGGCCGCGGGCGAGATCTCCGGGCTGACGGGCGTCGACGACCCCTACGAGGCGCCGGCCGACCCGGACCTGCGGATCGAGGCGCACGGGCAGAGCGTGGCGGAGTCGGCAGGGGCGCTGCACGCCCTGCTGGCGGGACGGGGGCTGGCATGAGCGCCCCCGGTAGCCCCTTCGCGCTGCCTCACCTGGAGGTGCTGGAGTCGGAGGCGGTGCACGTCTTCCGTGAGGTGGCGGGGGAGTTCGAGCGGCCGGTGCTGCTGTTCTCCGGCGGCAAGGACTCGATCGTCATGCTGCACCTGGCGCTGAAGG